>JAPYSU010000001.1:201424-383555 GCA_029936425.1 Litorimonas sp.
GCTTGTCCTTTAGACATGTCGGCTCAGAGCATTACGCGCTGCTCACCTATCTCCTATTGAGAATTTGAAACAACACGTGCGATTTTGAGCAGTTTTGGTATGCTCCTACATGAAATGAGACTCGGTGAACCGAAACGACGGTCGCGCGCACCCTTCCGACTCTCTCCTCCGGCGGCCGGGCCGCTGTGACGCGCCCCTTCAGCCAGGCCGTCTTTATCGAAACCGCTCGCGCCCGGGGGATTAACCCCTCCCGCGTTCAGCCTGACGGACGGGAAAGCCTGACCGTCTGGATTGAAACGCAGGACACACAGGCGCTTTACGGTCTGCTCAATGATGTCATCGTGAAAAACGGGGCGGTGTTGACCCGGGCGTCCATTGCGACGAGCGTTAATCAGAACCTGACGGCGCAGCTTACATTTGCGCTTTAATCTCGACGCCTTCGAGCGCCAGTAAAGCCCGCTTGCGGTCCAGCCCTCCGGCATAGCCGCCAAGCCCGCCATCTTTGGCAATCACGCGGTGGCACGGCACAATCAGGGCGAGCCCGTTCTTGGCATTTGACCCCGCCACAGCGCGGACGGCTTTGTCATTTCCAACGGCAACCGCCAAATCCGCATAGCTCCGCGTTTCGCCATAGGGAATTTTTTGTAATTGCGCCCAGGTCTGTTTCTGAAACGCCGTGCCGGTCAAAGTCAGTGGCGTTCGGAAGTCGGTTAAATCCCCCTTGAAATAGGATGTCAGCTCCGCTTCGATTTGTCCGGAAATGGCGGTTCGCCCCGCTTCAATCGGGCGTCGATGAAGGCGATATAAGCGCTTCACTTGCCCGATCATTTTGACCCGATTGGTAAATTCGAGCATATAGAGAGCGGTTTCATCCGCGATGCTCACCATTCGTCCGAGAGGCGTTTCATGCCACGCGATGGACAGCGGCGCGTGGTCTGAAAATTTTGTTTTGGCAGGGGCGCTACCGAACAGGCCCGCATAGGCGGCGCGAAATCCTGAAGGGCTGTCAAAGCCCGCGTCCAGTTGGGCGTTTATCACACTGTCTCCTTTTTGCAGGGATTTTGCCCCGCGTCCTAACCGAACCCAACGCACAAAATCGCTGAGGCTAAAGCCCGTATGATCTTTGAAGGTCCGCCGTAAGGTTTTGGGGGAATAGCCTTGGTCTTGCAGAGCGGCTTCCGACCAATCCCTTGAGGGATCAGCGAGGATATCCGCCATCAGGACTTCGAGCATTTGATGTTGCCCGCCAAGCGGGTGGCAGCGTTTGCAGGGCCGAAACCCGGCCAGCAGCGCGTCTTGAACCGTCTCAAAAAACAGGCAGTTTTTCCGCAGCGGCAAGCGCGCCGGACATCCCGGACGGCAGAAAATGCCTGTCGAGGTGACGCCGAGATAAAAGCGCAGACCCTTTGCCGCTTCTTTATCCCGCAAAGCGGCGTAGCGTTTGTCATCTGTAAGGGGCTGCGTCATGGGATTGATCTAGCACACTCAGAAGAGCCGCGCCGCCGAAATTCGGTCAGGACAGTTAGATTCTGAGCCAAAACTATTCCTTTGTCACCCCGGCCCCCGCGCCGGGGTCTTTTCCGCTATTCTCAGAAGCTGAGATTGGAGTTTATCTGCGATTTTAGCATCCGAGGCAGTCTGCAATGATCCCGGCGCGGGGGCCGGGATGACAATGGGGGTGTTTATCTTTTTCCCTGTCGTAATGACAAAGAGGCGAGGTTTATGCCGTCATCTCATTCAGCGTTTCATTTCTATTGTATAGAACTTACCCACTACTCCTCATTCTTGTAAATCACGCCGCCTTTCATAACGAAATCGACATCCATTAATTCTTCGATATCTTCGAGGGGACTACCGTCCACCCCAATAAGGTCGGCATATTTGCCTTCTTCCAGAGACCCGATAACGTCCTCCAGTCCGATATGTTTGGCCGCAACCGTGGTGGCAGAGGCGATGGCTTCCTGCGCGCTCATGCCCGCCTGCATCAGATATTGAAACTCTTTGGCATTTTCGCCGTGTTTGGACACGCCGGTATCCGTGCCAAAGGCAATATTGACGCCGTTTTCATAGGCAATGCGCGCCATATCCAGCATTTGCGGGCCGACCTGCAAGGCTTTCTCGGCCGAGTTCGGAGGTAGCCAATCGGTATTTTCCGCCCAATCGACGACCGTCATCCCGGCGAGGATAGTCGGCACGAGGGTCGCGTCATATTGTTTGAAAAGCGCGGCTGTCCCGGCGTCCAAATACGTTCCATGTTCGATGGACTTCACCCCGGCTTTCAAGGCGCTCTCAATGCCTTCTTTGCCATGGGCATGCGCGGTGACCTTGCGGCCCATTTTGGTGGCGGCTTCGACAATGGAGTCCAGCTCGTCATTGAAAAACTGCTGACCCGTCCCGGCATTGGTGTTGGACAACACCCCGCCTGTCGCCGTGATCTTGATAACATCCGCCCCGTTCTTGACCGCCTGACGTGTGGCGCGCCGGCAATCTGCCGGGCCGTCGCAAATCGTCTCGGACGCGAAAAAATGCAGCAAATCATCTTTGAACCCATGGGCGTCGCCATGTCCGCCCGTGACGGAAATCGAAGACCCGGCGGCCTGAATATGCGGGCCGGGAACCGTGCCGTCATTAATGGCGCGTTTCAGCGCAAAAATTTCCGGGGGGCCGCCTACGTCCTGAACGGCGGTAAAACCCGCCATCAATGTGGTCTTGGCATTTTTGGCCGCCTGAAACGCGCTATCGCCGGATTCCATCAGAACCGGTTCCCAGCGCGACGTCGGAGACCATTCACTACGAAGGTGAACGTGGCTGTCGATCAGGCCGGGCAGAAAGAACATCTCTTTCTTATCGAGAATGGTCGCCGCGTCATCTTCAAGAAAGCCTTCTTCCACACCGACAATTTTCCCGTCATGGATGATAATGGTCGCGTCAGAAATAGGGTCTTCACCGGGAACGGCCAGAACCTCTCCGGCATGAATCAGGGTAAAATCCTCATAATTATCATGCGGGCCGTCATGGGCAAACGAATCAAAAGCAACGCCAATCCCCCCGATAAGAAAGGAAATAGCGGCGGCGGAGGTCAGGAGGGTACGATAGGTCATATCCCACCCTTAACACATTCTTAACCTTTGCGAAGGCCCTTCGCGTGAGAGGATTGTGGAGGGGTGTGATTTCGGGGGGATTATCCTCATTGCGGACATTAGAAAAATAGAGACAAGAAGTATTATAGAGAAAAATAGAGACAAGAAGTATTATAGCTACTTTTATCTTATCGTTTTTTCAATTTTCCGAGGAGTTCGCATCAGCCTTCATAAGTTCGTTTAGTATTCCGGACAACAAAGTTTGAAATGAAATAGGAACAGGCAATTTGTATCGACGGAAGGCAACTAGCGGTATTGTCCACAACATCGCCTGAACTGCGGATAGGTTCTGAAACCCATCCTCATGCTTAAGTATGCTGTTTAACTTTGTAATGAAATCGACAGAGCATTCATCGTCGGGTATCTCAGTCATTGCACGGCCATGAACGTCAGAATTCGTCCATAAAAGCTCCTCACTCGCGATGTTGGGAAACCAGAATTGTGTCGTAGTATGGGGTAAACTTTCCTTCAAAAACTTTTGAAGAGATTGGAGGTTCATGTCATTTCCCTGACGTCCAAACTCAACCAACAATGCAGCATAAAGCACATTAGCGTTCGTGAATTTTTCTCGCAGTGTTTTATCTCCGCGAACGCGGTTGGCAAGGTCTGAGTACACTGGGGTTGCCATCGGGTAGTTCCCATCCGTTTCATACGCGAACTTACAGGCGGCAAACATTTGTTGAGACCATGAGGTTATTGTGTTTTCCCAGCCCGCAGCCGCTAAAAAGGAAAGCGCTAATGATATTTCCGTATTTTGATAATCTGACACTGGCGAGTAAAATACCGGATTATTATTAATCATTGCATCGATGATATTAGCAATATCTCGGATTTCTTGTATCTCCACTTCAGAACCATAATCGGCTCCAACCTTCATCCTTCGATATTGCTCTTGTAATCGCCAATGCCCCAATATTGCCACGCGACCTAACAGGTCAAACATCTTAAGATTGACATCAACGGATGCGGCACTTGGAATTTGAGAAGCAAGACCGTCGATAATATAAGCTGAAGGCACTATATATGTTTCAACGAAACGACTTAAGATATTTAGATGCATATTTGCCACTGATACTGCGGCTGCTATTGCCGTATTGGCTGATTTGGATTTCACGCCCAGAGCAGTTCGGGAAATATCCCATGCATATAGAAGAGCCACTTCACTAGCTCGGTAAGCACCTTCTAAATTTTCAGCATCTCTTGCCCAAACAAAAATACTGAATAAAGCCAAGTTAATCTGTCTTAATGCCGTAATTTGATTTTTTCGCTTGCTTAGATTTTTATTGCTGAGAGCGCGACACAAGTTTTCCATGTGTCGTTCGCAGACCTCAGCTTCGTCAACAAATGCAATCGCTTTTCTTAATTGTGACCGCATCTCATTCGAGAAAACGCTTTCCCTTAAAACGCCAGACATAACGATATCAGCTAAATGATCGCCATTCCATTCCTGAAAACTAACATCTTGGTGCTGACTTTCGATATTTGCTGTTAGGCCAGACAAATTCTGCCGAACAGCTTCTTGAACATGACCCCCGCAGCATACGACAATGATCTTATTGGTATTCCTCAGACCGGGCGGGAGATGAGTTGGGATATATACATCCACTATATCATTAATTGACTGCCTTACGGCTTGTGGCCCTGAATCCCAATCAGATCGTCCAATATCACCAGACTTGATTGTAATCAGATATGTGAGTTTCTTAGTTTTATCATTTGGATCTAAACCCGTTGCCAGTACATCAACACCATATTGCCGAGTTCCGCGCCCAGGGCGCGAAATTACCTTCATGCCGATTTCGCTTAAAATATCAGGTAAAAGCTTTTCTAAGTCTGCTCTCTCACCCAGAGAAGCAATGTATTCGCGCATCAACTGTTTCATTGCTCTAGACCGTCCTCCCTAACAGAGTGAGACGTTGATACTGATAGTAGGTTGGACAGAGGACCGACATCATGGGAACGGTTAATGAATGAGAGATAGAACTCATCGGGGTAACTTGTCGCTGTGGGTTTTCGTCATCCCCTCTGAATACCGAGAACACAGTTTCAGAGCCGTGAAGTATGTTCTTTGTGGTAAAGAGGTCGGCAAAGACTGAAGCGTCATTAGCACCTTGGCGAACTTGCCTTGCTTCTTCTAGTCGTAAAGACATCTGGACTAGGCGTTGTTCAACTTCGACGGCAAAAGCTTTTTGTGACTTTAGGTTTGATAGTCGGTCTACAAATGGTTTTGCATGTCTGCGCAGAGCTTTTTCTGCTGTTTTAGACAAATGCTTATCTTTACCTGCTTGTAGCATTAAGTCGTAATCCCCCGGGAAATTTCTAAGCCAAAACCCTGTAAAATCTGAAATTAGTTGCGTTAACTCGTCATCATCAACGGCCCTGTTAAATACTGCACATGCTACGGACAATACTAGTCCACGTTCAAACATGCTGTGCCCCATGGCCTTCGAGAGCAACACCGAACGCGCAGTTTTGTCATTGAGAAGTGAAGTGTCAGGAAATCTCAGCAGGGAATTATCGAGTCGATCCACCAAATCAAGTGATTGACGCGATACATTAGTATCGGAATTTAAAAGTAGGAGAACTAATAGTTCTGCTAACTCAGACTGGTAGTCAGCTAATAGTTGGCTACGAAACCATGAGAGTTCTTTATGACGCAACTTAAATTCGCTGTTCGCAAGCATGAAGATAGCAGCCCTTACCTTGTGGAACTCGCGCCTAATTTTTTTCTTTCCTAACCACATCCCAATGCGATCCAAACACCCCAATTCATCAGTAGTGATTTCCGACATTGTTGTAATAACTTCAAATATCACCCAATCAGAGTAATGTGCTTCATGCCGCCATAGCTCTTCATATAAACGATAACGAACTTCGGGTTGATCCAAATGCAAAACATGTAGAATTTTAGTTTGATGCTTGTTAGCTAGGCTTTCATATTTGCGACGGCATAAGCGTAAAAAAGCATGAGCAAGTAAATCCTTCTCACTAAAATTCGGGTCTACTTCCAATGCCATGAGTCTGTTCATCCAGAGTCGCGCCTGTTGCTGAGACAATTTTATGTTTGAGATCGCGAGAATGGCTGCACGTTTAACATCAGCATTATCATTATCAACGAGAGGCAATGAGGTTACGAAAGCAAGCTCACCGCTCGAATTCACAAGGCCGTTCAAGGTTGCAAGTAATAGGGTTTTGTCTGAAGACGCTTCTATCGAATGCTGGATGAAACTCTCTGCTTCATTGAGTCTATTTTGTATCAATTTCTCCCAGGCCCCATAGATTACCCCTACGGTCATATCTTTGCCGCCCGTAACGACGAAATTCTCCGCAATTCGGGCTAGTTCAAAAATATTTGCAATTGATAGAGGCATCCAACTTGCAACTATTTCTTGAGTACGAAAAAATCCGTTCTCTGAACTACTAGTGAGAGGATTAGTTATGAATTCAGATGCAACATTCAATCCCTCTTTTTCCAATTGAATGAGAGCAAAAATAACTTGGTCTTTGTCTTTCCAAGAAATCTCAGTAATCCAGTGAACAAGTAACCCTTGCATTAATGCAATTTTTGCCTGCGCCAAAAGGCGAACTACAAGCGCGTTATTGCTAGATACTTTGATCTGCGAGCTCATTGTTTATCGGCCCTCTTCGAGCAATGCCTTAAGCCTTTTAGCTTAGTTGTGAATTACTTTGCATGATTCGAATGAGTGCATCATTCATAAATTTTAGCAAGTCTACCGACCATGAAAGTCGAAGTTTTAATGTCTCCTTTGCCCCCATTGCGGATGATAGCCTAAGGCCTCATCCCTTCGCAATCAGCAATCAGCGAACAGATAACTTCCTATAACGCCCGATACGCAATATCCCTCCGACAAAAGCCGTCTTCCCAGTCAATTTTCGTATCAATGACGTCATAGGCTTTATCCACCGCCTCTTTCAGAGTGGGGGCCTGGGCCGTGACAGAGAGGACGCGTCCGCCTGCCGCCTGCAACTGCGCGCCGTCGCGTTTCGTGCCGGCGTGAAAGATGACGACGCCGTCCGTTTCATTCGCGTCTTCCAGTCCGTTAATCGGCGTGCCTTTATTATATTTTCCGGGATAGCCTTTGGCGGCCAGGACGACATTGACGACGGGCGCGTCAAACCATATCGGCGCCTCGAGCGTGTCTAGCGTGCCGTTTTCCGCCGCGATGAAAATTTCCATCAAATCGCTTTGCAGGCGGCGCATCATGACCTGACATTCGGGGTCTCCGAAACGGGCATTATATTCAATCAGTTTCGGCCCGTCCGGGGTCATCATCAATCCGGCAAACAATACGCCGACAAAGGGGTTGCCGTCCTTGGCCATGCCGCGAACCGTGGGCTGGATAATTTTTTCCATCACGGTTTTCAGCGCCGCGTCATCAAAGACCGGGGCCGGGGAGTAAGCCCCCATTCCGCCCGTATTCGGCCCCTTGTCGCCGTCAAACGCGCGTTTGTGATCTTGCGCCGCTATCAGGGGCAGGGCGTTTTTGCCGTCGGAAATGGCAAAGAAGCTTGCCTCCTGTCCTGTCATGAATTCTTCGATCACGACCTTGTTTGAGGCGTCGCCGAATTTGCCGGAGAAAAACTCTTCCAGCTCGGCTTCCGCGTCTTTCAGGGTTTCGGGAATGACCACGCCTTTACCGGCCGCGAGGCCGTCCGCTTTGAGAACGTAAGGCGCAGACATGGTTTGAAGATACGCTTTCGCTTCCGCCAGATCCGTAAAGACGCCGTAATCCGCCGTGGGGATATTATAGCGCTTGCAAAATTCCTTGGTGAAGGATTTGGAGGATTCGAGCTGCGCCGCCGCCTGGGTCGGGCCAAAGACTTTGACGCCGCGCGCCTGTAGGGCGTCGACAAGGCCAAGCGCGAGAGGCTGCTCAGGGCCGACGACGACGAAATCATATCCGTCCCGCTGGATAAGCGCGAGCAGTCCCGTCACATCATCGGCGGCAATATCGACAATATTGGCGACCTCGGCAATACCCGCATTTCCGGGCGCGCAGGTCAGCTCGGTCACAAGGGGGCTTTGCGCCAGTTTCCAGGCCAGAGCATGTTCGCGCGCGCCGGAGCCGATAAGTAATACGTTCATAGTGATACCTCTTTTTCGCGTGTCACCTACCCTATACACTCGTTCAAATCCATTCTAATCCTTCGTCAATTATGTCTGACAATACGCCCGAATTTACCGTTTCCGAACTCGCCTTCTCGCTCAAGCGTAGTATTGAGGAGCAATATGGCCATGTCCGCGTGCGCGGGGAGTTGGGGCGCGTCACCATTGCCCGCTCCGGCCATTGCTATCTCGACGTCAAAGACGACAAGGCGGTGATTAATTCCATTATCTGGAAAGGCGTCATGGGGCGTCTCTCCATGCGGCCCGAAGAAGGCATGGAAGTGGTCTGCGAAGGCAAGCTCTCCACCTATCCCGGCCGATCGAATTATCAGCTCATCGTCGATAAAATGGAGCTGGCGGGCGCCGGCGCGCTCATGGCGCTCTATGAAAAGCGTAAAAAAGCGCTCGCCGCCGAGGGCCTGTTTGATGAAGGCCGAAAGGTGCCGCTGCCGTTCATGCCGAAAACCATCGGGGTGGTGACGTCGCAAACAGGCGCTGTGATCCGGGATATTCTGCACCGCATCTCTGACCGTTTCCCGAGTCACGTCCTTGTCTGGCCTGTCCTCGTCCAGGGCGACAAGGCCGCCGAGCAGATTGCCTCGGCCATTACAGGCTTCAACCATGCAGAGGGCTTTCCGAAACCTGACGTTCTGATCGTCGCGCGCGGCGGCGGCTCCATGGAAGACCTCTGGTGTTTCAACGAAGAAATTGTCGCGCGGGCGGCGGCCAGCTCCACCATTCCGCTGATTTCGGCGGTCGGGCATGAAACTGATTGGACGCTGATTGATTATGTCGCCGATTACCGCGCCCCGACACCGACCGGCGCCGCTGAAGTGGCCGTCCCGGTCATGGCGGACTGGCTGGAAACACTGGCCGATTTCGGGCTGAGATTGGGGCGCGGCCTCCGACGCTCGGTCCTGGAGCGTGAAAACAGATTGCGCGCGGCCCGCTTGCCGCGACTGGATACGGTCCTCGCCCCTGCGCAACAAAGGCTCGATCTGGCCGCAGCGCGCCTGCCGTCCCCGCAGCGCCTTTACGAGCCGCAGAAAAACGCGCTCGCCTTGCAGCGCCTGCCGAGCATGACGCAGATTCTCTCCCGCGCCGCCGAACGCCTCGCCGAACGCGACAAAGCGCTCCGGGCGGCCATGCGCTTTACTCATTCCCGCGCCAAGGAAACGCTGACCCGCCAGGGGGAAACAATCATCCGGATGGAAAAATCGGCGGAGCAAGCCATAAGACGCCAATTGGAGTCGCAATCAAACCGCCTCGACCGCGCCGCGAAACTCCTCGACGCCTACAGCTATCAAGGTGTGCTGGATCGTGGCTACGCTTTGGTGCAGGACGATAAAGGTCACGTGGTGCGCAGCAAAGATGCCGTCAGCGCCGGGCAAGGCGTGAGCCTCACCTTTGCAGACGGCGAGAGAGCCGCCGTGATTGCAGGTGGAACGACTCTGAAAGCTAAACCGAAAAAGCCCTCTAAAACGCCGAAGCCTGAAACCCCGCAAGGCGACCTATTCTAACCGCCATTCCCTCTTCGCTTTCGCGGCGCAACCCGTTATAGCGCTCTCATGAATAGTTTTTTCCAAAACCAAGGCGAAGCGCAGCTCCATTACGGCGCGTCAGATTTCACCATTCTGAAGCCGGGCGCCTTTGTCGTCTGCGCGGTTACGGGCGAGAAAATCCCGTTGGAGCGCCTGCATTACTGGAATGATGACCGTCAGGAAGCCTATAAAGACGCGGCCGCAAGTCTCGAAGCCCATAAAAAGGCGAATGCGTGATGGGGATGAAATTGCTAAGACGTTCACGGCTCTCTTCTCCCCGCTTGCGGGGGGAAGTCCCTGCAAAGCAGGGGATGGGGGGCAACTCTCGTTTTGGCTCTTCATTTGAAAATCTCCCCCCATCGACTTCCGCTTCGCTCCAGCCACTTCCCCCCGCAGGCGGGGAGAAGAACATATTGATGATTTTTGTAATTGCAGCTCTTATGGTCTCAACTCCTGTTTCCGCCCAAACCTCCACACCCCAAACTCCCCCTATCGCCTGCTCCGGCATGGCGCAGCAGGGCGGACTTATTGTCTGCCGCACCGAGCCAAATGCGAAAGTCAAAATCGCGCGCGGCAAAGACGATTTCTATTTCGAAAACGCGGACGACAACGGCGTTCTGTTTGTTGGCTTTGACCGAGACGAGAGCGATAATTTCGTCGAATATGCAGGTAAACGGGTCAGTTTCGATCTGTCTCCCCGCGACTATGATACCTCGAAAATTGACGGCCTGCCGTCCAATATGGTCAATGAATATACCGAAGAAGAATTAAAACGTATCCGCGCCGCCACCGCCCGTAAAAAAATCGGTTTTGCTTCCCGCCAAGAGGAAGTCGGATTTAAAGATGGATTTATCTATCCGATCCAGGCCGATTATATCAAAACCACTAATTTCGGCGCGCAGCGTATTCTAAATGGCGTACCCAAAAAGCCGCATTACGGCGTCGACCTCGCCGCGCCGAAAGGCACGCCCATTGTCGCGCCCGCGGACGGCATCGTCTCCATGGCCGACGAGGACATGTATTTTGAAGGCTCGCTCCTGCTGATTGATCACGGCCAGGGCCTCATCAGCTATTATCTTCATATGGAAGATATCGTCGTCGAAGACGGACAGCATGTGAAGCAAGGCGAACAAGTGGCGACCGTCGGGACAAAAGGCCGCTCAACCGGGCCGCATTTATGCTGGCGTTTGAAATGGCGCAATCGTAATCTCGATCCGGAACTTCTCACGGAATGGCCTTCAGAAAGCTGATTGATTATGTCGCCGATAAAATCTGATCCCCATCCGGCCGCGCCGCTCCCTGATGAATGCCAGACCATGACGGATGTCCGCAAGGGCGTGGACAGTCTGGACCGCGAAATCGTCCGCCTTCTGGTCATTCGCCAAGGCTATATGCACGCCGCCGCCCGCATCAAGAAGAGCCGCGACGCCGTCTATGACGAAGAACGGATTGAAGACGTTGTCGCCAAAGTCCTGGTGGAAGCCAAAGAACGAGGCCTCTCCGCCGATATTGCAGAACCCGTCTGGCGCAAATTAATTGAACGCTGCATTGCTCACGAATTCGATCAATGGGACGCGACGAAAGGCCGGAAGACGGCTTAATCCGGGTAATGACGGGAGAGGGTGAAACCCGTCGTCTCCGACGCCGGGCGACTTCGCCATAATCCTGCATTTCATCCCCCAGATAAAATGCTGACCGGACTATGGCTCCGTCGCATCCAAAAATGCTGCCATCCAGACTAAAGGCGCATTCCAGTTAATTGTGACCTCGTTCAATGTCCACGCGCCGTGGTCATCGACATAGCAGGTCTGGGCGGCGCATTTGCCTTTTAATTTTTCCGCCACCGGGTCGCTCATATTCGTGTTGTTGGGCCCGCCGGAGAGAACGCCTGCGGGCGGCTCAGGACGGTCCCCGATTTGCGACTTCGCCCAGAACCGGTGATGCGGGTTCTTGTAAGGTTTATCGCCATAGCCCGTGATATAGCTATAGCCCGTCGGGTTTCGCCCCAGCAGGTAATCCATCAAATCGACGACGCCGTCGCGATATTTTTGTTCACCCGTCAATTGATAGGCTGTGCCGAGAACAATAGCGCGATTGGTCAGCGCGGAATTACTGCCCCAATGATATCTTTCCGAATAATAGGGGAAGTGGAGTTTTTCTTGCGCTGTGTCTAACAGGAAATTATCAGCCGAAGAGATTATTGTATCTTCAGAAATAGGATTGGTTTGACGAGTCGAAAGTAAAGCTAACAGCTCTGTATTGTTAAACCCTGGAGCTGACAGATTATTACTTGGCGCAGGTAGAACAGCTTCCGAGCCAGCCCCAAGAACTTGATTAGTAAGATTATACTCGTACAGGGCCCATTTTTTCTCGTCTAGGAAGTCACCGTCCCCGTAAGGTCCGCCCCCGTCGAAATTATTATACCCGTAAATATCTGGGCTTTCTTGAGTTGCGTTAAGGGCTTTCGTTGCACTTTCAAAACACCGCTCCGAAAACTCAGGATCAATCTCACGCCAAATTCGTGCGCATTGCGCGCCAATTGCCGCGAGGTTCAATGTCGCCCCCGTACTTGGCGGATAGAGATAGCGGGTTTCCTCATCCTCATGCGGCATGATATTGCCTGTCCAAGTTTCATCATGAACTTTGTGATGCGCCATGCCTGACGCGTCCACTTCAGTCAGCTCTAACGACTTACCTGACTCTTGCTTGCCTACCGGCAACTTCATTGTTGTGCCGTCCGGCACCTGCATGGAAAGCATCCATTCGATGTTATATCGCGCCTCGTCGAGCAGGTCGTTCACGCCGTTTCCGGCTTCGGGAATATTGACTTTCCCATCGGTAAAACTCTCGCCGAATTGCTCATAGGCATTGAGAAGGGTCCAGGTCGAAATGCCGGCATTGACGACATATTTGCCGTGATCGCCCGCATCATACCACCCGCCCGTCACGTCCAATTCATATTCACATCCCGGCCACTTCGTCCCCCAGAGGTCTTCGCCCTTGAAACAGGTCACGACTTCATTGGTATGTCCGGCGGGGCGGGCATGTTCGGCGCTTACATAAGGCGTCTCAATTGGAACGCCAGCGCGGGCATGATAGAAATAGGCGAGCGCGTCATATTTGAGGGATTTATAAAGGTCTCTCGCTATGTCGAAGTAGGGACTATTTGTGCCTCGGACGGTCAGATAATATCCGTCCCCGGGCGTATCGAAGTCAGAAAAATCAATTTTATTCAGATGTTGCTGCGCCGTTTCGGAGTAGCCGACAGGCTCGGTCACGCCGTCCAGCACAACATCCCCGTTTTCGTTATGAAGTGACCAGGTCGCCGGGCTGTCCAATTCGCCCCGATAAAAGGCGAGCTTATGGCTCTCAGGTGAAAATCCGTGTTGATTGACGTAAATCGGATTGGCATCGGCAAATAAGACAGCGCTGTCATTCGAGGCCGAATTTTCAGATCTTTCCTGGTCTTGATCTTGCGCCTTGGCGCCGCATCCTGCCAGCAGAACCGCAAGCGGTATTAAATAATGACGCATTTTTATTTCCCCCCGGAATTTATGTCTTTGGCCGATAATGTTTTTTTGGCCAACGTCTGTGCACCCAAAACCACTGAGCGGGTTTCTCGCGGACGCGGTCTTCAATAAACTTTGTTACCCTCGTCACGCCTTTTTTTACATCATTGTCTTTATCGCCTGTCTTCGTCAACTCTATCGGAGAATAAAAAGTTACCGTGAAATCCGATCCGTCTCGCGTCACCGCCATAGGCAGGAGCGGGCGCCCGGTTTTAAGAGCGAGCCGCGTTGCCCCCTGCGCGGTCATGGCCTCCGTCCCAAAAAAAGGAATGGACAATCCTGTATTGAATTTTTGATCGTTTAAAATCGCGATGCTCTCGCCGTTATTGAGCGCTTCAAATAATTCCCGGCCGCCTTTGTGAGTGGATTTCTGGACCAGGAATTTTGTGCCATAAGCTTCGCGTTTTTCGCGAACGCGTCGGTCAATATGGGGGTTATTTATCTTGCGATAGGTGATCCGCACGGGCAGTCCGGATTGCGTCAGAACGGTCGCCATAACTTCCCAATTTGCGAAATGTCCTGTCACAATAATCGCCGGGGCATTGGCCTTGAAAATGTCCAGACCCTCCACCATAACGCGAGAGCCGTCAAAAGCCTGTATGCGGTGGAGAAGCGGGAATTCGGCAAATGTGCGCCCAACATTGTCCCATTGATCTCGGAGCAGCTTATTTAATTCCTCATCCGGCATATCCGGGAAAGCGATTTGAAGGCCCGTCTTGGCAATTTTCTGTTTCGAGGTGAGCGGCCCGATTTTTCTGACACTCCATCCGCCTGCCTTCGAAATCCAGGAGAACGGAAATAAATTCAGAAAAAAGCTGACCACGTCATAGGCAAGGGCTTCGAGACGCCACGCCAGTTTTTGCCCGAACGAGACGGGCATCAAGTTGTGGCCCGGATGATAGGGTGGAGCAATCGGCGAATAGTAAGTTCGTCTTCAAAGACCACTTTGACGGGCCAGGCGTGAATGCCTTTGCGGTAGCCTTGGGGCAGGCGGACATGATCTTTTTCTGTCGTCACCAATGAGGCGTCATATTCGCTCGCGAGCAGAAAGAGACTTTCAATATCGGCGTCGTCATAGGGATGATGGTCGGCGAAAGGCACTTCTTCGACAATTTCCCCGCCATGCCGTCGCAGCGCGTCGAAAAATTTATTTGGCCGTCCTATTCCCGCAAAGGCGTAAAGTTTACCACGAGGGGGTTCACTTTGCGGAGCGAGATAGGCCGGTATCACGACCTGACCTTCAAGCTGTTTGGCCAAATGATCGTCTATTTCGTAATCCGGGGTCGGCTTCATCAAGATAACCGCATCGGTTCGCGCGAGGGCGTCTTTCAGGGGCTCGCGCAAGGGCCCGGCGGGAAAGACGCAGCCATTGCCAAATCCGGTTTCTGCATCGACAACTAACAGGGAAAGCGTTTTTGTAAGCTGCGGGTTTTGGTGGCCGTCATCCATGACAATTAATTGCGCGCCGTGACTTCGCGCCGCTCTGGCGCCGTCATCGCGGCCTTCGGATACCCAGACGGGACCGTGACGGGCGAGCAAAAGCGGTTCGTCGCCAACATCTTTGGAAGTGTGGCGTTCATGCACGGGGATGGGGCCTTTCAGCTGCCCGCCATATCCGCGCGTCAGCCCCACCGCATTGAGCTGCATTCGGCGCAGACTCTGGAGTAGGTAAATCACGACCGGCGTCTTGCCCGTTCCGCCCATCGTGGCGTTACCGACGCAGATAACGGGGATGCCGACATCATAGCTCTGCGTGGTTTTGAACCGCCGCCTCACGCCTTTGGTATACAGCCAGGACAGGGGCGAGAGCAGCGTGCGGATCAGCGGGGCGGCGTCGCGTCCATGACGGTGGTTCCAGAAATCCGGCGGCTGCATCAGAGCAGCTCCTCAAGCGCGCGGTGGGTGATGTCCAGACTGCCGGACATTTTCGCGGCAATCGCGCTGGCCCGCTTGGTCATTTCTGTACGTGTTTGTGTGTCGGTCAACATGGTTTTGACTATTTGGGCAAGGTGGCCCCCGTCTTCAACCACTTTAATCGCCCCGGCCTGAAGATAAGGCGCATAGACTTCTTCGAAACTTGTGTAATGCGGTCCTGTCAGGGTCGGGACGGACAGCCTGACAGGTTCCAGCGGATTATGCCCCATCAGCTCCGGCGAAAAGGATCCGCCGACAACCGCGACGTCGCCCAACGCATAAGCCAGCCCCATCTCGCCCAGCGTATCGCAGAGATAGATATCTGTTTCGGCGGTCGGTGTTTGCGGCTTTGAGCGCTGCGCAAAGCTCAAGCTTGGATGCGCGCCGAGCAGCATGCGCGACGCCGCGTCGCCCGGATGGCGCGGGACGAGGACGAGGAGCGCGTCTTTGCCGATCTCTTTCTGCGCGTCGATGAAGACGTCCATTTCTTCGGCGTGGACGCTCGCCGCGACCCAGACCGGGCGGTCTCCGATATGTGACTTGAGCGCGCCGCGCTCCGCCGCGTTAAAGCTTAGCGTCGGCGCGTCATATTTCAGATTGCCGACAGAAGAGAGAGGCGCGTCCACAAATTGCGATAGCCCTTGCGCGGTTTGCGCGTCTGCGGGGAGAATTCGGTCGAAACATCCAAAGACCTGCTTCGCAAACGTCTCCCGCTTCGCCCAGCCCTCAATCGAATGCGCCCCCATCCGCCCATTGATGAGCGCCATGGGAATGCCCGCCTTATCCGTTTGCAGGACGAGGTTCGGCCAGATTTCCGACTCCGCCCAGACGGCCAGGTCGGGCCGCCAATGTGCCAGGAACCGCGCCACCATTTGCGGCGCGTCGAAGGGCACATATTGATGAAAGGCCCGCTTGGGCAGTTTCTTTGCCATGAGTTCGGCAGAGGTCACCGTCCCGCTGGTCACCAAGACGGACCGCCCCGGCGTCTCGAGCAGGCGGTGGATCAAAGGCAGCATCATCGTCGTCTCGCCGACAGACGCGCCGTGCATCCAGATGAGCTTCCCTTTGGGGCGCTTTCGCTCCGTCCGGCCATAGCGCTCCGACAGGCGCCTTGCGTCTTCCTTGCCCGCCCGCGCGCGGCGGCGAAGCCAGAGCGGCAGGAAGAGCGACAGCCCCCGCATCAACAGCGCATAAAGCCGCGCCGTCATTATGCAGGCTCCACAGGCATGTGCCCCAAATCACGATCCGCCCCGGCGAGAAGCTGGTTCATTTCTGTCTCTATGCCGAGGCGAAGGCGCTCTATCTCGGCTTCATCGGCGTCCGCGCCCACCGTCACAGGGCTGCCCCAGACAATCTTGCCCCGCCCGAACGGCAGAGGCAGGACAAAGCGGTCCCAGCTGTCAAATTGCTTGCGGGATTTCACGGCGAACAGGCACGGCAATATCGGCGCGCCCGTCATTTTGGCCAGACGCAGCGGCCCCGCGCCGAGCCTTTGCCGCGGCCCGCGCGGCCCGTCCGGCGTAATGACGATACAGCCGCCGCGCTCTATCGCACTGAGAATATCGCGGCTGGCCTGCGCGCCGCCTTTTGCGCGGTCGCTCCCGGCCTTTTTCGTCGAGCCGCGAATAGAGCGTAGCCCCAGAAACCGGCAGGTCTGCGCCACAATCGCCCCGTCGCGAGAGCGCGAAATTAGAACATGCGGCAAAGCGTAGGATCGTTTCCACGCCGAATTGAGCATCAGAAACCGCGAATGCCAGGTCAGCGCGATCAAGCCTTCCCCGCCCGCAATGATCGGCTCGGCGCGTTCGGCGTGCTCCACCTCCCACCTTGTGGTGTATTTTACGACCACCATATAGGCCGCGACCAACCATCCAATGACAGTCGCCATCGCTGATGAGCGCATCAAGCGTTTGAACACGCGCATCCCTCCTGTTAAGTGCGACATATCGTTTTCTTTTTCGGCTTAGGTCATATGGCGTTAAATCTCAACAATCGGGCTGACAGAAAACGCGCTAATCGCGAAGCGCTCTGGGGCGATCACGGATTTCTGCGGCTCTGGCTCCATAACCACCATCATATCGGCGGCGGCATGCACCGCGCCGTGCAGCCAAATGCCAAGCGCGTGGCCAAGCTCGCCGAGATGGGGATAAAAACCATTATCAACCTGCGCGGGGAAAGCCCGAAAGGCTTTTATTGGCTGGAACGCGAAGCCTGCGAAAAACACGGCATCCGCCTCATCGATTTTCGTATGTATAGCCGCGACGTCCATAGCGTCACCCGGCTTAAAGGCGCGCGCGACCTGTTTAAGCGCATAGACTACCCCGCCCTCATGCACTGTAAATCCGGCGCCGACCGCGCGGGGATGATGGCCGTCCTCTACCGCCACTTCGTCATGGGCGACACTATCGCCGAGGCCGTCCACCAGCTCGACCTGAAATACGGCCATATCAAACAGGGCAAGACAGGCATGCTCGACTTCTTCTTTGAGGAGTATCTGACCTATAACGCCCACACCCCGATAGACTTCATGGACTGGGTCGAGAGGGTCTATGACGCGGCGGACGTGAAAGCGCGGTTCAAGGCGGGAAAGGTCGGCAGCGCGGTGACGGAAGGGGTGCTTAGGCGGGAGTAGGGGTGCTAAAGAAACATTGGGAATATTTTCAAACTATAATCGGATAATTAGGCGCGGTACATCAAACGCAGAGTAACGCCTATCAAACACCTTGCATATATCGATGCCGTATGATAGCAAATGACAGTATATGATGGTATAAAGGTGAGTTATGACCCAAGAATGGATGTCCGTGGATGAAACCACTCAATATTTACAGATGGGGAAGACTGCCCTCTATGAGTTGGCCAGAGAGGGACGTATACCATCCAATAAAATCGGTACGAAATGGCTATTTAATCGCAATGACCTGGATGCTTGGGTGCGGTCAAACATTCCCTTGGAAGAATTTTTTACTAAATCTCCAGCCCATATCGATGAAAATTTGCAATTACGTGAGCCTCAGATTGAGGCTTATTTGAAAGCTTATGAATACTTTCGTGCTGGCGGGAAAACAGCTGTTATTCAAATACCTGTCGGATGCGGAAAATCCGGAATAGCTGCCATAATTCCATTCGGTATAGCAGAAGGTCGAGTTTTAATAGTTGCACCCAATTTGACCATCAAAGAAGGCCTGTTTGAGTCCTTTGATGTTACCAACAGGCAAAAATGTTTCTGGCGCAAACGTGGCGTTTTAACTGATGAGGTAATGATTGGTGGGCCCTTTGCGACAACCCTAGACACCGGAAACATCACAGTATGTGAAAAGTCCCACATTATTATTTCCAACGTTCAGCAATTATCTACAAATCCAGACAAATGGCTACGTAAATTTCCAAAAGACTTTTTTGATCTAATTATTGTAGATGAAGCTCATCATGCACCAGCAAAAAGCTGGAAGCAGGTGTTAAACCATTTCTCCGATGCAAAAGTTTTAAATATGACAGCCACCCCTTTTCGAGGGGATGGACAAGAAATTGATGGGGAACTTATCTACAGGTATCCGTTTAAAAAGGCGACACAGAAGGGATACATCAAACGAATAACGGCCTCATATGCAGCACCAAGTGAATTAGAGTTTACCGTCAAGGGTGAGACTAAAGTATATTCGTTGGAAGCCGTGCTCAAGATGAAAGAAAAGGATTGGTTCAGCCGTGGCGTAGCTCTTTCAGAGCCTTGCAATCAGACAATCGTGGATAATAGCTTGCAAAAGTTGGAACAGTTGCGCGAGACAGGTACGGCGCACCAGTTGATTGCTGTTGCGTGCAGTGTGGATCATGCAAAAAAAATTACAGCTCTATATAACGCTCGAGGATTCAAAACTGATTTGATATTCAGCGCAATGGACGAAGACAAAAAGGCTGCGGTTAAACGTAAGCTAAAAAGTGGCGAGTTGGACTGCATAGTTCAGGTTCAAATGTTAGGTGAAGGGTTTGATCATCCAAAACTTAGTGTCGCGGCGATATTCCGTCCGTTCAGAACATTGGCACCTTACATTCAATTTGTGGGCAGGGTTTTGCGGGTTATTGTTCAAAATGTTCCCGGGCATCCTGATAATTATGGGCACGTTGTTACTCATGCTGGAATGAACTTAGATGAACGCCTTAAAGAATTTCATTTATTTGAAAGTGATGATAAAAAATTCTGGGACGAGTTGATTAGTGGAAAAGAGCCTCCCTTACCTAATGATGTGCTTGATGGTTCAGCCAGAATGAAAATCTCCGAACCTGGTGTTGTAAATTATGAGATTGTCGGCTCATTGATTGAAGAGAATTTTACTTCAGACGAAGATAAAGACATCATCCAAGAACTTAGGGAAAAGCTTGAGTCATTAGGGTTGGACCCTGACAAAGCCAATGAGCTCCTAATCGATAGGCCAGATAATCGAAAAACTTCTCCAGCTGCTCAACCATATCAAGTTCTCCCACAGCGCGAATGGGAAATGAGAAAAAAAGGCCTTAACCAACAAGTCAATCGGGCAGCAAACATATTAAATAATCGATTGGACGTAACCCGATCTGGGCGTGACCTGGTAAAGCTTGGGGTGCCCGCTTCTAACAACTTTATTGCCAGTATCGCCCTGATAAACAAGGAGGTAAAAAAGCGAAACCCCAAACCGCGCAAGGATTGGAGTACCGAAGAGTTTGAAAATGCGACGAGTTCTCTTGAGGAAATACTAAACCAATTAACGACGAGATTCAAAGGACTGTTAAATGGCTAAACCGAAAGGCAAAACACCGTCATTTATGTCAATGTCCACAGGCAAACCTAGTAGACATATTTGCGGTAAAACAACGGCCTGTACACGATGCAAGGAACCAATACCGAAAGGTGGACATTGTTTTAAAATACCAAAATTAAGAAATGGGTTCACTGCAAAACCAGTTCATTGCGATAAATGTGTGGCCCTTATTGTTGAACAAACGAAATCAGATTTAGCCACAGTAGAAAATCAACTTAACAATTAACTTTATTGGAGCCAGTTTTGCCTAAACGTCAAATTCCCCCGTTTTACCTAGCTGTGATTTGTGAAGCAGCTGAACTATTTTGCATTAAGGGTCCCATTACCGATGATTCTGTTGAAACCAATGAAATTGGTCAGATGGCTGGAGACGGATTTAGCATACGATGCTTTACTTGTGGCGAAGGAACACGAGAGATGAGTAGAGATGCGGTCTTAGGCATTTATCCAGATTATCAAGAAGTCACATACTCTAAAATCATAAGTGCCGCGGGAAAGACTAAGAAATGAGATGCTGGCGATAAGTCTATTTACTTGGCTAACGTGCGGTTTGAGGATTATTCCCGCTTTAGATTCTGATAACCCCCCTGTTTCGAAAAGAAACTCAAAATTCTAATCCTCACTTTCTATTTTGCCTCTATATTCAGAGAGTTGTAATTGACGAAGCTCTCCAAGTTTTTGGGCTTCGGCTTTGCAATTTTGGTTCGGGCCGGACATCGATTTTATCGATGTCTGTCTCGGCCAAACTAAAATTGTTCCTTCGGGCGCAGGACAGGTGAGACGTCATCACTGGTTCGGGGGACGGCGAGGTTGAGCATCTGCCTGTTGACGCGGGCGGACTGTGCCGGGCCACCGAGAACGCGTTAGCCTGCCTACCGCGCCCAGAAGCTGCAAACGGCTTCCTCCCGGCGTGACTGTGGGAGCCATGTAAGAGGCCGTTCCGGTTCCAATCGCTGCCGCGGGGCTCGGGCCTTTGCGAAACATTATCTATTTTCGGTCTCCGGCAGGGGGCCGACCCCGCGGGCTGTCCTACATTTTTTGTGGCAGGTTGCCGCCCACTAACCCAAGCTGCGTTGGGGTGGGCGTTAGGATCCAAAGCTGTTCCCGCGATGGGCAGTAGGAAAGGGCGCTTGGGCGATGCACAATTCAGACACTGCGGTTGCATCTTCCTCTTCCGTCATTCCCCGCCTCCGAGCGGGGAATCCATGCGGTGAAGGCGCGGCGAGTGTGAAGTTAGTTAATTTTGAAAACGGGCCGATGAGAGCCAATGCAAAATTATCCAAAGCGGAAAAGGAATCGTATGGATTCCCTGGTCGAGCCAGGGAATGACGATTGGGGAGGGCTCCCAACCTCTCGATCTTCCGGGTTCGCTTCGCGCCCCGGAAAGACAGGAAAAGTGGGCGATCCTCTCCCTTGTCATACCGACGCGACCCTCGGGTCGCCCGGTATAAGTGCCTTGGCGGTTCAGCGAAAAACGTCTTCTACGGATCAAGACGCCAAGCCTAAGGCACTTGCACCGGGCAGGTTTCGCCTGCGTCGGTGTAACTAAGGATTAAGAAAAGTCGCCTGCATCCTTACTACCTCTGCTTCGCAGAGCCGCGTTCGGATGATTTGGTTGACATCCCCTCTCGAAATGGTCTGATAACATCTAAAGCAAAAGGACGGATTATGAGCGAGTTATTTCTGGATTGTTACAAGATCATGGACCCCGCGCCCGAGATTATTGCCGGGCGGTCTCGGCGGGCGTGGATGGACGGGTTTCCCGATCGCCATGCCTATCGCTGCCTGCCGCTGACCATGGCCAATTCGACCGGGTGGGAATTGCTCTGCCCGTTTGACGTCACGCTGGAATGGGATGGCGGGCCGAGCGCCGACGCGCTCAAGGTCACGGGCAATGGGCCGCCCGACATGATCAAGGGGTTTGCGCTGTCGCATTTTACCATGGGCATTATCACTTTTTACACCGGGCATCTTTTCCGCACGCCGCCGGGCTGGGCCGTGCTCTGCAGCGGGCCGCCCAATCAGCCGAAACACGGCATTGGGCCGCTCTCGGCCCTCGTCGAGACGGATTGGCTGCCCTATCCCTTCACCATGAACTGGCAAATGACCGCGCCGGGGAAGGTGAGTTTTAAAAAGGGCGAGCCGTTCTGTTTTATCACATTGATCCCGCATCACGAGCTGGAGTCCATTCAGCCGCGGATCAAGGACATGGAGTCGGACTTTAAACTCAAACGCGATTTCAAGGATTGGCAGAGCTCGCGGTCGGAGTTTTTGGACCGCCTCGAAAAACGCGAAGGCAAGGCGGTGGCCGAAAAATGGCAGCGTCTCTATATGCGCGGGGAAATGGCCAGCGGCGAAAAGGGCCCGCCCTCGCATCTGACCAAGCGGCGTCTGAAAAACCCGAAACCGGAAGAGAAATAAGTCCGAAAGACATTCAGGCCATAAAAAAGCCGGACGCTTTCGCCTCCGGCTTTGATAATTTAATTTGAGAGCGCGCTAGGCAGACGGATGTAATTCGTCCTCAAGCGTGTCTTCCATCTCAATAAAGCCGAGCTCGACTTTCGGTTTGACGTCGCGGCCATAGAGACTGACCAGCACCGCCGCCACACTCGCTATGATAAAGCCGGGCACGATTTCATATAGGTTCGCCGACAGGCTTTCTCCGCCAATCTCGACCGGCAGATAGAGCCAGAGCAGCACGGTCACCGCGCCGGCAATCATCCCGGCCAGCGCGCCGTCCCGGGTCATGCCGCGCCAGTAAAGGCTGAGAAGGAGAACCGGGCCAAAGGCCGCGCCAAATCCGGCCCAGGCATTGGACACAAGGGAGAGAATATTGCTGGAGCGGTCAAAGGCGAGCATAATCGCCACGAGAGAGACGAGGATCGTTGCGACCCGTCCGACCAGAACCAATTCCTTTTGGCTCGCATTTCGGCGGGCAAAGGTCTTGTAGAGGTCCTCGGTCAAGGAGCTGGACGAAACCAGAAGCTGAGAAGAGATGGTACTCATAATCGCCGCCAAAATCGCCGCCAGCAGGAAGCCGGAAATCAGGGGGTGGAAGAGCACCTGGCTCAGCAGAATGAAAATCGTCTCGGGGTCAAGCAGCGTTTCCTGCAGGTTGTTTTCCTGCACATAAGCGACGCCCATATAGCCGACTAGCACCGCGCCAATGACCGCAATCGTCATCCACGTCATGCCGATCCAGCGGGCAATGGCGATATCCTTGACCGTGCGAATGGCCATGAACCGGACAATAATATGCGGTTGACCGAAATATCCCAGCCCCCAGGACAAAAGAGATATGAGGCCGAGGAAGGTCATATCATCCGTCCACCAAGAGAAAAACTGATCCCGCGCCGGTCCCGACGAGCCGTCCATATTAATGGCCGGGCCTGCCTGCGCGATACTGGCCTCCGCCCCGCTTAGTCCGCCAATACTGAAAAAGGCGATTATAGGCACCATAATCAGGGCCAGGAACATGATACAGCCCTGAACGAAGTCCGTCAGACTAACCGCCAGAAACCCGCCAATGACAGTATAGGCAAGAACAACCCCGGCCGTGAGGAAAAGTCCGTAGAAATAATTCAGGCCAAAGGCGCTCTCGAATAATTTACCACCCGCTACAATGCCGGCAGAGGTATAGAGCGTGAAGAAAATAACAATAACTAGCGCCGAGATAATCCGCAGGGCATGGGACTTGTCTTCAAATCGGTTTTCGAAAAAGTCTGGAATGGTAATCGAATCATTCGCCATTTCCGTATAAAGACGAAGACGCGGCGCCAGGAATTTGTAGTTTAAATAGGCTCCGATGGTCAGACCTACGGCGATCCAGGCCGCGCTAATACCGCCAACATAAACGGCGCCGGGCAGGCCCATCAGCATCCAGCCGCTCATATCCGAGGCCCCGGCAGACAAGGCGCCAACGGCCGGGTGGAGTTTCCGCCCGCCAAGCATATATTCAGAAACATCGCTAGTTGAATTTTTATAGGCATATAGGCCGATCGCCATCATCAGGACGAAATAGGCTCCAAGCGAGATCATCTCGTAAAATTCAATTGCCATATAAAATAACCCAGCCTCTAAAATTCATTTATGCGCGGACGATATAATCGCAAGATCTTATGGACGCGTCTGCCCACTACCATGAACAAGATATTTGAAGCTTGTCAATTGCTCGAGACCCACAGGCCCGCGAGCGTGCATTTTACCTGTCGCAATCCCGATCTCTGCGCCCATGCCGAATTCACCGCCATCGGAGAATTGTGTGGACGCGTTATGCATGACCACCGCGCTGTCTATCGCGCGAAGAAAATTCTCTGCCGTCG
This sequence comes from Litorimonas sp., assembly GCA_029936425.1. Taxonomy (GTDB): domain Bacteria; phylum Pseudomonadota; class Alphaproteobacteria; order Caulobacterales; family Maricaulaceae; genus Litorimonas. The sequence continues at coordinate 225,832 of JAPYSU010000001.1, forward strand.
CATTGTCTTCGGTGATAATCGCATCTGTGTGACCCGAAGAATGCTCAGACACCCAGCGGATGGCTTCATTTGCATCATCTACAAGTTTTATCGAGGCGATCGTATCGAGATATTCCGTTGACCAATCTTCTTCGGTCGCTGCTTTGAGGCGAGAGTCGATCTTGACAGATTCTTCATCGCCGCGGAGTTCACAGCCTGGCATTTTGTCGATCAGTTTCGGGATAACATCTTTAGCGATGGAGCGGTCAATAACGATGCTCTCCGTCGCACCGCAAACGCCCGTGCGGCGCAATTTGGCATTATTGACGATTTCAATGGCTTTTTCGATATCCGCGTCTTTGTGAATATAGCTGTGACAATTCCCGTCCAAATGCAGAAGCGTCGGGACTTTGGATTTATTCCGTACAAGTTCGACCAAGCCTCGTCCGCCGCGGGGTATAACTAAATCGACATATTCATCCGCCTGTAAAAGGGCTGTGACCGCGTCTCGGTCTGTGGTGCCGACAGTTTGTACCACATGTTCAGGGAGGCCGGCCTTTGCTAAACCAGTTTGCATAGCTTCGACAATGATAGCTGTAGAATTCAGACTTTCAGAGCCGCCGCGTAAAATCACGGCATTCCCGGATTTGAGGCAGAGCGCGCTAGCGTCGGCCCCGACATTTGGCCGGGATTCATATATCATGCCGATTACGCCGATGGGAACGGCGACGCGTTCAATATTCAGACCATTTGGACGATCAAAATTTGCAAGTTTACGTCCAACAGGATCCGGCAATTCAGCAATTTGCTCCAATGCGCTTGCGATACCTTCTATGCGGTCTTCAGTGAGCTTGAGGCGGTCAATAAATGAGTCGGGCTTTTTGCCCGCGACGCTATCCACGTCTTTTTTGTTTGCGGCGAGTAGGTCACTCATCCGGGCGCGTAGCGCGGCCGCAGATTCCTTAAGAGCTGTATTTTTTTGATCCGTTGAGGCAAGTGAAAGCGCCATGGCGGCTTTTTTCGCCTGTTGACCAAGTGTGTTGATATGTTCGGTCACGTCCATCTTTGTGATCGTCATTAAAAAATTCCTATTTAAAAATTATTTTGTGTCAGCTTAATTTAGATATTCTATCGAAGTTCAACTGCCCGATTATAGGCCGCATCCACTGTTGCTTTCAACTTCTTAGTTATAACGCCATCTTCGTTCAAAGCGTTCAGACCCGCTTCTGTCGTTCCGTTTTTACTGGTCACGTTATTGCGCAGGGTTTCTAAAGTCTCATCAGACCCTTGAGCCATCTCTATGGTACCCAAAATTGTCCCGAGGACGAGATCACGGGCCTGTTCATTGGAGAAGCCAAGAGATTCAGCGGCTTCAACATAAGTGCGGGCGAACTCAAATACGTAACCCGGCCCGCTTCCGGCAACAGCCGTGATACGGTCAAGCCCGTCTTCACTGTCGACCCAAACACTCGTGCCAGCTAGTTCCATCATGTGTTCTAGGGTTTCACGCCATTGCTTGGATACCGCCTCGGTTGCGTAAAGACCGGCAACGCCTTTGCCAATCATGGAGGGCAAATTCGGCATAATACGGGCGACGCGGTCTGTTTCCATAACCTTAGCGAGCCGCGTTCCTGAAAAACCGGCAGCCATAGACAAGACCAATCCGTTTTCCGTTAATCGTTTTGAATAAGTGGGGAGGACTTTTTCAATTAATTGTGGTTTAATGGCGACGATGATCAAATCGAACATTTCATTCTTTAGAGCTTGCGGCTCTTTTAGAAGTCGCGCTCCATCCGGCAGGCTTTCTGCCATAGGGTCTACCACCGAGAAATCGAGTCGATCCGAGGTAATCCATTGTTCGAGCAAGGCGCCGCCCATTTTGCCGCAACCCACCATTAAAACTTTATGAGATGTTTGTTTGATAGCCATTGAAATTATATAGGGACGATATTATTTGTATTCAAACAAAATATACGTCATTCGCTGTAAATGAAGGGAATTAATTCTTCAAATTAGGCGTTTGGCGCTGAAATTCACGCACAAAATCATTTGTGTTCAAACTATTTCACGCTTTGCGCGCCAAAAATAGGCCGCGCTCTGAAAATAAGGAGGCTTTTTTGCCCATTAGTAAACGTATTGTTGTTAAAGTCGGGTCAAGCCTGTTGGCCAATCCGGACCTTTTAACGCCCCGCTGGGCTTTCATTCAAAGGCTTTTAGAGGATTTCCGGAAATTACGTGAGCAGGGTTATGACATTATCCTCTGTTCTTCGGGGTCCGTGGCCCTGGGGTTGAAAATGATTGGCGAAACGCCCGAGACAGCGGGTCTACGTGATAAACAGGCGGCCGCAGCCTGCGGGATGCCGCTTTTGCTGAATGCTTATAAGCAAGTCGGCACAGAATATAGTTTCGATATTGCACAAGTCCTTGTCACATTGCGCGATATGGAAGAGCGCAAGCGCTTCTTAAATACGAAGAATACAATTGACCGCCTCCTTGATGCAGACGTCATTCCGATCGTGAATGAGAATGACTCAATCACAACTGAAGAAATTCGCGTGGGAGACAATGATCGTCTGGCCGCGAAAGTCGCTCAGATGGTGCAGGCCGACCATTTGGTCATTCTGACCTGTATTGATGGCCTTTACGACAAAAACCCGGAAGAGCCGGGCGCTAAACTTGTCGAGGAAGTTGAAGACGTAAGTCAGTATCTGGCGGTTACAACCGGAACCAGCGATCTGGGCTCTGGCGGTATGTTGACCAAGATGCAGGCTGCAAATATGGCGCAAAACGCCGGATGTGTTACCCTTATTGCGAATGGCGAGCATGAAAGCCCGGTCTCTTCTGTTTTGTTCAATGAACGGAAGCATACACGTTGTCTGGCCCATACAGAGCCCGCCTCGGCCTGGGCGGCCTGGTTGACTGACCGATTGCAGATGGCCGGGAGCATTGTCATTTCTTCAGATATTGTTGAGGCATTTGACAAAGAAAAGGTCTCTATTCTCCGCGAGCACGTCAAATCTATTCAAGGTCCTTATGTCAAAGGCGATGTTATTCATATTTACAGCGAGGACGGGGAAGAGATCGCACGAGGTTTGAGCAACTTCTCCTCTGAAGAGACAATGGTTTTGACCCGGAATATGAATATGCCGCCAGAGCAGCTCTTAGGTTATAAAACCCGCGGGACGATTGTCGGTAAGGATAATCTGGTCCGACTGGAAGAGCATCATCTTCAATGGGATACGCCGGACGGCGACTCAGTCATTGATGTGACGCAGGAGTAGTTCTCTTAAGCGTCTTTGGTGAGGTCGCCGACTTCCAGAATTGGTGCCGCGTCGAAATTCTCGGCGTTCATCATATTGGCGAGTCGCTGCAATGACGACAGTAGCAGCGACTGTTCCCAGTTTTCCAGCTGTTCAAACTGGCGTGTGAAGCTTTCCTGAAGGAGTGGAGGCGCCGCCTTTAAGCGGTTTTGCCCCTTCTCTGTCAGATAAATATTTATCACGCGCCCATCTGCTTCGCTTTTCTCTCGCCGCACAAATTTAGCTTTTATCAGCCTGTCCACAATAGAGCTGACGGTCGCCTGAGAGAGAAACACCTGTTTGGCAATATCAGAGGGTTTGCACGGCTCATCCAATGATAAAGTCTGCAGGACAAGGAATTGTGGAGCTGTCAGACCTGCAAGTTTGACTAAGCGTTTGGAGCTCAAATCAATAGCGCGGGTTATCTGGCGAATAGCGATAAGGAGGTCATTATGTTGAGGCATAGGGTTGAATGTCTTGTTTCGCCCCTCAAAAGCAAGCCTGAAGCACTGTTTTGATGTGTTCACGCTATTTGCGAAGCCCATGCTTTCGTAAAAGCCCTCGGAATTGGTGATAGGTCAAATCGAGATCTTTGGCGGCTTTCCCTTGATGGTGATCATTCGCCGTCATGGCTTCGTCAATTAAACGTCTTTCGAAAACCAAAACGCGTTCCTCAAAACTTGCATCAGGGCTTGATTCATGGAGGCTCTTGCTTTGACGCTCAATTTTTGGACTAACGTTACCATCTATTGGGTTTGATTTTGCCCAATCAGGTCCTGCAAAAGGGTCTAGCTGCAAAGTTGGAATAGGACGGCTTAAGCTTTCGTCCTTTAGAAAGCTCGCCGCAACGCTGCGCTCAACCACGTTTTTCAATTCGCGCACATTTCCTGGCCACGACTGGCTTTCCATCACGCTCATGGCTTCCGGCGTAAAGCCAGGAAATCGCTCGGCGCCTAGCTCAAGAGTCATACGCTTGCCAAATAAATCGGAGAGAGGTTGCACATCCTCCGGCCGGATTCGCAGGGGCGGCAGGTGAACAACGTCAAACGCCAATCGGTCCAGTAGATCTGACTGAAATGTTCCCTCATGAACGCAATTACGTAAATCCTGGCCGCTGGCGGACAAGATGCGAACATCCACTTGCTGGCTTTCCGACTCCAGTCCGGCCTCGAACTGTCCATATTCGATGGCCCGCAGCAGTTTTTCCTGAAGCCGCAAGCCTGTCTGATCTATATTGTCCAGAAAAAGAGTTCCGGTGTCGGCGGCGTAAAAACGGCCATTCGTCTCCTCGCGTCCGTCCAGAAACGACTGGCCGAACAGCTCTTTGTCCAGCATATCGTCGCTAAAGGCAGCGCAATTGACTCTTATATAGGGCTGTTCCCATCTCGGAGAGAGAAAGTGAAGGCGTGAGGCGATCAATTCCTTTCCCGTTCCCCGCTCGCCCATGATCAGAACTGGTTTTTCTAGGGCTGCGGCGTCCGACACTTTATCCAAAAGGGCGTAAAATATAGCCGACCGGCCAATAGGTTGCTGAGAAATCGCGCTCATACACCTATTATAATAGTAAAATATACTAAATCAATAGACTAAAAAGTAGTATATTAAACTAAATATTATCCTAAGCTAAGCTCGGTAAAATAAATTATTCAATTATTTCAATGACTTAAAAATATTCGACAAAGTCTCGCAGACTGTCCATATTATGTGTGTCGGCGGCATTCATCGTCGCAAACGAAAAACCTCAAACCCGAGGTCAAAACTGAAAGAGAGAGAAAGATGACCTTCCGTACTTTAGACATAGACACAGCTTCTGAGTCACCAGACGCCGCCATGGCGATGTCTTCTGCCCCCGCCCGTAATAGCCGATCACGCCGTTACAGTGCGGTTATGAGCCACCGCAATATCGGTAGCCGCGTTGTCGGTTTCGGATTTTAGAGCGGCTCTGAAAGAGCCTGCTCATCTGCAACTGCAAACCGAAAGGAATACACAATGAACGACTATAGAACAGACAATTATCGTCACGAAGGCGAAAGCTGGCAACGTAAAGGCGCCCGCTTCGTCCGCTACCTGACGAGCCGCAAAGCCGAAACATGGTATTTCTTTATTGCCGGTTTCATCATTGCCGCGGTTTTCGCTTAAACCGCAACTTTTAACCCCAACCCCACATTTGGGCCGTCTGGCCCGAGAACTTAGTTTTAGGAGACGAAAATGGGAATTTTTTCACGCATGGGTGACATCATCAATTCAAACCTGAATGCGATGATTGACAAAGCCGAAGATCCGGAAAAGATCGCGCGCTTAATCATCCAAGAGATGGAAGACACATTAATTGAGGTACGCACAGACGCCGCTCGTAACATTGCCGAGCGCAAGGAGCTTTCCCGCAAAGCCGAGGAATATTCCTCCCGCGCTAATGAATGGGAAGCCAAGGCTGAGCTTGCTTTGTCTAAAGACCGCGAAGATCTGGCTAGAGGAGCGCTGAGTGCCAAACAGCAAGCCGAAGCCATGGCCGAAGTTGTCAAGAAAGAGATGAAAATCCTCGACGAAGCCGTAGATAAGGCAGACTCTGATCTGTCCAAACTTCAGACCAAGCTGGATGAAGCCAAGGCAAAACATAAAGCGCTGCTGATGCGCGGAAATGTAGCCCGCGGCCAAATCAAGATGCGCACTGTCTTGAAAGACTCCAAAGTCGAAGACGCGCTCGCTCGCTATCAGCGGATGGAACGCAAGGTCGATGATTTGGAAGCTCAGGTCGAGAGTTACGATCTTGGCGCAGGGCAATCTTTGGAAAGCCAGTTTGCCGAACTTGAAGCCAATGACGCCGTTGAAGATGAGCTTTCAGCTCTGAAAGAACGCCTCGGCGGCAAAAAAGCGGCCAATAAAGAGACAAAAAACAAAAAGGCGAGTTAAGTCTAGCTTGCCCTAGCGTCCGGGCGGTGGATATACGCTCATTCCCTTCGAACTGGTGAGCCTTCGCGCCGCCCGGACATCACACGAGTAGAGAGAGAAACACAATGGAGGATGAATTGGCCCTTTTAATTCCAATTATCGCTATCCTCATGCCGGTCTTCATTATCTGGACTGTCATGTATTTTAAGCATCAGGACAAAAAGCTTCACCATATGAGCGGCGATGAGATCGCCGAGCTGGAGCAAATGTCCAAAGTCGCAGATATTCTAGATCAACGCGTCGCCGTTTTGGAGCGCATTCTGGATGATGAAGTGCCAAACTGGAGAGAGAAAAATGACTAAGCGGTCTCATGATTATAAAAATGGTTGGGAGAATTACGAAGCCGGATTTAACAATAACGGACCCAACACGTTTAGGCGACTTCGCCGGAATAAAATAGACGGCGTCTTTGGCGGTGTCTGTTCCGGTATTGGGGATTATTTCGGACTGGACCATACGATTGTCCGGGTTCTGTTTGTCCTCTCTGTCATATTCCTGCAACTCCCTTTGCTGGTCTATATTTTGCTCTGGATATTTATCCCAAAAGACGTTCGCGCGCCCTATCAGCGTGAGTACCGCCAGACGCGCCGGGCTTACAGAGAGTCGCCATCGGCTCCGGTTCGGACGACAACATTTAAGGATGTGAGATCTAAGTTCAGATCTCTGGAAGAACGGATGCAGGATTTGGAAAAATCCATCACATCCAAAGAGTGGAAACTGCGCCGCGACTTTCGCGACCTGGAATCCTAGACGCTAACTGCTTGACCCAAGGAGGACATGGTCATGATTAAAACGACACTCGCAATTACCGCATTACTGGCGACAGGCACGACCCTACCGCCGGTCCAGGAAATACAGCCGGTCAGAGGCGCAACCCTCTCGGTTTCACAATTTAACTTGGATTGGGGCAAGGACGGATTGCAGGCCACACTGGCAGAGACATCTGATTTTGCTCTGACGCTGAAACTTCGCGGTGACCACGCCGTTACCCTTAAATTCTAAAAACGGGCTTTTAGAGCCCGCTTTTTTTTAGCCAGTTAAAGAGAACATCATGCCTATTTTCGCTCATAAAAATTTTATCGCATCCACGCTATTATCGCTACCGCTCCTCATGCCGAGCTCGGCAGGAGCCGACGAGAAGCCTGAAGTTTTAATAGAGGATTTCGTTGGAACAATTATCTGGTCAAACGGGGGGCAACAGGCCGAAATAACAAATCGAAAAAAAGCATCTAGCGTCGATGCTTCAAATGAAGGAAACGGCCTTATAATTAATGGCGGCGTTCGCTCCCCCGACGGTGATAAATGCCAAGGATATGGCGGATCGTATAATTTTAGCTTTTTCGGGAATAAAGAGAAAAAGGGAGTATTCGGAGGATATGAAGATCTGGAAGATTACCCCACTCTGACTTTATCTCTTCCTGTGGACGTCTCACTTAAACTTCGTAATTCGATCGTCTTTAGCCAAGGTACACCTGACATTTACTCAGCCGATTTGTCTCTGATACACTGCGGTGCGATAAATCTTGGTCGTCTGAGCGGAGATATGGATGTGGAAGGCCGCGGCGCGGCAGACTTAACTTTTACTGGTTCACGGAACTTGAGCAGTCAGATGTCTGGCTCCGGCGATATAAAGGCAGAGTCCGTAAAATATCTTAAAGCAGAAAGTAATGGCTCCGGCGATTTAGCGATCGGGGAAACCGAAAATGCGGATGTTCGAACCTCCGGTTCTGGTGACGTCGAAATAAAAACTATTTCAGGTTCTGCCATAATTGAAACCTCAGGTTCCGGGGATTATGAAATTGGTTCGATTGCTGGCTCTTTAGATTATCGCAGTTCCGGCTCGGGCGATCTGGAGCTGAAGAGAATTGGCGGCGAGGGGACAAACCGCGTGGGTCTGAAGAGCGCGGGAAGCGGCGATATTTACATAGGGAGCGGTGAAATTACTAATCTTTATGTCGATGTCTCAGGTTCTGCGGATGCAGAAATAAATGCCATTGTCCGGGACGCTGTGGCCAAGGCCTCAGGGTCAGCCGATATTTATTTTGACACTGTAAACGGGTCGCTCGAAAAAACGACATCAGGATCATCTGATATAGAAGTAGATCATAGGAATTAGGAAAACAGCCGACTGGCAGAAAACTTCTGCCAGACCTCTTTTTCTATAGGTAAGGGATCCCCTAAATATTTTGAAATTATGGCTTCTGCCAAAAGCGGCGCGAAGACAAAGCCCCGCGATCCCAAACCCGTTAGAACCTGAATATCATTTTGGGTTTTTCCGATGGCAGGCAAAGTATCAGGCGTCGTAACGCGCACGCTGGCCCGCGAAGACTTATCTGAAGGCGTAGGTTTAAGTCCGATATAGGTCTCGTATAGATCCAGATTTTTCTGGTCATCTTCTGGCCTCAAATCAAATGGATTCTCGCCAGGGGTCAAACGGTCATGTGTTGCGCCAATCAGAATTTTATCTCTGACCGGTAGAGCGTAACCGCCATAACTTACTGTTTCGCTGAATGCTTTCTCATCTTCAGCCCAACTTAATTGCCCTCGTGAAAACCGAAGCGGCCAATCCGGCAATAAAGTCCGAATGCCATATCCAGCCGCGAGAAAGACAGGAGAGCTGATGTTAGACAGGTTTTCTAATTTTTGAGTCTCATAATCCGCTTGATCGAGAACAGATTGTCTATGCGCTAAAGGATCAATTGCGAGAGCTTGGCCCAGAAAAAGGGCATGATTTTTAGCTGCTTCCATATGAGTTTTTGGCAAGGGCTGTTGAGACAGCAACTTCTTATGCCGTTCAATTTCAGATTCATTTTTTGCGAGGTGAGTAATGCCGTATGAAAGGCTGTAGTCCTTGTAAAATTCAAGCGCATATAGATAGCTGCTGAGGAAGAAACGGCTTTCAGGTCGGTCCTGTAGGTCAAAGCGGGGTTTGATCAGGGCAGCCGCATTCCCGCTCGCGGCAATATGATCCGGATCTTCAATGACTTTCGGCACAATGCCCCGCCGCAGAAAAGCCCGCGCCAAAGAAAGCCCGCCTATGCCCGCACCGATAATCGTCGGTTGGTTTTTCATATCGTATTTGAAGTATTTCGCCGTTCCAGCATGGCGGGCTTCTAATCGATGGCGTTTTCGTCCAAATCCGTCCTTCCGTTCAACGTCAAATCCGGCCTCCGTTAAGGCGCGGCGCACAGATCCGGCAACAGTGAACGTTGCCATCCGCGCCCCCGGCGCAGATAAATCTGCCACCTTTTTCATGACTTCAGAGGACCACATTTCGGGGTTTTTGGAGGGACTAAAACCGTCAAGAAACCAGGCATTGGCGCGAAAATTTGCGCTCTCTAAAGCGGGCAAAATGTCGTCATGGATGAGAGTCAGAGTCACATTTCCGAAATGCAGACGGTGGAGTCCTTTGATCCTGTCAGGCCAGGCCTTCAAGAGTGCTTTCGCCTTGGTAGAAAGCTCAGGCCAGGCTGAAAGGGCTTTCTCGAGTTGAGATGTGTCGAGAGGAAATTTTTCGACAGATATAAAATGAAGATGTGCGTTATCTGGTTTGTTTTTTTCCCACATTTGCCATGTTGCGAGGAAGTTGAGCCCGGAGCCAAACCCTAATTCGCCGATGACAAAGCGTTCCGTCTTGTGCCAGCCTTCTGGCAAGCCGCATCCACCTAGAAATACGGCGCGGGTTTCTTCCAGTCCGCCATCTGTCGAAAAATAAATATCCCCGAATTCAGCCGCTGCAGGCGTTCCCGGGCGGCTCCAATCCAGACGGGCAGGGGGGCAAAGAGTAAGGGGGCGAGGCGCGGGCATATATTCACATAACCTCACAGAGGAGTTATGTCATCAGATCCATAGAGATTAGAATGAGCCAATAAAAACCCCGTCCTGATGGGGCAGAACGGGGATAGGTACTTTGAAAGCTATGCTGGCTTAATTGTCAGTTTCGTCGACCATCTCTTCTGTATCGTCCACCATTTCTTCGCCGGCGTCTTTCATAGCTTTTGCTTTTTCTTCGGCGTTTTGAATGGCGGCTTTACCTGCTTCTTTCAGTTCCATCGCTTCTTTTTTGGCTGCTTCCATCATGGCTTTGGCCTCTTCTTCCGTGATGTCTCCGGCTTCTCTCAGGCGCTCAATATTACGGGCTGTCGCCTCTTGAACCGTCTCGCCAGCATTATCCAGACGATCAGCCTGTTCCTGAGCAGAATTAACCAGAGCTTCGCCCTGTTCATCCAGTTCCTCGGCTGTGCGCTCTGCAGCTTGCTGAGCTTCGGTGGTGACGGACTCAACAGTGGCTTCAATATCCTCTGCTGCATCTTCTCCGTCTGTACCAGAACAGGCGACCATAAGGGCGGCGGCACTGGCGGCAATCAATGTTTTATAAGTGAAAGGTTTCACGTTTTCTCTCCAAATAATGTGACCTGTTCCAATAACAGGCTATAACCGCTCAATAAGTCAAGAGAATTGTTAAACCCCTTTAAGAATTGAGCGAAATTATGACGTCATAAGTCTTTTGAAGAGATTTTGTTCCATATATCCATCAGCTGGAAGCCCATTATTTTTTTGCCAAGCTCGGATCGCTTTGCGCGTATTGGGGCCGATCTGACCATCGATTCCCTTGGTGTCGAAACCTAACTCAGTCAATTTAGCCTGCATCGCCTTTTTATCTTCAGAGGTAAGAGCTTTGTCCTCACGTGGCCAATCCGTAGTTATTGTTTTAAGGCCGCGCAGAGCGTCTCCGAGTACCGTAATTCCCATGGCATAACTTGTGGAATTATTATATTTTTTGATAACGTAAAAATTCTTGAAGGTGAGGAGGATAGGTCCTCTATGCCCGGCGGGAGCAATCATTTCAGCATTCAAAGCGCCCTGATTTTCTGCCCAGCTTTGTCCTGTTATGGGACGAACTCCCAATGAGGCCCATTCATCGACTGTTTTGGTCGCCGTTTCGGCCAAGGAGTAATCGAAACCTGCTGGTACGACGACTTCGGTCATGACGGGTTCGCCTTTGCGCCATCCATGACGGCTGAGGTAATGCGCGGCGCTGCCGAGTGCGTCATAGGGGTCCGTCCAGAGATCTTTATTTCCGTCCTTGTTGAAATCTACGGCGTAATCGCGAAAAGTTGTGGGAATGAATTGGGTCATACCCATCGCTCCGGCCCAGGACCCCGTCAGCTGATCGGCTCTTACCTCATTTTTCTGCAATAAATCCAATATGGCGAAGAGCTGCTGCTCTCCAAATTCCGTACGTCGGCCCTCAAAAGCAAAGGTCGCCAGAGAGCTAATGATATCATGTGTGCCCATAATTCGGCCATAAGCGGACTCAAGACCCCATATAGACGTCAGGATATGACGGGGGACATGATAACGCGCTTCGATATCATTAAAGACAGTTTCATTTTCTATCAGTTTCGCGGTGCCGGTATTCAGACGATCCACAGACACGGCGTTATCAACATAAGACCAGACCGGTTTTGTAAATTCAGGTTGGTCACTGTCGCGCTCCAGCGCGCGTTCGTTGATTGTTGCTGATTGCAGAGCGTTTTCAACTAAATTTCGGTCATACCCCTTGGAGCTTGCGCGGTTGATAAAATCTGATTTCCAGGCCTCGAACCGCATTTGCTGGGCTTCTTCTTCCGAAACGTCTGAGTCAATTGCTTCGGCTTGGGCGCCGACGGGTTGAGACCCCCGAAGCTGAGCGTCGGCATTTGGGGGGCTCGCACACCCCTGAAGCGCAGTAAGAGCCAAAACAAGGACGGTGTAGCGGTGATGTGTCATAATAACAGCTCTAGCAAAGGCCGATGAGTCCGACTAGTGGATTTACATGACAAGCTGCACAGGGTTGTTAACGCTCAAATTCGCCCAAAAGGGCGTGAATAATACAGTTTTGCGCGTTGACTTGACCCGCTGTCCTGACTATATGCCCCGTTCGAGATAAACCCAGCCGCCTATGCGGTTGATCACACTTATTGGAAAGTCAGACAGATGAAAGTCCGTAGTTCGCTGAAATCCCTGAGAAACCGTCACCGCGACTGCCAAATCGTCCGTCGCAAAGGCCGTCTCTACGTTATTAATAAAACCAATCCGCGTTTCAAAGCGCGCCAAGGTTAAACTTCATTTATTTTGCGCCTGTCGGGCGCATGTACATGTTCAACGCCTCTTGCCAGTCATGGCGGGAGGCGTCAGTGTATATGGGTGTTGAAACTTTCCCGCCATAGTCTCTTTCTCGCGCTTTGTGCGCTGATCTCCGCTGCTATCATAGTGTCGCCGGTCTTAGTGTCTCCTGTCTGGGCGCAAATCGCGCCGCCAAAAGACGGTACACAGCTTCCACCTCCTGAACCGATTCTGCCAGATGAGGACCGTCCCGAAACACCTGAGCCTGACAGTCTTCCTGAAGATCTACCGGAGGCCCCAGCCGATGAAGATGGGGTTACGGACTTCATCGCGCCGGAAATTCTCAAACAGCCGGATTATTCAAAAATGTCGTCTGCCGCCGAACGACGGGCGCGGCTGGATAAACTCTTTATACGCTTGGCCAATGCGGCGAATGAAGACCAAGGCGAATTGATCGCCGAGGAAATTTGGGCGCTTTGGCTCGATAGCGGCTCTCCTTCCGTCAATTTCGTCTTGCGGCGCGGCGCGGCGGCGCAAACGAATGGGGATATGAAACTGGCCCGCGCCATGTATGATCATACGCTCGACCTAATGCCGGATTATGCCGAAGGCTGGGCCAGATCGTCTCGTCTCGCTCTGGAAGAAAAGAACCTATCCCGAGCTCTGACCGAAGCCGCGCATGCCCTCACGCTGGAGCCGCGTCATTTCTATGCGCTCTGGACAATGGGCAATGTATTCGAGCAACTCGGGCGTAATGAAGAAGCTCTGGAAGCCTATCGAGAGGCAAACAAGCTGCATCCGAAACTCAAAGCGGTTAAGGACAGGGTGGAGGCCTTGCAAAGCTCCCTTGAAGGGGACGTTCTTTAAGAGGTTATCAGGGCAAGCTTTTCGGCCCGGCTCAATTGCTTAATCGCATATTCTCTTTGACTTGCGGCGCTTCGGTTTTCCGCTTCTTCGCTGTAAGTCAGTTTGACGGGTAATCGCCGCGCCGTATATTTTGCGCCTTTGCCGGAATTATGGACTGCGACACGTTTTTCCAAGTCCTTGGCAATCCCCGTATAGAGCGTGCCGTCCCCGCAGCGCAGTATATAGACGTGCCAGTCCATCTACTCGGTGTCGGTTTGGACAGTCGGATCTGCTCCGCCCGGCACTGCAGCTTTGGCGATCGTGTCGAGATAGGTGTCCAGAATATGCGCCGCGTTCACAATTGTCTGAACCGAAGATTTATAAAATTTTTGCGGAATTGTCTCGTAAGTGTCACTTGCCCGGTGATAATTCGGATGGTCTTCTACCCCGAAATAGCCAAATGGAATACCAACCGCATGAAAGGCGGCGTGATCGGATTGATGGGTCCAGTCATCCGGACCGTCTTCGGGGCGATCATGGCCAAAAGAAAGCGTTAGCCCTGTCCCCTTGGCCGCCTTTTCCATCAACGTTTTTAATATCGGATAATGATGAGCGCCGGAAAAATAGAGTTCTCTCTCATTCTGGCTGACCATATCGAGATTGAGGTTAAAAACCGCGCGGCCCTTTACCAATGGATCGGCGGCGACAAAGGCTCTGGCCCCCGACAGACCGCGTTCCTCGGCATCAAGCCAGACCAACGCAACGTCATGCTTGGGCGGGCGTTCGGCGAAACTTTCAGCGATAGCAAAAAGCGCGGCGCTGCCGGACGCATTGTCATCCGCGCCGTTATAAATGACGCCGCCATCGCGAATGCCCAGATGGTCATAATGGGCCGTGATAATCAAAATTGGAGCTGTGTCGTCATCCTCGGCGTCAATGACGCCGATGAGGTTTGTGCCTTCCAGTTCAATTGTCGGTCCGTCATCTCGACTAGGCGGAGAGAAGGCGAAAACCTGGGCTCGGGTTTCATCAAAAACGCCGAGCGCTTTCATTTCCTGTTTCAGATATTCCCGTGCTTTGTCGCCGCCCGCTGTTCCAGTGGCCCGACCTTGCATAGCGTCAGACGCAAGCGTTTCAAACACCCGGAGAGGCGTCTCCATTTTGGCTTCCGGAGCGGGCGGCGCGCATCCGATCAATAGCGATGAGACTGCGATAAAGCTTGCAAATAAAGTCTGTTTTATCATGAGGGGAATCTTATTGCGGGAGGTTGGTTTTGAAAAATTGACGGGCGTTTTCTCCCATCACTTTACGCACAGTTGGCTCCGTCATGCCTTGCGAGAGTAATTCATGCGTCAAAGCGGCCAGCTCGGAGGTATCAAACGTCGTTTCGACTGTGCCGTCAAAGTCAGAACCCAGCGCGACGGCGTCTTCGCCGAGCAGGTCAACGGCGTGAATAATCGCGGCGGCAACGCCCTTTGGGGTAATGTCGCAAATAACGCCTTCAAAATAACCAATGCCAATAATCCCGCCACGCGCCGCAATTTCCTGTAAAACCTCATCGGGCAGATTGCGGTTGGCTGTGCGCGGGCAATGGCTGATGGTTCCGCCATGAGAGATGAACACAGGGCGTTCCGTGATGGCAAGAGTGTCTCGAACCGAGGCGACGGAGGAATGGGCCACATCAATAATAATGCCTTGGCTTTCCATTTCGCGGACAGCCTCTTTCCCAAATTCTGTTAGCCCCGCCTGACTTTGGCCGTGCATGGAGCCGCCAAGTTCATTGTCAAAGAAATGCTGAAGTCCCATCGCGCGGTAGCCTTCCGCGTAAAGCCGGGTAATATTTTCTATCTTGCCTTCCAGGGGGTGCGCCCCTTCCGTCAGTAAAAGTCCGACGAGAACATCCTCCGGCTGATCGAGGTCGGATCTTGACTTGGCAATGACCAGATTGTTTTTGTCATTCGCCGCGAGCTTGTGCAGACGCTCGGCTTGGAAGGCGGCGCGTTCATAAATCGAGTCCCAAGTCCGAAGGGGCCAGAGCTGCGCTTTGGCCAGCATGGCAATATCATCCGGTGAATCGGCGGAGTTTTCGTCAAAGTTCAATCCGCGCGGAGACTTTGTGACCGCAGAAAAAACCTGAAAATCCACACCGCCCTCTTCAAGACGGGGTAAATCCACATGACCGCGCTCGTGGCGTTTTTCAGGATTACGGCGCCAAAGCAGTGTGTCGGCGTGAAGATCGGCAATCTCGAGTGTCGGGTGAAGCGCCTCCGCCTCTGTTGACACCGGGTAGGGATCATGCGGGATGACTTCATTCATATCCGCATCAACGCCCGGAACAATAAAAGCAAAAATATAAATGGCGCCTGCCAGTAATAATAGGAGGATAAGAGCCAGAACAATTTTCATCGCTTTCATCAACTTCTCCATCGCAGGGTTTTGGCCTTCACCGGATTGACGAAAGCCGCCTCTGTTTTACGAGATTTTGCCCAAGCTTTTTTAAGCGCGAAATACCACTTTGCTTGCGTGTCGGAATCCTCGACCAGCATGAGCGTCGGATTGTGAGCAAGCCCCATTTGCTGGAGATCCACCATATGAGCGTCCTGCCGGAGGAAAGCCCTCGCGCCAATTCGAATAAGGGGTGAGAGCGCTTTGAACAGGCCGTGATCGGTAAAAAATATCTGCCGGATTTGCGTGCGGCTTTCATCCAGAGGCGTGACAGCGGTGAAGGACAAAACTGTTTTTTTTCCAACTTTAATTTCCTCTGTCCTGATACCAGGCAGGAGGAAATTAATTTCTGTCACGGGTTTTCCGCCGAGTAGCTTATAGGCAAAACTATTGGAAGAGGGACTATGCGCGACCATTGAAAAGCCGCGTTCGATAGGGGCAAAGTCTTTGGCTTTTTCGTGCATGGAATGTTCCGATCGCCACCACCATTGCCGATGAACATAGGGCCCGTGGGCCGGATCCATCAGGCCGATGACCGCATGATCGACGTGGCAGTTCAGCGTCAGGGAATCGTCAAGGGTCGCCTTGCGGTCGGCGAAGGCAAAACGCGGGGGATTAATATCTGGAATGCCCGCAAAACGTTTATCTGCCGAAATGAATATCCAGAGGAGCGCCCCGTCTTCCCGCGCCGGGAAAGTGCGGACTTTTATCTTTTCTGTTTCCATTTTCTGCCCATCGCACAGGGCAGGTATCTCCTTGCAGGCGCCGTCTTCAATGCCGAACCGCCAGCCATGGTATGGGCATTCGACTGTTCCGGATTTCACACAGCCAGAGGAAAGCGGCGCAGCGCGGTGCGGGCAAATATCGCGCAGGGCAAAGACCTTGCCGTTTTCATCGCGTCCCAAAGTGATTGGCTCTCCGGCAATTTCGCGGCGCACCATTTTTCCGCGCTTCACATCCGAAGACAGTCCGGCAAAATACCAGATATCAAAAACAAAACTGGTCGTGGAGGCGGCCATGGGTCGTCTATATCGCCCCTTCATCGCCCTTACTAGCGGGGAGATTGAGTTTATAAATAATCGTCACGGCCCGCAAAAGAAACACGAGAGACGCCCCGGCCGTGAGGCAGACAGGTTCTGAATAACCATATTGTCGCGTTACGAAATAAACAGCAGCCCCCAAAAACGCGGCCGTGGCGTAAATGTCGGCTTTCAGAAGCATAGGCGTTTCGTTACATACAACATCGCGCAAAAGTCCGCCTGCTGTCGCCGTAATTGTTCCCATGATGGTGCAGATAACAAAACCATATCCAAGCGAGGCGGCCTTGGAGGCGCCGACGACAGCGAAAAGCGCCAGCCCGGCAGAGTCGAGCCATCGCAGGCTTTTGAACTTTGTCCAGAAACGCGGCGCCAGGAACGCGGCGACCCCGGCGCTTGAGGCAATTAATAAGCTAACCTGATCTGAGAGCCAGAAGACGGGTTCACCCAGTAGGACGTCCCGCAACGTCCCGCCGCCAATAGCCGGCAGAAGCGAGATAACAACAACCCCGAAAATATCCATGCGTTGACGCACCGCCATAAGGCCGCCGGACACAGCGAAAACAAATACGCCGATCCAGTCATAAATATCAATAAAGAGTTCCGGACTCATTTTGAAAAAGCTCTCGTCATATCCCAAATGTCCTCTGGTGTTTGCCCGGCGTCTCGCAAGCTCTGAAGCGCGGTATCGAGATTGCGTTTGGACAATTTCTCGCCTGCCTCATTCATTACCAATCCATGATGATAATAAATCGGTGTGGGCCAGCCCATAAGCGCCTGTATTAAAACCTGCAAGGGCGTTTCATTAAAGAGGTCTGCCCCGCGGACGACATGGGAAATTTCCTGCTTCCAGTCATCACGCGGTCCTGCGATCATATAACTGCAGCCTATGTCCTTGCGTGCGATAACAGGATCAAGGTCGTTTTGATCGAAAAACTCACGGGCATCGTGAATGCCTTTGTGGATAGGCCCGATATCTTCAAAGCTCAAGGGACCGATAGTCTCCAAGGCCTTTGGCAAATTAAGGCGCAAGGCAAAAGGGAGTGAGGGACGGTCCTGTTGAGCGGATTTCAGAAGCTCTGCCCTAATGACTGAGCCGTTATTATCTTTCATATTATCAGGGTGAGGGCGTTTCCCTTCTTTGATATCTTTTCGCGTCAATTCGCAGGGATAGGCCAGTCCCCGGTCAATCAATTTCGAGACAGGTTTTGCGTAATCCGGATAATATTGGCTTTGCACTCTGACCGGAAGCGGCCAATCAAAGCCAAGCCAATCTAAATCTGCGTAGATGCTTTGGGTGAACTCTTCTTTGCAGCGCGTATGGTCTGTATCTTCTATTCTCAAAAGACATTGGGCGCCCTTCGCTTGCGCAAAATCAAACGCTTCTTTCGCCGCCAGGGCGTGGCCGATGTGGAGAAATCCTGTCGGGGAGGGGGCAAACCGGGTTCGCATGCCGATTTATTTCCGCATGAATCCGCCCAGTATCCCCCGAATGAGACGTCGGCTCTCCCTCCGCATGAGCTGGCGTCCGACCAATTTGATTTCATAAAGGATATGATCTGAAACCGTTTTTGTTTTCCGGCGGGAGGATCTGCGAGACTTTGTTTGCTTTCGGGCTGCTTTATCCCTGGCTTTTTGCGCGTCTGCTTCCGTTTTGGCGGCGGCTTTTTCCATCGCTTCAGCTTTTTCTGCCAGCACCTCATAGGCGCTCTCACGGTCAATCGACTTGTCGTAAACTTCGCCTACAGGGCTGTCTGCAATAATGGCTTTGCGTTCGGCCCGCGTGGCGGGGCCAAGCCGGGAAGCAGGGGGCCGGATAAGGGTGCGTCCGACAATGCCGGGGACGCCGTCTTCGTCTAGCAGACTTACGAGCGCTTCCCCGACGCCTAAATCGGTGATGACCTCTTCGGTCTCAAAAGCAGGGTTTTCGCGGAAGGAGCTGGCTGCTGCGCGAACGGCGCGCTGCTCTTTAGGCGTGTAGGCCCGAAGGGCATGTTGAATCCGGTTGCCGAGCTGTCCCAGAACGCTGTCAGGAATATCCATTGGGTTTTGCGTGACGAAAAATACGCTGACCCCTTTGGACCGGATAAGCCGGGCCACCTGTTCGATTTTATCGATGAGCGCTTTCGGCGCGTCATCAAAAAGAAGATGTGCCTCATCGAAGAAAAACACCATTTTAGGCTTGTCCGGATTACCGACCTCTGGGAGCTCCTCAAACAATTCGGAGAGCAACCAGAGCAGGAAGGTTGAATAAAGCGCCGGGGAATTAATTAATTGATCCGCAGCCAATATGGAGACAACGCCTTTTCCGTTTTCATCCACACGCATTAAATCGTCAAGTTTGAGAGCTGGCTCTCCGAAAAACTGTTCCGCTCCGGCCCGTTCTAATCTTAAGAGGCTACGCTGTATGGCAGCTACGGACTGACTTGTGACATTGCCGTATTCGCGGCTGATCTCGGCTTTATTATCGGACAGGAAATTCAATAAGGCGCGAAGGTCTTTTAAATCGAGCAGGAACATGCCTTCGTCATCGGCCAGTTCAAAAGCGATTGTTAATATGCCTTCTTGGGTTTCATTTAATTCCATCAGACGCGCAAGGAGTGTTGGCCCCATTTCAGAAATCGTCGTGCGGACGGGGTGGCCCTGTTTGCCGTAGAGGTCCCAGAAAAGCGTCGGCATGGCCGCGTAGCCATATCCCTTTTGCAGCATACCTTCGTAATCATTCTCTATGAGGCCGATTTTCCGGGCGCGGGAGAGCAATTTTTCATGAAGCTTGTGTTTTTCAGAGCCCGCTTGTGAAATCCCTGAAAGATCGCCTTTCACATCTGCGGCGAAAACCGGAACCCCGGCTTTGGAGAATCCTTCAGTTAAAATTTGAAGTGTAACCGTTTTACCTGTGCCGGTTGCCCCCGCAATCAACCCGTGCCGATTGGCCATTTTCAATAAAAGGTTTTGTTTGACGTCCTCGGTATCCGTGCCGACAAAGATATGGTCTGTCATGAAAGCCTTCTTTCTTTTTTCTTGAATTTGTTATGTAACAAGCGGCGCGAATGCAATATGAGTCTTTCCAAGCGGGAAGAGATGCCCCGAAAAGATGCCCAATGGGAGAGACGTATATGGCTGAAAATCAGGGATATAATGGCGACCACACCATTCGGGCGAGTCTGCTGTTCATCGCTTTTATTCTCGGTATTGCGCTACTCTACGTTATTCGAGACATCATTACGCCCTTTGCCTTGGCCGTTTTTATATGGCTGATCATAGATGCTTTCGCTCGGTGGATGCACCGTCTTTCTGACAAAATTCCGTATTGGCTGGCCTTGGCGGTGGCCGTCTTGACCGTTGTAGCCGCTTTCATTGGCATTGGGTTTATTATAGCCAATACGGCGTCTGATGTCGCAAAGCAGGCTCCATTATATGAGAGCCGAATACAGGAAATTTTTGACTGGTTAGGGCAAGTGACCGGGCAGGAGAATATTAGTTTTTCCTCTCTGAACGAGCGATTTGAGCTTAGTGCGAAATTACAGGCCGGTCTGGCAGGGTTCGCCTCTTCCATCCAGGGAGTTCTCGGCGACATCAGTTTTATTGCCATTTATGTAGCTTTTCTTTTTGCGGCTCAGTCAAGTTTTCCGAAAAAGATGGATGATTTGTTCCCAGACAAGTCTGATCGGTCCCGCGCGGCAAAAGTTGGCGAACGTATTCGCCATTCTATTGAAAAATATCTCGGTGTGCAGACGATCATCAGCCTGATGCAGACGGTGGTGTCCTATATTGGAATGACCGCCCTTGGACTGGACAACGCTCTATTTTGGGCCCTGGTCATTTTCATCTTGAACTACATTCCCATCGTCGGCGGACTGGCAGCGGTCGCCTTACCTGTCATTTTTGCCGCCGTTCAGTTTGACAGCGTCGGACGCATCGGTCTTCTGGCAGGCATACTCTTTGGCGCACAATTTATTATCGGAAATACCATTCAGCCGAAGATGATGGGAGACAGTATGAACTTGTCTGCCCTGGTTGTCCTGCTGTCCCTAACCCTTTGGGGCGCGCTCTGGGGCGGTGTGGGCGCGTTTTTGTCTGCGCCTTTGACAGTCATTATTATGATTGTTTTGGCTCAGTTTCCGACAACACACTGGATTGCCGTCCTCCTTTCGGCGGATGGTCAGCCGGATTTGGATCCGGAGGAAAAGGCCCATAAAAATGCAAAACCCTCTCTTTGACTGGGAGGTCCCAGACAGGCCGTTACATAATTTCACGCAGCTGTGATGGGTCTGTCAATCGCATCATTTGAGAATTACGCTATACAGGATTTATGAAAACATTCTCTCTCATAACTGCAACCTCTTCTTTAGCTCTCTTGGCCTTTGCCGGACTTAGCTTTGCCCAGGACAAGGCAGAGCCAAATTCACAAAGCCTGATAAAATCTGCCGCGTCGCAATCGGCGCAGCCGGATTATGTCCTGGAGCTTTTTACCTCCCAAGGCTGTTCATCCTGTCCGCCCGCCAATAAATTTGCGTCTGAGCTGGCTCAAAGTCGGGAAGATGTGCTCGTCCTGTCCTACGGCGTGACCTATTGGGATTATCTGGGCTGGAAAGATACGTTTGGAGACCCGGCTTTTACCCAGCGTCAGCGTGATTACGGTAAATCCCTCGGCGCCCGAAATGTCTATACGCCGCAAATGGTGCTCAATGGCTCAGCGCATAGTCCGCGCTATTCCAATTCAGATGTCACGTCTATGCCTTTGCCCAAATCGCGACCTGAGGCGAGCTTGTCCCTGACCTCTGATGGGAAGCTTAGCGTTCAGGCCGATGTCCCGGCCAATTATAAATTATCGCTTATCCGCTATACTCCTGGTCTGCAGGAAGTGGCTGTCAAAAGAGGCGAGAACGGCGGACGAACTCTGAAAATAGAAAATGTGGTCGATGAAGTTCAGAGCCCCGAATGGGCCGGACACCCTTTATTGGTGGAGTCTGCCTTGGAGCCGGATCAAACCTATGCCGCGATTTTTCATGAACCTGATTCCGTCGAAGTCGTAACGGCCGCTATACTTAAACGCTAGGTTTCAGACAAATATCCTGCACAAACAAGAAAACGGATTATCCGCCGGGCTGAAGAGCGAAAAATCCGTTTTCCGGTCTGTGCCCGAAAGATCGGTAACAGGCCTTGGAGTGGGAGTCTTAAATGTTGATTGACGTTAGGTGGCAGAACCCGGGGGCTGGGGGGCTGTAAGAAAACCGCGTTCTTCCAAATATCGCCAATCAACACCTTTCCAATGACGTTATTGTTTGTTCGGATAGAGACGGAAATAAGGCAAAATTGCGGCATCTTATTACGCTTCGGATAAGGTGCTTAATATCCGTTAAGACTTTGCAAGTTGCTATGGACTTGCCGAAACGGGTTTGCGCCCATAGATATAGGCTATGTCGAATATTATTCCCTTGCCTCCCAAGACATCTCAGCAGCCTTCCGCCAACCAAACGAAACGCCCAAGCCAGGTCGCGTTTGACCGTCGGGAGCTGGGACTTATTCTGAATGTTTATGGGCAAATGGTCTCAAAGGGGGATTGGAAAGACTATGCTATGGATTTTCTGCGCGACAAAGCCGTCTTCTCTATTTACCGAAAAGCGACGGAACACGCGCTCTACCGGATTGAGAAAGTTCCGGAATTAAGACAGAAACAGGGTCAATTTGCGGTTATTGCGCCGGGTGGACTCGTTTTAAAGCGGGGGCACGATCTAGCGACTGTTTTAAGGGTTTTTGACAAACAACGTTTTCGAACGGTTTGAGACTAGGGTAACCACAAAAAAACCCGCTCAAAGAGCGGGTTTCAAACTCAAAGATTTTGGAAATATTATTCGCGCCCAAACAGGTTCATCAGGATTGAGAACATGTTGATAAAGGCGAGAAGGAGGGAAGCGGCGCCAAATGCGCTTAGCTTTTTCATCATCTCAGGATTTCCAACAGATCCGTAATAGATACGTTTCAGCGTTTGTGTTTCCCACGCCGTAATCGCAGCAATAGCGGCCAGAGCGATCACATTCATGACAATCGCAAAAGTGCCTCCGCCGACGATGGACAGGGCTGGGACAAACATGCCGACAAAGCCGATAATGATAAAGCCAAGGAAGGCCGCGGCGGCATATTTGATAATCGCATTGAGGTTAAAGCCGGTTGTATATCCGAACAGGCTCAGTGCGCCAAACATGGCAACCGTCATGAAGAAAATCTTCGCAACAATCATTGGATTGTAGAGAGCGGCATAGGCCGACATCAACACACCCATAAAGGCGGCAAAGCCAAACAGGAAGGCGAGTACGCCGCCCAGGCTCATGGACGGGAGTTTACGCCCGACGGCGCCAAACCCGAAAACGATAATGAAGAAAGAGGCAATCGCCACAACAGGGTTATAAACCAAACCCAGCAGGTTCGGATTTGCAATAATTGCCTGTCCGACAAAAAAGGCTACGCCGGCGGTAACGGCCATCGCCATCGCCATATAGCGGTAAGTGCCAAGCATAAAACTACGCAAACCAACATCGGTTTCCGCGCCATGGCTGACGGGGTTATTATAGTCGTTCATAAAACGCTCCTTTAATCAACTTTCCATATGGATTCATACGGTCATTGCGTTGAACTGTGAGCTATATATAGTCTATTTTCTTCATAATACCAAGAGATAGCGCCGAATTGCGCCTAAAAATTTACAGGACTTATTGATATGGAAAAACGCCGTTTGGGGAAAACAGATATTCACGTCACATCCGTTTGTTTAGGCACTATGACCTGGGGAGAGCAAAATACAGAAAAGGAAGCCCATGACCAGCTTGACTATGCTCTTGATCGCGGAGTTAACTTTATTGACGCTGCCGAAATGTACCCTGTGCCGGGTCGGGCCGAAACACAGGGCCGAACGGAGAAATATATAGGCAGCTGGATAGAGGCGCGAAAAAACCGCGATCAATATATTCTGGCAACGAAAGTTGTGGGGAGGTCTGAAATGACCTGGACACGCGATTCTGAAAAACTGACACGCCAAACACCGGCGCAAATTGACGAAGCTGTTGAAAAGTCTCTTAAACGCCTCAAAACGGATTATATTGATCTGTATCAACTGCACTGGCCGGACCGCCCTATTAACGGCTTTGGCTTCCATAGTTACAAGGACTATGCCGAAGACGATATGGTTGCATTTGAAGATATTCTCGGCGCGCTCAATCGTCATGTGGAAAAAGGCAATATACGTCATATCGGTCTTTCCAATGAATATAGCTGGGCCACAATGAAACTTCTGCAACTGGCCGAAGCAAATGGCTGGCCGCGTATTGTGTCAAATCAATGTGTCTATAGTCTTGTGGCGCGCCGCTTTGATTATGAACGAGCAGAAATCGCTATGCGCGAAAAGGTCGGATTGCTCGCATATTCTCCCCTCTCCATGGGGCTTCTGACCGGGAAGTATGATGACGGCACGGCGCCAAAAGGCTCGCGCAAAGATCTGTTTCCATCCTTTCTGGGGCGTTATGACTTAGCGGATGAGGCTGTTTTGGATTGCAATAAAACGGCACAAAAGCTTGACTTAACGCCGACGCAATTTGCCTTGAAGTTCGTTGAAAGTCGTCAATTTGTTACGTCAAATATCATCGGCGCAACATCTCTTGCGCAATTGGAGGAAAATATTGACGCACATGATATTGAGTGGACCGAAGAGATGGAGGCCGAGGCAGACCGGATCCATCAAACTTATCGATCTCCTGTGACTTAAGCCTGGGGCAGTATCTTGATCCTTTTTGCCGCCATAAAGATGCAGCCGCGTACAGTTGCGGCGCTGACCCGGATTCAAAGGGGTGTGTCGGGCGCAAGGTGGTCAGACCCGGAGAAATTCCATATTACAGTCGGATATTTTGGCGAGGTCGATGACGATCACGCAGAAGAGCTTGACCGCGAGCTGGCCCGGCTGCGGCTAACCTCTTTTGAATTATCTCTTAAGGGCGTCAATCATTTCGGCAAAACCGAGCCCCATTCTCTCTGGGCCGGGGTCAATCCGCACCCGTCGCTAACCCGCATCCATGACCATTGCCGGGTGGCGGCGCGGCGTGTGGGCATAACAATGGAAAAACGCAAATTTACACCCCATGTAACCCTTGCTTATTTGAAAAAAGACGCGTCTATCGACCGTATCATCAAGTTTGAGCAACGTCTGGCTGACTTCGAAGCCGGGCCGTTTCTCGTTGATGAGTTTTTGCTTTTTTCAAGCTGGAAAAAAGTGAGGGGGCCAAATGTGTATCGGATGGAGGCAAGCTACCCCCTCCTGGGGTAAGAGGTCTGGTCGGGCCGCCAAAAATCATTGACGACAAAAGCCTGCGGCGCTAAACGCCCGCACCACACTGGCTTGCCCTGGTGGCGGAATTGGTAGACGCGCTAGCTTCAGGTGCTAGTTTCTGTATGGAAGTGGAAGTTCGAGTCTTCTCCAGGGCACCAAATCGCAATTTTTTAACATCCTATAACGCCCGATTTTCTTGGTAGTGGTGGTGATTGGCTGTACGTTGTCCGGAGATGTCTAGCGGTGAGGGTATATTCGACCGAACTGGGGGTACTTTCTGGAGGTATCCTTTTCATACCCCCGATGATTGGGATTATGGATTACCGCTGACAGATAGGAAAATTAAGGCACTAAAGCCCAAAGACAAGCCTTATAAGGTTTCGGATTTTGATGGGCTTTATGTGAATGTCACGCTCGGCGGATCACGGCTGTGGCGGTTTAAATTCCGATATGAAGGCAAAGAGGGGCTTTTATCGTTTGGGCGTTATCCGGCCATAAGCTTGCAAGATGCCCGTAAAATGCGGGATGAGGCGCGTTCCTTATTGGCGAAAGGTGTCAATCCATCGACAAAAAAGGCCGAGGAAAAGGCTATTGCCGCTGGGAAAGCTGAAAACAGTTTCAATAAATTTGCTGACCTGTTCGTAGAGAAAGCCCGCAAAGAAGGTCGCGCCGATGTTACGATCAATAAGATGCGATGGCTTTTAGACGATGCCCGCGCCGATTTTGGCGAAATGCCGATTTCGGAAATTACGCCGCGAATCGTCTTGAAGACCCTTCGAAAGCGCGAAAAGCTGGAGCAATACGAAACTGCCAAACGGATGCGATCCCGTATCGGCGGCGTTTTTCGGTATGCGGTGGCCAGCGGGCAAGCGGATAATGACCCAACTTTTGCTTTGAAAGATGCCTTGATTCGTCCGACCGTCACCCACCGGGCGGCGATAACGGATGAAGAGACGTTGACCCAATTCTTAAAAGCGCTGGAAGGATATGGCGGGCGGCGCATGACGGTGATTGCGCTTAGGCTGTTAATGCTCTTCGCCCTACGTCCCAGCGAATTACGCAAAGCACGATGGGAAGAGTTTGATTTTAAAGAGCATGTTTTCAATGTGCCAGCGGAACGCATGAAAATGCGGCGACCCCATGCCGTGCCCCTGACCGCTACGGCGCTGGAACTCTTGAAAGAGCTTAAAGACCTAACTGGCTGGGGCGATTTGCTCTTTCCGGCGCAAACGTCCGCGCATAAGCCAATGAGTGAAAACACGTTAAACCAAGCCTTGCGCCGGATGGGATTCGGGCCGGATGAGGCCACGTCACACGGTTTTCGCTCGACCTTTTCGACTTTTGCCAATGAAAGCGGGTTATGGAATCCCGACGCCATTGAAGCCTACTCTTCCAGGCAGGATACCAATTCAGTGCGCCGTGCATACAATAGGAGTCAGTATTGGGAAGAGCGAGTGAGGATTGCGGAATGGTGGTCGCAAAAACTGGCGGTAATGACCAATGGTTAATGATCTTTATGAAGTTCCGGAAAAATGGTTTTTGCCAGATGCTGTCAATTGGCTTGCTTTCAATATTTTGCCTTTCCAGGTCTTTAGCCAAAACAAAGTTAATATTAGGAGCTCATTTGAGCAATTAGGCATAAATTTATTTGACATTGAAGAGTTGGTTTCACCAGCGTGTTTCAGCCCAGAACAAACAAATTATTTGGGTTTGGCTAAAGACCCAAGATGGATACAAAGCAACGAACAAAGATTAGGGGGTGAATATCTGCGATCTCCTGAGCATTATGAAAGGTCTGTCCAAATAATATTTGATGATACCGAAAGCTCACAAAACGTGCCGAAACCAAGTCGAATTCAAACTCTTATAGTAAAAAATAACACTTATTCTACAACTGACAGGCACAATTTAGCAAAGCATAAGCTCAAGTTAATCAAACGCGCTACCGAATTTGAAATATACAAAGTGAAATGGATGCAGGAATTAGAGCATAAACTTCAAGCTCATAGGAATAGAGTTTTGTATTTACTTCGCTCAAAATCCATAGTTGCAGAGGGTATCTTACTGAATCCTTCAAGAGAACAAAGCTCCGATTATAAGTTGGAAGTTCAAGAGGCTTACAATGACTATTTGAGGTTGCGGAACTTTGATAGTTACCCTTTCACACCTATTCCGGCCGAAGCTTGGAATCACGAGAATGTTTCATGGAATGCATCTTCCTTAAAAATTGGAAGCCGAGTGTACGTATTAGCACGATTTTCCAAGCAGAATGCACTTCAAGCGATGCCAATTGAGGCTTCAGAAAAAATTTTAGAAAGCGAAAAAGACCGAGGCCTTGGGAGGCCTAAAAAGTACTGGGATAGAGTTCTTAGCCGAGCGCTTGAAATAACGAATGGTGGTGCTTCTCACATTAAACAGGATGCCTTAGCTCAACAATTGCGAGACTGGTATGTAGAAAGCTTTGGTAGCGATATTAGTTTGTCCGCGATTAAAAAGAAACTCAAAGAGTATAAAGAAAATAAAATCCTTGATGTAGAAAAATTCAAAGAGCTTTAAGTTAAAATTTGAGAAATTAAGTCGTTATCTGATTTATTGTGAGATTGATTACGATGATTTTGAGATAGCAATTACTGGAAGACTAAATCCATAATTAATAAGTTCTCTTCGGACATAGAAGTCTGAAGGAGAATAATAATGGACGATCCCAAATTTCCACGAACCGGCCTCGTTAGGCTATCCCAAATATTAGGTCCAATAGGGCCTATTCCAGTTTCAAAATCGACATGGTGGCAGGGTGTAAAAGACGGTCGGTTTCCCGAGCCAAGGAAACTTGGGCCAAGAACCACTGTGTGGCGTGTTGAAGATATCCGCGCTCTCTTTGAAGATTAAACTTTAGCGTTAAAAGCAGAGCTTGCTAAAAGTAACTTTACGAAAGTTGTAAGAATGGAGGAAAGAGATCATCGAAATGTAGATCCCGAGTTTTCGAAGAAAAAAGATGCGTTATCAGCAACTGCAAGACTAATAATCCGACAAAATATAGATAGAGTGTGGATGTCTTGTTTGTCTTCATCGGAATACAAGATCGTAAGCTTTATATATGACCGAACGATTGGGTGGGGGCTATCATTTGAAAGGATCAGTCTCAATGAATTTGGGACTGGACGAAGGAATACTTTTTGCGGAACGGGTCTTTCCAGGCGGTGCATTATAACAGTTCTTAATAAACTTGAGCGTCAGGGAGTTATATACAGAAATGGCAATAATAAATCCCAAAAAAAGTATAAATTGAACATATACTGGATGCCGAAAGGTGACTAAAGCAAGGTGAAAAGGACGGAAATTTGTGATGTTTCAGCCTGACACTACCCGGGTGCAAGCTTTGCATTAGTTAGTGCAATATCTGCACCCCTTTATAAAGAACCTTTCTTATAAAAAACTTTCTTATAAAGGAAAGAGAGAGCTTCGGCTGACGCCTCGCTCCAACAATCTTCTCAGGAAGTCCCTATCCGTTCTCGCGAGAGAGCTAAGTTAGACGCGGCGATTGCAAAGGCTCAGGAACTGAGCGCCGAGAAACTAGCGAAGCGCGAGGCTCGTTACCGAAAGAGCTACAGCGTGAGACGCTACCTCGCTGCGCGGGAGTTAACTATGAAGAACAATAATATCAAATGCCCCGGATCAAACCAATACCTTCCTTGCCGTGTATTAGTTTTGAAGAGGAGTGCCAGTAATATAAATTCATAAGCCTGGTTTTTTAGGTACTACCTTTTAGACTATTTTTAAAACTTCGAGAGACAATTTTTAATTACTCAATTAGTGTACCCAGGTACACTAATTGAGTAATAAGGGGGCTTGAGACAAGGTACTGCGAAGACAAATAGGAGCGAGGTTTTAATGAACGGTACCTTTAAAAATAAAGGTTGAGGGGCAACATTTTCCGAAGAAAATATTTCTATGTGTGGGTATTTGATGATTGAAAGGCCCAAAGAAAAGACTACGGGTGAAAGAACCGCTTAATCAAACTTGACGAAATATTCTCGGGGATCAAAATCCAGTATTTCAGCGAAAGTTTCAAATTCGACTAAATCAATCCTTCTTTGACCGCTTTCTAGACGTGCCACGAAAGATTGGTATTCGCCTATCCTCATCGCAAACTCACTTTGAGTAAAGCCAGCCGCTTCTCTTTTCGCAATGAGAAAACGAATTAGAGATTTATGGCGATCTGAACCGAGCGTTTTTTCCAAGAAGGCAACTCATTAAAAATAAGAAAGCGCTGGAGATAATCTGAATTATAGATTATCTTAAATTCAGATAATTGGCTTGGATAATGAGTGTGGTATGAGCGTCGAAAAAGTAACCCAAAAACAAAAGCCGTGTAGGAACTGCGGAAATTTGGTGAATAAAGAAGTAAACAGGTGTTCAGAATGTGGGGTCTTTAGTCCTGCGCACTCCAAGTTTCAATTATGGTGCGGAACAATAATTCTTCTAGTAGTTCTCGGTCTAATATTAAAAGCTTGTATTAGTTATGACGGAGACCCTTTTACTTCTGAGGATAGAAGGCTTGGAAAACATTGCTTAGATGTTTGGAGCGAGGCTCACCCTGAGTTTAAGTCTGAAGTTAAATCGCGAATGCGTGATCCGAAAAGTTTTGAGCACGTAAAAACACGTATAACACCGCGTGACGAAAATGGTCAGCACGTAATCTTTATGGATTACAGGGCTCAAAATGGATTTGGCGGAATGAATAATGCGACGGCTAAGGGAATAGTCAACAACGAAACATGCAAGCACACAATCGTGTTGATACAATAGCGTACTAACAGGTGCCTAATTTTAGAAAAACAAAATTTAGACATAATCTTTTGGTACAATAGAAATGTGGGCGTAAAAATATCTAGTAGAATACGAATACCTTTATGCAAAAACCAAATGCTTTTAGGGCTCTGGAAGCCCTTGGTCGTGTTCGATTGTCAGAGTCGTTTTTTATGCGCGATATGCTCTATTCAGAGATTTCCAATTACTACGGAATACCGAACATCCCTGAAAATCCTGAGTTAGCAATTCAGGCGGGAAAGAATCTCTGTCAATTAGTACTTGAGCCTTTGCAAGAACGCTTGGGACGAATTTCAATAAGATCAGCTTATCGTAGTCCTGAAGTTAACCAATTCGGAAATCAGAAGGCGCTAGGCTGCTCAAGCAACAAACGAAATGCTTCTAGGCATATTTGGGATCAGAAAGATAAAAATGGCTGCATAGGCGCAATGGCTACGGTCGTTGTTCAGGGTTTTATTCCATATTACGAACAAACAGGAGACTGGAGGGCTCTAGCCTGGTACATTCATGATAATATTCCATATTCACACATGTGTTTCTATCCAAAGCTCGGGGCTTTCAATATTGGATGGCATGAAAGGCCTCAGAGACGCATAGATAGCCATGTCACGCCAAGGGGCTGCCTAACTAAGCCGGGAATGGGAAATCACTTAGGCACTCACTCAGAGGCTTATTTGGCAATGCTTAGAGTGCATAAGTATTATTGATCACTACAATCTTTTACAGATAGGCAAACTTTAACTCGGCCTTAACCCAAATCAGTCGACTGAATCGTATGACTGCTGAACAAAAGAAAAAACTAGAACGTAAGCTTTGGGACATCGCAAATGAGCTTCGCGGGAAGATGAGCGCGGATGAGTTTCGCGATTATATTCTCGGTTTTATTTTTTACAAATATCTATCCGAGAAAATGCACCTCTATGCCAATAAAATCCTAGAACAGGACGGCATTGAATATCTCTCGATAGATGAGACCAGCGCGGACGGAGAAGCCTATCTGCAGGCCGTGCGTACTGAAGCGGTGGCGGAGCTAGGGTATATGCTTAAGCCCTCTGAATTGTTCTCACGGCTTGCTGAGAGCGGGCAGGCTGGGGAATTTATTCTCGATGATCTGACCAAGATAATGAACAACATTGAGCAAAGCACATTGGGCACAGAAAGTGAGCAAGATTTCGACAAACTGTTCGAAGACCTAGATTTGACATCGACCAAGCTAGGCCGCTCTGAAAACCAGAAAAACGAATTGATCGCCAAAGTAATTGTGCATCTTGATATGATCGATTTTGAGTTGGAGAATATTGAAGGCGACGTTTTAGGTGATGCCTATGAGTATTTGATCGGGCAATTTGCCAGTGGCGCGGGGAAGAAGGCCGGGGAATTTTATACGCCGTCGCAAGTCTCGACTATTCTGGCCAAATTTGTGACAATGGGCAAAGACCGGATCAAAAACGTCTATGACCCAACCTGCGGCTCCGGTTCGCTCTTGCTCCGTGTAGAGCGGGAGTTGGCTAAAGACGCAAAGCCAATGTTCTACGGGCAAGAGCTGAACCGTACGACTTTCAACCTGGCGCGGATGAATATGCTGTTACATGATGTGCATTACAGACGTTTTGATATTCGACAGGAAAATACGCTAACCCACCCAGCCAAAGAACATACAGATCTGAAGTTCGAAGCCATTGTCGCCAACCCACCCTTTAGCGCCAAATGGAGTGCCAACCAGATTTTCGAGAGCGATGATCGTTTTTCTCAATATGGCCGCCTAGCGCCTAAATCCAAAGCAGATTTCGCCTTTATCCAGCACATGATCCACCATCTGGATGAGAACGGCACTATGGCTATTATCCTGCCCCATGGAGTGTTGTTTCGCGGCGCGGCAGAAGGGCATATAAGGCGCTATCTCATCGAAGACCGCAATTATCTGGACGCTGTGATCGGCCTGCCCGCCAATATCTTTTACGGTACGTCCATCCCGACCTGTATTTTGGTGTTCAAAAAATGCCGCGAAAATCCCGATGATATTTTATTTATTGATGCGTCCGAAGGCTATGAGAAAGCCAAGAATAAAAACGCGCTATTGTCCGATCATATCGACGCGATTGTCGAAGGCTATGCCAAGCGGGAATTTAAAGATAAATTCGCTTATGTCGCGCCGCTTTCCGAAATCGCCGAGAATGACTATAACCTTAATATCCCGCGCTATGTCGACACCTTCGAGCCCGAACCGGAAGTGGATTTGAAAGCGGTGACGGAGGAGTTGGTGAGGATCGACGCAAAGATGGGCGCATTGGATGCGAAGATTGCGGGCTATTGTGAGGGTCTGGGCATTGAGGCACCGGTGTGAGTGTTCCAAAGCTTAGGTTTCCTAAATTTTCTGATAACTGGCAACAAAGCAGGTTAGGTGAAGTATTCGACTGGATACGCACAAATAGTCTCTCAAGAGCAAATTTGAGTGTTGATGAAGGAATTGTGCAAAATATCCACTACGGCGATATTCACTCAAAGTTTCAAGCGTTATTTGATCAGTCGAGGGAGAGAATTCCCTACATTAAAGATACCGAAGTCACCGCAGCGCTAAAAGATGAAGAGTTTTGCAGAGCAGGAGACTTGGTGATTGCAGACGCTTCCGAAGATTATGCTGATATTGGCAAAGCCATTGAAATAGTAAATGTTAATCCGAAGTCCCTCGTGGCAGGATTACATACCTACATTGCTCGCCCAAAAAATGGAAAAACTGCCCTAGGGTTTTCTGGCTGGCAGTTTGTAAGTCCAAATATGCGCAAACAGATTATGCGAATTGCTCAAGGAATTTCAGTATTAGGCATTTCAAAAACAAACCTTTCGGAAATTACTACCTATTTCCCATCGCTCCCTGAACAAAAGAAAATTGCGGACTTTTTGGGCGCGGTGGATGAGAAGCTCCACCTGCTTCTAGTGCGCCATGAGCAGCTCACCCTCTATAAAAAAGGCGTCATGCAAAAAATCTTCACCCAAACAATCCGCTTCAAAGCCGATGACGGGAGCAATTTTCCGGATTGGGAAAGTAAGCCCTTGGGTGACGTACTATATGAGACAAGAAAACGTAATTACGATCTAGAATACGACAAATCACAAGTGTTATCCGTTTCCGGAGAAAAAGGCATTGTTAATCAAATTGGGCATTTGGGCCGTTCTTATGCAGGTGCAAGCGTCGATAATTATCACGTGGTTGAAGTTGGCGACGTCGTTTATACCAAAAGTCCGCTCAAATTGAATCCGTATGGAATAATTAAAGTGAACAAGAAAAAGGCTGGAATCGTGTCGACGCTTTATGCGGTTTATCGACCGTTTGATCCTCGGTCAGGTGACTATATTGATCATTATTTTTCAATCGACGACAATTTGAATAAATATTTAAGGCCATTAGTGCGAAAGGGAGCAAAGAATGATATGAAGATAAATAATGCTTATGTACTATCTGATCCAATATCTATACCCTGCCTAGCCGAACAACAAAAAATAGCCGATTTCCTCTCCACGCTAGATGATAAAATTAGCGCCGTCTCTGCCCAAGTCGACCAGATGCAAGCCTTCAAGAAAGGCCTGTTGCAACAGATGTTTGTTTGAAATGGTAAAATGAAAATCGATAACCGACAAATTTGGGAACAGGCCTCCGGCGACGGTAATAGAAGCTATTCTAGGGAATGTCTGAATTGGGATGTAATCCTAAATGGCCCTGGCGAATATGGAAGCTGGCTAGACGAAAAAGACCGCAGTTATCTTAAGAATATGAACCGGCCTAGAAAACGCACTGGCCTATGGCGATTTTCTGAAGAAATGAAGAACGGGGACATTGTTGTCCTTAAACTCGGCCAAAAAATCGGCGTCGCGATTGGCGTGATTGTGGGCGATTACGTCTGGAATAACAGCTTTGGCGATGTTGATGGCTGGGACTTGCAGCATATCCGGCGCGTTAGTTGGAGATACACTAAACGTCGAGATTTTGGAGAAAAGGTATTTAAGTGGGGCGACACCACGCAGAAACTTAAGTCTAAAACTGTGCTGGAATGGATCAAAGAGCTATCTCTAAATTTCGAAATTTCGACGGAGATAAAAACGCTGCCTAAAAATATCGATCGAGGAACAACTCTTGATGAAATTTCAGAATATTTGTTCGATAACGGAATGGCAAGCGGGTCTATAAACCAGCTTTCCAAAAACTTGGATGAACTTGTAAGGATTGCCCGATGGTACACACGGAGCAATGCTAAAGTTTCCGAAGCCGAAACAATCGCATATTTGGTTATACCTTTTTTGCAAAACCTAGGATGGACACCGCAGCGGATGGCCATTGAATGGCACCGGGTTGATGTAGCCCTTTTTTCTGCCTTACCGAGAGATGATAAAAATCTTACAACCATAGTTGAAGTCAAAAAAAGAGGAAGATCCTGCCTAACTGCCCAATCACAAGCCGAACAATATGCTGACAAGTATGAATGTGATCGGTTGGTTGTCACAGACGGAATTAGATATGGCGTATTTCTCAGACTAGATGGAGTATTTAAACTCTACGCTTACCTTAACATTACGCGGCTTAAATCATCTTATCCAATTTATGAGTGCGAAGGCGCGCAAGATGCAATACTCACGATGTCGCCAAGGCGATACTGAGAGAAATCAGATATGGTAGGAATATCTTGGCCCGTACCAATCCCAAAAAATTCATGAAAGATTGAACATTTTTGATGCAACTCTCGCCGCATCAGTTTTTCGGCCAGGGTATTGAGCGCCAATAATTCCATTAACGTATATGTAACGTGAGAAAGCGGTTTTTGACATATTTCTTATTTCCGGGTTGGCCGAATATGCCATACTGATCAACGTCGTCTCAAGCCAATCTATCTGTTCTGATCCCTTCGACCTATTTTTAGAGAAATTCCAGTTTTCCTCCGTCATGAGAGGGAATAACATTAAAAAAGGTTGATGCCTTTGTTTTTCATCCATTAATTCCTCATAGTGCAAAACCTTATGGCTTTCGAATACCTCACCTTTAAAGCCGTATTGATTAAGGGTCTGACCGACATACCAAGGCAGATATTTCTCTCCAAACCTCAAGCAAAAAACATAGCACCCTATTGCCTCTGACAACCCGTCATATTCTGCTTCGACTTGTTTCCAAAAGTCCGCTCTCCAACGGTCGTTATCTTCCCACCAATTTAGCTCGTAGGGGCCGTAACATTCAAAGTTCATTTATTTATCCGTTTACTACTGGTAGACATCCCTAAACCAACCTTTAGATTGCGGTCAATGACAGCGACTTTGAAAACTCAATCAGAAGCTCAATTGGAAGAAAACCTGATCGAAAGACTGGGCGGGCTCGGCTATACGCGGGTCACCATTCCCGATGAAGCAGCCTTACTTTCTAATCTAAAAACCCAACTTGAAAAATTCAGTAAGACCACATTCACACCTTCTGAGTTTGACCGAATTGTCAATCATTTGGATCAAGGAAATGTCTTTGACCGGGCGGGGAGACTACGCGATTGGTATAATTTGACCCGTGATGACGGTACGAGCGATTATATTCGCTTCATGAATACGGAGCATTGGTGCCGAAACGAGTATCAAGTTACAAACCAGATCAGCATGGAGGGAAGCTATAAAACCCGATATGACGTCACACTTCTTATTAACGGTCTACCTCTGGTTCAGATCGAATTAAAACGGCGCGGACTTGAACTCAAAGAAGCCTTTAACCAGATCAACCGCTATCACCGTCATTCGTTCTGGGCTGAAACGGGCTTGTTTCAATATGTCCAGATATTCGTGATCTCGAACGGTGTGAACTCCAAATATTACGCGAATAACCGCGTCCAAAGTTTCAAACAAACCTTCTATTGGGCGGACGAGAGCAATGGGATCATAACTCAATTGGACAAATTTGCGGATGCGTTTCTAGAGAAGTGTCACATCTCAAAGATGATCGCGAAATATACCGTGCTACACCAAAGCGACCAAATCTTGATGGTACTCCGGCCTTATCAATATTATGCCGCTGAGAAGATTGTCGATAAGGTAAAGAACTCCCATGATAACGGCTATATCTGGCACACCACCGGATCAGGCAAAACGTTGACCAGTTTCAAGGCCGCACAAGTCATTATGGATTTGCCCAAAGTCGACAAAGTGATCTTTGTCGTCGACCGCGCAGATTTAGATTATCAAACCACAAAGGAGTTCAATCATTTCAGCGAGGGTAGCGTTGACGGAACGGATAATACGCGCGCATTGGTAAAACAGTTCTCCGATGATACGCCGCTTATCGTGACGACTATTCAAAAGCTTAATACGGCAATTTCGCCGGGGCGGTATCAAGCTGCGATGGAGGCGATGGCGAATCAACGTGTTGTTTTTATTTTTGACGAGTGCCATCGATCTCAATTTGGCGATACGCATAAGCGCATTGTCGATTTCTTCCCCTATCACCAAATGTTCGGGTTTACCGGCACGCCAATTTTCAAAGAGAATGCGGGCAATAACAAGTACGGCAAGCGTACAACTAAAATGCTGTTCGGGGACTGCCTGCATAAATATGTTATTACGGACGCCATAAGGGATCAGAACGTCCTTAAGTTTGCGGTGGAGTATTGGGGGCGGCTTGATCTGCGTGATGGGTTGGGCGGCGAAGAAAAGGTCTCAGCGCTCGACCTTAAAGAGTTCTGGGAAAACGAAGACCGTATTTCCCACAATATTGACTGGATTATTGAAAACCATCGTAAGAAAACCCATGACAAGCAATTTTCCGCGATGCTCTGTGTGGGGAGCGTGAATATGCTCATCAAATATTATGATGCGTTCAAAGCCAAAAAAGAGGCGGGCGAGCATAACCTACGCGTTGGCGCAATTTTTACTTATGGCACAAATGAGGATGATCTAGACGCGGACGGTTTGCTCGATGACATTTCGACAGACCTTGGCGCGCCTCAATCCGTGAACAAGCATACGCGGGATAAGCTTGAAGAAATGATCGCCGATTATAACGCGATATATAAGACTAAATTCTCGACCCAGAATAAGCAGTTTTATGCCTATTACAAAGATCTCTCCAAGCGAATGAAAGACCGCGAGAAGAAGAGCTTCAAAGACGCGGATCGGCTTGATATTCTGCTAGTGGTCAACATGTTTTTGACCGGCTTCGATGCGAAAATGGTTAATACCCTCTATGTCGATAAGCGGCTTCGGTATCACGGCTTGATCCAAGCCTATTCGCGCACCAACCGGATTATCAATGAAAGAAAATCGCAGGGCAATATTGTCGTATTTCGCAATCTCAAAGACGAAACCGATGAAGCCATAACGCTGTTTTCTAATATCAACGCGAAAGAAGGCATCATCATCGAGCCTTACCGGGTGCATGTAAATAAGTTCAATGCAGCGGTCGAGATATTGCTTTCCATCGTCGCCACTCCCGAAGGTGTGAATACTTTGCCCAGCGAGATCGAACGGCTCGAATTCATTAAGGCGTTTCGCAACCTTATCCGAATTCGCAATGTCTTGATAACTTTTTCAGAATTCACCTATGACGATCTGAAAATGAGCGCACAAAGGTTTGAAGACTTTAAAAGCAAATACCTCGATCTTTATGAAGAGACCCGTTTCGATGACGAGGACGAAAAGAGTTCTATCATTGACGATGTGGATTTCGAACTAGAGCTGATCCAGCGCGACGAGATCAATGTTGCCTATATTCTTGCCTTACTCGCCAAGTTAGTTGATGAAGATGAAGACTATCAAGCTATGTCTGACGAAGACAAAGCCGATACGATGAAAAGTGTTCTTAAGATGTTAGAAACCGAAGTGCAGCTTAGGTCTAAGCGTGATCTGATCGAAAAATTCATTGCCGACCAAATGCCGAAAATAAGTTCAGGCGATCAAATCCAAACCGCATTCAATGACTTCTGGGATCAAGAGAAAACAGCGGCCTTCAATGACCTTTGCGTTGAGGAAGGCTTAGAACAGGCCAAAGTCGAACGCGTCATATACGATTACCAATTTACAGGCCGCAAACCCCTACGTGAAAGCGTTGTCGGTGCGATGCAAACAAAGCCAAAGATTTTGGAACGTAAGACCGTCATCGAGCGGGTGACAGACAAGATATTGAAATTGGTACGCACATTTGAAGACGATATTGGGGGCGAGTGATGGATTGGACAGTCTTTGCAGGTGCACTTATTGGGAGTGGCGTCGCGTCTGTTTTCACTGGCTGGATTTTAACGAACTGGACGGCAAAAAAGCAAAAGGAAGAGAAGGGGAAGTTCTTATCTAATAAACTCGCAGTAAAATTTGAGAGATATGCTATTGTTCTCGCGAACAGTTTAAATGATGATTTGTTGTACGAAGATACTTATGGTTCGCCTTATCCAGAACAGGGAGCGCCCTTGATGAGAATTCCCACCCCTCCTGAAATTGTTTTAGAGCCTACATATGAATTTTTCAAAGCAGACTTGAGGGATCGTGTAATGCAGTTCGAAGACGACATAGCGGTTACTAATCTACGTTTAGCTAGCGCCTCTGATGTGTTAGATGGAGAAGAGGTAAATAAATTCGCTGTAGAGGACTGTAAAAGAATTGGAAAAATGGCAATTGAGCTTTCAATAGATCTGCGTGAAAACTACAACCTAGCAAAAAGAAGCTTATCCTTTGGTCAATGGAGTGTGAGCAATGAGTTTGATTAAGTATACCTGGTTGGGGGTATAATTGGGGGTGCCTAAATTCTCTGAAGTTTTAATCTTAAAAGATATCAGCAAGTTAATGGGGTAGTTCGTTGCCTCTCCAGGCACCATTTTTGATTTCATAGGATTTCAAGCAAAGTCAGGGGTAGACGCCTAACCAGTCAGGGCGCGACTGGAACAATTTGATGTGACGACTTCTCTCCTCTTGAACGGTAATCTCAGTTTCTTGGTGTTCCGATTTTTCTCAGTTCAACTGTTTATGGCTATTAAATAGGTAGTCACTTATTTTAATAGATAAAAGTTGATGACCGTCGTATAAAACTTTGTGGTTTTGACTTTTCATGAAATTCATTATTTTTCAAACTTGTAATTATGCATTATTCTTACAGACTTTAGGTGACAACTACTCATTTGATAAAACACTTACCTCATACCACTAGAGTGTTTTCAAAATTTAATTTTCTACAGGGGTAGTCTACAGCTTGAAATTTGAAATGAAGGAGACTGCATATAACACGTTTACTTGTTCCTAAAGCAGAAATGGTTTCGTTGGCGACGGCGGCAAAAACTATTGCCGGTTCACAGAATTTAGAGTCGGCGGGCCAATCTATGTCTTCAGAGGATGAAACGGAGGGTTGGATATCTCTTCAGGAACATTTCCGCTTGATGCAAGATATGACGGAAAGTGCTCATGATGAAAGTCTGGGTATGTCTCAGCGGTCTTTGGTACCCGGAACGACCGATTTCGTGATTGATATTTTGTTTCAGGCCGATGATCTTGAAGACGCGATGAAGAGGGCCGCCAGAACATATAATCTTATTCACGGCGGGTATTTCAACGAAGTGACGCGTCGAAGAGGTTGTCTTGTCTACACCATTGATGATCGCGACTTTCCTTATGCCTTCCCGTCCGATAGTCCGGCGGCCTATTCTGTGATGGAAGGGCTTTTAATATTCTTGCATGCGATGCTGACCCTGATTACGGGGGCGCAACTATCCCAACATGTCAGGTGCGTGCGGTCGCGGCGTCCTGCAAGGGGAATGTATGATGGATTTTTATCCTTCTGGGAATCGCCCGTACGATGCGGCGCGAAAGCCTATGCCTTAGAATATGATTTGACCGCTGCCGCATCGACTATTCGCAAACCCCGCGACCAAATCGTAAAAGCCTCGGCAGTCTATGATACAGTCAGTAATATGATTGCCGAACGGGAACGCAGGGTCGCAAAGAATGATTTGAGTTTGCGCGTTGTTGAGCTGGTACATAAGGGAATCACTGAACAATCAATGGTAGTCCAGGAATTAGGGGTGAGCGTCGCGACGCTTCGCCGACGTCTTAGCGAAGCAAAGACAAGTTTTCGAATCTTGAGAAATGAGACATTAAATGAGTCCGCAAAGAGCATGTTGCGGCAGGGCCGTCCCGTTATTGTTGTCGCGGAGTCTTTAAAATATGTTGACGTTCGCAGTTTTTCCAGAGCATTTAAATCCTGGAACGGCATGACGCCCGCAGCCTTTGTGTCGCAATTGAACGAAAATGATAAATCCTAATAACAGGGTTTGAGCGAAAATGTCCTCTCAGTTTGACCGCTTCAGTCGTCGATAATTATCTTCATCTCTTATAACACCTTTCCAGAGCTGATCGGCTTTAAGCCCTAAAAATAAATCAGCCGGGGAGGAATGAATATGTCAGTTTTGTCCAGTCAGGTGCAGAAAAGATTTACCGCGCGAACAAATCATAAGTGGCTTTCAGGAATATGCGCCGCCAGTTTGATAATGTGCGCGGAGGGGGCTTATGCCCAAGACGCTGGCGTTCAAAATGTAAATCCACAACGCTCTGACTCTGTTCCAGGCTCAACAACAAGAACGCCTTATGACGAAATTGTTGTGACTGCGCGCCGGCGGGAAGAATCGCTGCAGGATATTCCGGTAGCCGTGTCTGTATTTGGCGAAGAGCGTATCTCCGAACTGCAGGCAGACGACCTTTCGGGCATACAATACGCCACTCCGAATTTTTACTTTGATGAAGGAGACGCCTCAAACGCTGTCGTTTATTTACGGGGAATTGGGCAAAATGACTCTCTGGCCTTTGCCGATCCGGGCGTCGGCGTTTATATTGACGACGTCTTTATTGCGCGGTCACAAGCGGCCTTTCTTGAACTTTTTGATGTAGAGCGTGTCGAGGTTCTGCGTGGGCCGCAGGGGACTTTATATGGCCGAAATACAATTGGCGGCGCCGTTAAATTTGTTTCGACCCCTCCGCCGGACGAATTTGATGCTTACCTGGAAGCGGGAGTCGGGAATTACGATTTCCGCACATTAAAAGGACGTGTGGGCGGCCCTTTGGCAGAAGGTGTATTGAACGGAAAATTCGCCTTTTCAGCAACTCAGCGCGACGGATATAATACAAACTCTGTGACAGGTGAGGATGATGGAGATGTGGAATCTCTGTCTGGTCGGGCAGCTTTGCTGTTTACTCCGACAGATAACCTGGAATTCCTCCTTTCCGCTGACGCTAAACAGGAACGTCCAGACACATCCCGTAGTCCGTCCCGATTGACCCCGATCTCAGTCGCATCTGATACGGGAGAAATTATCACGCTTCCTGCCAGTGCAGATGAATATACGGTAGATGTAAACGCAAATGGACTGTCAGACCTTTCAGCCTGGGGGCTTTCTCTGACCTCGCATTGGCAGGCCAGCGAAGCCGTCTCCTTTGAATCAATCACCTCCTACCGCGAAATGGACTTTGACTTGAATCTGGATACAGACGGCTCTCCCTTTCCTGTTCTGGATATATTGCTGTTACAAGACCAAAATCAATTCAGTCAGGAAATTCGCGGGACTTATGACAATGGCGGCGCTTTCACCTTAATTGGCGGCGTGTATTACTTTCACGATGAAGACATCTCTTTTTCCGGTGTGGATAACGGCGCTGCGACGATATTTGGGTTTCCCGTCACACAATTCGGGTTTGCAAGCTCCAGCCTTGCGCAAACAGATCAGGTAACGGATTCTTACGCGGCGTTTGCGGATGCCACTTATGCCTTTACAGATCGTTTGGATGTAAGTGCAGGGCTTCGATATACGCATGAAGAAAAAACGTCGAAGCGACAATTTGAGAATTTCTTCGATCCCTCTATTTCCGTTATTGAAAACACGCCGCCCTTTTTAAGCGGGGTAGGCGTCCCAGGCACGCCTATTAGCGGCGAAGCCGATTTCAATGCTTTCACGCCCAAGTTTTCGGTATCTTATGAAGCGACGGAGGACGCTTTAATTTATGGCTCTGTTTCGCGCGGCTTCAAAAGCGGCGGATTTGACGGACGCGCCACGACAGATTTCGCGTTTCAGTCATTTGATCCGGAATATGTTTGGAGTTACGAAGCGGGTCTCAAAACAAGCTGGCTTGACGGCGCCCTCATCGCAAATGGCGCGGCCTTTTATAATGACTATACTGACTTGCAGGTGACGTCCTTTGGGGCCGACCCTGTTACCGGGGTTTTCGTCAGTCAGTTTACAAATGCTGCAGCCGCCAAAATCAAAGGCATCGAATTAGAGATATTAGCTCAACCGACTGACCGTTTAACTTTGACCGGTACTTTGGGCTGGCTGGATGCTGAGTATGATGAGTTTAACATTCTTGTGGGCGGTGTTGCGACTGACGTTACGGATCGACCGTTGGTGAATGCGCCCAAGTGGAACGGCAGTGTTTCCGCCACATATGAACAGCCTGTTTCAAATAATTTCAAAGCCGTCTTCCATGCAGACGCAGCCTATCGCGGTGAAAGAGCTATTGAAATTACGGCGTCACCCGAACTGACTCAGGATAGCCACGAAGTTGTTAATGCGTTTGCCGCTTTGAAAACCAGGGATGACAGGTGGGAGTTCCGGGCCGGTGTTAAAAATGCAACGGATGCCACTATTCGGGTTCAAGGGTTTAACCTGGCAGAATTTCCAGGCGTTCAAACCGGCTTCTATGCGGCGCCAAGAACCTATGATTTCCGTGTAATTTACAAATATTGATGGCGTGGAAATCAACGTCATGACTGAAAAGAAAAACAAATTGCCAGACGTCTTGGCGGTTGAAGAAATGGATGCAGCCTCGGCCAAACTGGTCGAGGAAATAAATGCCCTGCTTTACGCCTCGCCTCTACAAGAAGGGGATCCAATGGCACAGGCGCGAAAACTCGCGAGCGAGATGTTCACAGTGTTTGCAGGCCCGGATTATTTCAAGGGCGTTAGAACGCAAGATATAACTATTCCTAATTCCCAGAGGGGAATTCCTGCCCGGGTTTATTTTCATTCTGAATGCCAAGCGGATGCATCACCCTTGATTGTTTTCTTTCATGGGGGAGGATGGGCTTTAGGCGGTCTGAACGAGTATGATGTTTTTTTGAAATCAATTTCAAAACAGAGCGGCACAAATATCATTAGTGTCGATTACCGTCTTGCGCCGGAACACCCCTTTCCAGAGGGCTTAGAAGATGCGCAAACGGCGTTGGAATACCTTTCGAGTCACGCTGCCAATTTCTATGGCGACCCTGACCGGCTGGCAGTCATGGGCGATAGCGCCGGAGGAAATCTTGCAGCTGTATTGGCTCAATCCCCAGAAAATAAAGATAGAATAGCGGCGCAATTTTTGCTCTATCCGATGCTCGACGTGTTTAAACCCCACTCGGCCTACCCTTCACGACAGACCTATGGAGACGGGGCGCATTTCCTGACTCGCGCGGCTATAAACAAAAGTGTCGATGATTATACGGCGGGCAAGCTAAATCTCGACAATCCCCGCATATCTCCCTTAATGGCCACGTCCCTAAGCGACATTCCCCCGACATATATAATAGTAGGAAATTGCGATCCTTTGAGGGACGAAGCTTTGGCTTACGCTACCCGCCTTCGCCAGTCGGGAGTGGATGTATGCGTCGAATGCATTCCCGGCGCTATCCATGCGTTCTTATCCTTTGGCTGCATGGAAGATGTCCAGACTTACCGAACAAAATTAGCCCAAACCATTCAGCGGAGACTGAACGTTAATAATTAATTCAAGCAACGGAGGAAGACTGATGAATCAGAAAACGATTAAAAACTGGAAAGCGAAAATATGGCGGTTCGCTCTATCGACATTGTGCCTTTCTGCCGGTTTGACTCTTGCGCCTGTAGCATTCGCAGGCCCTCACACCCTGGAGGCTACTTATAGCTCGGGAATCAATAATGGCTGGGATAAGGTTGAACGGTGGCGCGATAATTTATCAGCATTTACTCAGGAAGCATTTCCGCCCGATGGCCGAGGAGACCAAACGGGCCAACGTGTGACATTC
Source organism: Litorimonas sp. (assembly GCA_029936425.1). Taxonomy (GTDB): domain Bacteria; phylum Pseudomonadota; class Alphaproteobacteria; order Caulobacterales; family Maricaulaceae; genus Litorimonas. Next base: position 269,671 of record JAPYSU010000001.1, read on the forward strand.
TTTGGTGGGGACTCAACGCCCCATTCAAAAAAGTTTCTTATGTATTATGCACCGGGCTGGGATACGAATACCAACGCGACACCAGTCCTTTTAGTCCACGGTGCAAATCAGGATGCCGACCTGGCTTGGGCAAATCCCAATGAAGCCGGGCCTTATGGATGCGGAAGATATTCCTGCCCCAGCACTGGATTGATGCAGACCCTATCGACTAATAATTATAAGGTTTTCGCCCTCGGCCTGCCTCATAAAAATGGGGATGGATATTTTTGGTCCGAACAAATTGCGGATGCCATATCCATTATCAAAATGCGGACAGGCGCTTCCAAAGTTGATGTGATTGCATGGTCCAAAGCCGCGTCAAATACACGTATGTATATCTCTTCTGTACGGCAGCCTTGGGGGACGGTTTATCGAGGGGATGTGCGTCGACTTATGCTTTTGGGCTCGGCCAATAATGGCATTGATTTGTCTTTTCGTCATGGCTGGACCTTCAGCTTGACCGTCTATCCTGAATGCGGCGGCGTTATTAACGGCCCGACACCTCATGAGAACCTTGTTTGTTACGGCTATTGGCGAGACGGTGAAGAATGGAGTTATGGGTCAGATTATTTCCCAGGTTCGAAACAACTCCTAAAGCGCTGGGACAGTGTTTATAGTCTGCCAACTTATGAGCAGGATTGGTATACGACCTTTTATGGCGGATATGGATATTATTCCCAAGGTCCCGGAATTTCACATTATCTAGCTGACTCCCTCGTAGATGATATACGTAATAGCGCTTCTCCCGGAACCGTTCGCGTTCAAAATCTTTGCGGAAACCAGCCGGATATAGCGCTGCTTCACAATGAGCATACCGGCCCTTCAGACGGAGTCGTATTCACAGCAAGCTGCACGGACACAGTTGGAATTACAAATGACGGAGGCGGGTCTACGATCGCTGTAAATCACTTGGAACTTGGCTGGAGTACAGCGTCAAAGAACAAGCTTTTAACGTGGCTTTCCGCTCCTTAAATATTTCCCCACTCTCTGCGTGTCACGATCTCGGCCAGTCCCTTTATAACGGTCATGTCACGACACGCAGAGCTTTTTTCTAATTCGATATAAATTTCGAGGACTCCTGTGATCGACCTTACAAATAAAACAGCTGTCGTGACAGGTTCCACAAGCGGCATAGGTCTAGCCATTGCCACAGGACTGGCTCATGCGGGCGCAGATGTCATGATAAACGGGTTTGGGGATGTCGATGAAATTGAAACTCTTCGACAAAATCTGTCTGAAACATCAGGACGAAAAATTCATTATTCTGCGGCCGACATGAGAAAGCCGATCGAAATTAAATCCATGATAGACCAGGCAAGCTCAATAATGGGATCTGTAAATATTCTGGTAAATAACGCTGGGGTTCAATTTGTTGAACCGATCGAGACTTTTCCGACAGATAAATGGGACGAGATACTGGCTATAAATCTGACCTCGAGCTTTCATACGATACGGAATTGCCTGGGCGGCATGAAACAATTTGGGTGGGGACGAATTATTAATATTGCGTCCGCACATTCTCTAGTCGCCTCTCCGTATAAAAGCGCTTATGTTGCCGCCAAACACGGCTTAATTGGCTTGACGAAAAGCGTTGCGTTGGAGTGCGCCGAGGCCGGCGTGACAGTAAACGCAATTTCACCGGGATATGTTTTAACCGATCTTGTGGAAAAGCAAATTCCGGAAACAGCAAAAGCCCGAAACATAACGGCGGAAGAAGTCAAAACAAAAATTGTCCTTGGCGCGCAACCAACAAAAAAGTTTGTAACATGTGAAAGTATTGCCGAAACTGTCCTGTTTCTATCGTCTATATCGGCTGAGAATATCACGGGATCAAACCTCTCTATAGATGGAGGCTGGACCGCTCGATAATTAGCGGCGGCTGGTATTACAGATTTGGGAAAATGACGAAATTCACCTGTGTTGAAATGGCTATTTTCTAATTCGAGAGGTGTGCGTTACGCCGACTTCGGGGTTGTTTATCTGCCCTCACATCCGTCCTGTCTCAAAACCCATTAAATTGACCAAATGCACGAGCACCATAAAGGCTGTGGCGATGCAGCCGAGACAGATAATCATCCAGGGGAGGCGATGCGGTTTTATTGAAGGCTTTTCGGCGAAGTGATTGCGAAAGCTTAGCGCGCCGATAATAAGTAAAATAAACAGCGCAATTAAGGTGAGCGTCAGATCCTGCGTCCGGGTCATTTCTTACTTCCTAGAGGCTCCGGCAATGATGTCGGTCGTCTTGTTTTGAATGGCGCGCTAGCACCGGCTTGGATTTTAAGCCTGCCGAAGACGTGGTCTCCGCACGATGAAAATTCAAGTCTTGGTAAGTCGTTTCACCGCCCATTTTGCAGCGTCTTGGACCACAAAATTTTCATCATTCACAAATTCATGCGCGGTTGATTTAAGGTCAGACTGTCCGCTATTGCCTATCGCATAGAGCACATTTCTGAGAAATTGTTTCCATCCAATTCGTTTAATGGGCGATCCCGAAAAGTGCCGGCGGAAGCCCTCTTCCCCAAGTTCCGCCAGCTCTGAGAGTCGGGGGGCGTTCAGGTCACTTCGCGCGGATAATTTCGCTTCCTGACCGATAACAGCGAATTTATTCCAAGGGCAGACAGCCAAGCAATCATCACAGCCGTAAATACGGTTGCCCATTTTTTCACGCAGGCTTTCTTCTATCGGTCCGGAATGCTCAATCGTGAGATAAGAGATGCAGCGACGCGCATCGAGTTGATAAGGCGCTGGAAACGCATCGGTCGGACAAATATCGAGACAGGCGCGGCAGCTTCCGCAATGATCTTTTTCAGCAGGTGTCGGGGTCAATTCAGCTGCGCTTAAAATCGTACCGATAAACAGCCAGGAGCCGTAATCGCGGCTGAGCAGATTTGTGTGTTTGCCTTGCCACCCCAGCCCGCCGGCTTCGGCCAGAGGTTTTTCCATCAAGGGGGCCGTGTCGACAAAGACTTTTACGTCATGCTTGGTATCTCGGGCAATTAACCCGGCAATTTCCTTGAGCCGCCCTTTCATCACATCATGATAGTCGCGGTTGCGGGCATAAACGGAAATGGTCGCTCTCTCGGGTTCGTCCAGAGTCAGCAGGGGATCAGAGTCCGGCCCGTAATTCATGCCGAGTACAACCGCCGTCTTGGCGTCGGCCCAGAGATTTTGCGGATGGGATCGCCGCTCCAGCGTTTCTTCCATCCACTCCATTGTCCCGTGACGATGTTTGGTAACAAAGTCTCTGAGATAGTCGCCTGCTTGAGTGCCGAATTCATTGAGATCCACAAGGTGGGGTTCGGTAAACCCAAGTGACCGTATTCGATTGAGGGCATCTTTAGATAAGACAGTTTTAGACGTTTTATTTTGAGTGTTTTTCGCCACAGCTCTCAAAAATCCAGATCGGTATAATGCCTCGGCGCGCGGAAGCCCGGAATGCGGTCATTCAGAAGTGGACGCATGGAGGGTCTGGATTTAACCTTTTGATACCAGTCTTTCAAAGTTGGCCACTCGCGCCAATTAATTTCGCCCAAGAAATCTAGGCAGGAAATATGCGCCGCGACGGCGATGTCGGCAAGGCTGAAATGCCGCCCCGCTAACCAATCCCGTTGATCCAGAAGCCAGCAGAAATAACCCAGATGCTGGACTAGGGCCGCGCGGCCTTCGCGCAGGACGGACGTATCGGCGGCCCCTAACCCGCCAACCGCTTTTTCGACTTTCTCATGTAAAATAAAGGCATCAACTTCTTGGGTAAATTTTTGGTCCATCCAGTCAGCCAGGCGTCGGGCCTCGGCGCGTTCGACAATGTCATCGGAGAGCAAAGGGTGGCGGGAGGATCCGTCATTGGCATATTCACAAATGGCGCGCGCTCCGGTGATGACCACTTTACCATTGGGAATAACATCTATCAGAGTAGGCGGAACGCCTTCGGGCGTGACTTTCTCGAAATCTTCCCAATTGCCTTTGTCCAGCTGCCAAGGATTTACCGGGCTCTCGCTAACTTTCAATTTTGTTTCGGCCAGCGCAATTCGCGCCTGACGGCTCGCGGGGTGCAGGGCAAAATGGTAAAGAGTGCGCATCCAAATGAACTAAGCGAAATATAGGTAAAGAAGACTTAATAGACGCTAAGATTTAGCAGATTCTGTGTCGGAAAAGAACCGTCGATTACCGTGAGAATGACCGCAGCCGGCCGGGTGTGGATGTATAAGAATGTCAGCGGCCTGAAAATCGGCCATAAGGCGTTTTTCCGCATTGATAATAATATCATGAGCTTCGGACAGAGAGAGCGTCTCGTCCATATCCAGACGCATTTGAATGTGAATATGAGGCCCCGACGCGCGAGTTCTAAGCTCGGTTACGGCCCTGACGCGGGGGTCGGCCATGGCCAGTCGGATGATAAGAGACCTTTCATCTTCGTTGAGTTCCATATCCATAAGCTGGGCCCAGGCCAGGCTCGCCACGCGGTAGGCCGTGTAGAGCAGCCAAAGTGCCATAAAGAGCCCGACGGCCGCATCTGCCCAGATAAAGGGCGTAAAAGCAGATATAGCCAGGCCGAAAATAACAAACAGATTCGCAAACAGGTCGGCTAGGTAGTGCGCGCGGTCGCCTCTGACAGCAATAGACCCGGTCGCCCGAATAGCCCAGCTCTGCGCGATCAAAAGCCAGCCTGTTATGATGACGAAAAGAAACATGACCGCAATGGCAACGCCGGAATGCGTTAAGGCTTCGTCGGCCTCAATTCGGTGGATAACCTCTTCCAAAAGGTGAAAGGCGGCAAAGACAATCAGGCAGACCTGAAAGACCGCCGAGAACCCTTCGGCTTTACCGCGCCCAAATCGATAGCGCCCGTCAGGTTTTCGGGCGGCGTAGCGAACAGCCACAAAGCTGGAGAGGGCGCCAAACATATCAAGGCCTGAATGCACCAATGAGGACAACACGCCGACAGAGTGCGTATTCTGCCAGAGAAGGACTTTGCCGATCATCAAAATAACACCGACTCCCACAGCCAGAGCCGTAATACGGCGCGTAATTCGCGATGCGTTTTCCGGGGGTAGCCGTCCCGGTCGCCCGCGTCGGTCAGGACGGTCAAAGCGTGTATCTTCGACGGTTTGCAGATTTGGCGGTTCAGCACTCATGCCGTGTTGTTATAGCATAACCTTTTAATTTGCGACAGTTTTATAGCCCAGAGAACAGCATTCTCCGTCCAAAAAGGGCAAATTTCCTTTACCGCGGCTGGATTTGGGCTCTGGCTATACCCAGATTTATCGTTTATCAGAAAGAAAATTTGTTAAAGGACTTTTTATGACGCCTCGCTTTTCCCCCAAACATTTCTCTCTCGCCACTTTGGTGTCCGTTGGGTTTTTACTCGCGCCCTGTGCCAGCTATGCTCAAACGACGCCGCAATCCGAAACAATGGCTGAAACTGCGCCGATGAAGGTTGAGGCGGACAGTATCCCGCAAGCCCAGCTTCCGGACACGGTTATGCCGACATCCTATGATATTCAGTTCCGCATAGACCCGCAGGCAGAGAGTATGACGGGCCGTGTCACGATTGATGTAAATGTAAAAGACGCGACAAAGAAAATCTGGATTCACGCTAAGGAGATGAATGTTTCGAGCGCAAAAATTGTATATGGGGCCGAGGAATCCTATCCGCTGGAGTTTAACGCCGTGGCTTTGGAAGAAGCGCCGTCTGGAATAGCTTACCTTACCTCCGAGGCGGAATTGCCGGAAGGCAAAGCGTCCCTCGTGATGGAATATGAGACGCCTTATAATCAAGCGCTCAATTCTGCTTATCAAGTCAGGCGCGGAGACGATGCCTATATCGTCACGCAGTTTGAGCCGCTCGGCGCGCGGGAAGCTTTTCCAAGCTTTGACGAGCCCCGTTTTAAAGTCCCGTTCAACATTTCGATCATGGCCCCGAAAGATCAGTTTGTTTATGCCAACACGCCTGAGCTTGGAACGAAAGATGTTGAGATTGATGGAGAGATTTGGACAAATCACAGCTTTGCTCAAACGCGTCCCCTCCCGACCTATCTGATTTCTTTTGGGGTCGGCCCTTGGGACGTCGTGGATTATGGCATTTTGCCGAAAAACTCGATTCGAAAAGGTGATCTTCGTCTTCGCGGTATTGCCGCACGGGGCGAGGGCGAAAATATGGAGTATGCTCTCGAAAACACCCAGGGCATTCTCACAGCGCTCGAAGAATATTTCGGAACACCTTATCCCTATGAAAAACTCGATTTAATCGCCGCGCCGGATTATGCCTTTGGCGCGATGGAAAACCCCGGGGCGATTGTTTACCGCGAGTCTTTGCTCCTCTTGGGGGATAACCCGCCGCTGTCTCAAATTCGTTCCTATGCCGGAGTTCACTCCCATGAACTGGCCCATCAATGGTTTGGTAATCTGGTGACGCCTGTCTGGTGGGAAGACATCTGGCTGAACGAGGCTTTCGCGACATGGTCCGGAAATAAAGGGACATCCATGTGGAAGCCGGAAGGCAATTATGATCGCAACACATTGAAATCCGCTTTGGGCGCAATGAATACGGATACGCTTTCAACGACTCGTAAAGTCCGGGAGCCGCTTGAGCGCTCGGAGAATGTCATGGATCAGTTTGACAGTATTACCTACCGCAAAGGCGGCGGCGTGCTGTCCATGTTTGAAAGCTATGTCGGCGAAGAGGCTTTTCGCGATGGCGTTCGCCTGCATATGGAACGTTACGCAGATGATGTGGCCACAGGCGACGATTTCTTCCAATCTATTGCGGACGGATCCGGTAATCCGGATGTCGTTTCCGCCATGAAGAGTTTTGTCGATCAACCCGGCTTGCCGCTTGTGTCGGGTGAAGTGGTCCAACTGAATTTGACCGAAGAAGAAGCGACTGAGCCCCAAACGGCCGTTATGCTTACCCAGTCCCGTTACACGCCGCTTGGCTCCAAAACGAGCCAAGGACAGATTTGGCAAATTCCGGTTTGTGCTAAATTTGGCTACGGAGAAGAGACGGTGAAAAGCTGTGAGCTCCTAACCGAAAAGTCGGGTATGATTGTGTCCCCCCGCAATGGTGAATATGCCGACTGGGTGACGCTCAATGAAAACGGCTCCGGCTATTATCGCTTTTCTCTGGATAGTCAGGGGTGGACAAATCTCATCAATAATATTGATAAGTTGAACACGCGCGAGGTTTTGACGGTGCAGGACAGTCTTGAAGCGGCCTACCGGGCCGGGGAAGTCGACTCATCTGTTTTCCTAAGCGGTATGTCTCAACTCGCCACTCATCCGGAATATGATGTGGCGTCCAGCTCGAGAGCTCTTATCGGTTTCATGGGCGATGATCTGTCGGGAACGGATGAAGACCTGGCTCGCTATGTCCAGGAGAATTACGCTGACCGTTACGCACGAACAGTCGGGACAGATACGATTGAGGGCAACCTCCTCGCGCCGTCTCTGGCCTCGCTCTTGATACGCCGTGGTCAAGATGAAGTTTTAGCCAAGGAAATGGCGAAAAAGGGCGCGCTTTATTTGGGACTGGACGGAGAGGCGGATAAAGACGCCGTTGCGCCGAACATGCTCGGCCTGGCCCTATCCCAAGCCATGAAAATGGACGGAGACGCGGCTTATGAGCCGCTCGTCGCCCTAGCGGAAAGCGGAAGTCCGCTAGAGAAAAGCTCGGCTTTGGGGGCCTTGAGCTCCACAACAGATCCGGAAATTGCCAATAAACTTCTCGCTTTGGCATTGGATAAGGACGGCCCGCTCACCGGACGTCAATCCAGCTCTATCGTCTATGGTTTGATGGGATCAGATGAGTTTCAGGATATGACGTGGGATTGGCTAAAAGCCAATTTCACGCAATATGTCACGGATCGCGTGCCGGATGTTCGTAAAGGCCGCATGCCGGGCGCTGGCGGATATTTCTGTTCGCTGGATCGCCGGGATGAAGTTCGGGGCTTTATGACAGAGAATGCCGAGGTTATCCCCGGATATGAGCGTAGCCTCGCTCAAACCCTTGAGTCCATTGAGCTTTGCGCCGCCTTGCGGGACGAAAAAGGCGAAGAGCTAAAGGCGGCTTTAAAAGCCCGCTAGATAAAGTCTTTAAAATTAAGAACAAAAAAGCCCGCTTCGAGCGGGCTTTTTTTAGTGAGTAGAAATTGCTCGTGGAATTTACAAAAACTGCACTAATGCGCCGCTTACGCCGTCTATAATAAATTGAGAGGCGAGCGTTGCCAGCAAAACTCCGAGCAAACGGGTCAGAACATTTGTAAATGTTTTCCCCATCAGTTTCATCAATGGCCCGGCGATTAAAAATGAGACCAGAGTGATAAACAGGACAATTACGAGCGCCAGCATAATTGAAAATTCTTGTCCGCCTGTTGTTGTATTACTCATCAAGAGCAAGAGCGTCGCCATGGTTCCAGGCCCGGCAATCATGGGAATGCCCATTGGAAACACGGAAATATCTTCGGGGTCTTCAATTTCTTCCAAAAGATCCTCTGCGCGTTCTTCGCGGGTTTCTGTCCGTTTCTCGAACACCATATTCAACCCGATAATAAAGAGCATAACGCCGCCCGCCAGACGCAGGGCATCCAGGCTAATACCGAGTTTGGCAAAGAGCCATTCGCCGCCATAAGCAAAGCCGATAAGAACAATCGCAGCAACCGCCACGGCTTTAAGCGCCATTTCGCGTTGGTGAGATTTGGTCGTGCCTTGAGTCAGGGTCGCAAAAATAGGTGCGCACCCTGGAGGGTCGATAACAACGAAAAGCGTCGCAAACGCACTTATAAATAAAGCCAGATCAATCATGGCCGCCCCTTAACGACCCTAAGCGCCATAAGCAATATGATTTGACGTCAGGGCTCACTTGCAGGAATGCATAGAATTTCAAGATAGACAAGTGCCTTTGAGGTGTATCTAGGAATATCAATCGCCCAATTTTAAAAGCTGACCTCTCTGCGCTATTGAAAATTGACTCACTATTTTGCAGCCCAAACATCTAAAACAATATACTTTAGGTTATATTTGCATTTTATTTACATCTAGCCGCTTAAGTCATTCGGACGAAATGCTGGAAAATGGGTTGGGGCCAGATGAGACGGGGCAAAATTACGGTATCGGCACTACGCAGAGCTGATAGATCTTCTTCATTTTGGCTAAGAACGCTTTTGTGGTCGGCTTTGGTATTTTTAATTTTCTTATTTTATAAGTGGCCCGTTCAAACTTTTTTCAATCTCTTTTCAATGATTGCCGGATTGAATGTTTTGGTGGCGATTTTACGCCTTATTGCAATTTCTCAAACCAAACCGAGCCGGCCAAGACTCCACAAACGAATTGAGTTTCCAAAATACTCAGTCCTAGTTCCAATTTTAAATGAAGCCAATATGGTGCCGCGATTAATGAACAGGCTTGAGAAACTGGATTATCCGGCCGACAAATTGGAAATTCTACTTATCTGCGAAGAATTTGATGCAATGACAATCCGGGCCGTCAGAATGAACCTTCGTCCGCCTTTTCGATTGATCATAACGCCGAAAGGCACGCCGCAGACAAAGCCGAGAGCGCTCAATTTCGCTCTTTCATTTTCCAATGGTGATTTTATTACGGTTTATGACGCGGAAGATAAGCCTCATCCAGAGCAGCTAAAAACGGCTTTGGCGGCCTTTAACCAAAATCCGGATTGGGCGGCGCTGCAGGCTCCGCTGGATTACTATAATAGCGAAGTAAACTGGCTCACGCGTCAATTTTCTCTCGAATATGCCGCATTATTTCATGTCTGGGTTCCGTTCCTGGCCAAATTAGGAGCCCCATTCCCGTTAGGCGGAACATCAAACCACATTCGCCGGAACGCCCTGGAAAGTTGCGGCGGGTGGGATGCTCATAATGTGACAGAAGATGCGGATCTAAGCTTCCGCCTGTCTGCAAGAGGATTAAAAATAGGATTTATAGATTGTCCGACGGAGGAAGAAGCGGTCTGTAACCTCATAGATTGGCATAAACAAAGATCCCGATGGATGAAAGGATTCATGCAGACCTGGCTTGTACATATGCATCGGCCACTCCGTCCCTTGAATGTTTATGGATCAATAAGGTTTCTGACTCTTCAACTCACATTGGGGTATACATTATTGTGTGCCACACTTTTTTGTCTGAGCGTTATTGCCGGAGGTCTCTATGTTAGTATGCACTATTTTAATGGCTTCACACTTCCTTTTTCTGTCTTGCATTTTATTGCGCTCAGCCTCAGTTTGGTTGTCGCAGTCCTGATGGGAATTGTCGGAGTTGCGAGAGCGGGCAAACCGCATTTAGCAATCTTTGGAATATTGATGCCGCTATATTGGATATTGCTTTTCTGGCCAATTGTGAAAGCTTTTGTCGAGATATGGCGCCGCCCTTTTCACTGGCACAAAACACCTCACGGCATTTGTGTGCCGTCAAAACAATCTGAGCATTCATTTGCCAACGCGCCTGCGGAATAAGCGGCGTTAGATCCCTGAAGTTTCAAAACCTTCGTATTGGAAAAGTAAGTGGCTTTCCGTTCGGAATAGGTTTAATTTTGGTTGGAAGCAGAACCAGAAAGCTTCTACGGGGAATGTGAACTGACCCTAAAGGCCTTGAAGGAAAGTTTATGAACACTGAAATGTCTGAAGACAGCTCTGATACCCCGGAAAAAACTTCTGAATTGGCCGAAAAGCCGCGTTCCAAAAGCCAAACGGGCGTCATGGTTGTCATGGGACTTATCATGTTCGCGGCTTCGTTGTTTTACATACGCCATGTGCTGCAAGACAATTCTATAAAACAAATTATCGAAAATTTGCAGTCCGTATCTCCGCTCTCTATTTGCCTTGCAATTTTGGCAACTCTGGCCAGTTTTTTGGCCGTTTCAGCCTATGACTCACTTGCCCTTCGTTATTCGGGTAAGGTCATTCCGTTGAAGAAAACGGTTTTCGCTTCTTTTTCCGCTTATGCTGTTTCTAATACGCTCGGTATGAGCGCTCTGACCGGGAATGCGGTCAGATATAGATTATATTCCTCCCTGGGTCTGGAAGCTTTGGATGTGGCCGTTATAGGCTTTATTACGGCTCTTTTCGTTTTCGTCAGTGGGATGACCCTAACTGGACTCGGACTATTATCCGACAGTGGATTGTTTGAGCAAATATTTCATTTACCGGTCTGGGCCTCCCTTTTACTGGGCGTGACCTCGGCAATTCTCGCCGCTCTTGGACTGGCCTATCTGCTTAAAGGACCAGAGGCTTGGCGCTTAAAAGAAAAGTCACTGCCAAAGGAAGGAAACAGGCTCGTTTTTCTTCAATGGGGTGTTGGAATTTTAGATTGGATTGCCGCCGCGGCCGTTTTATATTATTTATTGCCTCAAGGGACTGAATTAACCTTTCTTACCCTTATTCCCATATTTGTCGTGGCTCACTTTATCGGCTCTATAAGCGGCCTTCCCGGCGGGATCGGTGTGTTTGAGGCTGTTTTTCTTCTACTGGTTCCGTCGGGAAGTGAAGTGTCCGTTGCGGGAGGGCTCGTCGCATATAGAGCCATATATTATGTCATGCCGCTTATTATTTCGGTGTTGGTTTTGGCGCTCCATCAAGGGCTAAAGTCAAAAGATAAGCTCAAGGCCGGAAGCGAAAAAACAACAGACTTTCTAGAAACAATTGCTCCGATTGTTTACGCAACCCTGACCTTCATTACGGGGTCAGTTATGTTAATTTCAGCGGCAACGCCGAACTTACTCCGGCATGTCCAATTTGTTTTGCAATTCCTCCCCGGGTCAGTTCTGGAACTATCTCACTTAGCGGCAAGTGCGGTAGGGACGCTTTTGCTTTTGGCGGCTTTAGGATTACGAAGACGGCTTCAAAATGCCTGCAGATTAGCCATTATTCTGTTTTTGATAGGGGCTGTAGTAACCTTCACAAAAGGCGGGGATATTCGAGGATCTGTTCTCATGATAGGTTTGGCTGGATGTCTTTATCTTTCTCGAGAGGCATTTTACCGGAAAGGCCGTCTGAGGGAGCTAAGGCTTTCCTTGCCAAGGCTAGGAGTTCTGCTCGGGGCTGGAGGTCTGGCGCTCTGGTCCGGCTTTTACGCCTATAGGAATAAAGATTATAGCAATGATCTTTGGTGGACTTTTGCCCTTCAGGAAGATGCATCGCGATTTTTGCGTGCCGCCGCTTTGGTTGTCGCAATGCTACTTGTGTATTTTCTCTGGCGGCTTTTACAACCGGCTCCCGCCGAGAGCCGGCCAAATCTATCCGAAGACGTATTGGAAAAAGTTCGCGCCGCAATTGCCGGGGCAGAGGACTCTACGCCCGAAGCCAATCTTGCCCTCATAGGGGATAAGCAGTTTCTATTTTCGGATTCGGGTCAATCTTTTATTATGTATGGGGTCGTGGGCCGAAATTGGGTCGCGATGGGAGAACCCGTCGGATTGGAGTCAGAACGCAAAGAGCTCATGTGGAAGTTTAGACATTCAGCCGATCTCTGGGACGCCTGGCCGAGTTTTTATTCGATTAGGGGGCGGCACCTCACTGATTTCATTGATTTAGGTCTTACGGTGCAAAAAATAGGAGAGTTGGCTCTCGTCCCCATAGAAGGATATACTCTGGAAGGGAGCTCGAAATCCCGTTTTCGTCAGACAAGAAATCGGGCGATCCGGGATGGGTGCACATTTGAAGTTATTTATCCCGCCGCAGACTCGCCAGAAATGGATCGTTTGGAGATCATCTCCCGTGAGTGGTTGAAGGCCCATCACGGCAAAGAAAAAGGATTTTCTCTGGGGCGTTTTGATCGAAAAACCCTGGACGGAGCGCCTATTGCCATTGTCCGAAAGGAGGAACAAATTGTAGCCTTTGCAAACCTGTGGATGACGCCGGACAAATCCGAAGTCTCGCTCGATTTAATGCGTCATATTGATGTAGGTGTGAACGGATTAATGGATTTTCTATTTGCGGAAATGATGTTGTGGGGCGGGGCGCAAGGATATCAGTATTTCAGCCTCGGTTTGGCGCCGCTTTCCGGATTGGAGGCGCATAAACTTGCCCCTCTCATGTCAAAAATTGGCGCTATGATATTTAAGCACGGCGGAAGATTTTACAGTTTTGCAGGCCTTAGAGCTTTCAAGGAGAAATTTAATCCGGAATGGCACCCTGTGTATCTGGCGGCCCCGAGTCAGTTGGTAATCCCTAAAGCCCTCGGCAATTTGACCTTGCTAAATAGTGGAGGAATTTTGGGCCTTATTCAAAGAGAAGCCTAAGACGCGGCGGATGAATTTAGAATCAATTCTATGAGTCGATCATAATCTTTATTGAAATCATGGCCGCCCGGCAAAGTTATAATCTTAAGAGTTTTACTCTCTTTCAGACTTTCACTTGGCCCAATGAAATCGTCTTCACCTCTAAGATAAAGAACGGGAACTGTTAGAGAGAGCCGAGAAATTTCTGCCGCCGTGTTCAAGGCGTCTGACGTCCACAGATTGACCCAACTGCGAAATGAAAACTCGAAATCTGCCTGGGCCGGCGGAGCTAAGAGCACAACGCGGTCAATTCGCTTAATGAGGTGCGGAGGCAACAAATTGGCTGCAAAAGGCAAAGTGCCTGCTCCGAATGAAAACCCGATTAACAGAAATCGATCCTTGGGATTGGATTTCAGTCGGCGATTTAATTGACGCTGTATATCTTTTGCCATTCCTTTCGGTGATCTGGCCGTCCAGAAATAGTTTAGAGACCGAATACGAAGTGTTGTAATGCCTTTCTCTGATAGTTTCTTGGACAGGGTGTTGGCTAGGCTCGTTTTCAACCCATCCCCTGAAAGAAATAATGCAAAACAGTTCTGAGGATTGGAGCCGGCTTTATAGGTTTGCGAAACAATCCCGGGCTTTTCAAAAGACGGAAAGCCAAAATTCATATTCATCTTACGAAATCAAATCGAAGCAACAGAGGATCGTTTAAAGAGTTCGTGATCCATGACTTTGGTGACTTGGGCCGTATTAGGGTCAGCGATGGACTTAAGCAGGCTTTGCGCGGCCCATTCTCCGTAAGTATGGAGTGGTTGTTTGATTGTTGTAAAGGGCGGTACAAACATTTTGGAAAGATCCGCGCCATCAAAACCGGCGACAGACAAATCTTGCGGCACATTGAAACTTAAATGCCTGGCGCAAGATATAACGCCCGCCGCCATATAGTCATTACCCGCGAAAATGGCCGTCGGAGGGTCGTCTCGTTCCAACAGAATTTTGCCGGCTGCATAGCCGGATTCAAAGGAAGACTCTCCTCGGGTGTACAGGAAATTCTCACGGGGCAAGCCGGCTTCATCCATTGCGGATTTCAGTCCTTCACCCCGTTTATTTGCCATACTGTGCTGCTCTCTCAGACTGACATAGCCGATCCTTTTGTGCCCCATATTGATGAGGTGACGGCCCATTTCCAATCCAGCGGCAAAGTCATCGATCCCGACTTTGCTAACAGCAAGCTTCAAAGCCGAGATGTCCAGAACAGATTCGACCAGGACAGCTTTCAGCCCCGCGCTCAATATAGATTGAATAAGGTCTAAATCCTCAGATAACGGCGGGAGGAGGATAAAACCGTCCACGACACGGCGCTCAATCATTTTATTAACATGGAGACGTGTCTCGGTAGCCGCGAGAGGCTCGAGCAGCAGTTTATAAGAGTTCTCCCGGCAGACAGGTAGAATGCCTTCCAGAATTCCGGTCAGAAATTCCGAGGAAGGCGGTTCATAAACAACAGCCAGGCTGTAACTTCTTTGGCCCCGCAGCTGTCTGGCGGCCATGTTAGGCTTGAACTCCAGTTCCGCAATCGCGCTCTCTACTTTTTTAAGCGTGCGCGCGGATACATTGGGCTCTCTGTTCACCACCCTCGAGACAGTTTTCATTGATACGCCCGCAAGTTGGGCAACGGTTTTCAATGTAACCGTTTTTGGGCGTTCGGGCTTATGGACAGGATCTTGTAGGGTCATCTGATGTTTCTATAGACGCCTTATGCAATGAAATTTGCGCTTTTGAAAGGCTCGTTATTTCGAATGGGACATCGACCTCTTCAGGGTTTAATCCATCACGTGTGAAACAGGCGAGAGGAATTTCTGATTCTGTCCAGTTGCCCAAGGGGAGATTTCTTATAATATCTGACACATCAATCTCGCTTTCACACGCATTCCCGCATCCTATTCGAATAAGCAGAGGTTCGCTTGGCCGTTCGTCCAGTCTCCACTTAACCCGCAACACATTGCCGCCGGCTTGTGTCAGGTCAATCGGACGAGGGCTTCTTACGCTCAGGCTTCCTTCTCCGGTCCAGATGATCTCGCGTGAGTCTTCTTGGGCTCTATAATCTACGCCTTTGATTTTTACTAATCCACCTAAACTTGATGCGGACAGCGACTCTACCCGCGTATTGGCGTTAGAACTATCCCCAAGATAGAGTGAGAATGGCTCCGCCGCACCGCCTCTATTTACGATATCGCCGGTGAAAATTTTCTCGGGGGAGCTGACACCCGAGGTTTCAGGCAGAGCAGGCAACTGCCCGTTATCGCCATAGGACAGACCATATCCGAACGGGAATAAAACGCCTTTATCACTGCTGGAATCAATGGGCGTTCCTAGCCCGTCTGCAGGCCAGGAAAAAGACAAACGCCCGGCAAAGTCGTGTCGAACTTGCCCTTGGTCATCGGCGACCAATACATCGGCAACGCCGCCGCCTTCGGTCCCGGGCAGCCAGCCAACAACAAACGCATCAGAGGCGTTTAAATGGGGGTTAACCCAGAGCGGACGCCCTGTCAGGAAGACTGAAACAACGGGAATTCCCTGATCTTTTAACTCGCGCAGTAAGGTTATGTTCTCACCTGTCTCGAATTCGTAAACCAGATCAGAAACATCTCCGAAAAACTCTGCATAAGGCTGTTCTCCGAATACGACGATGGCAATATCCGGTTTTTCAGAGAAATTGCCATCTGGCGAAAGAACTGCTCTACCCCCTTGCGCCGAGAGCGCTTTTTCAAGTCCCGAATAAATAGTTTCGCCCGTTTCGAAAATACTGTTTTCATTATTGTCCCCTTGCCAGTTCAACGTCCATCCACCCGTTTGCTGCTGCATGGAATTGGCTCCGCTACCTGTGACCATAACGGTAGGCCGGCCTCGGAGAGGAAGTAGGTTGTCTTCATTTTTGAGAAGAACCAAAGACTGCCTGACGGCCCGCCGGGCAATCTCGCGGTGTTCTTTGGCTCCAAGAGCTCCGATATTTGTGCTGGCGCGAGTTGAAGGCAGGCCCGCTTCAAACAATCCGGAGCGGATTTTAACTTTCAAAATCCGCAGAACGGCTTCGTCCAGTCGTGCCTGCGGAATTTCCCCCGATTTCACTTGTTCAAGTAGGGAGTCGTACAGGCCGCGCCAACTATCCGGCGCCATATACATATCTATACCGGCCAATAAAGCCTGGGCGCAGTTCGTTGCGGTGCAGCCGGGAATTTCAGCGTGGCCATTCCAGTCTCCGACAACAAATCCGGTAAACCCTAAATCGCCTCGTAAAATATCGGTCAACCACGTTTTGGAACCATGCATTTTTTCGCCGTTAATACTGGAAAAAGACGCCATAACGGCTTGCACGCCCGCGTCTATAGCCGGTTCATATCCCGCTCCATGCAAAGCAAGTAACTCCGCTTCGTTTCCGAGTGTATCCCCCTTATCAATACCAAACTGTGTGCCTCCGTCGCCGATGAAATGCTTGGCTGTCGCCATCACATTGTCTTTTTTAAGGAAGTCACTGGTGCCCGGCTGGCCTTGTAATCCCTCGACCATGGATTTGGCATATTTGGCCACAATTTCGGGGTTTTCGGAATAGCTTTCATAAGCCCGGCCCCATCTGTCATCCTGAGCAACAGCCAAAGTTGGCGCAAATGTCCAATCCAGACCGGTGGCGCGAATTTCGCGCGCCGTTACGTCTCCGATCTCTCTCATCAAGGCCGGATTATGAGTGGCTCCGAGGGCCGAATTGTGAGGGAAAATAGTCGCGGACTGTAAATTATTATGCCCATGAACGGCGTCTGTTCCCCAGAGGAGAGGAACGCCCACACCGCCATCTGATGTGTCTGTGGAGGCTGTCCAGAAAGAATCGGCCAAGGCGATCCAGTCCTCTTCTGGCGCTATCTTTCCGCCGCCGGGCGCGGAGTTTCCGCCGTTTAAGACGGAACCTAGATTATAGTGTTTCGCTTCTTCGGGGGTAACGGAGGCAATGTCGGCTTGTAGAACCTGACCAACCTTTTCTTCGAGCGTCATTTTCTCAACTATTTCGGCGGCGCGGGCCTCAATGCTTTGGCTGGAGACGGTTTCAGGGCTAGGGGAAGAGCTGGACTGCAGGCCACCCGCTGAACATCCGATGAGGAGAAATCCGAGTGAGAGGCCCAAAACTGGCTTGAAACTGTTCATATTAACCCCGAAGATTTTAAAGACGTCAAAAGACGACTTGGTTTTTATATAATATTTGTCCTGTTATTGTCTAAATATGGACAATGTCAATGTCATATGGACAATTTCGGTATGGACAAATTCCGTAAAACCCTTCACCAAGCGGATCAGGGAAGTCTTTTCACTTCAATTGAGAGGTCATTGTGGCAACAATATCGGAAGTGGCAGAGCGGGCAGGTGTGTCCGTCAAGACAGTTTCGCGTGTGATGAACAATTATGAGCACATCAGCGCCAAGACCCGAAAAAAAGTGCGTCTTGCGATGGATGAGCTCAGCTACGCTCCAAGTTCCATTGCCCGTCAGATGCGTCTGGGGGACCCCCAAAGTATAGGGATGCTTTATGGCGATCCGGGCAGCGGATATCAGGCCCGACTTAATCATGCTGTTTTGAAAGCCTGTTCCGATGCGCGGCGATATTTGGCTGTAGAGTTGTTTGAGGAACATGATCCTGAATGGCGCCGTCAAGTGGAAGCCTTTCTTGACCGCACGAAAGTCCAGAACCTTATTCTTGTTCCGCCGATGTGCGATTCAACCGAACTTCATAAACTTCTGCAGGAACGGGGCGTAAGAACGGTTTTAATTTCACCGTCCCGTCAGATCTCCGGCTCGAGTTCCATCGCTATGGATGACAGGCTTGCGGCTATGGAAATGACTAAATATATCATAGGTTTAGGTCATAAGCGCATAGGGCATATAGTTGGACATCCGGGGCATGTAGCGGCGCTGCTGCGTCGTCAGGGGTTTGAAGAGGCCCTGGTCAATGCCGGGCTTGAGGTGAGGCAAGACTTTGTCGTCGGGGCCGGCAGCTTCTTTTTTAAAGACGCACTGGCCTGCGCCGAGAAAATGCTGACCGCAGAAAATCGCCCGACAGCTATTTTTGCGTCTAATGATGAAATGGCGGCGGCTGTTATCATGGTGGCGAATCGTCTAGGGATCAGCGTCCCGGAAGAACTGTCTGTGGCAGGGTTCGATAATACATCCATATCACAAACCATGTGGCCTGAACTGACAACTGTGGCTCAGCCCTTTGAAGCGATTGCGCGGGAGGCGGTCAGGCTCGTGAGTGATGATGTCAAACGTGATTTGACGGTTTCGGCCACGAGAGTATTGCCGCATGAGATACTGTATAGGGGATCTACCGGACCGGCACCTAAGGAATAAATCCCCTGCCTGGGCAATAATTCTATAGCTGACTGTGCCTTTTAAGTCACAAGAAAGACAAAAATTGTCCTTTTTGTGACTTATCATTGACATTGATAGACAATTTTGTAGGGTTTATTTCTGAATATTGATAAAGGCAGAGTGCAGTGACAGCGCTGTCAAGATAAAGTAAACAGGGGATTACAATGAATACCACACATAAAAACTGGGTTAGACATCTTTTGCTTGGCACTTCAGTTGTGTCGATCATGTCGGTCGCCGGCCTAGCGACCGCTCAAGAGGCAGAGCCTGAAGAGGAGCAGACAGAAGAACTCGTTGATGAGGTTGTGGTGACAGGCTTTCGGAGTTCTCTTGAAAAAGCTCAGGATATTAAGTTCAATGCCGATACGTTTGTCGATGCGATTACGGCGGAAGACATTGGCGCTCTGCCAGATCGCTCCGTCGCCGAAGCCCTGCAACGCGTTCCCGGAGTGAATATTAGCCGTTTTGAGCAAGCTGACGACCCTGACCGATTTTCCGTAGAAGGATCAGGCGTCGTTATCCGTGGTTTGCCTTTTGTGCGGTCCGAACTAAACGGGCGGGATATTTTTTCGGCCAATGGCGGCCGTAACCTGAGTTTTAATGATGTCTCCCCAGAGCTTTTAGGGGCCGTTGAGGTTTTTAAAAATACAACAGCGGATATGATCGATGGCGGCATTTCCGGCACAGTTAACCTTATAACTCGTAAACCTCTGGATAGAGCCGGCTTCCATCTCGCTGGAACGGTTGAAGCCAATTATGGGGATCTGGCAGATGAATTCGCGCCGGCCTTCTCTGTGCTAGGGTCTAATAGTTGGGATACAAAGGCGGGTACTTTCGGGTTGCAATTTGGCTATGCCCAGTCCGAGCTGATTTCTAGAACAGATGCCTCGCAAATTACCGATCCCTGTTACCGGGCTTCCACATTGGATGGCGGATGTTTCCGCGTCAGGCCTGTCACCTCAGGAGGAATTGTTGGCGGCCAGCAAAATTTTGATGAAACAAATTTCCCGCCTGCTGGCTCGGTTGTGGTGCCGAAAGGCGCCGGCATTCGGACAACCACCTTTGATCGGGATCGCCGCGCTATCTCTGCAATAGGTCAGTGGGAAAGTAATAATGGGGAGTTACTTGCCACAGTTGAATATTTGCGCGCTGACGCTGAGCAAACATTAGACGAGTTTTCCATATTGGCGTTGGTAAATGATGACAATCTGTTTCCTGTTCCCGCCCCAGGCCAAAGCTTGGTTTTTAATGACGGCGTATTTGAATCCGGTGTCCTGACACAGGCCGGGCCAGGCATTCCAACTGAAAACCTTCGGTTCCAGCAAAGAGATGATGCCCAAACTGAGGATTTCTCATTTGATCTAAAATGGACGCCTACCGATAGAATCAATGTGAATTTCGAAGCCCAACATATCAAGTCTGATAATAATCTGGATGGCGTTATCGGGGCAATGCAAACCTATTCAGATATTTTCTTGGATATTAGTGAAGAAACGCCTCTTGTGGAATTCCGGCCCCCAGCCGGATCGACTCAAAACACGTTTGATGATCCAAATGCCGTCTTTCATTGGTTTCTCATTGATAACCAGGTCAGAAATACGGGGGAGCTGACAAGTTTCCGTGGAGATATCGATTATGATTTTGGAAATAATGATTCCTTCTTGAAAAAAGCTCGTTTTGGCGCCCGCTGGGCGGACCGGAATCGCGTAACCCGCAATACAAACTTTTCAAACTGGGGACATCTGTCGGCTCCGTGGACAGGCGGCGGTGCGGTCTTTGCCAACGATCCTGTTGCGGCGGGTGCTTCAGCTCTTCGGACGCCGTTTGAGGATTTCCAGAGAGGTGAGGTTCCGACGCCAATTCCCGGAGGATCCGCTTTCTTCTATGGCGGCGATGATTTTGTTGGAGAATATCTTGCTGGGACGACAGAGCAACAGGCCAGTGCCATTACAGCCCAATCGCAAACCCCGATTCCGTGGGGACCGATTTCAGCAAGAGGCAACCTGGTGGATGGAACCGTATATAACCCTGGCGAAATTTCTGATGTAGATGAAGAAACACTGGCGTTTTACGGGCGCGTAGATTTCGGTACGGATAATTTCTTTAGCGCTGGAAAGCTGTTGGAAGGTAATTTTGGTGTCCGGTACGTTGATACAACGATTATTACCGGTGGCTCGATTAGTTTTCCGACCAATCCGCCTATGCTTGATCAAAGTTGCGACCCGGCCACCGTTCCCCCAGGCGGTTCATTACCTGGTTTCTGCTTGCTTTCGGATAGCAGACAAGCGGAGTTTTTAGGAGCCTTTACAGGCGAAACAATAGTTGATGATGCGGATATATCCTTCGATCATTGGCTTCCGAGTTTCAATGCGAAACTGGGAATGACGGATGAGGTCTTTCTTCGACTTGGAATTTCCAAAGGCATTTCCCGTCCGGACCTAGGTGCTTTCAGAACAGGGGGGGCTTTGTCTGACAACACAAATGATCTGCGTCAGGCAGGCACACTGGAAACAGGGCCATTATTCCAAGTCTTTACAGGGAATAGAAATCTAAAACCTGTTGAGTCGTGGAATTTTGATCTCTCCGCCGAATGGTATTTTGACGATGTGGGATCATTTACAGCTTCGGCCTTCCGTAAAGAGTTAAGTAATCTGGTCACGTTTGGTCCTTCTTTCCGAGAATTGACAACGGAGAGCGGCGTTACTCAGGAGGTCGAAGTCAATGGCCCGGCCAATGATTTGGAAGGATCTCTGTACGGATTTGAGTTTGCCTATCAGCAAACCTATGATTTTCTTCCTGGTCTGCTAAGTGGGTTGGGACTGCAGGCGACATACACGTATGTTAATGCCGAGGATTTGAGTAACTCGACTCTCGGTCCGCAAAGATCCGATTTTGCCAGTAACTTGGCCCTCTCGGGCGTTTCCGAGGATACTATAAATATTACCGGTTTTTACGAGAATGATAAAATCTCCGCGCGTCTCGCCTATAACTGGCGCTCTGATTATGTCCTAACGCCTCGGGATGTTATCTTCCCGTTCTCACCGATTATCAGTGAGTCCACTGGCCAGCTGGATGGATCATTCTTTTATAATCTGACGGATGAAATCAAACTTGGCGTTCAGGCCGTGAACCTGCTGGACGAAGTGACGAGGACATCTCAGGTCATCGATTTTGACGGAACAACGGTTGGTCGATCCGCTTTCAGAAACGATCGGCGCTTCTCTTTCTTGGCACGTTTCGAATTTTAGTCCCCACTGAAACGAGCTTGAAAGCAACTTTGGCCTTTGTCTCTACAAAGGCCAAAGTTTTTGTGTCATGTAGCTATCATGTCGATTGAAAAAATTGTTATTATTGGCGGAGGGACAGCGGGCTGGATGACAGCTGCGGCGCTCTCCCGTATGACAAAAGGCGGTAACGCAAAAATCACTTTGGTCGAGTCCGAAGATATTGGAACGGTCGGGGTCGGCGAGGCGACTATCCCGCCTTTTGTCGATTTCAACAAATTATTGGAAATTGACGAAGCAGATTTGCTGTCAAAATCCCAAGGCACTTACAAACTCGGTATTCAATTCGTCAACTGGGGGCAAAAAGGCGATAGTTATTTCCACCCTTTTGGGAATTATGGGTACGAGATTGACGGCGTTTCCTTTCATCAAATCTGGATGAAATACAGAATGAGCGGTGATCCCCGCCCCCTTCATGCGTTCAGCCCGGAAACAATCGCGGCCATGCACAGACGATTTGAACCGGCAAAAGGGCATGGCCGGGGCGATCTTCCCCCCATTAATTATGCCTATCACCTGGATGCGGGTCGATATGCACAATTTCTTCGCAGCTATAGTGAGGCAAGAGGTGTAAATCGAGTCGAAGGATTTGTGGAAGACGTGGCTGTTGGAGGGGAAAACGGCTTTGTTCAAAGCGTAACCTTACGCGACGGCCAAAAAATTTCCGGTGACTTTTTTGTCGATTGTTCCGGCTTCCGAGGGCTTCTGATCGAGCAAGCTCTGGAAAGCGGATATGAAGATTGGACGCATTGGCTGCCTTGTGACCGCGCCGTGGCGGTCGGGAGTGAAACACCTGATGCGCCTTTACCCTATACCCGCGCGACGGCTCATTCCGCCGGGTGGCAATGGCGCGTGCCTCTGCAAAACCGCCTCGGTAACGGACATGTCTATTGCTCAAAATATATGTCAGATGATGAAGCCAGTAATATTTTGATGAGCAATTTAGACGGCAGGCCGTTATCGGATCCCAAGCAACTATATTTCAAAACCGGTCACCGCAAAAAATTCTGGAACAAGAATGTGGTGGCAATTGGATTATCCGCCGGATTTATGGAGCCTCTGGAATCCACTTCTATTCACCTGATTAATACGGCCATTAAAAAACTGGTTTCTATTTTGTCACTGAAAGAGGTTACGCCTGTTCAAGAGTCAATTTTCAACAGGCTCACTTTGAAAGAATATGCGCGAATTCGCGACTTCTTGATTTTGCATTACTGCGCCACTTCCCGCGATGATAGCCCGTTTTGGGATTACTGCCGCACCATGTCTTTACCGCAAAGCCTGGTTGAGAAAATTGAGCTCTATAAACTGAATGGGCAGGTTTTCCGCGAAGAAGATGAACTCTTCACGGAAACAAGCTGGGTCGCCGTTATGATGGGACAGGGGCTTTTCCCGAAAGGGTATAATCCGATGGTGGATCAGTTTGAGGCAGGATCTCTCACCAAAGAAGTGGGCGAAATTGAAAAGTCCATCCGCTTCCTTGTCAGTCAGATGCCAAGCCATGGTGATTTCTTGAAAAAATATTGTCCCGCCCATTTCTGAGAAAGATGAAAATATGACTTTTCCTTTTAAATTTGTCCTTTGCTCTGCCGCCATTTTAAGCTTGCAGGCATGTCAATCGCCAAGCCCTGCAGCGGAAATTCAAACTGTTTCGGAAGACTCTTCTGCGCCTTCGCAGCCAGAGCAAACGGAAAATGAATGGGAGCTTGTCTGGCAGGATGATTTTGACGGAGCAGAGCTGGATCGGACAAAGTGGAAACCTGAAGTTTCTTGCTGGGGCGGCGGCAATAATGAACGCCAATGCTATACAGATCGGCCTGAAAACATCGAAGTTTCAGATGGGGTCCTAAAGCTGAAGGCTTTTGAAGGAGAGCACACCGGTAAGAAATTTCCTGAAGGGATGTCTACCGATCCTGCAGAGACCGAAACCAGACCTTATACGTCCGGGAAGGTTCGCACGCGCGGAATTGCCGATTGGAAATATGGCCGTTTCGACGCACATATGAAGCTCCCAGACGGGCAGGGAACCTGGCCGGCCTTCTGGATGATGCCGGCTGACGACAGCTATGGGAGCTGGCCCCTCTCCGGCGAAATCGATATTCTGGAGGCCGTCAATCTCGGCGCAAAATGCGAAGAATGTGACGGAGAAGAAGGGGAAAACCGAACAATCGCGGCGCTTCATTTCGGGGAAAGACCGCCTGAGAACAAACATATTGCAACGCGGTATGAACTCCCCGGCGCTCCCAATGCAAAGGATGAATATCACACCTTTTCCGTGGAATGGGGAGAGGGCAGGATTGACTGGTACGTTGATGGTGAAAATTATTTCACTCTAACCGCCGAAGATTGGTATACAGGCGCCGTCTCTAAAGAAGAAAATCCAAACGCTCCCTTTGACAAAGCCTTTTATATTATGTTGAATTTAGCCGTAGGAGGGGGTCTATCAGAAGATAATAATGAAATGACATTTGACCCAGACAGTTTTCCGGCCGAGCTATTAATCGACTGGGTACGGGTTTATCAATGTTCCTCTGAGCCTGAAACAGGACGCGCCTGCATGAAGCGAGAGTAAAAGAATGAAACGTGACTGACAGTTTAACTCTCCTTGACGGGATAATTCTTCTCGGGCTGATTTCGACATTTCTCGCGATCGGGTTGTTCGGGGCCTCTAAAACCGAAACGACCGAGGATTATTTTCTGGCGGGGCGAAAGCTTAAATGGCATCAGATCGGCTTCTCTCTTTTTGCCACGAATTTCTCCGCTTCAGCTTTGATTGGCATTACTGGCGCGGCCTATGTCATCGGGATTGCCATTTATAACTATGAATGGGTCGGTATCGTCGCTTTGGCCGTGTTTGCCGTTTTCATGGTCGGTGTGGTTCGGGGAAGCAATATCTACACAATCGCCGAATATCTGACGGAGCGATATGACGCCCGTGTCAAAGTCATTTATTCGGTTTTTATTATCTTATTGCTGGTTTTCATTGATATGGCCGGCTCCCTCTATGCAGGTGGCCTGCTTTTGAACCAGTTCATACCAGGGCTTTCGACGAATGCCGTCATTGTTCTCGTCATGCTTATGGCCGGACTTTATTCCGTTGTCGGAGGGATGACCGCCATTTCCAGAACTGATCTATACCAATCTCTCATCCTGATTTTAGGCGCTTTCCTAATTGCGTATTTTTCATTCTCCGCCATAGGAGGGTGGTCGGCCTTTGTTGAAAGTGTTCCGTCTGAGAGTTTGAGCCTGATTAGGAGCCTGGACGACCGGGCTGTGCCGTGGACAGGTTTGATTTTCGGCGTCCCGATAATTGGGGCCTATTACTGGCTGGTAAACCAGAACATGGTTCAATGGGTATTAAGCGCAGAGAGTCAAACCGATGCGCGGCGCGGGCTTCTCATGGCCGGGGCTCTAAAAACATTGGGGCTTTTTGTTATTGTTCTGCCGGGAATAGCCGCCATCACGCTCATTCCAGGCTTGACTGAACCGGATAGGATATATCCGGCCATGCTGGCGGAATTACTCCCTGTGGGCATTTTGGGGCTCGTTCTGGCCGGTTTTGTTTCGGCGCTTTTATCCAATACGGATTCAACACTTCATGCGGCGTCCACTCTGGTCACGATGGATTTCGTGAAACGAAGACGTCCCGACATTGCCCCCCATCATCTTGTCCGGGTTGGAAGAGTGACAACTTTTGTCATTATCGGGGTCAGCGCTGTCTGGGCTCCCATGATTGGTCACTTCGGAACCCTATTCGAATATGTCCAAGGTTTGCTGTCCTATGTCGTATCGCCTTTTGTCGTTGTTTATCTGGGCGGAATGTTCTGGGCCAGAGCCACGTCTGACGGAGCGATTGCGGCCCTGGTGACCGGCTTGCTGACAGCGGCCCTAATTGGTTTGTTCGGCGACGGGTTGGGCTATTTCGATATCCATTATTTACATGTCCCGCTGCCCGTGACGGTCGTCAGCCTTGTCACGCTTTATATCGTGAGCCGGATGTCCGATGCGCCGAAAGTGGATCCGAGACTTCTCTGGTCTGCCACGCGGTCTCTTGAGGTTACGCAGGTAAATCTGGCGCGTGACAGGTGGATTGCCTTGGCATTGATGATCGTCACAGCCATCTCGGTTTTCGTATTCCGTTAACGTGGCCTGACAAACACAGCTCGATTTATTCTGGAATGGACGCAGAAAGATTTGGCTAGCGGCAGCTCGAGCCTGATATCCTTCTGATATTTAACTTTTAATATGTCACTCGAAATATGAAACCCTCTGCTATTATGCCTTAAAGACTGGCAACCCCAGCGGGCTTCAAGCATTATCTATTTGGGATTGGATTTAAGACCTCCATTTTGGATTTGAAGGATTTCGAGTATTTTTCAGCGATTTATAATTTCACGACTGTCTCTCGCCATAGGTTTGGGAGTAAGCGGTAGTCTATGTGCCGTTAGTTCAGCGTGGGCAGATGAACCCCTGGCGCGGGTACAAGGGGACATGCCCGAAGAGCTACGCGAACAACTAACTCTGACGATCGGACGAGTGGATGATGCGCCCAGGTCTACGGCCCAGGCGCGTCGACGGGCCGAACAAGTTTTGGAAAAGTCTGAAGCTGTCCTTCGCTCCCAAGGCTATTATGACAGCGTAATTGACGTGCAAATCGGAAAAATTTCAGAAGATGATTTGCCCGAAACAAACCAGGGCAAAAAGTCTCGGGAATCCTTGACGCCTGTTTTACTAATTGAACCCGGCCCGAGGTTTAATTTCGGAGCTTTCAATATAAACTTCCAAGGCAGCGCGCCCGAAACCGAGCAAACATTGCAAAAAATGGTGTCCGAGAATGAGGGAAAACCTGCCATATCCGCTCAGGTGGTCGCGTCAGAGCTTCGAGTTGTCAACACACTGAAAGGGCAGGGTTATCCTGATGCGAAAGCTTTGCCGCGCAAAGTTATTGTCGATCATGAGACGGACGCGATGAGAGTCAATTATGACATAGCGACTGGCCGGAAAACGCGATTTGGCCAGATCAAACGAACCGGATCCGCTTATCTCCTAGAGAGCTGGCCGGAGATGATTTCTCCGTTTGAACCCGGAGAGGTCTATCAGCAAAGCAAGATCAATACTTTGTCTTCACGCGCCATCGGGGCAGGGGTGTTCGACAGCGCAACCGCGTCGCTCGAAGAAGGCGGAACAGAGAATGCCGATGGGACGATAACGCGTAACGTACTTCTGAATATTGAACAAGGCGACAAGAACACCATTTCCGGTGAAATTGGATATTCTACAGCTGACGGGAGCGGAGTGTCGGCCAGTTATGAACGGCGTAATTTTATCGGGTATGCTCAGACCCTTAAACTGACAGCGACAGCGAAAACGAATTTGCAGAGCTTTGGAGTTAATTACAATATTCCATATGCCTGGCGCGTTGATCGGGAGCTTGATCTCGCTGCGGAAGTGGCCCGTGAGAATTCAGAATTTTTCAGGGGAGAGCGTGTCAGCGTAAATGCGTTGATGACGCAAAAGCTCACACCCAAATTAAAAGTGAGCGCCGGGGTCGGTCTGGAAGCGTCTCAGTTCAAACTGGAAGAAGGCGATACTGAAAAAGTGCGGGCTTATCTGATACAGCTTCCCGGCCGTGCTGTTTATGATAATCGGGATAATATTTTCAATCCAACAAAAGGGTTTTATGTCGAGGCTGGGGCCATACCAAGTTACAATATTGGCGATGATAAGGGCGCCTTTGTGATTGGGGAAATCGGCGGGAGCGCGTATCAAAAACTCAGTGAGAAATTCATCGCGGCAGGCCGGGTAAAATATGGTTCGATCTTTGGCTCATCGTTAGAAGCCGTTCCATTAAACCAGCGTTTTTACGGCGGCGGGGGGGGATCCGTGCGCGGTTATAGCTATCAGTCTATTTCACCCCGGAATTCGGACGGAGAGATAATCGGCGGCCGGACACTTGTCGAAGGCAGCGCCGAGCTTCGATATCGGGGGCATGACTCTCTTTTTAACGGTAATCTCGGATTTGTCGGCTTTATCGACGCGGCCACAGTTGGGAATGAACAATATCCGGATTTCGATACCACTCAATATGGCGCGGGTTTCGGCGTGCGCTATTTTACGGACTTTGCGCCAATTCGGGCCGATATCGCTTTTCCCCTTAATAAGCGCCCAGATGATGACGCTTTTCAGATTTACATTTCAATCGGGCAGGCTTTTTAATGTCTGAGACAATTAAAAAAAGACGCTGGGTAAAATGGGTGGTTGGGGGCTGTCTTGCCCTCATCGCACTGCTTGTTCTCTTGATAGCGGCCGGGCGGTTTTACATCACGACTTCTTCAGGGGCGGATTTTATTGAAAAGCAGCTAAATTCCCGCAGGTTTGGCCCCATAGAAGGCCTCGAAGTTTCTGGGCTTTCGGGCGATCCGTTGAGCGAGCTAAAAATTGAGAGCCTGAAAGTCCGCGATAAAGAAGGCGTGTGGGCGACAGCCGAAAATATCTCCTTGCAGTGGCAGCCTTTGAAATTTCTGAGCAAGCATCTTTATATAGAGGATTTGAACATTGCTGATATCGACATTCAGCGGAAACCTGTTCTTAATGAAACGGCCCCGTCAGAGCCTTCTGATAATCCGCTAACCGTAACACTGGATAATTTCGAAACGCCGTCTCTCAGTCTTGCTGGACCTGTCATGGGGCAATCCGTTTCCGCAAGGCTCAAAGCGCAATATGCCCTAAGAGAAAATGGCTCCATGAAAGCCCTTCTGGACGCTGTGAGAACGGACGTTGAAGGCGACTCAATCAATCTGGATTTCAGCCGGACGCCCCAGGGCGAAATGCAAGGCGATTTCGATCTGGAAGGATTGCCGGGCGGAACTATCGCCACTTTGTTACAAGCTCCTGAAAATCAAACGGTCACTGGCACCGGAACGATAAACGGCGATGTCGAGGCGGGGCAGGGAGACATCTCTCTCGCATTCGATAATGTAGATGTGCTCGATTTGGAAACGAATTGGACACCGGAAAATTTATCGGCTTCGGCGCAGGCGGAGACGCAGAATTGGCCGCTCCTCGCTCCGGCGCGCAATATTGACTCCCGTATTCGCGGGCAATTATCATTGGGAAGAAGTTCTACCGAAAAGCCGTTTGATTTAAATCTTCAAGCGGGCGGCGCCTCCGTCATCGCCACAGGCAAATTGCCCAAAGAGGGTTTCATGCCTGAGAGCGCAAACCTTCAAGTCGACATTCCCGATGTTGCTCGGTTCTATAAACTCCCAGAAGGTTATCGACTTGGCGGAGTCGAAATTGACGGCCAAATTAAGAGCGCTGATGAGGCGTCCTTTACGGGAACGGCTGCGGTCAGTTCGGTATCTACCCCGCAAGGGCGCGCGAAGGCGGTGTCCGGACCCCTGACTTTGACAGTAAACGAAGCCCGTAATGTGGCTGACTTTCAAACAGAGATTACGGCGACAGGCGTTGTGATGTCAGCAGAAATACCTCTTGATCTCAAACCGACCGTAAAACTCACCGCCAAAGGGCAATATAACCTCGAGTCGAAAACGCTTCAGCTCGCCTCATCGAAATTACTAAGCGGGCAAGATACGGCGACGGCGTCGGGCCAGCTCTCGACCGACCCTTTGACCTACTCTCTTTCAGGACGGGCTAATCTGGTTCTCAAGGCCGTTGGGACTCTGCCGTCAGGGCAATTGACGGCAGATTACAAAGCCGTTCAAAACAAAAACGCGCTGCCCGCTTTGACCGGGGATGGGCGGTTTGTACCGTCCGGCGAACTGGAGGAGCCTATAGCGAGTCTTGTCGGATCTATGGCGCTTTTCGATGTAAATGCGTCTCCGATTGAGGGCGGGATAGAGGTTTCGCGCGGGACTGTGAGCGGCGATGGATTTCAGGCGGCGTTTTCAGGCCGCTTAACGGAAGACATCAACATGGATTTGGAAGCGTCCCTGAAACAGGCTGTGACCTTCAAGTCTGTGACGCTAGCTGAAGGCACAGATGTGAGCGGGTCTATCACAGGCCGAAGGGACTCCCCAAATATACGTCTGGATGCGAGTGCGCCGGAGCTTACGGCCTATGACCGACTGTTTTCAGATGTGCGTTTGCGGACGGAAATTCAAGACATCGTCGAAGCTCCAAAAGGGCCTATCCAATTAGACGCCGGATCAGAATATGGCGATGTCACAGTCTCCGCGCAGTTTTCCTCCACAGACTCTGTTTTGAGGTTAGCCGACTTGCAGGCGTCTGCTGGAAAACTCACCGCTATTGGGAACCTTGCCCTTCCTGAAAGCGGCATTGCCGAAGGACAGATGGCATTGGACCTGCCGGAAGAGGACGGTCGATATGCCCGCCTGGACCTTGAACTGGAAGACTTACAAGGCGAGCAGGGCATAAACCTGACAGCCGGCGCAAAAAATGTGGCTTACAAACAGGTTGAAATTGACGACTTAAAAGCCTCCCTCCAAGGCACACTGTCTGAGCTTAAAGGCAATATCGATACAAATGGACAAACAGTTGGAAGAGTAGTCGACACACCCTTCCAATTAAATACGCCCGTCACAGTCACGCAAAATGAGGCTGAGGGTTACACGGTAACGCTCTTGCCGGACGCCGCTTATGGACGTGTGCCAATTGTGGCGAGGGAGCCTCTCTTGGTGAAATATAATCAAGGCGAAACTTCGCTATCAGCCGCATTGGACGTGGCAGATGGAAATGTTGATCTGAATTATCAAAGAGGCGAACAAGAGCGCCTCATTGCAGAAGTCAGAAATCTGCCCATTAGTTCGCTACCAGTTGGTAATTTTCTGGCGGATACAAAAGGCCGCCTGGCTATGGACATAGATTTAAGTGTCCCGAATAATCAGCCGGAGGGCGACCTTAATGTCGCTCTTACGGATTGGCGGGGTTTTGACCGTCAAAAAGGGCAAGGCCTGTCCCTTACATTTGACGGGCAGCTTTCAGCTTCTGAGCTCGACTGGACATTGACCGGACTGACGGAAGAAGACTTCAACTTGAACGGAAGCGGCGTGGTCGCGTTGGAAAGCGAAAACACCTTAACCTCAATCCGCCCAAATATGAGCGCGCCCTTGAAAGCCCGGCTTTCCGCATCAGGCGCGGCTGAAGGCGTTTTGGGTTTGGTTGCTCCGGAGGATGCGGGTCTTTCCGGACAATTGGAAGCCAACCTGGATGTCGATGGAACACTGGCGGCTCCGTTAATAGCAGGCGAGGCGAGCGGGAATTCTATCGAGATGGAAATGATCGAGCTCGGAACACAAATCCGGGACGGACTGTTTGTATTCAGATTCTCCAATGACAATGTTAGTCTTGAAGAGTTCTCCGTTAATGACGGCAATGACGGTCGTCTTACAGGCTCAGGAAACTTCAAATTGGGTGAGTTCGGCGTTCCGATTGGCCAGGCAAATTTCAAAGCGCAGAGTTTCCGTGCGCTCGACCGCCGCGATCTATCCGGACGGGTTTCGGGCGACATAACCATGAAAACTGAAAAGGAACAGGGAACCCTATCTGGAAACGTCACGATTGAACGGGCCGAAGTAAAACAGTTTGTTTCAGGCGGCCCAGGCGTTGTGACCATAGACGTGGAAGAGGTGAATTTGCCTCCCCAACGGAAAAAACCCGAAGCCAAACCAGAACCTTACCCAATTGAGCTTGATCTGAATGTCTCTGCGCCTCGGCGCATCTTTATTCGGAGCCAGGGCCTCGATGTCGAAATGTCGATAGACGCCGAAATCAAAGGAACCGCTTTGGAGCCGGAGATTTATGGCGAGGCACGGGTCATACGCGGGGGATATAAAATCGCTGGTAAGGAACTGGATTTTGAATCCGGCGTCATCAATTTTGATGGCCCCGTGAGTGCCGCGAAAATAGATTTTGTGGCCAATACGGAAACACAGAATTTAGAAGCGGGCGTTAAAATTACGGGGACAGTCGAGAAGCCGGAAATCGAATTATCGTCAACCCCGACGCGGCCTGACGATGAAATTCTATCCGCGCTGTTATTCGGGCGCTCGGCGACAGAGCTTTCAGCCGTGGAAGCGGCCCAGCTTGCGGGCGCGCTCGCGCAATTTTCCGGAAATGGAGGCGGGTTTGACTTATTGGGCGGTCTTCGGGACGCTCTCGGGGTTGGGCAGCTGAGTGTCGGATTTAATGAGGATGGTACGGCTCAAATTACAGGGGGGCGGTATCTGGCGAAAGACGTCTATTTACAGGTCTTTTCAGGTGTTGGCGAAAATGCATCAGGCGCCATCATTGACTGGGAAGTCAGGCGAAATCTATCTTTGCGGTCTCGCATTCAAGCCGACAATGAACAGGCCTTGTCTCTTAAATGGAAACGGGATTTCTAAACTTATAATCTGGAAAGGAAGTTTGAGGCTTAATAGCGCCCATCTTTTAATCAAAATAGTCCAAAATTTCTGTGTAAAGGACGGGTTTGGTCAGGACAGGAGCGGTCGGTAAATTGTTTTCACGCTTGATTTCGGCCACCCGACCCGTGACAAAAACAAATGGCACTTCGGAATCATATAAAATATCGGCAATCGGGAGACTGGTCTCATTGCCGAGATTATAGTCGAGAGTCGCGTAATCAGGCTGTTGTTCTTTCAAGAGCTCTAAAGCCTCAACGACGTTGAAAGCAGGTCCTAATATGTCATAGTTTCTCGATTCAAAGAAATCCTCCATATCCATGGCGATCAGGGGATCGTCTTCGACAATGAGCACCGACTTTGACATTAAAAAACAATACCTTTTACGAATTCTGAGCGGAACGATTGAATTATTCCGTTTGTTCCATTTAGTTACAGTGTAAGCACACTAGGTAAATATAGAGTCAATGAATACAACAATGTCCAACCGTTTCAATAGACTGAGTGAAGAAGAATGGTATGAAATTGCTCCACAGGCAGTTGGGGTTGGACGCTGGATGTGGAACATGACTCAAAATGAGTGTTCTCTGGACAGTGTGGCGAAATCAATTACCGGACTTTGGGAAAAGGCCGATACTTTTCCCGCAAAAGAGTATTTAGATTCCATTCATCCGGTTGACCGCGAGAGGGTGAAGGCTGCTATTGATTCGGCGCGGAAAAAACGTGTTCTTTATGACGCTCAATATAGAATTCGAAATGCTAAAGGGGACACGATCTGGGTTGATGGACGCGGTAAGTTTATTACATCCGAGGCCGGGGATGAAATACTGATCGGCGTTTTACTGGATGTCTCCGAGCTCATGGCGGCCAGAGAGCGCAATGAGCTTCTTGTACATGAAATGGCTCATAGGGTGAAAAACAGCTTGTCTCTGGTAAGCGGTATTTTCAGAATGGCGGTTCGGTCATCGAAGAACATCGAAGAATTAGAAAGAGCGTTTCTCGGACGTATTCAGGCTCTTGGAACCCTGAACGACCTAACACTTAAATCGGAAACACGAAGCGCTACAGTCAAAGAAATAGCCTCGGAAATTCTTGCCTCGCTGGATAACGACTCCAGAGTTGAAATGGATATTGATCATTTCGTCCTGAACGGGCCCGGCGCGCAGACTTTATGCCTGACTTTGAATGAGCTTCTAACAAATGCGATAAAATATGGCGCGCTTTCTGAAAAAGGCGGGAGTCTTAAAATTTCGATGAAACACAATCCCGACGCGAACCGGTTTTACGTCGAATGGAATGAAAGCGTTCAGGAAGAAATTTCGCCCCCGACCAAAACAAGCGGATTCGGATTAAGAGTGCTCATGAAAATGACCCGGTCCACTTTTAAAGGGCGGCCAAACCTTAAATGGGACAAGAACGGAATGACTTTTGACTGTGTCTGGAGCGCCTCCGAGATAGGGCTTTAAACCCTTTCACAAAAGAGCGCACAAACGGATGGCGCATCAATTACCGGGCTTTAACGCAACATTTCCCTGTTTTCCTCGTTTGATTAACAAGACGCCGATTTCGGCATCGCGCTTGTAATAGACTCACCTCAGATGCGTCCGCGGTTTCTCTAGAAATATGGAGTAGGAAATGACTGATATAAACGAAGCTAAAGTCCTCATCGTCGCAACAAACGGTTTTCAGGAAGACGAATTATTCTCACCACATGAACATCTAACTAAATCGGGCGCGAAGGTTCACCTCGCCTCGCTTGAGATGGATGAAATATCCGCCGGTAAAGAAGATAGCCGCTCTATCAAGCCGGATCTGTTGATCAAGGATGCCAAGTCAAAAGATTACGACGCAATTGTCCTTCCAGGGGGGCTGGGTAATCCTGACACTCTCCGCACGGAAGAATCGGTGAAACTGCTGGTTCGCAATTTTGCCGAGGAAGGCAAAGTCATCGCAGCGATCTGTCACGCGCCGTGGGTATTGATCAGTGCAGATATTGTTAAAGGACGCGAAATGACATCTTATCCGTCCATTCAGGACGATCTGCGCAATGCAGGCGCCAATTGGGTGGATAAAGAAGTTGCTGTGAGTAACGGAATCATCACCAGCCGGTCTCCCGATGATCTCAAGGCCTTCAATGCCAAAATCGTCGAAGAGATTCGCGAGGGGCGACATGACCGTCCGGCTAGTCAAGCCGCATAAATAAATAGAAAAAGCCCGGCCTGAAACTTCAGGCCGGGCTTTCAGCAATATCTAGCGTCAGTACCAACATATTCAGGTGGTCTGATCAAATATATCGCCTCATAGCTTAAAGAAAGAAAATAGCTAAAACGACAATCATAATTATGACAATAGCTGTGATGGACAAGCCCAAAACACTTGTCATACCTTTGACGCGAGTCCCCGTCTTAGCGTCTACTTCATCAACTTTTTCAGTTTCATTTTCCATTTGTCTTAATCCTCAAAAAATTCCCGTGACAGTAACATCCCTAATGTGACTGCAGCTGCGGTTGCCATTATAGGGTTATGCGATACTTGTGACACTAAATTTTTTACAGTTTCATTCTCTTTAATTATATCCGGCAGGAAAGCGCTTAAAGGATCATCTTCCAGACCGACAGGCATGTCTTCTTCTTTAGGCTTTAACTTATTTTTGGCCCGCAAGTGAAGGATCAAAGCTACGATTAATGTTAAAATCCCAAGTACAGTAAATGATATTTCTGTAGAGAATTGATCTTGTAGAAACAGGAAAGCAGCGCAGCCCAAGAAAATTATACCGATCGTCATTAGAACATAGGAAAAAATAATCCCGAACAATGATTTGTCCGAGACTACTTTTCTGGATTTCAACATGAGTGAAATCAGATAATATACTTTTCTAAGCATTCGCGATTATCGGCGAGATAAGGCGCCAAGAATAACGCCGGCCCCAACAGCGATTGCAACTGACGTCAACGGATTGTCCTTGATTGACGTTTCCGCTTTTGATGACAATTCGTCATAACGGTCTTTGGCAATTTGTGTTTTCTCAGCTGTCACATCTTTAACAGCTTGTGACTTTTGCGAAGCCGTTGCTTTGGCCTGAGTCTTTACTGTCTCTGCTAGCTTTGAAATATCCGCGCGAAGTGTCTCAAGTTGTTTTGAAATGTCTTCGTCTTTAGATGAAAGAGAGACAACATTCTTTTTAGAAGAATTTTTTGTAGTCGCCATTTGATTGCTCCTTATTTTTGTATATGCAAGATTGCGTAATTATATTGTTTCAACGGTATGAACCGCGGAATCGTTCCAATAAATCTCTTGCAAAACGGAACCAACCAGACAGATATTCATAGGGTATGAAAGAGGAGTATATTATGAAACAAGATTACGAAAAATACGATAATCCAGAGGCGCTCGTCGCTGATGAAAGTCTGAGCGATGCCAAGAAGAAAGAGCTCTTAACCCAGTGGATAGAAGATGAGGAAGCGCTTGTCAGGGGCTCCGCAGAAGGTATGGACGGGGGCGAGGAAAACCACCTCAAATCGGCTCAAACGGCCCTTATGAAATTGCAAGGCAAAGACACCTAATCTTGCTATAAATCCTCTTAGTTCAGAGGGAATTTGAGGGTCACGCCGTGGCCCTTTTTTCTTGTCTGAATAATGAACTCTCCGCCTAATTGACGGGCAAATCCTCGCATTAATTTATATCCGACACCTGTCAGGGAATTTACGTCAGTGCCTTGACCATTATCGACGACTGAAACGGAAATAGTTTCATCTTCGCAAATGAGCATGATCTGAATATCGCCTCCATTGGGAAGACCGTGTTTGACGGAGTTGCTCAAAGCCTCAACAATGAATAACGCGACGGGTATGACATTGTCAGGCTCCATCGTATCGCAATCCACTTTTAGCGAGACATCAATGCCTGCCTCTTCTACTTCGAGTCCGCTTTCCAATTCGGCGATTAGCCGCTTGAGGAAAACATCCATCCGGATAAGGCGGAGGTCATCGCCCTCATAAAGGCCTCGGTGAACCAGAGCGATCGCGTTTATGCGGCTGCGAGTTTCCTGAATAGCGTCCAGCCCGGCCAGATCAGTCAATTTTCTTTCTTGCATGTTCAATAGAGAAATAATGATCTGCAGGTTGTTTTTAACGCGGTGATGAATTTCCCGGAGCAAGGTTTCCTTTTCCACCAGATTATCCAGCAGTCTGGCTTCACGAATGCTGATATTTTCGGCCATTTCATTGAAAGCTGTTCCAATTGACGTGATTTTATCAGGGGACCGATTCAGGTCAGCCACTCGCGCTTCTAGATCGCCTCCGGAAAACTTCAGAGACGCCAGATGGATTTTGCGAAGAGGTAGGAAAATAAGCTTATCGGTAGAAATCCAAATGGCTACATAAGCAAAAGCCAGCGCCAGGAGACAGACGACGACAGTAATAGGATTTTCTGTTTTAAAAGAAAGAAAAACTGAAAAAATAAGAATCGGAAGCAAACATAATCCCAGGATCACGCCAAAACGGATCCTCAAATCTTTCATTGAGAATTTTAACTTACTCTTTAACAAGGGTCAGCCTTCCCCGCTTAGTCCCATGGTCTGTAAACAAGACGATCTTATCGCCCTGAGATCGTATCTGCCTCGCCCAATATTGAACTAATTGCATCCATAGCTCCAACTTTATCAGCCTTTGTGTCAAAGGTTCCTGACTCCATTACGGTCTCGAGCGCTTTTCGTGCCCGGCTCACCCGACTTTTTATGGTCCCGACTGCACAATCACAGATTTCAGCCGCTTCTTCGTAGGATAGTCCTGAGGCGCCGACAAGAATAAGCGCTTCGCGCTGGTCTTCCTTTAAGCTGTCCAGCCCCCGGCGAAGTTCATTAAGCTGAACGGATTTTTCCTGATCGGAATTTGCTACGATGGTCTGTTCAGCGACTTCCTGATCCAGTGAGGTTGCTCTCCAGGACCGGCGCTTAATGGAATAAAATTGATTTCGCAAAATAGTGAATGTCCAGGCCTTGAGATTTGAGCCGGGTTTGAATTTATCTCTCGATTTCCAGGCTTTCAGCATTGCATCCTGAGCGACGTCATCCGCAAGCGTGGCGTTTCCGCAAAGTGAGCGGGAAAAGGCGCGCAAATGCGGGATTAGCTCAGTGAGTTCTTTTTTGAACAAATCTTCATCCAGAGGCGCCCAAGGCGTCGTGTCATTAGGATCGTAGGGCGTATCGCCCGAAGCCATTTTCTTCTTTTGGGTGTCAGTGTTATCAGTCACTTTATTTGCCCTTATCCGCTTGTTCCAGAAGAGCAAGAAAGTCATCAGGGACAGGTTCGTCGACAACAGTATTGTAAAGCTGACGGAGGTTTGTGCCGATTTTATCTTTCAGCGGATCTTTCGCAAATTCATCACCAGATTTGGAAAGCTTTTCATTTTGGTTCTTCGCATCATGCGTCATTCTTGTGTGGCCCTTCTTATACCCGTGAATTTTTAAATACGCTTTGGAACTTACTTGGTTCCCATTGCGTATGTGCGATAAGTGTAATTCATACATTGATTGCCTAAGTTATATATTATGTTTAAGTCACATGACTGTTTGAAGGGAAAATTATGAGTCTGGTAGAGAAATATGCTCCGCAATTACCATATTTGCGGCGGTTTGCCCGCGCGCTGACGGGAACACAATCAGGCGGGGATGCTTATGTGCGAACGGCATTGCAAGCTTTGGTCGCCGGCGATGTCGATATGGATGACTCACTAAGTCCAAAAATTGCGCTATTCCAAATGTTTTTGGGGATTTGGAATACAACAGGCGCTCAACTGGAATCAGATGATGTTCCCGGTGCGGACGCTCAGTCCGTCAGAATTCACAAATTGACCCCGACCTCCCGTCAGGCTTTCTTGCTAAATGCCCTGGAAGGCATGTCCGTAGAGGAAATCGCTGTGATTATGGGGATCTCTTCATCAGACGCCAAGACTTTGCTGGAACAGGCTGAGGCGGACATTGAAAAAGAGCTTCGGACAAATGTGCTTATTATTGAAGATGAGCCCATTATCGCGGCCGATATTGAAGGCTTGGTCGAGGAGCTGGGCCATACTGTAGATGCTATTGCCGCAACGCATACGGAGGCCGTTAAGGCGGCCGAGAAGAAGAAACCGGGAATTGTGCTCGCCGATGTTCAATTGGCTGACGGCAGCTCGGGTATCGAGGCTGTCACAGAGATTCTAGGTGATTATGACGTGCCGGTGATTTTCATTACGGCTTTCCCGGAACGTCTTTTGACCGGAGACAAACCGGAACCCGCCTATCTTATCAGTAAGCCCTTCCGGCCTGAAAATGTGAAAGCCGCGATCAGCCAGGCTCTCTTTTTCCATCATGGCTAAAGACCGGCGTTTTCAGATATAAAATTTCACAGGTCGCGTCCAAGCCAAGGCGGTCACTTAGTTTGCAATTTTAGCTTTAATTAATTTACTGGAAGCCTCATACTGTACAAAATTACAGCATGAGGCTTTTATTTTGGAATTACAAAAATTCTTACGCAGGAATTTCGGAAACGATACCGCAAATCATACCACAAACCATACCCCAGGCCATGGAGGGCCTATAGTGAATTATATTACATCAAGGGTTTTTAAGAGAGAAACCCTAATGATGGTAAAAGGATTTACTTTAGGGGTGTTGTCAATTGGTTTGAGCGGGTGCGCTTCATTTATAGCCAATGAAATAACAAGCCCGAAAAAATCAAATATAAAAAGTAATATCTCGGATTGGACTGTTGAGCGACAATTCTGTGATCGCAAAAATTACTGTGTTAAAGGAATAGGTTTAGGCGATACTGACGCAATTAAGAGTCTAAAATTTAATTTTCATATCAGTGATAATCATAAGATTTGGCGTTACGAAGCCAATAATGACAGTGTTGAAAGCGCAAAACCCCTTGAGAACCATTTAATATTGGTCTTTGCTGGATATACCCAGCCCACTCAGACTTTATTCGTTCACCAAAAATGGCTGCAACTCATGACTGGCGCAGACGTCATCGTTATACCAAGCGCTGAGAATTCGGAGACGTTTAAATTTGGTCTAGATTACGCATCTCCTCTTATTGCTGAAATTCAAAGATTAAATCCAGCAAAAGTGCATCTCATTGGGTTTTCAATGGGGGCATTAGCAGCAAGCGAGGTCGAGCAGGGAATTGACAATGCCAGACTTTATTTATTTGCCCCAATGACCGACTTTGACCACTCAGCTAAAGCGATTTACGACATTTTTTATAAAGATAAGATATATGCGAAGTTTATCCGCCAAGAGACGCTTGAGGATGCAATTCAAATTATTTATGATAAATCTGGAACAACATCAAAAGATACTGATTTAATAGCAAAACTGAATGGAGTGAAATCACCTACTTTTATCTATGCGTCTGATAAAGATAAGGTCGTTGAACATTCTGATTTTAACGCTATTCCAAATGATAATGTCGACGTAAACATTTACGGTGAATTAAATCATTTAGAAATGGTTGCCCTATTAAGGCAGGCCTTAATGGTTGATTTTGTATCTGATTTACTCGAGAGGCCAGTATTAAAGAGTGACATTGCGACTCTAGGCATATTATGTGATTTTGATGATAAGGATTGCCTAAATCAATTGCCGGATTAGTGTACAAAAATTAGGCGTGTTAAGAAAACGCTGTATCACAAATTAAGTAACCGCCTTGCCTCCATGCGGGGCTTTTTTGATGAAAATTTAAAATTTAAGTTTTTCGAGGTGTAGATAGCGGCTATCGAAATTCGACACTTGCTCGAGACGTTCACGGTCCAGAATCTGAACACCGTCAGACGTTGTACGGATGAGTTTTTCAGCCTTTAACTTGGTCAAAGTTCGAGAAATATGAACCACGGAAAGCCCTAACATGTCCGCGAGCAGTGATTGCGGAACAGGTAGATACAGGAAATTCTCCAATTTTCCGGAGGTCGCAGCGACGCGCCTGTTCAATTCTAAAATCAGATGTCCCACTCTCTCTTTGGCAGAGCGCCTTCCAACTCGAATGATCTGTTCTCTTAAAATGGCTTCCTCTTGAACCGCAACCCACCAGAAAGCAGCCGCCAGAAGCGGTTCTTGCCGAATAGCCGCCAGAAAATCTGTCGCTTTCAATCGGCGCAGAGTCAAGTTGGTGGCGGCCGATACGCTGTGGTCAGACTCCGCGTTAGTCAGCGACATCATATCAAAACAATCGCCTGGGAGCATAAAGTTAAGAATCTGGCGACGGCCGTCCTCCAGAAGATCAAACCGGATGGCCCATCCCGATTCGATGATAAAAACGAAATCTACAGTTTCGCCTTCCGAGACAATTTCTTGCCCGGCTTTATGAACTTCTATTTTATGAGGAAGATTTGCAAGACCTTCAAAATGACGGGGACCTACATCGGCGTAGTGCGCAACGCGCTTGATGAGTGGTTTCATATATGGACTGACTTTGAAGACTAGCTGGTCGAAACCAGATCTGTTCTGCTCTTAAGGTCAAATTCAATAACAGCTCTGCGCCCATTAAGCCAGAGAGAATCCCGCTGACTTTCCTCGACACGCGTCTGAACAGGCACACCGGAATTGGTCGCCGCGAGATATAATGTAACTTCAGTTTTGCGATCAGCCATAATCTCTGGCTGCTCTTCATTGTCATAAAGTGTGACCTTAAAAGACTCGATCTCGCAGTCTCGCGTAACTTCTGAAGCCATATTAATGAGTTCAGCAGAATGCTGCGTAATATAGGCATCGTGAAAATAAACCGGGATTTCGCCTGAGCGGCATTCGCTCATGCGATCGAGTTTCTGTTCAACTGACAAAGCATAACTCTGATCCTGAGAAGTCGCCGAAATATTTCCATTATTTTCAGCCTGAACATTCAGAGACATGAAAATCACGGGGATCATGGCAGAGCTGGCAAAAAAGAGTTTTAGCATGGGACTTGTCGTTTTGAGTTAGGGTTACTGTATCTTGACTTAATAACCGTCTGGACTCTCTTCGGTTCCGTAAAACCGGAGTGAAAACTGATGATTTATGAAAAAATATTTAGGAACCCCAAACTCGCAAAAGCGTAAGCCTCGCAATAGGAGGGTCCAATGACAGCTTATGATAAAGACACAAAAGTCCAGTGGAACTGGGGTGACGGAACAGGAACGGGCATAATCAAAACCGTATATACAGAAAAAGTAACTCGTAAAATCAAGGGGTCTGAAGTGACCCGAGACGCGAGTGAATCCGAGCCAGCTTATTATATTGAACAAGATGACGGCGATAATGTGCTCAAATCTCATTCCGAATTGAAAAAGGCCTAATATGTTTCAAGAGACGCAGGATCAGACCGAGAATAAGAGTGTAGCAGAGGACGTTCCCGGCGAAATTGATGTAGATCCGGTTATGGCTCTGGAACGTGTAGACGCCTGGGTTGATGGCTTCATAAAATCCCTTCCAAATATGGTTGTGGCTCTTATCGTCCTTGTTCTTTTCATCATTGCCGCTGTCATGGTGAGAAGATTAATTCTGAAAACCAGTGAATCGCGTAACCGAGGTAATTTGGGCGAAGTATTGGGCGGTTTTTCCAAATGGGTTATCGTGCTCTTTGGCTTTCTCATTGCCGCAACAATTGTAGTTCCCACTCTCAAACCCGGAGACCTAATTGCTGGGCTCGGCGTTTCCTCGGTGGCAATCGGTTTTGCGTTCAAAGACATATTGCAGAATTGGTTGGCGGGTCTTTTGATATTATTGCGTCAACCTTTTGAAATTGGCGATCAGATTGAGGCTTCCGGTTTTGAAGGAACGGTTGAAAAAATCGAGACCCGGGCCACGATTGTAAAAACTTATGACGGACAAAGAGCTGTTATTCCTAATAGCGAAATTTATACAAATGCCGTTCTTGTTAAGACGGGTGAATCGTCCAGGCGGGATCAATATGACATTGGTATCGGTTATGGAGATGATATTGATCAGGCATGTTCCGTTATTAAAAAAGCAATCGGCGAGCTGGAACATGTAGACAAGGAACATGAGCCGCAGGCTTTTGTCTGGGATTTAGCCGCAAGCTGGGTCACTATTCGGGCGAGGTGGTGGACGGATAGCCGTCGGGCGGATGTCGTGATGAATAAGGCGGCTGTTTTGCGGGCAGTTAAACTTGCATTGGATGAGGCCAAAATTGATATGCCTTATGATACGAAAGTTCAGCTTATACATGACCAGACCGAGGAAATTGATGGAGATCGTCAGTCCCAACGTGAAGGATGGCCTGTTCCGAAAGACGGTGTAGCGCCAAAATCACGTTTCAAAGCGCTTGAAGCCCAAAAATCAGAAGGAAAAGAGCCTTCGGAAAAAGCTTCTAAAAAGTCCAAGTCCAAAACATGAGCGCACGTCTCATAAAGATCTGGCAGGATCTACAGAGCAGTTACTATTTCATTCCCGGGCTAATGGCGTTTGGGGCGATAGTCCTCGCATATGTTACAATTGCTCTGGACGAAATTTACGGCTTACAGGTCTCCGACGAGTCTATTTTCTTTTTATCAAATAAAGCTACCGGAGCCCGGACCATACTGGCGACGATTGCCGGATCCATGATTGGTGTAGCGGCGACAACCTTCTCGATTACTATGGTCGCTGTTACCAGTGCAGCGGGGCAATATGGTCCTCGTCTGATCGGAAATTTCATGCGGGATCGCGGCAATCAAGTCACGCTGGGAACCTTTACCTCCACATTTATTTACTGTCTGCTTATTTTGCGTGTGGCCAGAACAGGCGATGGGCGCGAGGTAGAAAATGCCATAACCGAATTTGTGCCCAATATTTCCTTGCTCGTGGCAATGGGGCTGACCTTGATGAGTGTCGGCGTTCTAATTTATTTCATTCATCATATTCCGGAAACTCTGAACGTCGGGAATATTACAAGCCGAGTAGGACGTCGTCTGTCCGATGATATCGAAAAGCGTTACCCGGAAACTATTGGGCAATCCAGAGAAGAAAAAACCATTGATATTAACGAGTACAAACTAGAGGACGCTCAGACCATACGGTCAGTATTTGAAGGGTTTATTCAAACTCTCAACGAAGACGCTCTTTTAAATTTGTGTTCCAAGTGGGACGCTGTTGCCAAGATAGAATATCGTCCTGGGGATTTCGTGACGAAGGGGGATATATTGGCTCGGGTCTGGGCGGACAAAGAACTGTCTGAAGATGAAGAGCTGGACTTCCTGGATGGATTTGCGACGGGTCACTCTCGTTCAGCGTATCAGAACATTCTCTTTCTGGCGGACGAGCTTGTTGAAATTCTTGCCAGAGCGCTGTCCCCCGGAGTAAATGATCCATTCACCGCGATAAACTGTATTAATTGGTTTCACAGCGCCTTGAAACAGTTCTCGAAAGTGGTGGAGCCCAGTCCATACCGGTATGACGAGCAGGGGGATTTACGTCTGATAGCGTATCCCGTCACATTTGACCAATTTCTTGACACGATTTGCGATCAGTCGCGAGCCTATATCGCTACAGATCGAAATACGTCCATAAAAATGATGACGGTTTTAACTGAAATCGCCGCAGTCGTGGACACGAAAGCTTATAAAGAAAGTGTTTTGGAGCA
Organism: Litorimonas sp.; assembly: GCA_029936425.1. Classification (GTDB taxonomy): domain Bacteria; phylum Pseudomonadota; class Alphaproteobacteria; order Caulobacterales; family Maricaulaceae; genus Litorimonas. Next base: position 313,621 of record JAPYSU010000001.1, read on the forward strand.
GTTGGAAAAATTAAAAACCTCGGCGGAAGAGTTACTTCCTTCTGCCGTGGATAAGGCCGAAGTTCGGCAGCATTATGAAATGTCCCAGAAAATGATTTCCAACCCCGCTTACCTTCTGGAGCAAGAGCACAGTCAGGATTGGATTGCGGGACGGGGATAAAGACCGATAAATTGAAATAAAAGCAGTTTAAATATCTTAGGTTAATGCATGGGCCGTCAAAGACAATATGGCTTTGCGCACTGCGCTGTGAAGCGTGGTGGCCTTGGTGCGACCCGGTGTTAACGGCCTTCCCCGCCATCCGGTGTTCGCATCAAGGTTTTATCCTCAACTCCCGGATGTGTCTGATTTAGCCAAAAGCCAAGCCGGAAGACGGCGCGGCTTTGTCAATCATATAACGTATTATTTTCAATAATTTAGAGGGCACGTATGGCTTGCCGACAATACTTTGCGCGGGGATATCATGATTTTCGATAACTCTGCGCATCTGGCCGGACAAGAAGATGTAGGGGACGCTTAAATCCTCCAATGCATTGGCAATAGGAACGCTGTTTTCGCGTCCCAGATTGTAATCAAGGGTCGCAATATCCGGCCTTTGACGTTTAATAAGAGTTAGGCCGGATTTAACATCCGCAACGGGGCCAATGACTGTAAAGCCGGCATCAGTAAACGTATCTTCCAAATCCATCGCGATGAAAGGATCGTCCTCAACGATGAGGATTGATTTATGTTCGGTTTGTTTGTTCATAACTTACAAAATCTACGCTCATTTTTTGATTGTGTTCCATTACAGCTGCGTCTCAGCCCCTTGCTATTCGGATGGCCAACAACAAAAAGTCACGTCATTGTGAGAGTTCTAGAGCCTATAGTGAATTTCTTCTCAGGAACGCCTGTCTATGCCTTGCGTTGCATTTTCAGATTTATTCGAGGATTTTTATGTCAGAGAAAAAATATGAATGGTCCGATGTCATGGACCGGATTGAAGCCCGCAATAAAGGTGAAGAAGAATTTCTTCAAGCTGTAAGAGAGGTCGGCGAAACACTCACAGATGTTATAGAATGCGACAAACGACTGCAGGAATCCCGCATTTTCGAACGTTTAACCGTTCCGGATCGCATCATTACCTTTCGGGTCTGTTGGGAAGATGACAAGGGCAATATTCGTATTAATCAGGGATGGCGGGTGCAGAATTGCGGGGCCATAGGGCCCTACAAAGGCGGAATTCGCTTCCACCCGAGCGTCAATCTGTCTGTTCTCAAGTTTCTCGCCTTTGAACAGACTTTCAAAAATGCCCTGACAGGCCTGCCTATGGGCGGCGGCAAAGGCGGCTCTGATTTTGATCCTTCTGGCTGTTCCAACCGTGAAATTATGAGGTTCTGTCAAGCTTTCATGGATGAACTTCATCGTCATATCGGTCCTCGGACAGATGTCCCTGCAGGCGATATAAATGTAGGCTCTCGAGAAATCGGTTACCTCTATGGACGATATCAGAAACTCACGAATAGCTTTTCAGGCACATTGACAGGAAAGGGGCTGTCATATGGCGGCTCTCCCGTTCGCGTAGAGGCAACTGGCTATGGTTTGATCTATTTCCTTTCGGATATGCTCGACGCGCATCTCGATAGGCTGAGCGGAAAGACCATATTGATTTCCGGAGCCGGAAATGTCGCGCTTCACGCGGCAGAAAAAGCCACGCAGTTAAAAGCAAAAGTCCTCACCCTTTCTGACAGTAAAGGGACGCTCCATAACAAATCCGGATTTAGCGAGGATCAAATTGAATTCATCAAGGAGTTAAAATCCAAAACCGGAACCAGTTTGGAAGCCTGTGTCGAAAAATTCAGCGAGACATCTTTTTCTCCCGGCAAAACCCCTTGGCATATCAAGGCCGATATTGCCTTACCCTGCGCAACCCAAAATGAGCTGCATGAAAAGGACGCAGAAAATTTGAAGAAAAATGAAATTCTTGCGCTTGCGGAAGGCGCAAATATGCCCTGCACCGCCAAAGCGGCTAAGATCATTCGAGAGAGTAAAATCCTATACGCACCGGGCAAAGCGTCCAATGCCGGAGGAGTGGCCTTGAGCGGACTGGAAATGAGTCAGAACGCCGCTTTTGAAAAGGGCGATTTTGAAACATTGGACGGCAAGCTGAAAGAGATCATGACGCGAATTCATGACTCTTGTAAGGAAAAGGGTAAAAACGGAGAGCACATTGATTATGTGAAAGGGGCGAATCAGGCGGCTTTTGCCAAATTGGCAGATGCTCTATTGGCGTTCGGTATATAAATGAAACAGAATTTAGGGCAATCTTTCCGCGCCGCGAAGGTGTTTATATATTTCCGGACTTAGCGGATTGTCCTGATGATGAAGGACAGACACATCGCCTGTCGTTTCCGCGACCACAATCTGAATAGTGTCTAAATTGCCCACATTTGCTTCCCTCAGCTTGGCCATCAAATCGGATTCGCTCATTTTCGCTTTGCGGAGCTGATCATACTGGATATCCCTTCCGATCATAATCAAACGCGGATTGTTATCAACAAGTTTTGGGAGCCAGCTTACGCGGCTCCGCAGAAAGGCAAACCCGATCTGACAGACATATAATAGTGTGAGGACAACAACGCCCTGCGCCAGAGAGACAGATTTGCCCATCACAATCGACGCAAAGATAGACCCGATCGCAACGGTGACGGCAAAGTCAAACCCGCTCATTTTGGAAAAGCTGCGAACGCCAGCAATCCGCGTCAAAATTATCAAAGCCGCGTAGGCGCCGAGTATCGATAAAAATATCAATATGATGTTGGCCGGTGCCATGGCCATCCAGCTTTCGAATTTGGAGGAGGTAATTTTAGTTTACCTTTTCTGATGTTCGTGAAGAGGCTTTAGAAACAGATGTCTGAGACTCCCGGGTTAGGGCTTCCTTAACGATGAGAGAGATTGCGGCGGCGGCAATGGTTCGTAAGATAAAACGCATTTCGAGGGCTCCTTGGTACACTTGCTTAATAGATACCTTAAATAAGAGTTTATGACCTGGAATGGTTCCGAGAGGAGCGGGAATAAAGAGCGGTTAATCCGAAAAAACTATGATTCAAGAAAGGCGAGGCATTGGGCTTCATATTTGCGTAGGCCTCGCTTGGTCATGCCGCTCACCTTTTCAATAAGTTTAGCCCTGTTACCTGCTTCTTCTGTTGCCAGATCAATCACATTTGGATGGATGTAACTCGTCCGGCAAATTGCCGGTGTATTGTGGAGTTCTTCTGCCGCCGCTTCACTCATCGCTTTAATTGTGGGGGCGTCATTTCTCACGGCAACTTTGAAGGCGGCAACAGTGCCGCGCCAGGTTCGAAACGTTTTTGCCGAAAATTCGTCGCCAATATACTGATTTACGTCAGAGCTATCGAGCGCGCATATATCTCCGGTGTCAGATAGGTATTGAAACAGTCTTTGACCGGGCAGACTGTCGATCTCCTCCAAGGTATTGTGAAGATTCTTATCATTCATCGTCAGTTTCACATCTTTTCCGCCCTTGGCTTTAAAGTTAAACACCAGTGAGCCATCATCATATCTCACATGTTTGTGCCGGAGGGTTGTGGCGCCATAACTTCCATTTTCATCAGCATAGGCCTGGGTTCCAATTCGCATGGAGGTTTTGTCGATTAAACGCGTCAAGGCGGCGCTGACACATTTTTTAGAGGCCGTATTGTCTCTAAGGTCTCGACGAACCCGTCGCCGCAGAGACGGGAGATAGTTTCCGAAATCTATTAATTTATCGAATTTTTGAGTGGCCCGAAATTGCGCCCAATCTTCATGGTAGAGATATTGCTTTCGGCCTTTTGCATCCCTTCCCGTCGCCTGTAGATGTCCAAACTCATCCAGACATATCCAGACATCCTCATAGGCAGGCGGCAAGCCTAAGGACTTGATGCGCGTGAGAGTCTCTTTCGCTTTCAGAGTTTTTCCGTCTGGGAGCTTATAATAAAAGCTTTGCCCCCGCTTGTGCCGGGAAATTCCAGGTTCGCTATCTTCGCTATACCGCATGAGGTTTGGCGCAGGCCGCATTATTGAGTCCAGAATAAATTGTCACTTGGACGGAAAATACGCTCTGCGCAGCAAGGCCGTTCCTATTTTATTTACTTTAAAACTCGGGAACAATTTCGTGAAGTCCTTGTTAGTAAGGTGTGAGGCGGCAATTGTGCCGCTGTAATAACGGAGAATAAATATGCTCGAAGGATTACTAGGTTTAATTCACTTGGTTCTGATTATTTGGGCGGTCATTAACATTATTGGTTCCGGTGCATCTACATTGGCCAAGGTTCTTTGGACGCTATTTGTTGTGATCTTCCCGCTTGTTGGCTTCATCGTCTGGTTCTTTGTCGGACCAAAATCGAGCGCGTAAGCAAACGACCCCATAACATAATAACTTGAATATAGGAGAGATATAATGAGTAACGAATATAATGAAAAATCATCAGGCGGCAAAATTGCTGGAATCGCAATTGGCGCTGTCGTAATTATAGGTGTGGCGGTTGCAGCCTTGTATTTAGTCGATGTCGACCAAGAAGAAGAAGCACGCTTACCTGAAGTTGATGTGTCGGTTGAAGATGGCAATATGCCTGAGTTTGACGCTGAAGTCGCAGATGTAGAAGTTGGCACTACAGAAACAGAAGTTGATATGCCAACTGTCGATGTTGAATCTGAAACAGTTGAAGTCGAAGTTCCGACCGTAGAGACGGGAACGGAGGAAACCACGGTTGAACTGCCAACTATTGACGTTGAGAAACCAGAGGAAGATAGTCCTGATAACGACGAAGATACGCCTCAATAGATAATATAAATAAATAACGAAAAACCGCCTCAGGGCGGTTTTTTTATGGCCAATTATCTGATGTGATGAAGCTTATAGTCTGGAGCGTGGCGGGGTGACATCAATGGGCTCTCGGCTTTTTCTCTGTTCGTGAAACTCGCGCATCATTTTTGCATTTCGGTTGTTGGCTTTCCAGCCCACATCAAAAATATCCCCTATAAGAGGGATAAGGCCGATGAGCCAATCCACGAAAATATTGAACCCCATTCGGACCATCTTACGTTTTGGGGGATTAAGCCTTGCGGCTTGCATAAGGATATACCCTGAAATGCCCAGGCTGGCTGTATCGCCTATCGCGGGAATTAAACCGACGATAGAATCGAGGCCTAAATTGATGCCTGTGCCCGGTAGTTTGAACTGGCTGTCCATGAGGGTGGCCAGGTTCTCGATATGCTGAACAATTTTCTCATGCTCATCCAGAGCGGCATGATCCATTTCAGGATAATTTGTCATGACCTAAATTTCTTTCGTTTGACGGTTTGAGGGGGCGACGACTGTGCAGAGAATCGATACGCTTTGAAAATGTTTCAGTTGATAAAAACTCGCCCTCCGTGAATTCGACCGCGCTGACTTTAATCATTTTTTGGTCCACGGAGATGTGGTTGAAGCTGGCCGGTTTATTTCTGCGGCGCCGGGAAAGTGTACCCGCCCCAATAGACATTATTTCCGTTTCATTGGGCTGGCGTTCAATTGCAAATGGCACATGAACATGTCCCGTTAAAACAACGTCGACATTATTGTGACTTAAATATTTCAGAGTTTCCGAGCCGTTTTTGGTTAATTTTTGAAGAGGCGAGAGCTCAGGGTAAATCATAGGATGATGCGCCATTATCATTTCGACCCCGCCTTGGCTCAATCGCTTCAACTTTCGCGTTAAGTCTGCCAAATCCTTCAAATTGACAGCCCCAAGAGACCAGTCAAATCCGAACTGCCAGCCCCGGGCAGAATTATAAGGCAAAATGGTCACATCCTCATTGGTGAAATAGGGAATGCTGAGCGGTTCTATCCATTTTTTATATTTCGCAAAAGGGCGCGTAAAACGCTCTATCAGCCCATATATGGGCGTATCATGATTTCCGGGAGTAATGAGCTTGGGGCCATTTAAGGTCTGAATCCACTCCCGGGCCGCTTTAAATTCCTCATCTGACCCATTTTGGGTGATGTCCCCGCAAATGACGATAAGATCCGGTTCGAGCTTTTCGATAGAGGCTTTAACACAGCTCATGGCTTCCTTGTCTTCGACCCCGAAATGGATATCTGCAAATTGGATAATAGACGTCATGAAATCCTGATGATTAAATTTTTGGCTTTGGGGCCATTACTTTTACACCCTCTTTTTTCAATGTAACGGTTATGGGGCAGGATACAATCTCTGCCTCTCCATCCAGAAGAGTCTCAAACCGGCCTTGTCCTTTAATTTCCAGCAAACGAATTCTTTTCGAGTCTATATTTTCAGACTCGCGCCAGTCCATTAAAAGACTCTGGGCCCCGACTTTTAACAATTCGCCGACGCTGAGCGGCATAACGGACGCCATATCCATCTCTGGATCGCCTTGGCTATTTTCCGCGTCTGAGGGAAAGGATAAAAGAATGGCATTGGCCTGAAGGTCGGTAGGATTACCGTCGACATGATAGGAAAACGTCTTGCCCTCCGTTACGGATTCGACGACTTTAGGAATTGCGGTAACGGCTTCGGATAGCTGTCCCTGCCTTACATTTTCGCGGACATTAGCCATACGCGTCGGCGCGCCAATAATGGCGCCGCAGTAAAACGGCGATCCGTTTAACAGTCCGGCCTTATGCCAACGCGGTTCTTTCTGACTCAATGCAAGTGAGAGAGCCTCCTTCCATTCAATCGTTTTATAAAGCTCTCTGGGCAGAATGTTCATGGTGCCGCCGGGCAAAGCAATAAGAGGTATATCATCCTCACGTGCAATTTCCGCTGCGGATCGGCAGGTTCCATCACCGCCAAAAACAATTATAAGGTCAGGCTTGCTGGCTTTGAGAGCCTTGAATTGCTCTGAAATTTCATCCCCTTCAGAAATAAAACAATCAGGCGCGCTATGACCTTTCTCTGTCATCATCTTCGTAATTTCTTCGGAAATGTCGGTCGCGCTGCCGGAAGAAAGATTGATGAGCAAGGCAGGTTTTTTAAATATTATAGGCATGAGTTTATCCCTTCTACTCATACAAAACAGTCTTTTTTCTAGGTGTAATTATTACGTTTGAATTTAGCGAACGTTCCTCTGAACGAAGCGTAAAACATTCACCCTTTTAGATTGAGTGTGGTTTGAACGGGCCGGTGATCCGATAATAAGCATTGGACCACATCCGCTTTGGCAGGGCCAAGCCGTTTATCCGCTAATATGTGATCATAATCTTTTCTCGGCTTCCAGCTTGGATAGCTTTTATCGTGGGGTTCAGTCAGTATGTTGAGTTTGCAGTTTTCTGAGAGGGATTTCATCGGCGTTGAATTAGAGCCGCAATTCATGTCACCGGCAACGATCAGCGCTCCGTCCTCAGGGATATTTTCAGAGATAAAATGGGATTGGAGATTCTGGTCGGCCAGTCCCAGACTTAAATGCGTATTGGCGAAGTAAATAGGTTTGGGTAAATCAATTTTGGCAATCAAGACGCCTCGCCCTGAGCGGCTCCCGGGAAGCTTTAAATCTTCCGCCTCCAGAATAGGGTATTTGGAAAAAATGGCATTTCCGTGCCGGGATACGCGGCCGATAACCCGGTTTTCCTGAGACACAACATGCGGGAATTTGGCGTAGGATTGAAGCAATTCGACTTGATTTTGAAAGTTGGACCGCCGGCCGCCCAAATCAACTTCCTGCAGAGCGACGAGATCATAATCTTTCAAGAGTTTGGCAATCTGTTTGAGAGTGCGTTTTTTGGCAGGGGTATGTAAGACCTGTCTATAGGCCTGAGACGCATATTGATGCGCGGCTTGCGTGCCGATGCCAGCTTGAATATTCCATGTCAGGACTTTTAGTTGCATACGGACTTTACGGCTAAAGGAACGAATTGTTCTCGAAAGGGTAACTCAATCGGGATAATTAGAAACTATAATTTAAAAATGGGGGCGATATGTTCGGCGCACCGATAACACTGCTCCTGCATATAATCGTTGTAATTATTTTCTCCTTCCGGGTTATCAGCCGCCGACTCGCTGTACATACGACCCTGGCATGGCTCATGGTGATAGCGGCTTTACCTGTTATCGGGCTTCTCATCTACTTTCTTTTCGGAGATCACCGTTTGGGTCGAAAACGCCTTAAACTCGGCCCAAAAATTAGGCGGCATTTTCAGGATGCTTACGAAATTGATGAGGCTGAGACGATTAGAAAAGAATTGGAGGTGTCGGATTATTTTCGGCATATGTCCAAAGTTATCACGAAAGAAACAGGTTTTAATCCCTCCATCGGAAATAAAATAAAACTATATTCCGATGCACATGCTCTTTTTGATGTGCTTATAAAAGATATCGATGACGCTAAAGAACACCTGTTTTTAGAGTTCTATATTATTGATCCGCAGGGCCGGGTGAATGAGGTGTTGGAAGCTATTATTCGGGCGGCAAAACGCGGCGTGGACTGCCGCGTGCTGGCCGATGATTTCGGCAGCAAGACCTTTCTGAAAAGCCACTGGCCGCGCAGTATGATGCAGGTCGGCGTTCGAGTTGAGGCCTCGCTTTCCGTGGGTATATTGAAATCGGTCTCTAAACGGACGGATCTACGAAACCACCGGAAAATTATCGTTATAGATCAGTCCATTGGCTATACGGGCAGTCTCAATCTGGCGGACCCGGACTATTTCAAACGGGATGCCAATGTCGGGGCCTGGGTTGATATAATGATCCGTCTGGAGGGGCATATCGTCTCCTCTTTGGCAGTCGTCTTTAATACCGACTTTATTTTTGACCATGTCGGCACGGATTTTGACAAATCAGACATCATGAAATTACCGCAGCATACGCGGAATGAGAATTTTGCCCGGGACGCCGTGCTGCAACTTATTCCGTCTGGCCCTGAATCCTATTCAAGCTTGATATATGAGGTGATCGTGTCGGCTATTTTTGGAGCGCAGAAAAAAATTACGATCACCACGCCCTATTTTGTTCCGGACGAAGCCATTGTTCTGGCCCTTTGCAATGCGGCCAAGCGCGGCTTGGAGGTGAGAGTTATACTCCCTCACAAAGTCGACTCCCTCATGGCGCGTTTCGCGGGGCAGGCCGTCTTCTCCGAAATGCTCCGGGCCGGCGTACAGATTTATCGCTATCAGGGCGGAATGCTCCATACCAAATCCATATTGATTGATGACGATATTTGTTTTGTCGGCACAGTGAATGTCGATATGCGCAGTTTCTACCTCAACCTTGAAATTACCATGGCCGTCTATGACCGTTTTTTTCACAAAGCCTTGTCCCGGGTTGTTGAGGACTACATTGAAAACTCCCATCTCATTGAGCGCGAGCTCTGGAAGAAACGAAGTTTTTCTATTCGCTGGAAGGAAAATTTACTGCGCCTTGCGGGCCCTCTTTTATAACTACACCAAAAAGTTGCAACAAATATATTGACAACTAAAAAGATTATAACCTAATCATCACACCATTAAGTTGTGAGGTGAGTAGTGTCGACTATGACGGTCCATGTAAAGGAGGCGGCAAAAGGGGGTCTTCCCTCCGTAGCTGTTCCTGTACGCCAAGCGGACGTTCACAAACAATTTGGCAATAACGTTTTTATATCGTCCATTACGCCAAAAACGGATGAAACCGGACAGGTCATATATATGGCCAAAGTCAGAATAATTCCGGATCATCCGTATTTCTTCGAACATGTCAGAGATCACCTTCCGGGCCTTTATATTATCGAAGCTGGAAGGCAGGTAGGGCTGGCTATACCGCATCTTTTCTATGATGTGGGATATGATTACGGCTTTGTGCTGGAAGCTTGCGACATGCGTTTTTCCGGCTTTATCAACCTGTCGGATGATCTTTTTATTGAGTGCCGCATTTTCAATCCGGCTTACCGGCGAGGGAAGCTGCAATCCTTATCCTTTGACGGGATATTCCTGCAAAACAGTCAAGCCTGCGTTCACTATCAAAGCCATATAAAGCTGATTCACCGAAAACTGCTGGCCCGCTATGAAAGACATTCGGGGTGAGCGAAAAACTACACTACAAAGTTGCAGTCATTGGCGGCGGTGTGTCCGGCATGGCCGCGGCTTATTATCTTGCGCGGCAAGGACATCAGGTTGATCTCTACGAATCATCGGACCGGCTTGGCGGTCGAATGGCTCTCTCTCACCTGCAGGGCCGGGAAATCTGTCTTGGCGGCAAAAATATTGGGTTTCACTATAAAGAATTCAGGCGGTTCCTCGCCCATTACGGAAAGCCGAAATACGAATATTTTGGCTTGAACTCTGCCCGTCTTTCGAATGGAAAAGTCCTACCCTTTAATTCCAAAAAGAAAAGGGAGCAGTTTCTTACCCTGCTTCGCTCCACAACAATTCTCGATTTGTGGAAATTAAGGCGCGCGTGGAGAGCTGTGCAGGCGGACAGGGCAAATGGGGATTTGTCAGGTCCTTATTTCAAAGCGCTCGTGAGGGAGGGGTCACAGACACTGACAGATTACTTCTCCGGAAAATTCTCAAAATCCATAGCCAGAGCCTTGACGGTTCGCATGAACGGAGCCGAACCGGATCAAATAACATTGGAAAATTTCGGGACGCATCTGCAAATGTTGCAGGACGAATATGAGCAAATTACCTCGCCACTGGAAAATGTGTTTTCGGCTTTTCAGGCGGATCCGGACATTCAAACCAAATTACGGACATCAGTAAAAGCGCTGCGAAATACAAACGGTTTCTACGCTTTAACAGGCGATGGCTTCATGGAGCTATATTCAAAGGTGATTATCGCGTTGCCAGCCTACGGCGCCGCTAAACTCACAAAGTCTGACTTTCCAGGAATCTCACGCGCTTTGAGACAACCGAGATATTTCCCTGTCACAGTCATTGTCGCGAAGTATGAGAGACCTGTCTTCGAAACAGACCTACGGGCGCTGACTTTCGCATCGGAGTCTGCGCTCAGCAATATCGGGGCTTACGGTATAAATGATCTCAACTGGGTGCGTTACACCTTTAGCGGCGCAGCGGCCCAAGCCCTGAACTCGCATTCAATGCCGGATGCGCAGCTCCTCTCAATCGCTGAAAAACAAGGGCTAGCTTACTTCCATTTGAACGGAAATTCCTGCCAGGCTTTTAAACGCCGAAGTTGGGAGCGGGGGCTCTGTGGCTACACCCTGAATGAATCCAAATTCAGATCAGATCTGCGGGTCGCGCAAGCTGAATATCCAGGTCTCTATTTTACCGGAGATTATATCAAAGGGGCTTCGATTGAAAATTGCTTCCGCGCTGCAAAAGAGACTGTCGAAAACTGTCTCTCCACCGCGCCAAGACCCCCGAAATCACCAGAATTTTATGTCGATCCAAAAAGAGGCTCCTTATGTCCAAAATAGATTTCACGCCATATTATTACGGACCAAACCCGCCTCAGCCAACGCCCTTTGACCGTCTTTATGCGATCACCCATTTCATCATGCCAAATTTCGGAACAATGGATTGGGATTGGCAAACCCGGGATCAAGTCAATGAAAACTTGCTTAAATTAAAAGATGAGGGCGGTCATTTAAACGACGACATCATGATGTATATTCATGTGCCTTACTGCAAATCCTTCTGCCATTACTGTAATTTCAACAAGAACCATTATCCGCGCCAGTCAAAGGACAGGCTCGACCTGTATGTCGATTATCTGATTAAGGAAATCGACTGGTATATGGCGCAGCCCTATGTGCAGGCGCGAAACTTCACGGCCATATATATTGGCGGCGGGACGCCCTCGACGCTCTCTCTTAAGGGAATGGAACGACTCTTCACCCATTTGAAAAAGGTCGTCCCGAATTACGACGTGATCGAGAAAACCTTCACGGGCGAGCCGCGATCTTTCAAAGATATTGAAAAGCTGAAACTGGTCAAAGATTTCGGCTTTGACCGCGTAACCTTCGGCATAGAAACCTTTGACCCCGTGCTTCGCAAGCAAATCGGACGGGTGGATAGCCGCGAAGACATTGATGAGCTTTTTACCAATCTGGAAAAGATTAATTACAAAGGCGACCGGTGTGTTGACCTTATGTATGATCTTCCGGGGCAGACTTTTGACGGATTTGTCGAGGACCTCGACACGCTGGTCAATCAGTACAAACCCGAAGAAGCCGATCTGTTTGGGACGGTTTATCTCCCTTATCGGCCCATGCACAAGCTCATCATAAAAGAGCGATTGGAACAGCCGGGGACAATGTGGCAGCTCTTGGCGATGCGCGAATTCGGCTATGATTTCATGACCAAACACGGTTATCACAATACAATCGCGGAGACCTTCTCCAAGCGAAACCGCCCCTCGCAATATCAAACCGCGCATTGCGGGCGGCAGGATATCATCGGGGTGGGCTGCGCGGCGCGCGGCAATGTAAAGGACATGGTCTCTATCAACCCCGACAAGATAGAGGACTATATCGCCAATATTGACGCATACGGCGTTTCCTCGACAACGATGCAGCCCATTGGACTGGACGGCGTACTCGACCGCCTCATGGTTATGTTTCCAAGATTCAAGGAAATAGATAAATCACTGCTAGAACAGTTTAAAGATTGCCGTCGTTACGCCCCAGCCATGAAAGTTCTGAACGCGCATATAAAAGCAGGGTGCGTCGAAGAAGAGGCGGACCGCTATACGGTCAATAAGATGGGCGTCGTCTGGCACGGCAACCTTCAGACAGACTATATGGCGCACACATTGAATACGCAGGGGAAAATGCTTCTGAAATGTATAAGTGATAAAAAGAAACACTTCGCACGCGACACAAGGTTCGGGACAAATTTCGTTACCAAATTTATTCTCGGCAATCCGGAATTGTTTCCCCTCTTGATGAAATAGGCGGGATCAGAAAGAAGGGAGGGTATGAAAATGCAAACCCTTTCTATCCTGACGAACGATGGAGCGAGAAGCGAGGCGGCGTTATGCGAGCCTGACCAGAACGCCTCTGACATTCTGTTTCTTTGCCTTTCGGCGATGGGAGTGACCGCCGCCTATTACCGGCCTCTGGCAGACGCGCTGACGGGGCAGGGTCATTCAGTCATGCTTTGTGAGTTGCGGGGGCAGGGGACAAGTGACCGGAAAGCGCCGCAAGCAAAATTCGGCTATCGCGAAATGGTCGAGCAGGATATTCCCGCCTATGTCAAAGCGGCGAAAGAAAACTGTCCCGACAAGGACATCGTTTTATTGGGGCATAGCCTCGGCGGTCACCTGAGCCTGCTTTATACCGCCGCTCATCCGGAAGAGGTCAAAGGCATCGCGTTAATAGCCAGCGGTTCAGTTTATTTTCGCGCCTATCCTTTTCCGCAAAATCTGAAAATCTGGTTTGCGACCCAGAGCGCTATGCTGATTTCCGCCCTATTCGGATATTTCCCGGGACATAAAGTCGGGTTTGGAGGGCGACAACCCAAAACCGTCATGAGCGACTGGGCGCGGCAAGGACGAACGGGTCGGTTTGTACCGCGAGGGTCGGATTTTGACTATGAGGCCGCCATGCCGAAAATGACCCACCCGGTTTTTGCCCTATCTATCGAAGGCGATAATTTCGCGCCGCACAGCGCCACGGATCATCTGACCGGAAAATTAAAGTCTGCGGCTTTGGCGCGGATCGAATATCACTCCTCGGATGCCGTAAAATCCAAGATCAACCATTTTCGTTGGGTCAAACATAACGGGGAAATTATCACCTATCTCACCCAATGGGTGGAGCGTTTATAATTGCCAAATGCGTTTGTGAAAATTCCAGGCTGTTTCAATGATATTTTCTATGTCTGAATATTGCGGCTCAAAGCCCAGACTGTCTTTCGCGTGGCGTGCATCCGCATAGAGCCGGGTGAGGTCCCCGGCGCGGCGCGGCGCTTCGTCATAAGGCACGGCTAGACCGGTCACGTCTTTGATGGTCTCTAGAATTTGCAGCACACTCACCCCTTCGCCCGTGCCGATATTTACTTCAGCTTGGCTTAGTCCGCTCTCAAAGGCCTCCAACGCTTTGATATGCGCCAGCGCAATGTCGTTGACGTGAATGTAATCCCGAACGCAGGTTCCATCCGGCGTGTCATAATCGGTGCCGAAAAGTTTCATCGGCTTTCCCCGACCGGCAGCTGCTTTCATCGCGTTCGGGATGAGGTGAGTTTCCGGATCATGTTCCTCACCGATTTCGCCGGAAGCGTCGGCGCCGCTGGCATTAAAATAACGCAGCGTGACATAATTCAGGCCATAGGCTTTGTGATAGCTCTGTATCATATGCTCAATAGCCAGCTTGGTTTTCCCGTAAACCGAAACCGGGTTTTGAACCATGTCTTCGGTCAGCGGCATGGTTTTCGCTTCGCCATAGGTGGCGCAGGTCGAGGAAAAAATAAATCGGTCACAGTCTGCGGCCCGCATGGCATCCAGAAGGTTCAGCGCGCCTAAAACATTATTATGATAAAATCCCTGAGGGTCTTTTTCCCCGATGCCGACTTCAATGGAACTGGCCAAATGAATCACCGTGTGCGCGGTCGGATATTGAGTAAAGGCAGCGTCCAATTCATCCCGGTTTCGGCAATCGACTTTGACGAAGGATCCCCATTTGACGGCATGTTCATGCCCGCCTGAAAAATTGTCAAACACGATGGGCTTGCCGCCATTTTCGGAAATCATTTTGCAGACATGCGCGCCGATATAGCCCGCTCCGCCCACAATGATGAAGCTCTCGCCGTTTAAATCATAGGTTTTCATTTAACGTCCCGTTTCTGAGATTTCCTCATCCATACCGAATTCTACATGACAGACAATAGAAGGCAGAGGTAAGACGGATGTCGGCACTATTTTTCAGAGAATGCTATGAGAATTTCCATTTGCGAAACCGGGGACTGCCGCCTAGGTTTTTAGAGAGTGAAAAGGAGTTTGTTCGTGACGTCACCCCCCGCATCCGAAACCAAAATTCCGGTTTATGATCTGCTCGTCATTGGCGGGGGTATAAACGGCACGGCCGTGGCGCGGGACGCCGCAGGCCGGGGACTTTCCGTTGTGCTGTGCGAAAAAGACGACCTCGCCAGCCACACCTCTTCGGCAAGTACAAA
Organism: Litorimonas sp.; assembly: GCA_029936425.1. GTDB lineage: Bacteria > Pseudomonadota > Alphaproteobacteria > Caulobacterales > Maricaulaceae > Litorimonas. The sequence continues at coordinate 328,701 of JAPYSU010000001.1, forward strand.
ACTTATTCACGGCGGGCTTCGCTATCTCGAACATTATGATTTCAAACTGGTTCGGGAATCTCTGAAAGAACGTGAAATCCTCCTACGCGCCGCGCCTCATATCATCTGGCCCCTACGCTTTATTCTGCCTTACGATGAAGGCCTGCGGCCGAAATGGCTCTTGCGCATGGGATTATTTTTATATGACAATCTCGGCGGTAGAGAACTTCTCCCCGGAACCAAAACCCGCAAACGGGGGCAGGGCTCCCGCTTTGATGTGCTCAAGGACAGGCTCGAGACCGGATTTGAATATTCGGATTGCTGGGTCGAGGATTCCCGTCTGGTGGCGCTCAACGCTGTGGACGCCGCCCAGCAAGGCGCTGATATCTTTACCCGAACCGAAGTGCGTTCCATCAAAGGGGAAGAGGGGCTATATCGCGCCGAAATTCAGAATGGCGTAAATTTGAAAACTATCAAAGCCCGGGGGATCGTAAACGCCGCCGGTCCTTGGGTCGATAGTCTCCTCTCAACCGTTGAGCAAAGCGACGTAAAAGACGAAACAACCCTTCGCCTGGTCAAGGGCAGTCATATTGTCGTGCCAAAACTTTATGACGGCGACCACGCCTTTATTTTTCAAAATTCCGATGAGAGAGTCATTTTTGCGATTCCCTATGAGCAGAACTTCACCCTGATCGGCACAACGGATGTGCCGCATGAAAAGCCGGATGATCTGCCGCAAGCCTCCGCCGAGGAAATTCAATATCTCTGTGACTGTGTGAATGAGTATTTCGAAACTCAAACCACCCCGACTGATGTCGTCTGGACTTATTCCGGCGTCCGCCCGCTATATGATGACAAAGCGGCAGAGGCGTCCGATGTCACGCGCGATTATGTTCTGGATTTGCAGAAATACGAAACCGACGCACCCTTTATTTCCGTCTATGGCGGAAAAATAACGACCTCTCGAAAACTTGCCGACCATGTCCTGGAAAAAATAAAACACTATTATCCCGATATGGGTAAGCCCTGGACGAAAAAGGCCTATTTCCCCGGCGGCAATATTCCTGAAGCGGATTTTGAAGAGTTCTATCAATCCCAACTGGACCATTATCCGGATCTGGATCCAAAACTCGTGCGCCTTTTCTGCCGCCGATATGGCACGCGGGTGACACGTGTCTTAAAAGACGGCGTCGGGCGCCTCTTTGGCGGCGATTTGACCGAAGCCGATGCGCGCTATCTGGTCGAATATGAATGGGCCAAAGCACCGGAAGATGTTCTCTGGCGGCGGACAAAATGCGGCCTGCATATGAGCGAATCCGAACGCGAAAGTTTTGCGGAATGGTTCCGGCACGCAAAGCTGAATTGACCGCCTTCCGTCTCTGACTTGTAAAAAGCCCCAATTTATGACATCGCTGTCATAACCATAATATGAGAGAGCGAGCACGCTCCAGCGGGGGATGAATGTCGGACTTTACGATCTGGATTGCGGAAAACCGTGCGCTTCTCGCGACCGTGTTTTCTGTCGCGGCCTTACTCGCCATGATTACGGCAGGGCGAATTCATGCCTTCCCAGCGCTCATTGTGGCGGCTTTGCTTGCGGCGCTCGGGGCAGGGTTGGCGCCGACAGAAGCGCTCAATTCCATCAAATCCGGTTTGGGCGGGACGCTGGGCGGTATCGCAGTCGTCATTGGATTAGGGGCCATGTTCGGCGTTTTAGTCGAGGCGAGCGGCGGTGTCGGCTCTCTGGCCGAATGGATCACCCGCCGCGCCGGCCCAAAACACGCGCCCTGGCTCATGGGGGTGGTGGGCGTCATTATCGCCATTCCGGTCTTTTTTGATGTCGCTTTAATTATTCTTATTCCGCTTGTGGTCGGTCTGGCGAAACGCGCCAAGGCCGCGCCTTTAGCGTTTGGACTGCCTCTCTTGGCCGGACTGGCGACGGCCCATGCCTTTATTCCACCGACCCCGGGGCCGATTGCGGTGGCGGAGCAGCTCGACGCGGATCTGGGCTGGGTGATGTTGTTCGGCGTCATCGCAGGCGTTCCGGCCATGATTGTCGGCGGACCTGTATTTGCGCGTTTTGCAGAAAAGCGCGGCTGGCTCGAAACCGACGAAGACATGGCGGTGACTTGGGTCAAAGAAGACGCCCGCGAATTTAATCCGCGTCTGGCAAAACTGGCTTTGACCATAATTCTCTTGCCGCTGGCCCTCATTATTTTTGGCACAGTTCTGCAAAGCACTTCTACCCCAGCGGCATTGAAATCCCTCTTCTCCTTTATTGGCGCGCCCATCGTCGCGCTTTTGATGGCCTGCGGAATTGCCGCTCTGATCTTCAATCCTCAAAACGAAGAAGAGAAAAAAGCACGTAGAGATGCTCTTGCTCGGTCTCTGGAACCGGTTGGCGTTGTCCTGTTGGTGACGGGCGCGGGCGGTGCGTTCAAACAGGTGCTTGTCGACTCTGGCGCCGGGAAAGCTTTGGCCGAAAGCACCCTTGCGCTCGGCCTTGTGCCGGTTAGCGCAGGCTTTGTGCTCGCGCTCCTGATCCGCGTGGCGCAAGGGTCGGCGACGGCGGCCATGATTACGGCGGCGGGGCTGACCTATCCCATTGCCTTGGCGGCCGATTTGTCAGAGCCGAAGCTGGCTCTGGTCGCCGTTGCGATTGCGGCGGGGGCCACGGCGATGAGCCATGTCAATGATAGCGGCTTCTGGCTGGTCAATCGATATTTCGGACAGACGACAGTTCAGACATTGCGGACCTGGACTGTTTCGGCCACCCTCGTGGGAGTGACAGGGTTTATTGTGGCAGCGGGTTTGACAGCGCTCCTCTAAGCGCCCTTTTCACGTCATCAAGAACTGTTTCTACGGACTGATCTCCGTTTATGCGGAGGCAATACTCTGGCGGCTTCATCGCGGCTAACTGGCTGTCCAACATGGTTTCTTTCATGAAATGATTTTCCCGCGCCTGCATCCGCCGGGTAAGCTCTTTGCGGGAAACTTGCAGATAAACCCAATGGACAGAGCAGGCACACCCCTCGATTAACCGCGTTCTGACAAAGTCGTTCAAAGCAGAGCAAGATAAGATGACTGTACCCGTTTCATATTCGCGTACAGCCTCTGCCATGGCGTCAATCCACGCCTCTCGATCCTTATTCGTGAGCGGCGTTCCGCCCGTCATTTTCTCGACATTCGCTTCAGGATGAAACTCGTCGCCCTCTAAATATTTCCAACCCTCCGCTTCTGACAGCTTCGACGCAATGGTGGATTTTCCGGACGCGGCGACGCCCATGATGACAATTAAGTGTTTCACGTGATTATCTGTTTCAATGCGCGACAAAACTTATCAATCTCGTCCTGAGTATTGTAATAGTGAATAGACGCTCTGACCGCGTCTGGCCGCTCTGTGACCTGATGCGGCGAGATATAACTGACCGCAATTCGCCGCTCCCAGAGCGCGTCTATAATGTCTTTGGCAGATTTTCTTTCAGATCTAAATGTCACGATCCCGCTCAACGCCTCGCCTTTATCCAGAACGATGACAGGAAGGCCCGTTAAGGTCTCCCGTAGCGTTTTTGCAAGGGTTTTGACTCGGTCTTCAATACGAGGAAGTCTCAAATCAATCGCATATTTCGCCGCTTCCGACAGGCCGATCTGTCCGGCCACATGCCGCTCATATGTCTCGAACCGTTTGGCCCCTTTGGCCCATTTGAACTCTGTATCGGAGGTTTGAGCGGCAGAGATATTATCAATCAAAGGCGGTGACAATTTCTCGAGCGCGCTTTCTCGGACATATAAAAATCCGGTTCCCCGCGGGCCGCGCAGCCATTTGCGCCCGGTTCCGGCAAGTAGGTCGCAGCCAATCGCCTGAACGTCAATCTCCGCCTGCCCGACAGACTGACAGGCATCGACAATATATAAGAGGTTATGGTCATTCGCGATTTTGCCGAGAGCGGCGGCGGGCTGAATGCTCCCATCAAATGTCGGCATATGGGTCAGCGCAATGGCTTTCGTTCGTTTAGTTATCAGGGGCGCAACACGCTCCAGGTCAATGATTCCGCTTTCATTGGAGGGAATCCGATCCAGAACAATGCCTTTAGTTTTGACCAGATGGAGGAAGGCCAGATAATTGGACGTATAGCTGCTGTCATGGATGAGAAGCCTATCGCCCGCTTGCCAATCCATCGCGCGAAGTCCCATTTCCCAGGCGCGGGTATGGTTAGAGGCAAATGCAATTTCAGAAGGCTTTGCGTTTAGAAGTTTTGCCAGCGCCGGATAAAAGCCCGAAATTTTCTCCGCCGCGAGGCTTTCCGCCGCGTAGCCGCCATAGTCCCGCTCCAGTTCCAGATGGGACTGCATCGCATTGAAAACGGGGCCCGGCATAAGAGCGGCCCCGGCATTGTTAAAATGAATTTGGGCGGCGCAGGCAGGCGTGTCGGCGCGAATATCCGCTATTTCTTTATCTGAAAAACTCATAACTGAGCTTAGGACAGAATTCGGCTTTGCCAAAGTCCGAAAAGACGATACCGTCCAGCCATGTTATCCGTTTTAGATATTTTTCGCGTCGGGATTGGCCCGTCAAGTTCTCACACCGTTGGGCCTATGCGCATTACGGAACGTTTTGTGGCGAGGCTCAGACAAAAAGAGCTGTTAGGCAAAACAGCGCGCGTGCAAGTGGACTTGCGCGGCTCACTTGCTTTCACCGGAGAAGGCCATGGATCGCCCCGCGCGGCGCTGTTGGGCCTGGCCGGACTGAAACCTGAAACTTTTGATCCCAAAAAAGCGGACGAGATCTACGCCCGGGCCGAAGACGACAACCGTCTACTGTTGGGCGGAGAGCAGGATATCGACTTTACTTATAAAGAAGACATCCGCTTGGATTACGACACGGCCGCTGACCTCCACCCCAATGAAATGTATGTTCAGGCTTTTGACTCAGGCGGTGAAGTCATTGCCAGCCGGACTTATTATTCAACGGGCGGCGGGTTTATTGCGTCCAGATCCCAGCTCAAAAAGCCGACCAAAAATGACCGGGTCCAAACGGGCGAAGAAAAAGGGCCTTATCAGTTCACCTCGGCGGCAGAGCTGCTCAGTATTTGCAACCGCGAAAATCTGTCCATTCAACACGTTATCCTGGCGAATGAAGACACAAAACGCCCGCGCAAAAAAACCGAAACAAAACTCGACGCCATTGGCAAGACCATGATGGCCTGTATCGATCAGGGTCTGGCGACGCATGGCATCCTCCCCGGCGGGCTGAAAGTCACCCGGCGCGCGCCCAAGCTCTGGGACAAGCTGCAAAACGCGCCGCAGTCCAATGAACGCGAACAGCTTTTCGATTGGCTCAATGTCTATGCCATGGCGGTCAACGAAGAAAATGCGGCGGGCGGCAAAGTCGTCACTGCGCCGACCAATGGCGCGGCCGGGATTATCCCGGCGGTTATCCGTCATTACTGCGTGGAAAAGGGCGAAGACGCGATCCGCACTTTCCTTCTGGCGGCAGGCGGTATCGGGCTGCTCTATAAACAGCGGGCGTCAATTTCCGGCGCTGAAATGGGATGCCAGGGCGAAGTGGGCGTGGCCTGTTCCATGGCGGCGGGCGGATTAGCTGCCGTATGGGGCGCAAGCCCTGAGCAAGTGTGCAGCGCCGCCGAAATCGGCATGGAGCATAATCTCGGCCTGACCTGCGACCCGGTGGGCGGCCTCGTCCAGATTCCGTGTATTGAACGCAACGCCATTGGCGCGGTGAAAGCCGTCAACGCAGCGAGGCTCGCGCTCCACAGTAGTGAAGCGTCAAAAGTCAGTCTCGATCAGGTCATCGAAACCATGCGCCAAACCGGCCTCGACATGAGCACGAAATATAAAGAAACGAGCCAAGGCGGCTTGGCGGTAAATGTGGTGGAGTGTTGAGAGCCGCGAGGTGAAAATAACGCGGTTAATTGTTCGCAAAATATTCTGGTTGTCGCTTACATTTTAAATTTGCTGATTAATTTCAAAGCGAAGACGGCTAAAATAATTAGCGATACAGAGTAAATTGAGGCATCAAAAAAAGAACCCAAAGCAAAAGCGATGTTCTCGTGGTCTGTGAAGCTAAGAATTAATTTTCCAATTAAGTCTATAGAGTTCCACGCGATAACCAGCCAAAGTAAAACTTTCATAGTATCCCCTAAAATTTACTCCCGCGCCTCTGCACTCGCCTCTCTCAGCGCCTTGAACTCGGATGTTGATTTCAGCTCGGGCCAGTCATCCGAATTACCCATTTGGCGGGTCATATCCAGAAAGAGCTCGACGTCCTGCGCCGCGCCGCGAAGGTCCCAGTCAGGATTCCACGCATCATTCTGATTGTGATAGCGGTTATCGATATAGCCTTGCACCCAAGCGTCTCCAGCTTCGCGGCCGCCGTCTTTCAAATCTGGTCCACCGGCAATACCCATAATCAACATGACGGGAACGCCGCGCCGGGCGAGGGAGAAATGATCTGCGCGGTAAAATAATCCATTTTCAGGCAGGCCTTCGGGGGCGACTGTCCGGCCTTGCGTCGCAGCGGTCGCGGCCATCATCTCTTCCAATTCACTTTGCCCTTCGCCGACTTGAATAACGTCATTGGCTGGCCCTGCGGTCTGCAAAATATCAAGCGTTAAATTGGCGACAATCTTTTCCAACGGATAGATAGGATCTTGGGCGTAAGCTTCCGAACCCAGCAATCCGCTTTCTTCCGCTGTCCAGGCCGCAAAAACAACAGAGCGTTCCAGCGGCGGTCCGGCTTTCAGGTTCCGGGCGATTTCCATCATCCCCGCCAGTCCCAGAGCGTCATCATTTGCGCCGGGACGGACCGTCCGTCCTTGCGCGTCAGGCTCGCCTACGCCGTAGCCGTCCCAATGGCCGGAGAGCATAATGACTTCGTCCGGACGGGTGGTTCCTGTGATTTTACCCAAAACGTTCTGGCTCTCGACTGTCTCGACGGAGAGCGCCAAATCCGTGTTGAAACGGAGGTCGTCCAGTGGGAATGCCGTGAAATCTTTTTGACGAGCTTTGACCCGTAAATCATCAAGGTCATATCCCGCGGTCTCGACCCATTGCTCGGCCATGTCCTGATGCAGCCAGCCTTGCAGATCGACGGAAAGCTTCGCGCCGTCTCCGGCGACAGCATAGTTTTCGCCCGGTGAAGACGCGGCGACATTCCATCCATATCCGGCCGCTTCCGGTTCGTGAATGACCAGAGCGGCGACCGCGCCGCGGCGAGCAGCTTCTTCGAATTTATAGGCCCAGCGGCCATAATAAGTCATCCGTCGACCGCCAAACAGGCCGCTGACGGGATGGTCACCGGAGACGCCGAAATCCGGATCATTCACGAGGAAGAGCGCAACCTTGCCCTCGAGATCGATATCGCCGAAATCATCCCAGTCCCGCTCCGGCGCGCTGGCCCCAAAGCCGACAAAGACAACAGGCGCATTTTCGACTTTGATATTATCGCGGGGGTTGGTTGAGCTTATTTCAATGTCCTGGCCCTGCTTGATTTCAATGACGTTGCCGCCCTGATCGACATTCAATGTCCGTACATCCGTGACAATGGATTTGTTGAGCGTAACCGGATCAGTCCAGTTTCCGTTTCGTCCGCCGGGCTCCAGCCCTAGTTCTGTAAAACGCTCAATCAGATAGTTGACGGTTCTGGTCTCACCCTCGGTTCCCGGCGCCCGGCCCATAAAGTCGTCGGACGCCATGATTTTGACGTCCTCTGACATATTGGCCGTATTGATAGGAGAGGACGGGTTATCGACAGTCGCGGTTTGCGTACACCCCATTAAAATGACGCTCGCGCTCACGGTAACCCATATCTCTCTGATCATCTCTTTCTCCCTAATCTAAAACTTTTCCGACCATTGTTTTAGAAAGGGATTGTGTCAACCACTGCAGGCGGCCTTGAACTCTGAAGGGGTCAGTCGTCGGCCATGGAGACGAAGATTGCGACTATGCCAATCATGCCCGCATATCGAAAGGCCGATTGCCCTGCCAAATCGCGGAAGACATCAGATCGCCAAAGTTCGAACCAGCCTTCGCCAATGACAATAAAACCCAAAAACAACATGAAAATGGCCACGCCGCAGCCCGATAGGGCAAAAGTTTTGGCATGATTAAATGCGGCCGCGTCAGCCTTTCGCGCGCTCCACATGCGGCCCCCGCCGATTAAACATAAAATCCCTGCGGTCACTTTCGACAAGATAATAAATAGAGCGCCGGCCAAAATAAGAACGGGATTGGTGGTTGCCCGCCAACTTTCTGCGCCGCCTTCAAAGGTGGACATAGACGCGACAGCTTCGACCGCCCCGATTGTCCCGTTCCAATCCGTTAGATTTCCGAACGCCCCGAATATGCCCCATAAAAAGACGCTGAATATGAGTAATGTTTTTATGATACGTAACATGATTGCCCCCCGACATGGACAAGTCTAAGCGCACATCTTGTTTAAAACAAGTTAAAATTTTGGAGGGAAGTCCTTACTCCACCGTCACGGATTTCGCCAAATTACGCGGCTGATCCACATCCGTGCCGAGATGAACAGCCGTATGGTAGGCGAGGAGCTGTACGGCAAGTGTCAGGATAATCGGCGCGACGAAGCTGTCCGAATCCGGCATCTTGATGACATGAGAGGCGAGACCGCCCGCGGATTTCGCGCCGGTCTCGTCCGTGATGAGAATTATCTTGGCTCCGCGCGAGGCGACCTCCTGCAGATTGGAAATCGTTTTTTCAAATAGATTGTCATAAGGCGCGAGGACGATAACGGGGGTGCCATCTTCGATCAGCGCGATGGGGCCGTGTTTCAGCTCTCCGGCGGCGTAGCCTTCGGCATGGATATAACTAATTTCCTTTAGCTTGAGCGCCCCTTCATAGGCGATGGGGACCTGACTACCTCGGCCCAGATAGAAGGCCTGTTTCGAAGAGGAAAGCTCAAACGCCAAACGTTCAATTTGCTCATCCCGCAAAAGGCTTTCTTTGATCAGGCGCGGCGTTTCAATCAGCGCGCGGGCAAGGCGGATTTCCGCGTCGCGAGAGAGCACCTTTCGCGTGACCGCGGCTGAAAGCGCCAGAGCCGCCAGAGCTGTGAGCTGTGAGGTAAAGGCTTTGGTCGAAGCAACCCCGATTTCCGGCCCCGCATTAATGGGGAGCGCAATATCGGCTTCGCGCGCCATGGTCGACGTCATGACGTTCACAAGAGCCGCCGTTTTCGTGCCGTGCTCTTTGGCGTAGCGGAGCGCGGCCAGCGTATCGGCGGTTTCGCCGGATTGGGATACGGCGATAAAGAGAGAGTTTTTGGAAATGACGGGTTTCCGATAGCGGAATTCCGACGCGATATCGACATCGACCGCGACGCCGCCCAATTGCTCGAACCAGTATTTTGCTACCATGGCCGCATAACAGGCTGTGCCGCAGGCAATAATGACAATGCGGTCAAATTCGCTGAAATCCAGCTCGGGCGGGATATTGGCGGTCAGGCGAAACTCGTCGATATAATTGGCGAGGGTGCGCCCGACGGTTTCGGGCTGCTCGTAAATTTCCTTGAGCATGAAGTGGCGGTAATTGCCTTTTTCCGCCATGGCCGGGCCGCCGGAAATAATCGTCGCCTCACGGGTCACGGGTTTGTCTTGCCGATCGAAAATCTCATAGCTATCCGGGGTCAGCACGGCCCAATCGCCTTCTTCCAGATAAATTAGATTATTGGTCAGCTGGGTCAGCGCCATAGCGTCAGAGCCGATATACATTTCGCCGTCGCCAATTCCGATGGCCAGCGGAGAGCCGGCCCGCGCGCAAAATATCTGATCTTCGACGCCGTCAATAATCACGCCAAAGGCATAAGCCCCGGTCAGCTTTTTAAGAGATTTTCGAAAAGCGTCTTTCGGATTGTCGCCTTGCTCCAGGGCCGCATCCACCAAATGCGCGACAACTTCGGTATCTGTCTCCGTCCGAAACTTGCGACTTTTTGACAGCTCTTCGCGGAGTTCCAAAAAGTTTTCGATAATGCCGTTATGGACGACGCCGACACGGCCTGAAAAATGCGGGTGGGCATTGGTTTCGTTCGGAACGCCATGCGTGGCCCAGCGCGTATGCGCTATCCCGGATTGGCCGTCTATATTGGCCGCATTTAATTTGGCTTCGAGATTTTTGATTTTGCCTTCAGCGCGTTCGCGTTGCAGCGAGCCGTTCGTCAGTACAGCAATGCCGGAGCTGTCATAGCCGCGATATTCAAGCCGTTTCAGCCCATCGACCAGTCTGTCCGTCACCGATTTCCGGCCTGTAATTCCTATAATACCACACATAGTCGCGCTCTAATCATTGCCGAGTGTCAAATCCAGATATTTCTATCACGAAACAGTATGGTATTTCTTAAACCAAATCAGGGTCATTTTCTGATTATTTCAGGGCATAAAAAAAGCTGCCCCAGAAAGGGAGCAGCTCTTGAGGGTTATATTTAAATTATGCTGCGAGTGCAGCTTTATTGATTTCACTTTCCGCGAGGCCAGAAAGATAGACGTCACCTTCTTTTGTGGCGTCAAGGCAGGTCTTGATTTTCTTAGCATCTTCATCAAGGCCTAGGCGGCGGGCAAAGGTGTGCAAGCAGCCATATCCGGCAATCGCGTAATGTTCCATCCGCTGATATTGCGTGACAATCATGGCGTCTTTTACATCAGAATCGCCGAAGCTTTCTTCTGTGACGTGATGTTTGGCTTCTTTAATCAATCCTTCCATTCCTTTGCAGAATTCGCCGGAGGGTTTGTGGCCATGTTTATCAAGAATTGATTCCATGGCTTTCATGCCGTCATCAACGCCCTCTACGCCGCGCTCCAAGGCTTTTACCAAATCCGTATCCGTGGCCTCTTTCGCCAGCATCTTGGTGGTTGATTTGGATTGTTTGTTCGCGCTGTAAATATCTTTCAGTTCAGCGATATATAGGTCTTTCAAATTATTGAGAGGCATAGAGATAAATCTCCTGTGTCGAAATGGGTTCAAGGTTGAGTGCCTTGTATCTAACTTACGGGTCGCTCGGGTGAGAGTTCCAAATAAGATGAATTAACACATTGTTTTTACAGTGTTTATGCTTTCTCGCTCAAAATAATCTGGCTCACATTTATTGTGCCAAGTTTAAATCCGGCTTCGCAATAGGAGAGATAATAATCCCACATTTTTTCGAACCGTTCGTCAAAACCCTGCTCGCGTACGGTCTTGATATTTTCGAAGAATTGCTCCCGCCAGATGGCCAAAGTCCGGGCATAACTTTCTCCGAACCGGCTCTGCTCCAGAATATTGAAACCGACAGTCTGGGCCAGTTTTTCGAAAACGGGTTCGCTCGGTAACATTCCGCCGGGAAACACATATTTCTGGATGAAGTCCACATGGGTGCGGTAGTGCTCAAATGTGCCGTGGTCGATCGTAATGGTTTGGATGCCGACCCGCCCGCCGGGTTTGAGACATCGCCGAAGGCTCTCAAAATAAGTTGGCCAATAGGCTTCTCCAACAGCTTCGAACATTTCGATGGAGACAATATGATCAAATTGATCCTCGCAGTCGCGGTAATCCTGCAGGCGTAGATCAGACTGTTCGCTCAGCCCGGCCTCTGACAGACGTTTCTGAGCGTAAACCAGTTGCTCCCGCGATAAGGTCAGACCTGTCACGTGGGCCCCGAATTCGGAAATAGCGATTTCCGCGAATCCGCCCCATCCGCAGCCAATTTCCAAAACCCTGTCGCCTTTTTGGAGACCGACTTTACGGCAAAGTCGGCGGTATTTTTCAAGTTGAGCCTCTTCCAGGGATTGGTCCTGCCGCGTGAAGACAGCCGAGGAATAAGTCAGGCTGGGATCGAGCCATAATTTATAGAATGAGTTTCCAAGGTCGTAATGATAGGCAATATTCCTGCGGCTTCCGGCGCGGCTGTTCTTACGAAGGGCATGCGTCAGGCGGTCCACCCAGTCCATTTTGAAAAAGCGGGGGATAAGCGCTTCGAGACGAAGCATGTTCCGGCCGAGTATTTGCAGTAAGTAGGGGAGATTATCAGTTTCCCATTCTCCGGCCATATAGCCTTCACTCAGGCCCAAGGCGCCATTGGTCAAAAGGCGTGAAATCGCTTTATTGGAGAGAATTTTGAGCCGCGCGGGTTCGGCGTCACTTGGCCCGAAGCTCCGTATCGCCCCATTCGGAAAATGAACGTAAAGATGGCCAAAATCCATTTTGGCAAAGGCAAGGGCCAATAGGCGGCCGCGCAAGTTAAGCCTGTGATCATTCGGTTTTGGGGGATCGTAAAGGGTCAAACTATTTGTCATATTTTTTATATTTATATCTGTGGGGTTTAGAGCTGACAGCCTGTTTCGGCGGCGCGGGTTTGGAAGTCAGAGGAACTTTTTTAAACCAGAGCTTCAATGCCTGAAAATGAATGGCGGCTGTTACTCTCAAGGTCAGAAGCGGGTAGAGGAAGAAAACCTTCAGAAGCGTTTTGTTGGTCAAGGGCGACCGCTTTGCGGACAGGGCGGCGGAGAAAACGGTTTCATCTTTGACAGAATATTGAATGCCAAGTTTCAGCTTTTGCCCGGGAACAATCTGGGTGAATCGATATCCCCCCTCGACATGAAAAAACGGGGACACATAAAGAGATTTTTCGATTGAATGATTAGTGAGGTCATCCGAAATTTCGAAGGCATAGCTATGGCGTTCTCCAAATGTGTTGTGAACTTCATAGATAACCCCGGTGACTTTGGCCTCGGCGTCCAGAGCATAGAAAATAGAAATAGGATTAAACGCATATCCCAATAGGCGCGGCATTGTGAGTAATATGATTTTGTGAGGCGTCTCAACACCGACATCGGAAAAAACGGAGCGAATATAATCTTTCAATCCTTCAGGCGTTTGGGCCCCGTAATCTTTTTGTCTGAGACTAAAGAGGTTGAAACCGTCTAGTGACAGTAAAGACGGCAGGTCAACGCCTGTTTCAAAACTGTCCAAATCTATGGCGGCATAGAAAACCGGATAGTCAAAGCGATGTTTGACCGGCATTTTTCGCGTATGACTGACCGTCCCGCGGTAAAGGGCATTTTGAACGAAACTCATGCCACCATTTTGTCGGTTTTAGGGACGAATTTATCAAGCCGCAATCGGGCTGTCTGCCCGGGCTTCTCCCAGGGCCGCTTTATCCCGCCTATCTGCTCGGCGGCAAAAAGCCCCGCCTGAATGCCGTCTTCGTGAAAGCCATCCCCTAGATAGGCCCCGGCAAACCAATATCCGTTTTGACCTTGCACGGTCCAAATATCTGATTTGGCCTCTTCTGCCGCCATGTCAAAGACCGGGTGATCGTAACTGAATTTCGCCCAGATTTTTGACGGGTTGATATGCCGGTCCGGATTTAGGGTTACGATGACGGGCGTGTCCGTCGGGACATGTTGGAGCCTATTCATCCAGTAGGACACAGCGGGCGGTCCTTGCGCGTCGTCCCTGGAAAGATAATTCCAGCTCGCCCAGGCTTTTTTACGTTTTGGCATCAAGTTTTCATCGTGATGCAAAACCACATCATTGGGACGGTAACGCATCGCGGATAAAATGCGCCCTTGCTCACTATCGGGGGTTTGCAGAAGGGTCAGAGCCTGATCGGAATGACAGGCGAACAGGATGTGATCAAATGTCTGCTTATCCGACTTCGTAATGATTGTCCTACCCTCGACTAATTGAACAGGCTCGCTTAATCTGATCTTATCGGTAAACCCGGCGCAAAGTTTTTTCACATATTCACGACTTCCGCCTTTGACTGTTCGCCAGACCGGGGCGTCATTCAGACGATCTAGACCATGATTATGGAAAAACCGCATAAAGCTTTGCGCCGGGAAATCCAGAATTTCCTGTGAGTCAGAAGACCAGATCGCCGCCCCCATGGGCGCGAGATGATCTTCAATGAAAGCGTCCGAATAATGTTCGTTTTGTAGAAGCGACCTAAGAGGGAGAGACGCAAATTCAGGCTCTAAACGATAGCGATCCGCGTTTTTATAAAACCGCATGAGCTCGCGAAGCATGGACCAGTATCGAGGGCGAAGAAGATTGCTCTTTTGGGCAAATAACCCGCCTTTCGTCCCGCCCGCATATTCCAAAGCGCCGTCATTCAGGGAGGCTCCGAAAGACATATCCGTTTCCCAGGTCGGAACACCCAGCGTTTCGAAAAGCGCGCTGAGATTAGGGTAGTTCCGATTATTATAAACGATAAAGCCCGTATCGACGGGGAGCGTCTTCCCGCCTGTCTCTATATCAACGGTATGACTATGCCCGCCAATATAATCATTGGCTTCGTAAACGGTGATATCGTGATGGGGATGAAGCAGCCAGGCGGCGGACAGACCGGAGATACCGCTGCCGATAATAGCAATGCGCTGGCGGGATATTGGGGCCGCGCGGGAATGGAGTAGAGGTTTCATCTCCCTAGTTACGTGAGCCTGAAGAGAAACGTTTCAGAAAACTGCATTAACTTGCGATTATAATTGTTAAGTCCCTGATTTACCAATTTTCTTAGCGTCAATTGTTTCGAATATAGTCAGACGAGATTTTAAGGAGATACCAGCCGTTATAAAGTCATTGTAACGTGCTAAAATTTGCGCGACGTTTATAGAAGATGGAGATTTTAAAGGCCGATTATGATGTATAGAAAATATTTTGAAACCAGGATTTCAATCCGGTCACTTTTGAGCCTGTCCGGATTGGGCTGCGCTCTACTTCTTTCCGCCTGCGCGTCGTCGAGTTCTGAGACGCGCCGCCTGACGCCTCAGGATAATTTGCGGAGCGGCGGCTCTATTACGGCTGTGCGTCCTATCGGGCTTTTATTCGCGTCCATGGACACGGATGGGCAAGCAGGTCTTTCCAGGACGGAATTGGAAGCCGGAGCTGAAAGAGAATGGGGCGTTCTTAATTCCGGCGCGAAAGTCAGCGCCATTGACTACGGAAATTGGGCTCTGTCGGTCATGGGGTCCCGAGAGGTTATGCCAAACTTTCTGAGTTTTGATTCAGATTTCAACGGCGGATTGACGAAAAGAGAATTTGAAAACGGGCTCATGAGAGAATTTGACCGCGCCGATGAAAACGAGGATGGATTAGTCTCCCGTCAGGAAACAACCTACTCCATCACCATGCCCCGCCGGGGCAGTGATCGGGACGAAGACGGGTCTGACAGAGAAAATGCCGACGGCGTCGAGAGGATTCCCCGTCGATTAAGATATTAAACGTTTCAGGCAATGCCGTTTTAAATTCGAGAGTTTTTCAGGGCTTTATGTTTGCTGGCGCGTCCGCTCACACGTTTTCGCCACATCCGAAAACTGCTGGGCTTCATGGAGTTTCGCATTATCTCTATCACTTCGTCCTCTGACAGGCCGGTTTGCAATTCGATATTGTCAAATGAGGTGTCGTCATCCCAGGCCATGGCGATAATTTCCGACTCTGTCAGCTTGCCTTTATCCGGACGGGGCTCGGCGGGAATGAAATCATCAGGGAAACTACGGTCTGTCATAAAAGTCATTACGCCCCGAGGCGCCGCCTCGTTTCATTTGAACTCACCTTGACCGTCTTTTCTGTGGCTGCGTCCGTCTTACCTGTGGCCGCGCGTTTCTTTCTGAATTTCAACCCGAAGAGCGGCCGAACAAGGTTGAAGCGTCGGATACAAAGCTCATGACTAAGCAGGCAACCTCCAAAGGTGGCGAGGCAGACGCCCGCAAATTCCACGCCGACCGACAGGCCCTGCCGGGTGAGCCAATAGCCCGCCATAATGGTGAGAGTCTGGTGCAGAATATACCAGGGAAATATGGCTTCGGTCATATAGCGAAGCGCGCGGCTGGGCCGGTTGAGATAATGTTGCGCCAATCCCAAAAGCGACGCAATCACAATCCAGATAAAGAAAACCCGGGCAAATCTGGCCGGCCACAAAAAGGTTTCGGCTTCGACAACCGCGTCCCAATTATTCCAGATGAGCGTCAATGCGGTCCCTAAGACAATCGCTAAACCCCATAAAACCTTTCGCCAGCGCGAAATCGCCGCCCAGAAGGCCGTGTCCTTTGCCAGAATAAATCCGGTTATCAGGAAGGTGAAGCTATGAGCGTGATTGGCCCAGTCACTCACCACATCATGCGTCGTGGGAAAGTTTTGGTCCAGGAACATTCGGTAAATCAAATGCGGCAGGACGGGCAGACCTATCAGCCAGACAAGTCCGAAACGGCTGCAAAATATCTTTTGCGTCACACTGGCGCCTGCGCCTTGCATGAACTTCGCTAGGGGTTTGGCGAAGGGCGCTAATATCACCGTATAGATCATCAGGTAAACCACATACCAGAGGTGGTTCCAGGTCGGAATTGTGACCGAATATTTTTCCGATGTGCCGATGAAATACTCCGGATAGAACGCCCAGAAACCCTTCGTAATTTCTCCGCTCTCCAGAAGCTGCAGCCAGCTTTGGGGCGCCACGATAATGTGAATTCCGAACATAATTGGAATGAGTAGTCTGACGGTTCGCTTAACCGCGAAACGGGCATGGCCCCCGCGATTGGAGGCCGCCTTGTCAAAGGCAAACCGCAAAGCCACGCCGGAAATCAGAAAGAGGAGGAACAACCTCCAGGGATTTAAAAGGCGCATGAAGGCTTCCGCCGTCGGTCCGGCATGAACACTTTTAACGTGCCAGCCCCAGCTCACATAGAACATGCCGATATGATAAAATATCAAAAGCCCGAAAGCGATAATACGGAGCCAGTCCAGATCATGACGGCGCGCCGAAGGTAAGTCTTTTTGTAACATCATCTCTTCCCAAATTTGTCATTTCTTTCCAGCAAAAGCGCTTAAAGCGCGCCTTAAATTTGGGGCGACATCAGGCATTGAGGGATGAAAGTCTCTTGCTTGGGACGAACGGAGGATAGACGGGACGAAAATTTGAATAATTTTTTGTCAATCCAATGAAATCTTGCGATAGACGCTTATGCTGACGACCCTTGAAAACCCTGAACGCGCTGCGGATAAACGCGCGGATCGAACGGCCTTCCTTTATATTGTCATTTTCACTTTCCTGTCTTGGGTCATCCTGTCAAATTCAGACTATCTGGAAAATTTAAGGGACGGGCTTCGCCGACCCTGGTTTGAGCCTTGGCTTATTCAGGGCACGTCTCACATTGCCATATTAATTGTTATCGCTTGCATTCCGGGTCTGCTGTCGAGATTTCCCCTCAGCCTTGAAAACTGGAAAAGACGAATTCCGATTTATATGGCAGGCTTCGCCTTGTTCGGGGCGACTCATATCATTTTAATGATGCTGCTTAGAACGCTGAGTTTTCCCATCCTCCTCGGACGGGATCATGAGCAAAGCCTCTGCCGGCTCGGCCTCTGGATTTATGAACTGCCCAAGGACGGATATACCTACCTTCTCGTCCTATCTGTCTTTCTCACGGCCCGCCATATTGAACAGCTCAGGCTGGAAGCCGCCAATGCGAAACAGGAGGCGCGGGAGACCGGACGCCTGAGACTAAAATCAGGCGGGCGGATATTATTCCTGAAAGCGGACGAAATTCTTCGCGCCGAGGCGGCTTCTAATTATGTCGATATAAAAACGCCGAGCGGCCAGCATTTTATCCGCATGACCCTGACATCCTTGGAAAAGCTTATTGGCGCGGCGGGCGACACCCATATCAGGGTTCATCGCTCTCATTTGATAAAGCGGAAGATCATCCGCGAAATTGCGCCGCAAAACGATGGAAGGTTATCTGTAACGCTTGAAAACGAAGAGGTTTTGCCTGTCGGCCGGAAATATAAATCACATTTGGAATCACAAGGGTTGGCTTAACCCTTTATTAACCCTGTTTCGCACAGGATTCACATAGCCGTCATGGCTGTGTCACATGCGCGTAGCCAAATGGTGGTGTCGAAAACGAACCGACCGAAAGGGGTTTCATGCGCTGCACTTACGGGCAACACGCGTTCCGGCCGCCCAGCCGATTTAATAATTCAAAAGGCGAGGGAATGATGCGAAAACTAAAACGCCTCTGCGCCAAATCAGATCGACGTTTCAGTTCAAGAATACCCGCATAAACTGCTTCGTCGTCAATCATACGAAGTGAGTTGGAACTGGACTCATTTTTTTAAACAAGAAAAAAGTGTAAATCCGGAACTTAAACTTTCGTCATTGAAACGTCTTTGATTTGTTAGCGAACCGTTGAACAATCATTAAACGCCTGTCGCATTTTCGCCCTAGAGCCGAGCGAAAATCTAACAACATGACAGGATGTCCATATGTCTTTTCGGTTCGCCCCGCTTGTGCTGAGTACCAGTATATTCGCTCTTTCCCTGACGGCTCAATCTGCTTTTGCCCAATCCACATCAAATTCCGATACTGAGACAGAGGACGAGATTGTGGTCTATGGGCAGGCCCTGTCGCAAGCCCGGGCCATTCAGGTCAAAAGGAATTCAGATACTATCGTCGATGCGGTTTCGCAGGATGATATTGGACGCCTGCCGGATCTGAACACGGCACAAGCTCTGGTACGGGTGCCGGGCGTTGCCGTTCAGAACGATCAGGGCGAAGCCCGCTTTCCTATTCTTCGAGGGCTGAATGCCACCTATAACCGCACAACGATTGATGGCTCTATTGTGGCCTCTCCAGAACGCGGTGGTTTGGGCCGGGCGGTGCCGCTTGATCTTATCCCGGCCTCGCTTGTGTCGCGCATTGAAGTACGTAAATCCATTTCGCCGGAACTGGATCATAATGCCATTGGCGGAACAATAAATCTGGTCACGCGCAGCGCCTTTGATCAGGCAGAGCCCTTCTTTGTCGGGGGCGCTTATATCGGAGAGTATGAACAATCCGGAGAAGGCGGCACGCTGGACGAAGAAGACAAGAAACAGACCTGGCGCGCCAATTTTGCAACGGGAACGCAATTCGGGCCTCAGGATCAATTCGGCATTGTGTTCGGCGTGGATTATTCCTTTCGGAATTTCTTTATCCCTCAAATCGAAGTGGATGATGCGGATTATACCGAGTTTGATTCCGCTGGAAATAATGTCGGTTTGGGCAATGGCAACGGAATTGTAGTTCCCACCAATACGCGTCAGTTTTTCTATAATAATACCCGGGAACGTATCGGCCTTCTGGCCAAGGCGGAATGGCAACCTAATGATGATATATCGGGGGAAATCGCCCTCTCCTACAATGAATACAATGATGATGAGCGACGGGATGAACAACGCTATGAACTTGGAACGGGTAGTGGTTCGAACCAACCCGCGACTATTCGCAATCAGACCGCCACATCTGGCGTAACAGATACAGGATTTAACATTATCGGAATTGGACGGTTTACACTGGATCGAGAAATTGTCAGCCTTCGGGGTAATCTGGATTGGCAGGTCAGCCCCGATTGGGCTTTGGATTTACGAGCGGTTTACTCAACCGCAGAACTTTCCAACCCTGAAGTGACGGAAAGCTTTCAGTCCGATACGAATTTGGGCGCACGGTACGACACCTCGACCATATTCAACACCATTGATCCACTTGATCCTGTAACATTCTTTAATCCTGCCACTTATGACTTTCAGAACCGGGGAACATTGGATCGTTTTGCCAAGGACGATATTCAGGAATATGCGGCCGATTTATCCTGGGACGCTCCGGCCTTCGAAAATTTCACTGCGAAACTTGGCGGCCTTTATCGCACGGGAGAAAAGAATGAGGGATTTACCTTTAACCGCTTTGTTGCCGATAGCAGTTTTGATTATGATCTGAGCCGGGTGGTCGATAACGGCCTAGCCAATGTGGACTATCAGGGCGGATATCGGTTCCCGAACCGGATTTCGATTTCGGCCTCGGACTCTGTTTTTGCCTCTGAGGCATTTACGCAATCCGCGAATGTCGTCAGAGGCAGTGTCGCCAGTGAAGACGTCACTGCAGCCTATCTTTCCGGACAGTATAAGACAGATCGCTGGTTGCTTTCCGGCGGCGTCCGCGTGGAAAACACGTCTTTTGACGGGGCCCCGTTGAACGGGGAAACGGTATCCGGGGACTATACGGATGTGCTACCTTCCGTGAATCTTCGATATAATCTGACAGACGATATCGTCTTGCGGGCTGCCGCATCCCGCACTCTGGGGCGGCCGAATTTGAACCTACTGACGCAGGGCATAAATATTAACGTCACGGAAAATACGATCTCTCGTTCAAACCCTGATCTGCAGCCCCGTATGTCGGATAATTTCGACCTCTCTGCGGAATGGTATATCGGAGACGGCATCTTATCGGCGGGTGTCTTCTATAAGGATATCCAGAACGAAATATTTACCCAGACAACGGTCGGCCCGATAACCGTGGACGGCGTCACCTATGATGCCGTGACACAGCCCGAAAATGCGCAAAACGCCAATATTAAAGGGTTTGAGGCGCAATATCAGCAAACCTTTAGCCGCCTGCCATCGCCTTTCGACAGGCTGGGCGTCTCCGCCAATGTGACGCTTCTCGATACGGAATATGTGGTGCCGCTTAGCAATGGCGGAACGCGGACGACCGGATTTTTCCAGCAGCCCGATGAGGCATATAACCTGACGGCCTTTTATGCCGATGAGAATTTCGAACTCCGGGCGTCCTATAATTATACCGATTCCTTCATCGATACGATTTCAGCGAATGACCCCAATCAGGATGAATACTGGGAGGCGCGTGAACAGGTGGACCTTCAGGGCCGGTTTAACATGACAGAAAATTTCACTCTGGTGGGCGAAGTTCGTAACCTCACGGATACAGGCCGACGCGAGGTCACAGGCCCCGGAGCGCAATTTTTGCAGGAAGATGCTCTCTTCGGGCGTATCTTCTGGCTCGGCGTGGCCGCGAATTTTTAAGGAGACGGACAGGTGATTAAATATATATCCTTGGGTTTGGTCCTATCACTTTCGGCGGTATCTTCGGCGACAGCTCAAGATCAAAAAGAGCCGACGATCAAACCGGCTTCGATTGTTCTAGAGGCCACCGAAGTCGGGCGGTGGGACGCTCCGGAAGGGCGGCAAGGGGCCGCCGCATTGAATGACTCGTTCTATGCGATCGTCAATACCCGCATTGCGCGTTACAATAAAAAGACGGGCGAGAAAGAGGCGGAATGGACGGGCCCACGAGACGGATATATCCGTCATCTCAATTCCTGTTTTGTCGAAGGAGAAGATCTGCTTTGCGCCAATTCTAACCATCCCGAAGTCCCGATGGCCAGTTCCGTTGAAATTTTCGACGCGAACACATTGGAACATAAGGACAGCAAAAGCCTCGGCATTATGGAAGAAGGCTCTCTGGTCTGGTTTGATCATTTGGAGGCGGGCTGGATTGTCGGTTTCGCCCATTACAATGACGAAACAGGGGTTCCGTTTAAAACCAATGACTATGCCGGTGTCTATCACTATGACGCGCAGTGGCGGCGCACGGGTGGCTGGATGTTACCAAAGCATCTGGTCGAGTTGATGGCCCCGCAGGCGGCCTCAGGCGGCGCGCTCGGCCCGGATGGTCTGCTTTACATGATGGGGCATGACCGCCCTGAAATGTATGTTATGGCCAAACCGGTTATGGGACCCAAGCTGATTCACGTCGCGACAATAGAGATTGACGCGGAAGGCCAGGCCTTTGCCTTTGACAAGAGCGAGGCGCGGACGGTTTACGCCATTTCCCGCCGCAATGGCCAGGTCAGAGCGTTCGAGTTACCGGAAATTCCGCAGGACGCTCTGGAAGACGGTGTCTCAGAGCGTTTCGTCACGCCAGAATAAGCGGGTTTGGAACTTAAGACTTCCCGATCAGTTTCAGGAAACGGTCCTGCAGGGACGGGTTGGTTTTAAACTCCCCCGTAAACTGGGTGGTAATGGTCGAGACATCCGGGTGGTGAACGCCTCGCGTCGTCATGCATTGATGCACCGCGTCCACCATCACGGCCGTGCCGCGCGGCTTAAGCGCTTCATCGATGGCGTCGGCGATCTGGGCCGTCATGGTTTCCTGAGTCTGAAGGCGTTTTGAAAAGACCTCGACGACTTTAACCAGCTTGGAAATGCCGACCACCTTTTCCGTGGGCAGATAGGCGACATAGGCTTTGCCAAGAAACGGCGCGATGTGATGCTCGCAATGGCTTTCAATGTCGATTTCGCGCAGAATGACCATGTCGTCATAGCCGGACACATCTTCAAAGACGCGGGAGAGTTCCTCCGCCGGGTCCATATCGTAACCGCGGAACCATTCGCGGTAAGCCTGCACCACGCGTTTGGGCGTGTCTTTCAGACCTTCGCGGTCGGGATTGTCCCCGGCCCAGGCAATTAATGTCCGGACAGCGTCCATCGCCTCTTCTTTGGACGGGCGCGGCGCGTCATTCACGGCTTTGAGGGTCGGTTTTTTCGTAGCGTCATTGGTCATGGGGCGGCCTATAGCCTATCAGAGAGGAGAAAAGCTAGGGCGCAAAGCGGTTGGCCGCTATGCTAAAACGGAGGATTCCCTACAAGACAATAAAAAAGAAGCCCCGCTTTCGCAGAGGCTTCTCTTGTTCTCCACGACCCAAGGCCGTGATATATATTCAATAATTATGAGTCAGGTTCATAGTCGCCTGTCACATGACATGTCATATCCGGCTGGGCTGTCGTCCCGGCTGGACAGGTTACTGTCGTGGCGAGATTAGGATTATCTTCCGTGGGCACAACAATCGCATTATCTGCGGCTGTACTGGGATTTTCCTGCATATTGATGGCGGCGGGCTCTTTCACGTCACCTTCCGACATTAAGAACTTATCATCGCCTGACATACGCGGAACATTTGTTTCATTGGACTGAAGAATTTCGCCAGTGCTCTCATTTTTCAGAACGGCACCACGGACTTCTGTATTTTCCATCTCCATCGATTTATCAGATTTCATGGAATGAGAGTCCCAATGCGATTTTTTCCACGCTTTTTGTTCAGCTTCACTTAGAGAGTCCCAATTATCGGGTTTCTTCATTTTGTGCTTCATCGTCTTATGCTGAGCGTCTTTCATCATTTTATCACCGCTCTTGTGATGATCGGCAAAGGCCGGTGATGCAAAAGCAAGGGCTGCAGCGGCGGAAAATAAAATAGGTTTAAAATAGGTCATAGAAAATCTCCTCATGGGAGTTAAATGAGTTAGGGCGTCATAGAGTGATGCCACCCTCACTTAATCAGCGCATAAAGGCGCCAATCGTTCCAAATTACTGGATAAACCTGTTATTATTCAACAATCTAGGGGCTCTGAGAGCAGATTATACTGATTTATTTCCTCCGGCGAGAGGATATGAAGCTCCTGCGGGGAGGCGGCGTCGCGCGTAAAGACATAGAACGCCGGATCAATTCCCATATCGCGTAGAAATCCTTCCTGCTGCCTCTGCCGGGCGTCATAAATATCGTTTCTAGGTTGGTAGGTTTCCAGTCCGACAATCGACCAGCTATGCACCCCGATTTGCGCGCCGCAGTCCATGGTCCGCTCTGTCCCCGCCAGAAACAGATCCACCGCGCCGGAGGCTATACGGCTATTTCTCTCCAGATGGGTTTTTAACCGGTTTTTTCGAACTGACCGTGCAAGGCGAAGATTCTGATCCGCATCGACAGTGCCCGGCATATATTTCAGAACCAGCGTGTCGACTTGCGGGTTTTCGCGGATAAGCGCGTCCACCGCCCCGGCAGAGGCGCTGTCGGTTGTGCCGTAAACATAGGCTTTGTCGCCTTTCACATCAAAGTGAAGCTCACCATCCCTCGTGTCGGGACGATTGAAAATCGCGACGGCCAGAACGACGAGCGCGAGCAGTCCGGCCATAATCTGATGTTTTCGAAAGGGGTTGCTCATGCGCGCCTTTTGAACAAAAGCGTTCGGACAGACAAGAGAGGCTTCCATAGAGGGGTGTGATTGGCTAGAGACACCGCCATGACCACGGCAGAACATCCCCTCACGCTCTATAATTCGCTGACGCGCGAAAAAGAGCGGTTTATCCCGCAAAACCCGAAACGGGTGACGATGTATAATTGCGGCCCGACCGTGTATAGCTACGCCCATATCGGCAATGCCCGGGCGGCTGTCGTGGCCGATGTTCTGTTTCGCGTGCTTCGTCATATCTATGGTGAAGACCAAGTCGTCTATGCACGCAACATCACCGATGTGGATGACAAGATTATCGCGGCCGCCAAGGAACTTTCTGAAAAAGAGAAAAGAGACGTGCCGATTTCTGAAATTACGGAAAAATACGCGCGCATTTATAATGAAGATTTGGCCGCGATTGGCTGCCTTGCGCCGACGCATCAGCCAAAGGCGACCGATCATATTTCTCATATGATCGAAATGATTGAGGATTTAATTGAAAAAGACTTTGCCTATGAATCCGACGGCCACGTCTTTTTCGATGTGTCTAAATATGACGATTACGGAAAACTCTCCGGCAATACGCTGGACGCCCTGCGCGGCGGCGACCGGGTCGGAGAGGGCGAGGTCGCGCGCAAGCGCAACGCAGCGGATTTTGTGCTCTGGAAACCGGAACTGGACGGCGTCGGCTGGGACGCGCCTTTTGGACCCGATAAATCAAATATGAAAGGTCGCCCGGGCTGGCACATTGAATGTTCCGCCATGGCCAAAGCGACTCTATGTGATGAAGATTACGGCAACACGATTGATATTCACTGCGGCGGAGTCGATCTGAAATTCCCGCATCATGAAAATGAAAAAGCCCAAAGCTGCTGCTCAAATGGCACGGAAAAATTCGCCAATTTCTGGGTACATAATGAATTCCTCAATATGGGTTCTGAGAAGATGTCCAAGTCCTTGGGCAACGTCACGCACATTCGTGATTTGCTGAAAGAATGGGACGGCGAAGTTATTCGCTTGGCACTATTGAAGGCGCATTACCGGAGTGAGCTGCAATGGTCGGAAGAGTCTTTAAATTCATTAAAAACGCTTTTGAGAAAAGCTTATAGAGCGTTTATGCTTTGCAATTCAATTTTCATGGATTTCTCAAGTGATTACCACTCCAAAGATTTTTTTATCGAAAAAGAAAATTATTGGGATTTTCTTATGGATGACGGATATACTTGGCATGCAATATCGTTTGCGATTAGTGATCTTACCGAAGTGGCTTTTATATTAGAACAATTAGGCTTTCCTAATAGACCTATTGATGAAATTCGTAACTCAGTAGAATTAAACGAGCAAATGATTGAGTTATACGGAACTTACTCTCAATCAGTTTATCTATTAAATTCATTAGGTTTTCTAAATAATGACCCGGAAGAGTGGTTCCGCGGCAAGACCTCCGATGATGAAGAAGACGAAATCAACGACCTGATCCAACAACGCGACGCCGCGAAAACGGCGGCGATGGCGGCCAAGAAAACCGGCGACAAAGCGCTGATGGGGGAGCAGTTCAAACGCAGCGACGAAATCCGCGATAAGCTCAAAGCGAAGGGTATTATCCTGGAAGACGGCCCCGACGGCACGACCTGGCGTCGGGAGTAAGACCCGTCCCCATTCATCTTCCCTCCTCCGTTTACGGGGGAGGTGGGCCGCGAATGCGGCTCGGAGGGGGGAGCCTCACATAACAGACGCCAGCGTAATACGCTCCCCCCATCCCCGCTTCGCGGGACTTCCCCCGTAAACGGGGGAAGATAATCCGCACTTATCCTTAAAAAAACCCTATACCTCTCAATCCCTTACAAAAAATCCAAGAGATAGATCCGCGCTTTGCGATTTGCCCTTATATTCAAACTTGTTCTTTTGCTCATGGACAGGAAGACGTCACCTTCTGGAGTACGAGACGGCGGGACTGAGCGACCTTTCGTGACTGAGAGGTGTGTGCCGGGTCTGTCAATGCGCGTGCCTGACGCTCTGGCGTTCCACCCTGTGACTTCTTTGAAGGATGCAGGCCGATCGCCTAGACTGCGGACGACCTCCAACACAGGAGGATCGCTACAAGGCCGCTGCGATAAAACCGCTGCCGCGGGGCCTGGCCCTTGCGAAACATTACCAAATTCGGTCTCCGGCAAGGATACCGACCCCGCGGGCTGTCCACTTTATTTAGGATTTTGACGCGAAAGGCTCGACCCGAGATGGCGAGTGGGAGGAAAGGCGTGGGAGAAATTATGAAACCTCTGTCACAACCTGTCATACCGACGCGGCCCTTGGGTCGCCCGGTATAAGTGCCTTGCCGGTTCAGCGAAAAACGTCTTCTACGGATCAAGACGCCAAGCATAAGGCACTTGCACCGGGCAGGCTTCGCCCGCGTCGGTGTGACTAAGGAATTGAAAAGTCAGCTACATCCTCACTAACCCCGCTTCGCTCCGTGCGGAATGACAAGCGCAGAAGGGAATGACGAGGTGGGAGAAGAGGTTCGCTCCACACCCCGGAATGACAGGAAATTAGCAGAAAGGAGCATATTACAAACGAAAAAGCCCTCCCACGAGGGGAAGGCTATTATTTGGTGCAGGTTGAGAAGCTTCTCATATTTTGCTTTGGCAAAATCCTCCGAAGACGCGGAGTGGCCGTCATTGATACGGGGTATCAATGACAACGTAGCGCCGAAGTCGTGAGACTTCGGAAAGTGCATTTGTTTCAAGACTTCTCATATTTGGCTTTGGCCAAATCTTTCGAAGAAACTCGGGAAAGCGATTTTATCGCTTTAATGAGAGGTGGTTCGCCTCTCATCCCTCATTTTTAAACATTCACGTTTTTCATTTTGAGGCTGTCCCATGGATTATCGGACTCTTCCTCCGCCTGATCATTGGAGGCTTCGGGCTCATAGCCTTCATCGCCTTCCTGGATAAGCGCTTCGCCTTTGAGCCAGCGTTCGGCCGGGGTCGTCTCGTCCAGGTCAAATGTGCGGACTTCGAGGCCGGGAATGACCGCGCCTTCGACTTTGGCAGAGTTCCGGAGGAACATGCTGTCGGTCATGAGCGCGCATTTTTTCGCGGATTTGGAATGGCGGAGCACGGTGGCCACGCGTTTGAATTCGGCGCTGATCGCCGCAAGGTCGTCAAATTCGCCCTGGGCCATATCAATCCGGAGGTTAAAGTCGTCATCCTCCGCGTCCAGTTCATGGATCCAGTCGAGACCCTGGGTCATCGATTCCGGCTTAATATTACCGGTGATACTCATGTGAACGATTTTGTCTTCTAGTTTAAGTTCAAGATTCTCAGTGCTGAGAGGCGTCATAAAAATTATTTCTCCATTAACAGATGTTAAAACTATGGCCAAACAGGCGGAACGTTCCAAGAAAGAATCACAGATAGAACAGCGTCTCTAGGCCGTTTTCTGCAGAAATTGGTTTGTTCTGTCTGGAAGGGGGTATAAGGGCGGCGATACATAGAAGAGGTTAGCTATGTCCTATATTTGTAAAACCCTGTCCTTCGGGATAGGTCTGTTCCTGCTATGCTATGCAGGGCCGGCCTTTGCGCAAAACACGAGCGGCGTTGTCGGCGCGACGGTGGATGACGGCGAGAGCACGCTCGAATACCGTCTGGGGATTGATCCGGAAAATTCCCGCGGCGAAACCGGCGTCGCGCAGCGCCTGCATTATCAGCGCTCTATCAATTCCGATCTCAGATGGCGGGTCGTGGGGCGGTTCCGCAAGACGCAGGAGTCGGATTTTGATTTCGACTATGTCGAAGCGGAACTGGTCTGGCAGCTCAGCGAAGATGACAGGAAATATCAAACCGGCCTGCGCTTTGACGCCCGTTTGCGCGGCGATTCGCGCCCCGGTCAGCTGGGCATAAACTGGGCGCATCAGTGGAAATTCGGCGAGGGCTGGGAAGTCCGGGGCGTGCTGAAATCCGAGGTGCAAATCGGCCAGGGCTCCGGCGATGATTTCACGATTGAAAGTCAGGCCCGGCTTCAAAAGAAATTGCCTCAAGGGCGGGCGCTTGGCGTCAAAATGTTCAGCACTTACGGGGATACATCGGGCCTCGACTCCTTTGAGGATCAGAATCATGTCGCCGGGCCTTATCTCAGCACGCCCTTCTTTGAAAAAGTGAAGCTTTCGACCGGAGTATTGTTTGGATTGACGGAAAGCTCGCCCGATACGCAAATTCAGTTCTGGCTCACACGATCCTTTTAATTCCCTCCAGTCGTATGAATTTTTAAAATAAAAGCCGCCCTTCCAAAAGGAAAGACGGCTGAAACGGGTAAATTGGCCCCGTTTTATCGGCGGTGACTTATCCCTCCGCTAACGCTTTGAAGGGTTAAGCATAGCGGGGATAAGACGAACCGCCGAATAGGTTAGGCGCGACCCTGTAAAAGGTGAACTAAGAGCAAAATTACGAACAGAACAATAAAGACATAAAAGGCATACATGGCGATTCCGCTCACGCCGCCAAAACCAAGGGCAGCAGCGATAAGGGCAATAATAAGAGCTATAATAGCGTAACGTAACATGGGTCTCTCTCCGATTTTAATTACCGAGACTTAATGTCTCTGGCAAAATAACGCCGGGACTGAGAAAATTGTTCCGTGGCTTGAAAAACTTACCTTTTCAGCAAAGCCCGCCTAGTAAAGCTATTCTTCCGGTTCTTCTTTGAGACTCCAGTTATTATTTTTCGCGTCACCCTCCGCATTAAGTTCGGCTAGCTCGTCCGGAGTAATGGCGCCATCGGCATTGCTATCATATTTATCAAAGGCGTCATCATAGGAACCATTTTCTCGCACGAGGACAAACTCTTTATGCCCCTCGGCTGCTTTCATCACTGCAAAGGAGACGAACTCTTCTCGGTCCAACTCTCCATTGGCGTTAATGTCAGAGGCTAGGAAATTAGTATCCTGTATAGTGGGTTTGACCTCTGCCTCTTGCGCAGATGCTCCCAAGGCAAAGGCAGAGCCTGCAATTGCAGACATCGTTGCTATAAGTGTTAAATCTCGTATCCGCATGAAGTCTCTCCTATGTCATGCCTCGCCACCCCAGCAAGTTGGCGAAATCTGTCGGAGGCGATTGCAAAGGTAAAGTGAACAGGATTTAATGAGAAAGAGAGAAAAATAAGGCCTTATTTATGCCGAATTCCTAGAACTTTACCGTCAGGTCAATCAATTAACACTGCCTCATTTTTGCCGAACTTTAGAAAGGTAATGGTAAGGCTACATTACAAATATAAGAAAGTAGATGCCTCAGACTCACGCCATTTAGCCAATCGTGAACAACTATCGGGTTCGGCGATAGAAATCCGGCGGCTTGTTTCTCAGCCATTTGATAAATTTTTCAATGTCAGGATGGTTTTTTAGCGGTTCAATCGATGCGAAGTCAGCAAGCTCCGTTCTGGTAAAAACCTTATGAATTTTGCGATGACAGATGGCGTGAAGTTCAACCGTTTCTTTGCCGCCTTTCGATTTAGGCACAACATGATGTTTCTCGGACTTCTCGCCGAGCGGGCGATTACATAACTGGCAGGTCCGGACTTCACTCATTCGCAGTTAAATAATCTATCAAGGCAAAGGCTTCGGGACTGTCCCACTCAGCCTCCCCAAGCAAACGCGCCACCTCCCGGCCTGACCGGTCATAAATCACTGAGGTTGGAAGGCCCGGCAATTGGAGCTTTCCATTTATCTGATATGTACTGTCGTGCCAGCTCGGCAAAGCATCTATTCCGTTTTCTTCAAAAAATTCTGTGATGTCCTCTTTCTTATTATCCAGGCTGATAGTGACAACCTGAAAAGCCTCTCCGCCGCGTTGCTTCTGCAAATTGTTCAGCGAAGGCATTTCCGCGACGCAGGGCGGGCACCAGGTCGCCCAGGCATTAACCAGAATGACTTGACCCCGGTAATCGGACAGGCTCATTTTTTCATCGCCTGTTGATGTAAAAGAGAGGTCAGGTTGCGGCGGCGGAGCTTCTAGGATTGTGAGTTTCGACAACGAAGCCACACTCAATCTTTCCAACCCGGTTTTTGGTTTTTGACAGGATTGCACCACGACCCCAAACACGGCTATGAGACCGATGACAAATAAGACCCGTATGGCATTGCCCAGGGTAAACAATGAAGAGACAGATGACATGACCGAGCCTGTAAATCAGAAACCGGAAAAAGGCCAGACGATGTGGGGGGGGCGTTTCAGCGCACAACCGGGCGCTCTGATGCAGGCGATCAATGTCTCTATCGATTTCGACCAGAAACTTGCCGCTCAAGATATTCTCGGCTCAAAAGCTCATGCGACCATGCTCAAGGCTCAGAGCATTATCTCTGAAAAGGATTGTCAGGCGATCCATCAAGGTCTGGATGAGATATTGGAAGAAATTAACGCCGGCACTTTTCCTTTCAAACCCGAATTAGAGGACATCCATTTGAACGTGGAAAACCGCCTGAAAGAAAAAATCGGTGAAGCCGCGGGACGCCTTCACACTGGCCGCTCACGGAACGACCAGGTGGCGACAGACTTTCGTCTATGGGTACGCGATCATCTGGATATGTTCGATGCACAATTAAATACTTTGCAAAGAGCGTTACTCGGTCAGGCGGAAAAACATGCCGACACGATCATGCCGGGCTTTACACATTTACAAAGCGCACAACCTGTCACCTTCGGACATCACATGATGGCTTACCTAGAGATGTTTGCGCGGGATCGCTCTCGTTTCGCTGACTGCCGCAAGCGTCTCAATGAAAGTCCTCTTGGGGCCGCCGCTTTGGCCGGAACGCCCTATCCGATTGACCGGGACGCAACGACCAAAGCTTTAGGATTTGACCGCCCTATGGCCAATTCGCTCGACGCTGTATCGGCGCGGGACTTTGCCTTAGAAGCTCTCGCCGCGGCCAGCATTTGCGCCACGCATCTATCTCGACTTTCAGAAGAAATTGTCATCTGGACGAGCGCCCAATTCCAGTTTGTGAAATTGTCTGACACCTTTACAACCGGCAGCTCAATAATGCCGCAAAAAAGAAACCCCGACGCCGCCGAATTGGTGCGGGCCAAGGTTGGGCGGATTGTCGGGGCTCTTACATCCCTGACTATTGTGATGAAAGGCCTGCCCCTCGCCTATTCCAAAGACATGCAGGAAGACAAGGAACCTGTCTTTGACGCCTTTGAAGCCTTGGAACTTGGTTTGGCCGCTATGGCAGGTATGATCAGCGATATGTCACCAAATAAAGATAAACTCGCCGAGGCGGCCGGCGCGGCCTTCTCGACGGCGACGGATCTGGCCGACTGGCTCGTCATGACCCTGAACATGCCATTTCGAGACGCCCACCATGTCACAGGGCGGGTGGTGGCACTGGCCGAGAAACAAGGCAATACTTTGGCTGAGATGGAGCTGACGGATTTACAATCCATTGAGCCGCGCATTACCGACGATGTTTACCGGGTCCTGTCTCCTCTGGCCTCTGCCAGCAGCCGTACAAGCTACGGAGGGACCGCGCCAAGCGAAGTGAAAAAGCAAGTAAAGCGCTGGAGAAAAAATTTAAGCTAACGGCTCATTTCTCAGACTTGGCCAAACGACCCGGCAATTCCGCCATAATCGCGAGGCGCTGCAATTCCGTATAAGACAGCCAGCGCGCAATTTCTTCGCGCGTCCGGCCGCATCCCACACACTGACCCTTTTCTAGGTCGAGGTCACAGATAAGTTTGCACGGACTGCTGATATTTTCAGTCTGGCGTAAGGTCATTTCTGCTCAACCGACAGAGGCTGACCCCTAGAGGTTTTCAAATAAGTCGCAAAACTCGCAAGCCAATGAGACCCCGAATAATGTGTGTCCGACACAGCGGCGATGCCGACCTCTTCGTGCCGCTTTGCCGACGCGATCAAAGCAGCGCGACGTGGATCAGAGTTCGGAAGCGCTCCAGCGATGTTGTAAAGATTCCACGCGCGCGAAAGGTTGACGCCGTCCAGATGTACGAGCTTACCATCACTCGCATCCTTCACAATACCCGGATCAAGCCAGTCACTTGATCCATCCGTCGGAATATCGGGCATAAATGCGGAGAGCCATGACGAAAATTCGTCATCTGGCAAAACGCGCCGCATCAAGTCGGCTTCCATCAGACAAGGTGATAAAAAGTCTTCGCCGCTGGGTTCGTAACTCAGCGGACAATTCACGTCATTTTTATGAAACGCCAGAGATTTTTCCCGAATGAGCGTTTGCATTTCTGCGTCCCCTGAAACCTTTGCCCAGTCCCATATTAAGCCAAAAGCAAAGGCACTTTGATTATGGGTCCCCAATCGGATGGGGTAAGCCAGATTAGGCAACCAGGTTTTCAAGCTTTCCGCAATATCCGACTCCAAAGGCTTCAGCCGTTCAAGCCAGATTTTCGCCTGAGGATCGTCCCATTCCCGTAATTCCGCGGTGAGTTGAAGCAACCAGGCCAAACCATAAGGCCGCTCCCATGAGCCCCGAGCCGGGCGGGCGAAATTTGTTATTTCACCAGCAATATTTTCTTCAGTAAAACTCTGTGCCAGTTTGGCGCGGGCTTCGTCTTTCCAAGCACCATCTGGAGCAGTCCGTAATAACCTGACAAGCATCCAGTGACCATGCACGGCGCTGTGCCAGTCAAAACAGCCGTAAAAAACAGGGAAGAGGTCCATTGGCCGGCCTATCTCTTCAGCCGTATCTGTCGTGCGGGAAATTTTATTAGGAAATTCCTGATGCACGCAGGTCAGTGCCAAAGCGGAAAAACGTTCCGCCAATTCCGCCGAGAGTGGCTCTGTCATATCAGACCCGGTCAATTGAGAATGAGGCGTTTTATTTTCAGAAGGCGACACCTTTTCTGATGATTGTTGCCCACATGCTGACAAAATAAGAACTGTTAAACATAGAGGTAAAAATAATTTCATGCGAAAAGGCTAAGCGCTGAAGAGCGCGTTGTAAATTAGTTTGTAGACGCCGCCTCTTCGCCTCTTGCACCATCCGCCTCTGCCGCTTTTTTTATGTCGTCAGGATCATAATCAAATGTCGCTATGAGCCGGTAATCGCCAGAAATATCCAGTCGGTCCGCTCTGGATTTTTTCAAATCTTTTATTTTGAAAAACTGGCTCTTTTTGACCCGGCTGACTTCGGGACCGCGCGTTAAAGTCTCTCCCTCCATAAAACGTAAAACGGGAGTGTCCCCATTCGGTTGAGCGGGAGTGACGCTTATGGCCTTCAGTCCCGGCACCATAAACCCAAGTCCTCCCGGAGCGAGCGTATTCATAACTTTTGAGCCATCTTTTGCTCCTTCAACGAGTTCCTCCGCGCTGTGGCTCCCGGACGTATTGATGAACGGAAAACTGAAAGTCATATTGGCTTGAACCGTCGGCTCATCTGACTTTCCAACAATTTTGCCTTCAATCAATTTGCACAATTGGCCGTCTTTGCTGAAGGCGAGTGCCTTCTCCATATTCTGGACATTTCCCCTCGTATCAATTGTAAGGTCTATCTCTTGGTTTTCATAAATATAGCGCAGACCCGTCGGAACCGGATTATCGCCGAGGGGTTTAAGCTGTAGGTTAAATTCTGGTTTGATAACATCGACGCGGTCTGCGTCCGCCTGATAAAAAGACTGAACCATATTCACAAGGTCTTTGGCCTCCATACAGTCAGTTTCGGCCAAAGCCTGCGCCGGAAAAGTCCCCGCGATTAAAACACCCAAAACTAATTTTGCACGCGACATAAGATCCCCAAAAACACCGATTTGATTGCAGCTATCAGGTTCTTTGGTTTTTAAAAGTTAAATTGAGATTAGGAATCTGAGTCCTGCCCCCACCCAAATCGCCGCATAATGGACGGGCTGGGTACGGGTTGAAGATTATATGGGCCGCCTTTGACAACCAGCCCTTCTGCTTTCCAAGCCTCCATATCTTCGAAAGATATAACGTAAAAATCTTTGACCTTTTCCCCTTCCATCAAAGTTTCGACGCCGTCCAGAACAGCGAACGCCCGAAGCGGAGCCGACCTATCTTCGTATTTCACGGCAAGATAGTCAG
This sequence comes from Litorimonas sp., assembly GCA_029936425.1. GTDB lineage: Bacteria > Pseudomonadota > Alphaproteobacteria > Caulobacterales > Maricaulaceae > Litorimonas. Next base: position 362,591 of record JAPYSU010000001.1, read on the forward strand.
TATCCGGCATGAACATTGTCAGAGCGCCCGGTATCATTTTTTTATAGAAATTTTTGCCGTCTTTCGTCCCTTCTTTTAATTCTTCCATTTCGTAAGTTCCGCTGCGGTTATGGAAGAAAGGTGACAGACCCATTTCAAAATACAGCCCTTCATCATCTGCAGGGCGGTCGGCCCGTGTTGGGTCGTCTATACATATGTCTGTTTCGGGATAGGCTCGGGCCGAGGCCATAAAATTATCAACGCGGCCATCCTCTCTGGAAAAAGGGAGATTCTTGACCGATTTACCATCTTTCGCCAGATAAAACCGCTCGGGCCAGACGCCTCCATCCTTGATTAAAAATCTGGGATCAATGTCAACATCCACAATATTTCGGTGCTTGTCTTTGACCTCAGAAAGATCCTCAACGATTTTAACGGCCTTTTTTGTCGGAAAACAAAATGTTTCTCCTCGTTTTTCGGTCGAATTGGCCGCGGCAAGTGTCGGCACTGAAAACAGGCAAGTCAGGAAAATTGAAGTCGTTAGTTTCGAACGGAGCATACGTGTCGAACCTTGTGTGAAATTTTTAGAGTGATCCATATTACTATCAATATCCCAATTACTTTTCTTAAGTTAATGTCACTTGTCCTGCCTATACATCCCGTTGGACTGGACATATGTTCAAATGGCCATTACCGACCAATGTCGCCAAAGAGGATCTGACATGCGCGCCACCCGCCGAAATCGCTTTAACTCATATTTAACTCTCGCTTTGCTCTTGGGTTCCGTTAGCCTTACCGCTTGCGGGATTAAAGGTCCGCTCAAAACACCTCCTCCCCTTTGGGGCGAAGCCCAGAATGAAGTCGATGAGAAACCCGATGAGGACAGCGTTATCAGCGAAAGTCCGATTGATGACGAACAAGATGATATTTTTGACGAAGACTATGTGGACGAAACAACGCCGTATTAGGCTTAAGGGCATCAGAATCTAACCTCATGAGACATTTTGATTATAAAAACGGTGAACTTTACGCCGAGGACGTGCCTTTACGGGCCATCGCCGAAACGGTCGGCACGCCCGTTTATGTTTATTCCACGGCAACTTTTGAACGGCATTATTCGGTTTTTGCGGAGAGTTTTGAGGGTATTAATGCTCTTGTTGCCTATTCTGTCAAAGCCAATTCGAATATTGCCGTTTTAGCAACGCTTGCAAAAATGGGGGCCGGCGCCGACGTCGTTAGCGGAGGGGAGCTGGCACGGGCGCTTCTGGCCGGTATTCCCGGAGATAAAATTGTCTTTTCCGGAGTAGGGAAAACCAAATCCGAAATGCGGGCAGGCTTGCGGGCAAAAATACGTGTTTTCAATGTCGAAAGTCTGGCCGAGTTAGAGGCTTTGAATGAAGTTGCTCTTGAAATGGGAACCTCTGCACCCGTGGCTTTTCGAGTTAATCCTGACGTAACCGCCGGCGGACATGCCAAAATTTCCACCGGGCGCAAGGAAAACAAATTCGGCATTGCCTGGTCTTCCGCTGAAGACGCTTATGCTCATGCGGCAAAGCTCCCTGGCATCGAAATTGTCGGCGTCGACGTTCATATCGGCAGCCAGATAGACCAGCTCGCGCCATTTGAAGCTGCGATTGAAAAAGTCGGCGGGCTGATTTCCCGCCTTCGCCAAGCCGGGCACACGATCAAAAGTTTTGATATAGGCGGCGGTCTGGGAATTCCTTATGGCGACAATAAGGTCACGCCGCCTCCGCCTTCAGAATACGGAAAACTCGTCAAACGCCTCACGCGGGGGATGGATGTTGAAATGATATTCGAACCCGGCCGCATGATTGCCGGAAACTCCGGCGTGCTGTTATCCGAAGTCCTTTATGTCAAAAACGGCGAAGACAGGGATTTTCTTATCATTGACGCCGCGATGAACGATCTTTTGCGTCCGGCGCTTTACGATGCGTTTCATGACATAGAGCCTGTCAAAGCGCCCGGAACGGAGGCAATCGAGGCGACCTATGATGTGGTTGGCCCAATTTGCGAAAGCGGCGACACCTTTACGACGGGCCGGGATATGCCCGCTCTGGAAGCCGGTGATTTGGTTGTCTTGCATTCCGCCGGCGCTTATGGCGCGGCGCAGAGCAGCCAGTACAATACCCGCCCTCTCGTTCCTGAAGTCCTGGTCAAAGGGAACAGATTCGAAGTTATTCGTGAGCGCCCGAAGATTGAAGAAATCCTCAAATCAGAGCGCTTGCCAAGCTGGTTAAACCCGTCGGGTCGCGGCGAACTGTAGCTTGGATGAAATTTAACACGACACATAAAGTCATGGCTTTATAGTCGGGCTCATATGAACTCTTCAGAGCAAACACCTTTTACCACGCGGCTGGCGCGTTATGTGCGGACTGCCCGCCTATGGTTGGTTTGGGAACGCTATGTTCCCGTGTTTCTGTGGGCGGCGGTTTTCATTTCTGTTTTTCTGGTCGGCGTTTTTGCGGGTGTTTGGGAAAGAATTGGCGACCCGTGGCGCGGCCTGGCAGCCATAACGGCTCTGATCTTTCTGATTCATGCCGCTTACAAGGCTCAAAAACGACCTCTACCGTCCCTATCCGAAGCCAGGCGGCGGGTTGAGAGAGATTCCAATCAAGCGCATCGGCCACTGGATGTTTTAGATGATCGTCCCGTCATCGGCGAAGAAAGCTGGCCTGCGCATTATTCCAAAGCCTTAAAACAGTCCAAGCAGTTAACCCGGCCGGATCTTCGCCCGACTATAGCGCCGCGCGACCCTTATTTTCTGCGGTTCATCCTCCCTCTTGCTCTCATCCTGGCGCTTCTGGTTGGCAGCGGCGCCAATATGGAGCGCTTGCGGCGCGCCGTCACGCCTGTCTGGCAAGCGGGCGTTAATCCCGATAATGTCACCTTCGAAGCCTGGATTGATCCGCCTGATTATACGGGCCGTCCACCTATTTATTTTCAAGGTCAGGATATCAAGACCATCCCTGCAGGCAGTGAATGGGTCGCTCGCCTGAACGGCGCCAAAAGCGTGCCGCGTCCTAAATTACGCCAAGGCATCGATACGGACTATTTAAAGATCAACAAACTCAGCCGGGAAACCTTTGAAGCGCGGGCTTTCGTGAGCGAGTCGGGAGAAGCCGTTTGGAGAATTGGCCAAAACCGCAAGGTCTGGAAATTGAATGTCGTTCAAGATCAACTGCCGATTGTTACTCTGGACGAGACACCTAAAGCTGACAAACAGGATCGTCTGGTCATAACTTATTCTTTCAAAGACGATTACGGCGTTACGAATTTATTTTTGGAGATGGCTGAAATTGTCGATGGCGTAGAAGAGCCTTTTTCAAGTTCCTCGCTGGTCGAAATTCCAATGAGCGGAGGCTCCGTCCCCAAAGCGGAGGCAATGGAAGCCAAGCTCGATCTCACACGCCACCCTCTTGCGGGTAAGAAAGTCATTGCCAGACTGAAAGCCACAGATGGAGCCGGTCAATCCGCTTATTCTTCTGAAAGCTGGTTTAGAGTTCCCGACAAGATTTTTGTCGAACCTCTGGCCAAGGCTGTCGTCGAACAAAGAGCGGTTGTTTTGCAAGCGATAGAAGCGAATTACAAACCTGAATCGGCGGCCCCGCCCCTGCCCGGACAAATTTTTAGCGATTCTAATGCTGTCCAGCGCCTCAAACGTGCTCCGGAAGGTATTGAGCGCGCCGCTAACTTGATTGGAGCCGTGACTGACAGGCCCGAGGGACTTTTCCGTGACCCATCTGTTTATCTGGGCCTTCGGAATGTTCGTTCGCGACTGCGCTATGCGCGTAATCTTGAAACGGTTGAGCCCATTCCTGACGAGCTCTGGTCGATTGCGCTTCGCGCGGAATACGGAACACTTGGGACAGCCTTGGAAGAAATGCGCGAAGCAGAACAAGCCCTTAGAGAAGGCATGGCGCGCCGGGCGCCTCAACGGGAAATAGATACACTGTTTGAACGCTATAATAGCGCGGTAGAGGCCTATACCGAAGAGCTCAAACGCAAAGCCTTGGAAGACGGGAATTTCGCCGAACAGGAAAATAGCGGCGGAGGCGGTGGCTCCATGGGGTCCACTGACGAAATTCAGGAACTTCTCAAAGCGATTGAAGAGGCTAATAAAGCCGGTGACGTGGAAGGCGCACGCCGCGCCCTCGCGCAGCTCGCTCAAGTCCTGGAAAATATGGAAATTCAACTCTCACAATCTGCCGGAGGCGAGGGAGAAGGCTTTGAAGGTGAGATGAGCGAGCAAATGAAAGAGAATCTTGAAGAGCTTGCTGATCTCCTAGGAGAGCAACGTGAACTGCAAGATGAAACAGATGAGGCCGAGCGGCAGGCGCAGGAGGACACGGGCGGTAACGGATCCAATGATGGAAGTAGCTCGCCGCAGTCAGGCTTGAGCCCCGGCGAATTGGCCAGCCGCCAGGAAGAATTGGAAGAATTGCTCGGACGGCTGGGCGAAGATGACGGAGAAGCTGGTCAGATTGGCGCAGAATCTGATGATCAAACAGCCGGCAATTCTGAAGAAAATGGTGAAGGCGGAAATCAGCCCGGCGACGAAAACAGGGCGAGCACTGGCGGCGGAACAGAGGCGGCTCAGGATGAACTGGATCGGGCGAGAGACGGTATGTCCAGAGCTGCGGACGCGCTGTCGCAAGGCGATTACCCTACCGCGCGCAGCGCCCAGGAAGACGCTGTTCAAGCTATGCGCGACGCCGGAGAGAAGCTGGCTGAGTCCGCCCGGGGAGAAGGCCAAGGCGAAGCCGGTGAAAGCGGTCAGGGCAATGACCCTCTCGGACGGCAACAAGGCGGCGATAATTCTGAAAACGCCGAAGCCGACATAGATCAAAGGGACAATGCCAGCCGCTCGCGGGAATTACTGGAAGAATTACGGCGCCGGGCCGCAGAACGCGAACGCCGCCAGGAAGAGCGTGATTATATTGAACGCTTACTCGACCGGTTTTAAAAATATCATTCGGCCAGTCTGTAACGTAGGCTAGTACTGTCAGGCGGTGGGTTGGGATATTCTGACGCGAATTCAACGCGTTCCTGCCCTTTTAAAACTGGCTTTTCAAAATCTACCAACCAATTGGCAACCTCTTCTCCGGCGGGATTGTTCAGGGACAATCTAAGCATGGGCAGAGATTGGGCTTGATTTGAAATATTTTTGACAGACCCATTAATTACGACCGTCGTCTGCCCATTCACCACAGCAATTCGGACGGTGGGTTTATCAATCTGAAGTCCCGTCTGACTGACTTCTACGCCAACGGCATTATAAAGAGGAACAGTCGCCGGAAAGCGCTCAGCAATGACCGTTCGGCTAAAGTAAAGCCCAGCAATTAGAGTAAATATGAACAATATTGGGATAAGCCAAATGAGCCAGATTGTGCGGCGGCGGCGGCGCCTTTTCTCGGCTTCGGCTTTGTCTCTAATAAGGGCATCGGCACTTTTGCCGGATGTCATTGGGGCCGCGTTTTGATCTGATGCGACAGTCCTGTCTTCACCGGATTCTGCTCCGAAAGTCTCTTGTGATGCAGTTGTCGACTCTCGCGTCATATCTGCTAATTGGAGATCATCTGGCGTGGAAGCAGCCTCGACAGGAGCCGGAACAAACCAGGTCGCAGAACACTTTGCGCAACGGACAGTACGTCCATTAGGGCCAATGGCGTCATCTTTCGCCATATAACTGGTGGAACATTCCGGACAGGTCAGTATCATAAGAATTCGATTCGAAAATGGATAATCTATTTTGACACGTCCCGAGCCAAACTCCAAGAGCCCCGGCCTAAATCCAAAAGCCCGCTCAACTGAAAAACCGGATATCATCTCGTTTCGCGATGTGGGACTCCGCTATGGGCGCGGCCCGGAAATTTTATCCGATGTAAATCTGACACTTCCGCAAGGCAGTTTCAGCTTTTTGACAGGTCCGTCAGGTGCAGGAAAATCAAGCCTTTTGAAACTATGCTATCTCGCTCTCGCCCCGTCACGCGGTCATATTTCGACATTTGGTCAAGATGCCGCCTTGTTGGATAACAGACAAACACAGGCCGTAAGGCGCCGGATTGGTGTGGTCTTGCAGGATTTCACTCTGATCGATCATCTTAGCGTTTTTGAAAATGTTTCTCTTCCATTGCGCGTGGCAGGACAGTCTCGCGCACAATATACTCAGGACGTCACAGAGCTTTTGCAATGGGTGGGTCTAGGCCACCGCATGCAGGCCTTCCCGTCAACACTTTCCGGCGGAGAGAAACAACGCGCCGCCATTGCTCGGGCCGTCATTGCAAAACCGAACTTGCTTATTGCAGATGAACCCACCGGAAATGTCGACCCTGAAATTGGACGCCGGCTTCTCAGATTGTTTGCGGAAATGAACCGTATGGGTACAACTGTCATGATCGCGACCCACGACATTGATTTAATTCAAGAACTGGAAGCCCGCGTGTTTCGCATTGAAGACGGACGTATTTACAAAGGTCTGAACGCAGTGCCCGATTTTGAGGAGACTTATTCATGAGTCGCCCTCTCCCGCCTCAGCAATCCATTTTAATGCCGCGCGGCCATAATGTCCGAGCGCTGATTACCGTTCTGGCGATTATGGCTTTTCTTGCGGCGCTGGCTCTTCTCTTCTCCCGGGCCACCTCGCGTCTTTCAGGGGATTGGCAGGCCCAGCTATCAAATTCGGCGACTGTTCAAGTGAGCCTAGCCCCTCTTTCAGCCGAAAATGATTTCGAAACTCAAATGGATCAGGCTGCGGAAACTATTCGTTCTCTGCTTGGGAACGAAGCAAAAGTGACTGTCGTTGACCGGAGTCAGTCGCAAGAATTGATAAAGCCGTGGATTGGGAATTTAGAACTCCCGGAAAGCCTGGTTTTACCGGGCCTAATCACAATTGAAACCGCTGAAAATTCTAATACTCCCAATGCTGTTCTGCTGGAAACGCAATTACAAAAAAGCGGTATTGTCGCCTCTGTGGATGACCATTCGCGTTGGACAGATCAGATTCGCGGCACTGCGCGCCTGCTGGTTTTTGGCGGCACGTCCTTACTCATCCTGCTTCTTATTGCCGGCATCAGTGTGAACCTTTTTGCCACGCGCTCGGCTATGGCCGCGCAGCGCTCCATTATTTCTGTGCTGGCACAGGTCGGCGCAACGGATGGTTTTATTTCCCGGCTTTTTGTTGGTCAGGCCGGACGACGAAGCGCTTCCGGAGCCGGAGTTGGACTTATACTCGCCTGGGCACTCTGGGCCGTAATGTCTCTTTTCAGCTCCGTACCGGAATTGTTTTGGTCAGGATTAGGCGAGGCCTTAAATGATACGCTTTGGTTATTGGGACTTTGGGCATTGTTCGTATTGGTCTGCGCCGTTGCAGCAGGAATTGCGACGAAACGCGCCCTCATCCGCGAACGAAAGCGTGCCTGATGAAACGCGCCGAACCTAAGCCAAAAAAATCAGCCGCCCAAAAACTCTGGGCCTGGATAAAATTCATCGCTCTAGTGTTTTTTGTAGCCCTGCTAATTCTGGCATTTGGATTTTTTGTCTTCGCTGAAAAAGTAGACGGCCTCTCCACACCGAAAGTCGCCCCGAATGCAGACGGAATAGTCGTCTGGACGGGACCAGGTGGAGGACGATTGGAAGCCGGGGCGGCGCTCCTGAAACAGGGAAAAGGCGAGCGCCTTCTGATTTCGGGTGTAAACAGGGATTTGAAATCACAGACCATTTTCAATTTGCTTGACCTGCCGGAAGAGACAAAAGCCTGTTGTATCGACCTGGACTATGTCGCCGAAGACACGATCGGCAATGCACGCGAGACGGCGGCGTGGGCCAAAGCGCTTGGATATGAACATATCCTCCTGGTGACATCGGCCTATCATATGCCACGAGCGCAAAGCGAAATTGCCCTCGCTGCAGGGCGGATACGAATTACAGCCTACCCCGTTTCTGCCGAGATGCGGACACATTGGTATTCTGACCGCGATAGATTCGACAGACTCCTCAGCGAATATGCAAAATTACTCGTTACGATGGCGAGAGGGTCCAATAAGTCGCAACGCGAGAAGGCTCCGGATACACCTCTGCCGCAAACAGAGCCCCAAAATTAGATCAATCATGCCGACCGAAATTAGGCTCGGCGCTGTCTTGGCCTGCATCAATAATGCGGCGGCGGATATCGCGTGTTTTGGCAAAATGCTCCAATAAGGTTTCTCCCTCTTCCCACCTTATCGCCCGCTTCAGTGCCGTTAGATCCTCAATGAACCTATCAACAACTTCAAGCGTCGCCTCGCGGTTGGACAGGAATACATCCCGCCACATGACCGGATCAGACGCCGCAATTCGCGTAAAATCGCGAAACCCACCGGCGGAGTATTTTACCACTTCATTGTCCGTCACGGTTTCCATATCCACGGCCGTTCCGACCAATGTATAGGCAATCAAATGCGGCACATGCGACGTTGTGGCGAGAACTATGTCGTGCCGCTTGGGTGTCATAATACTGACCTGACTTCCAAGTCCCTGCCAAAAAGCTTTTAACTGCTTGGTTTCCGGCAGGTTCTTTTTTGTCGGCGTCAAAACACACCAGCGGTCTTTAAACATGTCGGCTTGTCCAGCCTCCGGCCCGCTATATTCTGTCCCGGCAATCGGATGAGCCGGGACAAATGTGATATCACCCCGCAGGAAAGGCGTTACAGCCGAAATAACGGCGCCTTTGATTGACCCTACATCCGACAGAACAGCGCCGGATTTCATGTTCGGAATAATTTTCTCGGCCACGTCCCCCATCCGTCCGGGCGGCACGCAGAGAATAACTAAGTCCGCCTGAGAGGCAAAATAATCCGCCTGCCCTTCGCTGACGCCATCTGCAATTCCGAGACGTTCTATTGCTGAACAGGCGCTATGAGACGTATCCGTAATATAAACGGTTTCCGCTTGGCTATACGCTTTTGCCGCCCGGGCAATCGAGCTGCCTATCAAGCCGCCGCCAACAATAAGGATGGTCTTAAAAGTCATAAAATTATCCAAGAGGTCAAGTCTAAAAACGCGCCGTTTTATCCGATAGGTTTAGGTAATGCACCAATAATACAAGCTGTCGCATCCAACTCTTTGACAGATTTTGGGAGGGTCTCCAAATATCCCGGCAAGCTATAGAGTTGGCGTTCTCCCGAGCTCGATCGCAATACCGCTTCATTGTGCACGACCCGGATATCCGCTTTGGCAATTATCAATGTCTCATCATTGCCGGAAGGCTGAATATCCGCAGTTGCAACAGCGACGGCCCGAGGCCAGTCTTGCGTGCCAGTTCGGGGTAATCCAGCCAGAATATGCATATCCGGCATCGCCCCTTCGGAGCCCAGTGCCGTCCACCAACTATGCATCCCGCCCGGCGCGGGCAGAACAGCCACGCCTTCATCATCAGAATAGGTTGCGGCCAAAGCGCTACTGGCTGTGGGATAGGTATAGGTCGGGATAGACGCCCCAAAACGGTCACGTACCAAAGCCAGAGACGCCATTGCGTCACCTTCCAGCGCGACATGGAGTTTCATGGGTCCCTGCATAGCAAGGCTTGCACTCATAAGCTCTGCCCAGATGCGGCTCACTAACGGTCCGGGCGTGTCTTGCGTCGCAGCCGCCAAAGCTCGGACATGACTGTCTTCCCGCGACGGCCGCCAAACCCGAATGCCTGATTTGGCCCGCCTGACCGCCTTGGAAAGCTCAAGACGTTCTGCAATGAGTTCCAACAAGGCTTTATCGACGCGATCAATTTCTGACCGCACCTCGTTTATATCAACGTCACTGTTCTCACTCATATTAGCCATCTCTTCATCTATGAGAGGCAGAGGAGCGATTGGCAATGGGAGAGGTTCCAAAACGGGGCCGCGCCACGACAGATTTGGCTTTTTCGGACATATCCGGTTCCACATAGAGGCGTTTTATGGCTTCAACCAATATTAGACCGGACAAACCGGGCGTCACGGTTTCGCCGAATCGTTCTGATCCCCGCAAGAGACCGCCTTTGGAAAACATTTTCAGAGGGGGCGCATAGAGCGCGCCTGACCAGATTGTCGGATGAAATCCGACAGCGCGCATGGCGGCGCGCATTTGCGAACGAGTGAAAGGACGGCCTGCGCCAAACGGGCTGCGATCCGATCTTGCCCAAAGACCGCCCCGGTTTGCGGCGATTATTACGACATGCCCCTCGGGGCGGCAAACCCGCCATAATTCCTTCATCAACGTCTGAAGATTAGGAGCTTCCTCCACGCCGTGCACGCAAAGGATTGTATCAAATGTCGAGTCAGCGAAAGGTAAACAATCCTCTTCAACCAGACAGGAAATAATACCTCGTTTCCCGCGGTGGGCCAGAGCGCCTTGCGCCCCCGGCATCGCCAGAATAATTCGGTTTGCGCCTGCCTGATAAGGCTCCAGATAGGGCCCGCAAAACCCGAACCCTAAAACATTACGACCTGCAAGATCCGGCCAAAGCGTACGTAGACGTCGGCTTGCCATATCTCTCGCCGCCTGCCCCAATGGGCTGGCATAAAATTTTTCGAGTCTGAGGACGCTTTCTCTCACATCTTCCTTCTAATAGGAAACTCACGGGAAAACAGGATTTTCTCTATGAAGATTTAAGACGCGGAATTTCGGTAGGAGGGAGACGCGTTTGGAACGCCGTAAAGATAGCCTTGCAGGTAATCGACTCCCAGATGTTTGAGCGCCGTGGCATCAGCCTTGTCCTCGACCATTTCGGCCACAATTTTAACCGCAAATGTATCGGCCAAATCCACCATCATCCGGACAAAGATTTGTTTTTGCGGTGAAGCAGATATGCCTTTTATGAGGCTTCCATCCAGCTTTATGGATTCCGCTTCAATCCCCATGAGGTTTCGGAACGTGGTGTGACCGGAGCCGAAATCATCAATGGAAAACTCGCATCCAAGCGCTCTGACTTCGGCCGAAAAATGTGTTGCCAATTCCGGGGCGTCCAGTGCGGCCGTCTCTGTCATTTCTATGGTCATGCGGCGCGTTTTCTCATTCAGAGATTTCAAAGTCTCAAGATAGGTCTTAGCGGCTTCGGCGTTTTGAATCGTCTCAGCGGAAACATTCAATGCAACTCTTAGGTCGGGGCTTTTCGAAAGCTGCGCTGCCGCCAAGTCAAGGGCGCGCCGATCCAGATGATGAACAAGGCCAAGTTTCTCCGCCGCCATGATAAACCGTCCCGCGCTGACCAATTCTCCGCTATTTTCTCGAAGGCGCAAAAGACACTCATAATGATGGAGGTCACCGGATACCGCTTCGACAATCGGTTGGAACGCCAAAGAAATCCGTCTTTCGTCCAATGCGGAAAGAATGTCTTCTTTTGTGATGTCTTGGTTGTAATTTGGTTTCTCTGCGAGGCCCATAGAGACCGAATATTCAGAGACTGCGCCGGACGAACGAGTTTCCAATGCGCGATCGGTTTTACGAATAAGAGTCTCAAAATCCGCGCCTGATTGCGGCAAGTCTGTATAGCCAATGGAAATATCCGCCTTTAACGGGCCAAAAGGCGATTTGTAATGCGAATCCGAGAGAGCAATTTGTAGTCGTTCTGCAAGCACCCCCGGGTCGCTGTCCGGACCCGCTATACCGAGGACAGCCAGAAGGAAATCTCCATCCTCGCCTTTTGCCAGACAATCCGGAGGCGCAATAATCTGCCGAAGCCTATCGGCCACGCCTCGGCAGAGCCTGTTCGCAGTTTCAAATCCATAGGTCGTTCTAACATCATCCAGGTTATTAAGGCGAAGGCGAAAAACAGCGCCTTGAGCTTTGACGCGGCAGGCGAGACCGCACAAAGTTTTGCCCTGTTCTTTGAAAGCATTCTGATTCATCAAACCAGTCATTTCATCATGCCGGGCCAACCAGTCTGATCGCTCAAATCTGGACTTTTCATCCGTAATATCGCGAATGACCCCTTCAACCTTCAGTGGGTTTTCATCCGAGTTTGTCCTCTCGACTGTCTCCTCAACCCAGATCCAGTGGCCCTCGCCGGTCCTGAGCTGATATTGAATTTGGTAGCGCGCGCCTTCCCAATTCAGAGAGCGCAAAGAAGACTCATAAAGGCGTTGATAATCTGAATGAATCAACGCCTGAAAGTCAGAGCGGTTTTTGGGCAATTTTGAAGTTTCGCACCGAATAATCGCGGCGATGAGCGTTTGCGAGCCCCAGTTAAATCCGTCCTCAACCTGAAATGAAAAGATAGCCGATTTCAGTAATGAAAAAGCGGCTTCACTCTCGATTGATTGTACGGGTATTTGGCGAGCGCTCCCAACCCCAGAGACTGACCTCGCCTCTCTGGAAATTGATTTTTCCTTCGTACTGATAAACATCACCTTGATGAAACGAGTCTAATTGGCAATTCCTACGCCTCGCCAACAGAAAAGTCACGGCGCGCGCTTGCGATTGTCACCATAAATCCGGCCATGACATCCAGTAAGGCCATGAGGCCGATAATGAAGAAGACAGACGTTCCAAAGGCTGGAAACATAAGGAACTCCACAAGACAGATAATAAATAGAACCATGGAGAAAGCATGATTCATCACAGCCGTGTGGTCTGTCCCGGTCGATTTTATCATTTCGAAGAACAGCATGATGAGTGACAAGGTTATGAGCATATGCCCTGGCGTGATTTGCCAGATAGACCCTGAAATCATCGGAATAGATTGAAAATCCGTGTCCAAACGCGCGCGAATTTCGGCCGCCGTGGAAAAGGCAGAGCCGCTTATCGCCAAAATATTATATAAGGCCACGGGAATGAGCATGAGAGGAAAAACAAGGAAAAAGCGCATGACCTAAATGCCTCTATTCAGAGCTGAAACGGATCTTCAACTCACCCGTCTCAAAGATTTAACAATATCTAAAGGAAAATGGCTTGCAAAAGGTTAACGGCATCATCGTTCAGGCATTAAACTTCGTCCCACCCTTTCGGGTTTCGAGAGCGTGAAATGAGCCACATCACACCGCGAAGATCCGCGATGGAAACTTTCAACCGTCCAAAATTGGTATATTTGGATTTTCCGGCGATACGGGCGCGGTGGCTAACATCTGCAAATTCGATCGCATAGCCCTCTCGTAGCATCAGAGCCGGAATATAACGGTGAATATGATCAAAATAAGGGAGCCGTAAAAAGGCTTCGCGTCGGAAAACTTTAATTCCGCACCCCGTATCCTCGGCTTGATCTTTGAGAAGTTTCTTACGAATGCCGTTACCCAGACGCGACGCCAGTAATTTCGCCTGGCTATCCTGGCGTTTTAGCCGTTTCCCGCCAACCATTGCCAAATTGTCGGGCGCATCGGGACGCCTTATCTGATCCCACATTTTGGGAATGTCTGCCGGATTATTTTGCCCGTCACCATCCAGCGTCGCAATCAAATCACCTCTGGCTGCGAACACGCCCGTTCGGACCGAACGTGACTGTCCGGCATTGGCTTTGTGGGTCAAGACTCGAAGGGTTGGATGCTTTTTCTTAAGGTCCGATAGGACCTGCACAGTTTTATCCGAGCTGCAATCATCCACAAAGATCATCTCGTAAGAGGTCGCAAACAAAGCTTGCGAAATTTCCTCTACCAATTGCGTGACATTTTCGGATTCATTGTAGACGGGAACAACGACTGAGAGCTCAAGATCGGCCTCTCTATCCAATGATTTTTGTGCAATCGACATAAATACCGTTTTGGCATGACCGTATTATATATTCAATTCGCAATGCCTGTTCCTACCGCCGATATGATATGGAATAGCGCGTATCCTAATTTTTACGGGACAGAACGGACTGGCTTGGCTAAAGCGCACATATGTCGTCGCCGGAAATTAAATTATTAAATTTGAAGAAGCGGTTTCATCTGTTGATTCTCAGCCTACTTTTTCTGGCTGTCGCCCTTCCCGGATTGGAGTCGCTTCAGGTTATCGACAGGGACGAAGCCCGGTTCGCGCAGGCCAGCGTGCAAATGGAGGAAAGCGGAGATTTGCTCAATATCCGATTTCAGGATGAGGCCCGCAATAAAAAACCCGCTGGAATTTACTGGCTGCAAGTCGCATCACTGAAGGTCTTCTCTTCTCCTGAGAAGCGACAGATATGGGTACAGCGCCTGCCATCCGTTTTAGGCGCTTTATTGGCTGTCTTGGCCACTTACTGGGGCGGCGCCAAACTTATAGGACGCGAAGGCGCCTTTATTGGCGGGTGCGCTCTCGCGCTCTCTTTTCTCTTGGTATTTGAAGCCCATATTGCCAAAACCGATGCCGTTCTATGTGGTTTGTCGGCCACTTGCTTTGCGGCAATTGCAGCGATACGAACTCAACCCGCCCCCCTCTCACTCTGGAAAGCCAGGCCTGCTGTCTGGGCTTTCTGGATTGCTTTTGGCGCTTCTATCCTCATTAAAGGTCCCGTCATTCCGAGCCTAATTGCGCTGACGCTTGCAACTTTGTTGATCTGGGAAAAACGGGGTTACGGTCTCAGGCAACTTATTAATATACCCGCCATTACTGCGGCCCTATTGCTGTTTGTCCCTTGGGCCATTGCGATTGGCATTGAAACTCAAGGGGCCTTCTTTGCAGAAAGCCTTGGAAACGATTTCGGCGGAAAGCTAGTCAGCGCGCAAGAAAGCCATCCCGGACCGCCCGGCTACCACTTGGCGCTTCTCAGCCTGACACTCTGGCCGGGTTCGCTTTTACTTTTACCCGCCATAGCTATGACTGTTCGAAACTTGCGCCAGAATATGCGTAGTGATGCCCCGCTCCCGAAAGCCCTTCGCCTCTGTATCGCCTGGAGTGTGCCCTTCTTGATTCTGATTGAATTGATGCCCACCAAACTTCCGCACTATGTCCTCCCGATATTCCCGGCCCTGTGTGTATTGATAGGTTTAACGGGCGCGCACCTGCTGAAGGCAACTGAATTCAAGAAAACGAGAATTGCGAGCGTGCTTATTTTTATCGGGCTCGGCTTTCTACTCGTCGGGGTCGTCCTATTGGGCCAAAATGAATATGCCACGACTGGGACCAGTATTGCAGCCCTCGCAGCTGGTCTTGCCGCCTTAATATTTATCATGTTTGGCGGCGGGTACTTTTGGTTCAACAATATGAGGCTAAGCTACATAAATGCCGCCTTGGCGGCTGTGACTCTTAATTTTGCTGCCTATGGAACTATATTGCCGAATCTAGATCGCCTTCAACTGGCCGATAGACTATCAGAGGCATTTCAAGCGAATAATATTGATTTACCTCGCCAAGGCGGACCACTTGTTCAGGCCCTTAATTTCACAGAACCAAGTCTTGTTTACCAATTCGGCAAAGAAATACGTTTGGGCGATCAGATTGATTTGAGCAGTTCGGAGAGCTGGAAAATCGGGAATATTTTCATCGTCGATGATCTGGAAAGTGAGGGAGATAGTTTCGAAATTTTCCAAAAATCAGCAAAGAATCAAGAAAGCTGTCTGGAAGAGCGCGATGTCATCAACGGGTATAATTATTCCCGCGGAGACGCCGTTAATCTTCATATTATTGAAGTTGTTTCCTGCCCTGAGGAATAGTCTCTATCGCCCGAAAAGGCCGACCCTGAGAGTAATATAATAGGCTCGCCCCATTATGGCGAAAGCCATGAACGGCGCGGCGAGTACTGTCAAAAACTTCGAGAGAAATCCCGGCTTATAGTGCCAAAAATAACGAAGAAACCCTTTGAGCTTTTCCAGCTCGATCTTGGCCCGCGGCACGGCGCTGGTGGAACCATAATGCATGATGCGCGCTTCAGGGACGATATAGACTTCGCCGCCTTTTTCTCTGGCCCTAGCGCAGATATCAATGTCCTCTACATGCAGGAAATACCCCGAATCAAAACCGCCCAAGCGGTCAAAAGAGGCTCTATCCGTCATCAGGCAAGCACCGCTTGTCGTTTCAACCGGCGCGGGACAACTAGGAACGGCCTCATCTTCACGATGAATGGAGCGAAGGCCCGGAATGTGATGGAGCGGCGTGAAACTGACAAAAGCGGACCAAGGCGTTAAAGACCCGCGCCGCGCGCCGCGCTGCTCCCGTCCGTTTTCATCGCGTAAAAATCCGCCTGTTATCCAAGGTCCAGAGAGAGTGCGGCCGCATTCTGCCATCGATCTGGCCGCGCCTCTGGCAATCACCGCATCCGGATTCAGAAATAGTAAAAAATGACCGGAGGCCAAGCGTGCCCCGTAATTGCACCCTCTTGCAAAACCAATATTACCATGGCCTTGTAACAACCGAATCCGGTCATGTTTAACGGCAATTTTGCTAAGCCGGGTGCGGGCGCTTTCAGCGTTGCCATTATCCACGATGATAAGTTCATGTATATCGCGGTCTTCAAGAACCGCCGAGACAGCCTCCAAAAGGGCCGGTCCAGTCATATAACTCACCATTATAACACTAATAGGAAGTTTTTTGGCCGTTTCAGGCAATTTGGATATATTGGTCTGAACAACCATTTTCGTCACCTCTTGCGCCCCGGCCAGTTCAATAGCGCATTCATATCAAAATGCAATTAGACATTTTTATGGCCAAGGTTTGTCCAAGTTACGCTTTCGAATTGTCTTGAGTTGCAAATATGCGCACAAGATTTAGCGTTGCCAGCCCCAAAAACAAAGTTGCCCACCACCAGAACTGCCAGACCCCGAAGGAAAAGGAAGATGCCAGTATAAAGACAGTCAAAAACCCGCAAAGACCAAATGCTCTATCCGAATTTTTCATAGCGAAATTTTGGCCAAGGCCAAGACAGCTTAATATGGCGGCCCCGGCCAGGGCCGCGCCTATCAAACCGGTTTCGAGCCAAATCTGGAGCCCAACATTATGAGTATGTAGCGAGAGCAATGTTAGAGTCTGTCCATTGCTGAGCGTAATCATATCTGTATATGTTCGCGCGCTATCAAAGCCGTGGCCAATTAACGGACTTTCTGAAATGCGGCGGAAAACGAAATCCCACATATAGAGTCTGTGCTCCCAAGACGCCGGAAACTTTGAAAGTGTATTTTCATCAACCAGGGTAATTAGGCCGCCAAAAAGAGGGGCCGCCATGACAGCGATGGCGGCTAAACCCAAAAGGGTTTTCACTGTCAGACCGGGCGATTTGCGCGCGAGACATCCGAAGGCAAGGCCCAGCCAAGGCGCGATGACGGCGACATACACGCCGAGTTTCCAGGCAGATACCGAAAGAATCCCTAATAGGCATAGGGTAATTAACCGGCCAAATTTAAGGGGCCAGACCAGGGCCGCTAACGGGAAAACCATAGCCGAATAAAAGACAATACCGCGGCTGACATTGCGTGTTGCGTCCGCATGACGACGGGCAAAACTTTCCCCTTCGGCCACCGGGTCCACCAGAAAACTGATGAAAAAATTCGAGACCGCATCCACAAACAATAGAGCTATTCCTGTAAGACAGGCAAAAATCACACCTTTGCGCAGAATTGAGCCCAAGGGATGATCGCGCATTTGCGCCCAGAGCCAGATAACAGTCGGGAAGATCAATCCCGAAACGAATATTCTCTCAGCATTGGACCAGCCAGAAACTTTCTCATAGGGGCTCCAAAACTGCGTCACCCAGGCCCAGACCAGAAACGCTGTCAGAAAAAACAGCCAAATCGGAATGGGATGTTTCCACGCTTTATGCGCGGCCAATCCGGCGAGGCCCAGCACAGACAGGATCGTCATAATCAGAGCAATACCGCCCCCGCCGGCCATGGTGAAAATAGGCAGAAGAATCAGAACGAAAAGCGACACGCCGAGAACCACCTTAGGCGGGCGGCGGATAGGCTCATCTGTCTGGGCCAAACCCGCCTCTGACATATCAGTTTTTCCGGCTTAAGTCGGGGGCGAGAGCTTCTTCCCTCAAAGTCTCTATCGCGTCTTCCACAGTCAAAATGGTTTGCTCGCGGCTCCCCAGTCGGCGCAGGGCGAGCTTGCCCTCCTCCGCCTCTTTCATACCGACTACGGCAATGACCGGGATCTTTCGGTCCGCAGACAATTCGCGAATTTTGTAATTGATCTTTTCGTTCCGCAAATCCGTTTCCACCCGAAGTCCGGCGGCTTTGAGCTTTTTTGCGGTCTCTTCGGCGTAGTCATTGGCATCTGAGATGATGGTCGCAATAACGACCTGAACCGGGGCGAGCCAGAGCGGGAAACGCCCGGCATAGTTTTCTATCAATATCCCCAGGAACCGCTCAAACGAGCCGAGCACGGCGCGGTGGAGCATGACGGGCGCGTGTTTATTATCATCATCGCCAACATAGGACGCGTTGAGGCGCTCCGGCATATTCGGGTCGAGCTGTATCGTTCCGGCTTGCCATTCGCGGCCAATGGCGTCGCGCAGGACAAAGTCGAGTTTCGGGCCGTAAAACGCGCCGTCGCCTTCGTTCAGCTCTACTTCGAGGCCGGAGGCATCGGCGGCTTCTTTCAGCGCCGCTTCGGAATTATCCCAATATTCATCCGATCCCACTCTGACGTCAGGGCGAGTGGAGAATTTCACTTTCACATCGTCAAAGCCCAGATCGGCATAGACGGATTTCAAAAGTTCGGTAAAGCCTTTC
Organism: Litorimonas sp.; assembly: GCA_029936425.1. GTDB lineage: Bacteria > Pseudomonadota > Alphaproteobacteria > Caulobacterales > Maricaulaceae > Litorimonas. The sequence continues at coordinate 381,160 of JAPYSU010000001.1, forward strand.
ACTTCGTCCGTGACCTGCTCCATCGTGCAGAAAATATGCCCGTCATCCTGCACGAAACCCCGCACGCGCATCAGGCCGTGCAGCGCCCCGGACGGCTCGTAGCGGTGGCAGGAGCCAAATTCGGCGTAGCGGACCGGCAGGTCGCGATAGGATTTCTGGCCCTGATTAAAGACCTGAATATGACACGGGCAGTTCATCGGTTTCAGCGCGAGGACTTTGTCCTCTTCGGCGATTTCCGCGACGAACATATTCTCGCGATATTTTTCCCAATGGCCGGAGGCCTCCCAGAACTTCCGGTCCATGAGCTGCGGCGTCTTGATTTCGCGGTAGCCATATTCTTTCTGGCGGCGGGACATGTAGCTCTGCAGCGTGGTGTAGAGCGTCCACCCATCCGGATGCCAGAAGGCCTGTCCCTGCGCTTCTTCCTGAAAATGGAAGAGGCTGAGCTGACGGCCGAGGCGGCGATGGTCGCGCTTTTCCGCTTCTTCGAGCTGATGCAGATGCGCCTCGAGCTCTTCCTGCGTGCGCCAAGCCGTGCCGTAAATCCGCTGGAGCTGCGGGTTTTTCGAATCCCCTCTCCAATAGGCGCCGGCCACTTTCATCAGCTTGAACGCCTTGCCGATTTTCCCTGTCGAAGGCAGATGCGGGCCGCGGCAGAGATCGAACCATTTGCCCTGTTTATAGACGGTGATGGTCTCGCTATCGGGCAGATCCTCGATCAGCTCGGCCTTGAACTCCTCGCCCATCCCGCGGAACAGCTTTATCGCGTCTTCGCGTTTCCAGACTTCGCGCTCAAACTTGTCATTGCGATTGATGATGAAGGCCATCTTCTTTTCAATCGCGGCGAAGTCGTCTTCGGAGAACGGCTCTTCGCGGTGGAAGTCATAATAAAAGCCGTTTTCAATGACGGGGCCAATGGTGACCTGCGTGCCGGGGAACAGCTCCTGCACCGCCTCCGCAAGGACATGCGCCGCGTCATGGCGGATCAGCTCCAGCCCTTCCGGGTCCTCGGCGGTGACCAGTTCTATCTTGGCGTCGCCTTCAATCGGCAGAGCCGCGTCCACTAGCTCTCCGTCGAGCTTGGCCGCCAGAACCTTTTTCGCAAGCCCCTTGGAGATGCCTTTCGCAACCTCCATCGCCGTGACGCCGCTGTCATAGTCGCGGGTGGCTCCATCCGGAAATGTCAAAGTGACCATCTTATTCGCCTGTATTCGTCCTGCGCCAGAGACCATACCGCCACGGCGCCCATAAAGGCGCCTTCGTAATATGTTCCGGCACATTATCAACCCCGCTTGTGCCGCCCGGGCGGCATCTCAGCAGTCGCGCCAGCGTCATCCACCCCCCGGGCCAGGGCCCGTGCCGGCTAATCGCCGCTTTGGAATAGGCGGAGCAAGACGGATAATGCCGGCACCGCACGCCCAGCGCGAATAAAACCGGAGAGATCAGATTTTGATAAATCCAGAGCAGACCCAGCAGGGGATATGAGAGAAGGCGTTCCACGAGGGGTGGAATACAGGGTTATCAGGTCGGTAGGAAGGCTCCTTTTCTGTTGAGAGCGTATGGGTCGAGAGAGAGTCGTATGGATTACCCGCTCGGGGGCGGGCAATGACGGTTTTTTTTGATTTCGTCATTGCCCCGCTTGACGGGGCAATCCATACGATTCAACTTACCTCATGCGCGATGCCTATGTTTACATGATGTGCTCCTACAAAAACGGAACAATTTATGTCGGCGTCACGAATGACCTCGCCGCGCGCGTTCACGAACACAAAACCGGGTACAATCCCGACAGCTTTACGGCAGAGCACCAAGTCAAACGCTTGGTATGGTATGAACATTTTGACTCCATGATTGACGCGATTGCGAGAGAGAAGCGGATAAAAAAATGGTATCGACAGTGGAAAATTGACTTGATTGAAAAGACCAATCCGAACTGGACGGAACTGACGTTGGAATTTGATTATTGAAGCCTGAGAGTCGCATGGATTGCTCCTCACCCCACCGCCATCTTACCATCCGAACGACGCACCGCGAAGCGGGGTTAGTGAGGATGCGGCCGACCTCTCAACTCCTTAGTCACACCGACGCAGGCGAAGCCTGCCCGGTGCAAGTGCCTTATGCTTGGCGTCTTGATCTGTAGAAGACGTTTTTCGCTGAACCGACAAGGCACTTATACCGGGCGACCCGAGGGTCGCGTCGGTATGACAGCTTGTGATAGAGATTTCATAATTGCTCACGCCTTTCGTCCCGCTGCCCATCTGGGGGTCAGCCTTTGCGTTCGTCCTTGAATAAAGTGGACTGCCCGCGGGGTCGGTATCCTTGCCGGAGACCGAATTTGGTAATGTTTCGCAAGGGCCAAGCCCCGCGGCAGCGGTTTTATCGCAGCGGCCTTGCAA
>JAPYSU010000013.1 GCA_029936425.1 Litorimonas sp.
TAAGAGGCCGCTCCGGTTCCAATCGCTGCCGCGGGGTTAGCGCCCTTGCGAAACATTACCAAATTCGGTCTCCGGCAAGGATACCGACCCCGCGGGCAGTCCACTTTATTCAAGGACGAACGCCAAAGCTGACCCCCCGATGGGCAGTGGGACGAAAGGTCTGGGCAATGCGCACTTCAGAAATTACCGTTGCATCCCTACCCATCGTCATTACCCGACTTGATCGGGTAATCCATATGGTGAAGGTGCAATTGAATAAGGTCTATCGTTGGCACTTCAATGCTTCTGCTTACGCTCAACGCTCAATTTACACCCCAACGAACGAGAACCGCATGGATTCCCCGGTTAAACCGGGGAATGACGGAAAAAACATCAGGCAGTCAATCGCTCAACCTTGCCCTTTGAAGACGCAGAGCCCCGCATCTTCGCTTTGCAGCCTGCAAAAAACAGGTCAATCTGCATTGCAGATGCCGCGTTCAGCGCTTTCCCCTTGCGTTTATACCGGCAGCCCTTAAGTCGCGCCCATGTTAGCAATTAATGATTTAGATTATGCCGTTCAGGGCCGTCCGCTTTTTGTCAAAGCCACAGCCTTCATTGCGGCCGGGTGGAAAGTCGGGCTTATCGGGCGAAACGGAACGGGGAAATCCACCCTGCTCCGGCTTATCCGCGAAGAGATCGAACATCCCACCGCCGACGCCGCCATCAAACTGAATAAAAATGCCCGCCTCGGCTGGGTGGCGCAGGAAGTGGCCGCAACGGATGACACCATTATGGAGGTGGTCCTTGCCGCTGACCGTGAACGCGCCGCCCTGATGAAAGCCAGCGAGACGGAGACCGACCCGGACAAGCTCGGCGATATCTTTGAACGCCTGACCCATATGGATGCGTGGAACGCCGATACCCGCGCCGCCATCGTTCTGACGGGTCTTGGCTTTTCACAGGAAGATTTCTACCGCGCGACAAAGGAATTTTCAGGCGGCTGGCGCATGCGCGCCGCGATTGCGGGCGTCCTCGTCAGCGAGCCGGATGTGCTACTGCTCGACGAACCGACTAACTATCTCGACCTCGAAGGCGCGGCCTGGCTCGAGGGCTATATTCAGCGTTATCCGCATACCGTCATCATGGTCAGCCATGACCGCGAAATGCTGAACCGCTCCGTCACCCATACGCTGGCGCTGGAACATCAGCAGCTTATGCTGACCCCCGGCGGCTATGATGACTGGATGACGCTGGCGGCGGCAAAACGCGCGCAGCTCCAGGCGCAGAAGGCCAAGCAGGACGCCGAGCGCGCGCATTTGCAGGCCTTTGTCGATCGCTTCAAGGCTAAAGCCTCCAAAGCCCGGCAGGCGCAATCCCGCGTTAAAATGCTGGAGAAGATGCAGGACATCGCAATTCCGATTTCCGAACGCGCGACGCCGTTTAATTTCCCCGAACCCAAAGGCAAACTCGCCCCGCCCATGCTCGAGCTGGAAAATGCGGATCTGGGATATGGCGAGGGCGCAAAGATTTTGTCCGGCGTGAACCTCCGGCTCGACCCGGATGACCGAGTCGCCATTGTCGGGGCAAACGGTCAGGGCAAGACTACTCTGGTCAAATCCATCGCGCAGCGCCTGCCGCTTATGGACGGAAAGCGCAAAGCGTCCAGCTCTTTGCAGATCGGCTATTTCTCGCAGGATCAGCTCGACGAGCTGACGGCGGGCGAGACCGTGCTTAACCACGTCACCCAGAAACTGCCCAAAGGCACGCCCGAACACAAGGCCCGCGGCGCGGCGGCGCAGATGGGGTTTTCACATGAAAAGGTCGAGACCAATGTCGAGAAGCTCTCCGGCGGAGAAAAGGTACGCTTGCTATTGGGCCTGATGTCCATTGACAAGCCGCATGTGCTTATCCTCGACGAGCCGACCTCTCATTTGGATATCGACAGCCGCGAAGCCTTGATCTACGCGCTCAATGATTTTCCGGGGGCCGTGCTGCTCATTACCCATGATGTCTATCTGGCCGAAGCGACCGCCGACCGTCTATGGCTTGTCAATAAGGGCAAGGCCAAGCGCTATGACGGCGACCTCCGTGACTATAAGAAATTAGTGATGGCTGCCGACAGGGCGTAGAGAGGTATGTTATTTTGCTTGGAGCAAAGCCTCCCTCCCAAGACAATCAAATTGGAAGCGTATAAGGCGTTACAGAAATAAAGCTGGAAATAAACAACTTTTGGTGTAATTCTTAGTCTCTAGCTAGGAATGACATTATGCATAAACATCTTTTCCCGATTGTCCTCTCATTTACCTTCGCGCTCTTGGCCTCAGAAAGCTTTGCCGCCCCGACCGCCGACGCAAATAATAACGGCGATATAACCCGGACGGAATACTTGAATTTTATGGCAAATAAGTTTGCGGAAACAGATAAAAACTTTGATGGTAAGTTGACCCAAGAAGAATTAAAATTCTCGAGGCAACATAAACTGGAAGAACTAGCGCGCGGAAACTTTCGTTTTTTAGATCAAGATAAAGACGGCATTCTTAAATTAGAAAACTTTTCAGAGCAATTCGAGACGATTGCGGTAAATCCAAGGATGGAGGAGTCCGCCGCCGACCAATTCTTTGAGCTTCTTGACAAAAATGGGAATGGAAATGTTTCACGTTCAGAATATATCGAATACGTTCAAGCCCAGAAACAATTGGCCACGGATCAACGAAAAGAAATGGCGGCGAATTATTTTAAGTCACTCGATTTAAATCAGGATGGTTACGTAGACGAAGACGAATTTATCTATAAAGGTCGTAATTCTAAGGCGACAATAAATGATACTAGCGCAAACCCTTTCTCTAACCTCCGCAACACCTCGTCTTCCCAGAATAAAAGTGTACGGCGGGACGGAAATAGCGACGGTATTATTACCAAATCGGAAGACAGGGAATATAATCTCTATCTATTTGAAAAATTTGACAGCAATGGTGACGGCATTGTGTATGAAACCTCCCATAGTGACTTCTTTTCCGACGTCGACAATATGAATATGGGGAACACCTCAAGCTTAGTAATCAGGGCTAGAGAAAAACTCTCTAACTCGGGCCCATGACGGTTCTTGGCGCTGGGTCGATGACTACAAACTTGCCGTTTCGGATTTGATAGACGGCGAGGCCGCGTTGCGGCTTTCCGTCGGCTTCGAACCGGATCAGGCCGTCCGCGCCGTAAAAGCCGTTCGGATCTTCGAGACGCTCCATCCGGTCACGCGGGCGGCCTTCGGCCACATAGGCGCCGATCGCCACGGCGTCATAGGCCTGACTCGCCAGTCGGGAATTATCTTCGCCGTAAGCCCGGTCATAGCTGGCCTCGAAATCGGCCTGTGCGTCCGGGTCCGGTCCGGCGAAGACCCCGCCATTCAAGGCCGGTTCGCGCACGGTGGCGTTATTCTTCCAGAGGCCGGTGCCGAGGAACTGAACGGATGAGGGGTCGACATTGTAATAAGGCAGGAGCGGCGCAAGGCTCCGCAATGCCGTTCCGCCTTCCGGCAGGATAATGGCTTGGTAACGGGTCGAACGATATTGATTGGCCATGCTCCGCGCCGGCTCCTGCATGACGGTGATATCATCACCGCTATAGCTCGCAGAGGCCGTAATCTCTCCGCCGTTTTCGCGGACGGCCTTACGGTAGGCGTCATTGACGCGGCGGCCATATTCGCTCGTCGGGCCAAAAAAGGCAAAACGGTCTACGCCCGTATCGGAGGCATATTCGACAATGCGTTCAACTTCCGCCTCGGGCGGGAAAGATAAAAGATAGGCCCCGTCCCCCGCCACTCTTTGATCGGTGGAGAAAGCCAGAATAGGGGTCCGGCTTGAGCTGGCAACCTGCTTGGCCGCATTGACTGAACCTGACAAGATAGGTCCAAGAATAACATCCGCCCCGGAATTTAAGGCCGCGCGCGCCGCGGATTGCGCCCCTTGCGCCGTACCGCCGGTATCCAAAGCGATCAAAAGAACATCCGCCGAGTCCCGTTCAAACACAGCCAGTTCGGCGGCCTTCATCATGGAGTCTGCTTCGGCACGAAGGCGTTCGGAAGAGGAGGAAAAGGGCAGAAGCAGGGCCAGCCGTTTAACGTCCCGTCCTTCCATATGCGGCGGGGTCAGACCGTCCCGGCGTTCTGCGTCCTCATATTCATCCACCTCTTCTTCAGGTGTTTCTATTTCCGGCTCTTGCGCTTCCGGCATCGGCTCAGGTTCGACTGGACGGGGCTGAACCGGATCCGTGGGATATTGCGGCGGATAGGTCGGCGTTGAGGAACAGGCTGCCATTAGAAGGGCAAAAGCGGACAGGGCTATGACGCTGCTGCCGACCTGAAGTCGTTTGTGAATTCCGTCATGGCCAAAACGCTTAAATTTCATCATAACACTTAAACCTTAGTTCAATGCCCCGGAGGGTTTCTTTGTCCATACCCAAGAAAAGCCCTGCGCCGCAACACCTATCAGAGGAAAGCCCTAAGGCCGAGGCAGTGCCGGAGTTGGCTCCGGGCTTATACATCGTTTCGACTCCTATCGGAAATCTCCGGGATATTACGCTCCGGGCGCTGGATGTGTTGCAGGCCGCCGAGCATATTCTGGCGGAAGACACCCGGCAAACCCGTAAGCTCTGCGAAGTCTATTCTATTTCGACTCCTTTATCGGCCTATCATGACCATAATGCGGCAGCGCGTGTGCCCGATTTGATTGAGCGGCTGAAAGCCGGCGCCAGGATTGCGCTGGTCAGCGATGCCGGGACCCCGCTCGTCTCTGACCCCGGTTTTCGCCTCGTGCGGGCCGCAGTCGAAGCCGGAATTGATGTTTGGCCCGTACCGGGCGCCTCTGCCCTTCTGGCCGGCTTGGTCAAATCGGGTCTACCGTCTGACGCCTTCCACTTTGCCGGGTTTTTGCCGCCCAAATCAGCCGCTAGGCAGGCCGCTCTTTCCAGGCTGTCAAATGTGCATGCTACACTCGTCTTTTTTGAGACCGGGCCGCGTATTGAAAAGGTCTTGGCAGATATCGCAAAGGTTTTAGGTGAACGTCCCTGTGTTCTGACTCGAGAACTCACCAAGCGTTATGAAGAATCTCGTCATGGTACGGCAAAAGAACTTTTAACGGGCGTTTACGAAATCCCTCCCAAAGGGGAACTGGTTCTATTGATTGCTCCGCCCGAGGCAGACAGTCTCTGGACAAAGGATCAAGTGACTTCCGCCTTACGAGAGCAGATTTCCGATGTCGGGGTAAAACGGGCCAGCGCAGCAGTCGCGGAATTGAGTGGCTGGCCGAAGCGAGACGTCTATGCCCTGGCTCTTAGCCTGAAATGAAGCCTTGTATTTTCAATTATGATTAATCGTGCTGAAAGTGAAAAACAGGGGCGGAAAGCCGAAGCGCGGGTTGCCAGCTATCTACGGCTTCGCGGATATAAAATCCTCGAGACCCGATTTAGAACCGCTTATGGTGAGGTCGATCTTATTGCCCGAAAGGGTAAAACTCTTGCCTTCATAGAAGTCAAACAACGCGCGACACAAAAGGCCGTTGAGGACGCCATGGACTGGCGAACCGAACAGCGCGTCATGTCGGCCGCGGAAATATGGGTGGAACGAAACTTCGCCAATATGCCCGATGATTTTGAAATGCGGTTTGATTTCGCTGCAATCATAGGCGTGGTCACTCCGGTTTCCCGTGTGCGGTATTTAAAAAACGCCTTTCGTCCGGACTAAAAGTTTGACAGGATTGAAAGAGACAGAAAAGGATCGGAAACGCCATCAAACTAATTGAAAGTTCAATGCTTCTCTGATTTAATAAACCATGCCTGTGGGGGATCTTAAGGAGCAAAAATATATTAAGCTTGCCTCATATTACTGAGCCTATGAAAACCTACTCTGTAGGCTCGGCTCAAATTCTTGCCGATAAAGTGTCTCACGACATGACCGTCTTTGTGAAACGCCATGTTTTCCCCGATTTACCTCAAGCGAACGCCCTGAATTGGCGGGATATATTTGTTCTGTCCCAAACCCTACGTTACCCAGAGGGCCTTACGCCTGCGGATATTTCTGCGAATACACGTCTGGACCCTGCAACCGTCTTAAGGGCCAACGAAAAACTTTACAAAAACCGTCTTATTACTATTCTTGAACAAGCTCGGGACGCTCGCTCCAACCTTGTCCAAGTTACCTCTGGCGGGGCAGATTTTCTGCAAAATCTTTTTTCCGTTTATAGAGAGAAGCAGGAAAAAGTTTTTTTACGCTTCCTGCCCAGATTGGAAACCAATGACATTAAGGAGATTTTCGAAACCTGTCTGAACGTTCAGGAACACGCAGAAAAATTTGCGTCATTGCGGCCAAACGGAAAAATTCGTCATGACGACCGAACGAGCTATTCCCGTCATGCCTTTCAGGAGTCTTTTGAAGAGTTTCAAAGGTTTCCGGAATTTATCCTTCAGGTCTATTGCCGACGCATTTCTTCAGATTATATGTTTTTTCTCAAGTCCCACGCCATGTCGAAAATGTCGGATAAGATTCTGCGAAAAAGCCGTGAGTTACTCACGCTCATGACGCTGGATTATATTGAACATGATGCAACAGCCATGGACGTCGTCAGGCTCTTACGGTTTGACCCCGCCACCGCGACGAGAGCTGTAGCCATATTGTCTCAAGAAGGATTTATTGCCCCGGCAAACGGTTACCGCGATGATGACCGAAAGAAACCGCTCATTCTTTCTGAAAAAGGCCGCAATGCAGTTGCCGAGTATAAACATCTTATGATTCAGGCATCTGTATTTTCTAATGAGACTCTTGGCCTGAAGCGGTCTCAAAAGGAGATTAATAAACAACTGGGTATTTTGGCCTTTATCAGCAATCGCACTGAGATTTTGGCGTCCATTAAACCAGGGAAGCTTGTCTAACGGTGAGCAGAAAGACCTTATCACCACCAGGTTTTCTTGAAACTTCAAATAGTTTATTGAATTTTCAAGCTATTGATAACATTGCGTTTTTTACAGCCACATTAACGTTTCCGTAAAGACTGATTTCTACTGTTCAGTTATTGTAAAGCTTGAATGCCAAGGCTCTTTTGGAGTCTGAATCGATCCGTAAGGTTTGTCTCCCGTGAGTCGCGCCTTGCCCCCGAATAGCGCAAGGATTGCGCTCCCGTAGAAATTTTTTTTTGGAAAGGCTGTTTCAGCCTTCTCTTCATACAATTTCACGGGCCTAAATTGTAACTTTAAACCGTCGCATATGTTTCAGCTCGCCCTCCCGGCTGATTAATGCGCTCCAATCTAGACCAAAGCTATATGAACAGATCTGACTCTTTCTTTGTCAAAATGAGCGTTCTTCTGGTTCAGCCAGAGGACTCATTCGGTCAAATCCTTCGCGAGAACTTGATGAAAGAAGGCTATGAAGTTGTGGGTCCTGTCAACACAGTTGCGGACGCCTATTTGGCAATTTTGGATGAAGATCCGGACATGGCGATATTAGACCAAAAAGTCTGCCAAGATCAGACGGAAATTATGTCTGATACGTTAATTCAGATTGGCATCGAACATTTGGTACACTGTCACAATCCTCCGCATATTCTCAAGCGTGAGATAGGACATGGGGCTATGCGAGGAGTCGTCATGGCGCCCCATAAAAATACCGCAGAAGGAATTAGCCATGAGCTCTGTTACATGCGTGCCGAAAAAATCCGCCGCGAAACGGAACGCTCAACTCATAAAGTTCGCGCCCAGAATTCACCTCTTTAGAGGGCCCGCCGCTTAGTGATTAATCGTCAAATCTATTGATGAGCTCCGCTAAGGTTCGTCTGATTGGAAGAAGGTCCCTGGCTTTTTGGTAAGACTTCATTCACCATAAAGCCTTAATCTGATGCTATGAAACATCTTATCTTACCCCTGCTCTGTGCCTCTCTTTTATCCGCCTGCTCAGTTACAAGCGCAGGTTTGAGCAAAAATGATGAACGCAGTTTTGCCGGAGCGCTTAATGATGTGAATGCGGGGCGGGCAATCAAGGCGCGCATGACCCGTGCCTATGATTATAACCTCAAGAACGTGGATATCGAAGTGGCCGAAGGGGTTGCGCTGCTTTCTGGAAATGTACCAGGTAAAGAAGACCGTATCGAGGCCGCCCGCATTGCCTGGTCCGCCCCTCATGTCCAGCAGGTTGGAAATGAAATCTTGTTAGGTGAAAAACGTGGCTTCATACGGGGGGCGAAAGACGGCGTTTTGGAAAAAGCCGTGCGCACCCGCCTCTTGGCGAATGGCGCCATCAAGTCTCAAAATTTCAACGTCGAAACACATCAAGGCATTGTTTATCTGTTAGGCGTCGCTCGCACCCCGGAGGAATTGGAACAGGCCGCTCAGACGGCGGCCCAGACGCGAGGAGCAAGAGAAGTTATCTCCTATGCAAGGCTTTCTGATGATTACGCCGGTATGGCAGCACAGCTCGGCCCCGATCCTGTGCCGCAGGGTTATCCGCCGGCGCAAACTCCTATGCAGCGGGAGTTGCCGGAATTTCTAAAGACCGAGCCGCTGGCTCCGGAGCAGGACTCCGCCCCGATCCGGAACGCGCCTTATGATGAACCTATCCGCCTGCACCGTAACCAGGCGGACGACTCCTCAGTGACCGAGGAGCCTTATTATATTGATCCGAATACGGGGAAACAAATTCCTGTTTCCAACATTATTCGAAAACATAAGAATTAGTCCTAAAAGCTCGTCCCGATTGAGAAACGAACATTTCGTCCCGGAAGCGGCACGACGTCTTTCAGGAAAGATGTATGCTGTCTGGCATCAACATCAAATGCATTATGCAATGAAACGCTGATACGGACAGGTTGAGCTTCAACAGGCGCGCGCCAGGTCGCGAAGAAATTCGTCAAAGCATAATCTTCGGTCGGTAGCTCGAATGGGCCAACATCGTTTTGCTCTGCTGCATAGTCCAGCTCCGCCCGGAATTTCAGACGATCGAACTCAGCTTCTATGCCGCCCAAGACGGATAGCGGCGGTATACGCGGCAGGTTTCCACTATCGGTTTCCGCCCGGACATATTCCACTAATCCGTCCACTTTGACATCAAAGTTCCCGACCCGCGTAATTGGCGCGCCGCCTTGAATTTCAAACCCTTTGAATGTGGCGTCCTCGCCTGTGAACTGGAAGACATCCAGACCGTCTTCGACATCGCCCGTGGCCGCCTCAAAGATATAGTCTTTATAATCGGTATAAAAAGCGTTCAGGGTCAGAAAACGTCCATCCTGACGGTAGCGAATGGCGGCCTCTACGCCCCGGGCCGTTTCAATATCCAGGGTGGGGTCGCCAAGTTCAAACTGTTCCGTCGCCAAATGTGGCCCATTGGAAAACAGCTCTTCGGTTGTCGGCGCGCGCTCCGTCCGGAACACCGTGCCTCCAAAACGCACCGTATCCGAAAGATGGTAATCCCCCCCTGCGGAGACGCTGATTCCTTCGAAATTCAGATTTTCGCCTGTGACGGAGTTTTCCTGATCCGTGGTCTCGTATCGGACAGCCCCTTCCAAATGAAGGTCTCCAAATTCCTTTTCCTGGAATGTGTAGAGGCCCAGCTCCTGCGTGCTCGTGGGCGGAACGAAAGCTTCATCGCCAATCGCGGCGAAATCACGGTCTCTGTATTGAACGCCGTAAGCCGCGCTCCATCCGCCGCGTTCGCGTTGTATCGCTTCGCCTCTTATCTCATAGCCTTCATTGGTGAAAACCGTCCCGGGTTCACCGGGGGCTTCAAATTCGGTATGTTTATAGTCGGCATAGCCGCCAAAGACCTGCAAGGTTTCGATAAAGCCGTCCAGATCCAGTCGTCCGTTCATATCGATCCGGGTTTGATCCAGACTGATCGTGACCTGCTCTTCGCCCTCTTCGCCATGTTCATGGCCTTCTTCTTCGTCGTCATGACCTTCTTCGCCATGACCATGGCCCCCGGGAATGCCGTAATCGGATTGGAAATTATGGACAGAAAAACCTAGGAAGCCGCGATTGCCGACATAGGACAGACCGCCCGTGACAGAATGTGATTTGGTCGCAGAGTTCTCGAGCGTACCGAAAGCTTCGGCTTCTTCCTCATGCTCATGCTCTTCTTCATGTTCTTCTTCTTCATGACCGTGTTCTTCTTCCTCGGCGGCCCGAAAAGCGGCACTTTCCGCAAAGCCCGGAATATCGTAATCATCGCTCTCTCTAAATGTGCCGTCCAGGTGGAGAACGAAATTCCCCAAGGCCTTGTCGACTGACCCGGCGACTTCACGCCCGGCATCCACACTGGAGGCGCCAATGCGAAAAGCTCCGTCGAGGCCGTCTTCCGGCAGGGCGTTCGGAATACGGCCATCAATCACATTCACAACTCCGCCGGAACCGGACGACCCATAACGGAGAAGCGCCGCCCCGCGCAGAACTTCAATCCGTTCCGCCTGCGCCGGTTCGGCCGAGACGGCATGATCCGGAGACGCCGCAGAGGCATCAATAGAGCCAACGCCATTTGTCAGGATACGTACACGGTCGCCACCTTGTCCGCGCAAGATAGGACGGGACGCCCCTGCGCCAAAGAAACTCGACGTCACGCCGGGTTCGGATTTAAGGGTTTCGCCGATCGTCGCTGCAAGACGATCCGCAAGCTCGTCTCCGCTCAGAACCGAAACACCTGTAATGGCTTCATCTACGGAGCGGTTAAGTGGAGATCCCGTGACAATGATTTCGTCAATTTCAGAATCGAGATTTTGCGCCATGGCCGGCGCGGTAATTATAAGGGTGGCAGAAAGCGCCGAAAAACTAAGCAAAGAAGACCGCAACATGGGTACACCTTTCATACAATAAACAAGAATAAGCCCATGCGAGAACACGGACAGAAATTAAGAGGTTTATTGTGCGAAAGGGGGCGCTCGGGGGGGCGGAGCGCGGCTCTGCGCTGAGGGAAGCCTGACCGAACGCAAGGTTTCGATGAACGTCTCTTTGAAGGGGACGCCCAAATAGTCAGGTAGAGCTGGCGCCGGGATAGGCGCAACACTCTCATGCGAGGTGAAATTTACAGCGCAAACCGCGTCATCATGCTGATGCGGGCCATCTCCATATGTCGTTGCGTGCGAAACAGAGAAAGACTGAGCAAGCAGAAACCATCCCGCCAATAGCAGGAGGAAAAAACGATATGTCCGAGACAGCGTCACGTTACCTTATTACACATAGTGGCAACAGGGGAGCAAGAGAGAATGCGGGTCTGACTGCATACTCTCAGTTGCCCCTTCCTTGGTGATTAGGCCCTTAAAGTCTCGGCCTGCATCTTACAAAGTTCTTCAATGCCTTTGGCGGCCAAACGGGTCAGCTCTGCCATTTCGGCGGCTGTGAAGGGGACGTCTTCGGCGCTGGCCTGGACTTCGATAATGCCGCCGGTTTCGGTCAGGACAAAATTGGCGTCAGCCTGTGCGTTGCTATCCTCAATATATTCCAAATCGAGGCGGCATTCGCCTTCGACAATTCCGCAGGAGACAGCCGCCATTTTATCCGTGATAGGACTCTCCGAAATCAGTCCTTGCTCCACAAGCTTATCGCAAGCTTGAGACAGAGCCACCCAAGCGCCGGTAATTGACGCTGTGCGGGTGCCGCCATCGGCCTGCATTACATCGCAATCGAGAATAATCTGGCGCTCGCCGAGCTTCGTCAGATCAATCGCGGCGCGTAAGGAACGCCCGATCAAGCGCTGGATTTCGACCGTGCGCCCGCCTTGTTTACCGCGGGCGGCCTCGCGGCTATTTCGGGAATGAGTCGCCCGGGGCAGCATGCCATATTCCGCTGTCACCCAGCCCTTGCCCGACCCCTTCATCCAGCGCGGTACATTTTCATCAACACTGGCTGTGCAGAGGACGTGAGTTCCGCCAAACTTGGCCAAACAAGAGCCTTCTGCGTAGCGGGACACTCCGGCCTCCAGGGTAACGGGGCGTAAATCATCACGGTTTCTGTTGTTCGGGCGCATGTTATAACCTTTCCTGACTGAGCCTTTGCGTTAGACATCTTGGCCCGCAAAGACCAGACCGAATTACGGCTAAACTCAACTAAAAAAGGTCTATGAAGCCGGCACGCGGCGCCACATAACCGAGTAGGGCAGCTCTTTTCCGGCGTCTTCCGCGACTTGGGTTTCGTAAATATAAAACCCGTTTTCCGGCGCTTTAAACCGGCTGATACCGCGTTTTGGACCTGCAACTTCCCGACTGGAAATCAGCACAGGCTCGCAATTTAACGCTTCTAACAGAAAGAAGCCTTTACATGACTTGATATTCAGAACCGCTGAATATCCTGCGGGAATATTATAATCCACCTGAAGCATTTGACCCGCGCGGAAATACCCTCGCTGGACATGAAATAAATCAAAGAACGGGGAAAAAACCGTGCGATTTTTTTCGTAATCGATCTTAGGTAATGTTTTGTCCTGAGTAGACACCGCCAGGACAGAACGATTGGACAGCATGGACGGCAGATAAAACAGGGAACTGTAACTTAGGCAGAGGCCGACAAACAAAGCCACTACGGTGGCCAGTAAGCGGCGATCACTCATGCTACGCCGCTTAGGCTCAATATAACCCTGCCTGAAGCGGGCGACTTCATCTTCGCTCCGCTTTATGACCTGGTTGATTTGAACGGTACGAAACGACATGTTTTCCTAAATCAGCTCCAAAGTTCCCCTGCCCTTATCAGGAAAACCTTAGAAAACCGTGAAGGATGAGAGGTCTACTCTTTGGTTTCAATCGCGTTTCCGTAAATATCGAGTTCGATGACGTCGCCTTTTCCGGCCTCTTTCGCAAAGCTCTGAACTGGCTCAAGCTGCGTTTTTCGATCCCCGACAACGAGGTAAATCATATCCTCTTCCTTCAGATATTTGGCGGCAATATTTTTGAAATCCTCTACCGTCATATCGACGAGTTCGGCCTGCTCGGCCTCGACAAAGTTTCGGCTTTTGTCAAAACGACTGATTTCGTTCAACAAGCCGAGCTTGGCATTCAGGGATTCAAAGGCGCGGGTACTGTCTTTAATGACCTTATTCTTGGTCAGCTCTGCCGCCGCCGCGTCAAACTCGGGGCCGTAATCCTGGAGCATACCGCGAATGACTTTAAGAGACGGCTCCGTTGCATTTGCGCGAACGCTCGTGCCGATACGGTATGGCTGGGCCATTTCTCCGGCCCCAATTCCGGAATAGGCGCCATATGTGTAGCCTTTTTCAATCCGGAGAGTCTGAGACAAATCTCCGCTAATCCCGCCGCCGAATTTTTCATTGGTAAAGTCAATTTTATTGAAATCAGGGTGGGTCGCGGGGACCCCTAACCGTCCGATATAAAGCACGCTTTGCTTGCTTTCGGGTACATCGATAAAGAAGACCTTTCCGGCGTCATCCTGCTTGGGAATTGTGAAAGACGGCGCTTCGAAGTCGTCCTGATTCAACTCTGTTGCCAGCGGGGCGAATGCCGTTTCTGCCTGCTCCGGTGACACGTCCCCGACAATATGGAATGTCGCGGGGACACTGAAAAGTTTGGAATGGACGGATGTCATATCCTCCAATGTCAGGGCAGAAACCGTTTCTTCGGTTCCGTCGCCAGGAAGTCCCATGGGATTGTCATCGCCATACACACGTTTTGAAAATGCCAATGAGGCGATAGAATTCGGATTGGCTTCACGGCCTTTAATGGACGTGAGAGCGGCCGACTTCACCCGTTCGAACTCATCGCTCTGAAAGCGGGGCTGTAAGAGAATTTCTTCTACCAGCTCTAAAGTGGGGGCAAGATTTCGGGCCAGGGACGTACCGTTAATAGAGACCGTCTCGCGTCCGGCGGAGACGCCGACAAATGAACCTAAAAGCCCTAATTCCTGTTCAAGCTCTGCTGCGGATTTTGTTGCCGTACCTTCCTCCATCAAGCGGGAGAGAAGCTCAATCGAGCCTTTTTCGTCTAACGTTTCGAGCTCGTTTGATCCGGCAGCAAATGTAATATTGAAAGCCACTAATGGCGTTTCGTTATTTTCTATTCCGAGCAAAGTCACATTATTGGCCAGCTCTGCGTCCCAGATATCGGGCATTTTCACCAAAGGCAGTTCCCCGAAAGGCGGCTCCGAGCGGTCAAATTCGGTCGGTGTTTTTTCATATTCCGCTTCTTCGCCCTGACTGACCTCTTCGCTGGCCACATCAGACTTGACCTCTTCTATCCAGACCTCCGCCAATTCAGAGCCTTCCAATGCCAGTTCCGCTTCGCCCTTGGGGACAAAGCTGGTCATGATGGCGGGCTTATCTTTGAGGTATTTATTATAGACCGCCATAACGTCTTCGGCTGTGACGGACTTTAATAATTCGGCTTGAACCGTAGCATAGGCCGGATCACCGGCAAATTCATTGGATTGGGCCAGCTCTTGGCCTTTCCCCAATATCGTCGCGACACTGGAATAAAGCCGGGTTTCCTGCTCCGCCTTAATCCGCTGAAGGTCTTTGGGGTCAACGCCGTTTTCTTCGAAATTATCTAGCGCAGCCTGGAGCGAGGCATAAACGGCATCAAGATCCATGGCGGCATTGGCGCGAATCCGGAAAACGAACTCCCCGGCCAGTTCCATGCTGTTATTATAGGCACTGACAGAAGGGGCGAGTTTATCCGTCTCGACAACCTGTTTGAACAAGGCCGAGTTTTTACTTCCGGCAATAATTTCCCCGAGAACCCGAAGCGGAATTTCGTCTTCATTATAACTTTCAACTGTCGGGAAGGTCAGGCGGAGCTCGGGAAGTTTGGCAAAGCTGTCTTCGAAGTAGAGCTTCTTATCGGCTTCGAGCGTGACCGGCATGGGCGGAAGCGCGTCCACCTCCTGCCCTTTCGGGATTTCGCCAAACCATTGGCGGACTTTACGCTTGGTCTCCTCGATATCGATATCGCCCACAATAGAAAGTGTGGCATTATTCGGGCCGTAAACTTCCCGGTAAAAGGATTTCAAATCTTCCAGGGTCGCCGCTTGTAAATCGGGAAGGGATCCGATGACTGTCCAGTTATAGGGATGGCCTTCCGGATAGAGCGCTCCGCGTATAACCTCCTGCGTATAACCGTAAGGCGCATTATCAACGCGCTGACGCTTTTCGTTTTTAACGACCTGTTTTTCCCGGTCGAGAGCCGCCTGTGTCACCGTGTTGAGCATATAGCCGAGCCGGTCGGAATCGATCCAGAGAATTTTATCAAAAGCATCTTTCGGGACAACTTCATAATAAATTGTGCCGTCGCTCCAGGTTCCGCCATTTCTTAGCCCGCCCCATTCAGGAATGGCTTTACGGTTCCACCCACGCGGAACATTCTCAGAGTCATTAAAAGCCATATGTTCAAAAAAATGGGCAAAGCCTGTCCGGCCCGGCTTTTCGCGGTTGCTACCCGCATGGATGACCGTCGTTACCGCGACAATTGGATCGGATTTATCGACATGGAGAATAACTTCCAGGCCATTTTCCAGCGTGAACTTCTCATAGTCGAGTTCAAATTCGGAAGATTGAACTGCGGATTCGACGCTCGGCTCGGTCTGCGGAGCGGCATGAGCGATGCCTCCAAAGGCTCCGAGGATAAGCGCCGCAGCGCCGGTATATAAAGTAGTTTTAAATGACATAAAATTTCTCCTTTCCGGTGTCTTAGCGGGCTAGAGCCGCGCTGTCACCTCACTCAAAAATCTGAGCTTTTGGCGTGCCCTCGGAACCTGTCATGCCGCCTGTCGTTAAGTTCCTATGACGGAAATGCTTTCATCGGAATATTTTGACTCGCTTTCTCTTTGGGAAATGGTCGCTCGATTAAGCCTGGCGTGTCTCTTGGGCTTTGCCGTCGGATTTGACCGGGAACTGAAATCCCGGGCGGCCGGACTCCGCACCCATATGCTGACCTCTCTGGCCGCCGCAATCTTCATGATTATTGCCCTGGAGTTGATTGCCGCTATCGGATCAGACGATGACCGCACCCAGTTGGACCCCTTGCGGGTCATTGAGGCCGTGACCGCCGGCGTGGCGTTTCTCGCCGCCGGGACAATCATTCAGGCCAAAGGGTCGGTCAAAGGGTTGACGACCGGCGCGAGTATGTGGCTATCCGGCGCGGTCGGGCTGGCCTGCGGGTCGGGCTTTTACGTTTTAGCGCTTCTCGGCACGGGCTTGTCCTTAATCGTCTTGATTCCCATTCGCTATTTCGAGCGACACCTGCCGAAAAAAGACAAATCCGATATTTTAAGTCAGTCTGAAAATGAGTGATCGGGACGTCACCTATGAATTTCGCATTTGGGATAAGAACATTCAAATTTCGCCGGACGATTTAACGGCGCTTTTTGGCTCTCCCCGCCGAGAGGCCCGGACAGATTTATACTGGCCCCCAAAAGAGCCTTACCTTCCGAAATTCAGGTCCCATGACCGCCTTGAGCTGAAAGAGAGGATCGCAAAGAAAGGCGGGCTGGATATTTGGAAGCGTTCTGTCAGCGCAGAATTCCCTATACCAGAGCGAGACCTAAAGGCATTTTGCGTCTGCTCGCCCGAGCTCCCTCTCGCCGCGAATGACTTTGCAAGCTTTGAAGCGGCCATGAATTATCTGATGAATAAAGTTCCTCTGCTGCCGGTCACGAAACAAAGAGCGCTTTATCAGGCGACTGAAACCGGAGAGGAAAAGGCAGAAATTGAAGTGTCCGAAATTCTGGTTTTAGGGAAATCTCACACAACACTCGCTATTGAATGCTCTTCAAAAGATGCGGCTCTTGATTTGGTGTCTCAATTGAATCTCTTTGAATTTGACAATATGTCCTATCTTGACTGGTTCGCAGAGAGAAAAGGATTCACTTTCGATAAAAGTGTTTAACTCTGCTGCCTCTTGCAAGGCTTACGGAAACTGACCACATAAGAGCCGATATGAGTGATGTTTTCTCTACATTTACGCTGTCTGACCTCGACAGCCGCGCGCGGCATATTTTCCGCGACATTGTCGAGAGCTATTTAGAGACCGGCGTCCCCGTCGGGTCAAAAACGCTGGCCTTGTCCGGCGGGCGATCCCTCTCTCCGGCGACAATACGAAACACAATGGCCGAGCTGTCCCGATACGGCTTATTAGCCTCGCCCCATGTCAGCGCAGGACGGGTCCCGACTCAGGCCGGACTGCGCCTGTTTGTCGATGGTCTTTTAGAAATCGGAGATTTGGGCGGGGCCGAACGCCAGAGACTCGAAGCCAGACTGGCAGGAACAGAGCAATCCTCGGATCAGTTTCTGGAACAAGCCAGCGGAATGCTCGCCGGATTGGCCGGCGGTGCCGGCCTAGTTCTCAGCCCTTCTGCCGCGCCGCAATCTCCGCCCTTACGCCACGTTGAATTTGTCGCTCTGGATGACGGGCAGGCGCTGGTCGTACTTGTTTATACGGACGGGCGAATTGAAAACCGCCTCATGCCGAGACCCGAAGGTCTCTTGCCCGCCTCACTGGAACGGGCCGGGAATTTTCTGTCTGCCCGCCTGAAAGGCCGCCGCCTGGAAGAGGCCCGCGCCGATATCTTGGAAGAAATGGCAAACGGTCAGGCCCAAATTGACGCCGCTGCCGAAGGCCTTATCAAGCAAGGACTGGCCGAATGGTCAGGAAGCGAGGAGGCAACTGACAATAAACGCGCTTTAATCGTGCGCGGACGGGCACAACTCCTTGACAATTTGGAAGCGCAAACCGATTTGGAGCGCATCCGTCTCTTATTCGAGGATTTGGAACGCAAGGAAGAACTGATAGCCCTTCTGGACAGGACCGAAGAAGCGGACGGTGTAAAGATTTTTATCGGCACGGAGAATCCCCTATTCTCTTTGTCGGGATCGAGCCTGGTCATCGCGCCTTACCGTGATGCGGCTCAAAACATTTTAGGGGCGGTGGGCGTGATTGGCCCGACCCGCCTGAATTACGCGCGGGTTATTCCCATGGTGGATTATACCGCACAACTGGTTGGGCGCAGGCTCGGCCCGAATGCAAGATAAAGAGAGACAGATATGTCCGACCCGAAAAAACCGACCATGCCAAACGTAAAAGGCATGGATGATTTTCCGAGCGACTCCGAACTGGACGCCCTGCAGGCCGAAATAGAGAAAGCCAAAAAAGGCATGGGCGATCATGAAATAAATCTGGGCGAAACCAGTCTGGGCGCTCACGCCGAAGCGGCTGCCAAAGCGGATTTCGAAGCAGAAAGCGCCGAAGAAGCCAATTCCGAGTTCGACACGAACGCCCCCGATGCCGGGGCTGCCGCTATTGCGCGCATTCAGGAACTGGAAGCCGAAATCGCCAAGATCAAGGATCAGTCTCTTCGCGCTCTGGCGGATGCCGAAAACACCAAACGCCGCGCCGAACGCGAAGTGAAAGCCGCAAAAACCTTCGGGATTGAAAAATTTGCCCAGGACATGCTCTCGGTACACGACAACCTCTCCCGTGCTTTATCGACGCTCGAAGGCACAGATAAAAGCGATTTGGGCGAAAACGCCAAAAACCTCGTGGACGGTATCGAATTGACAGAAAAAGACCTGATCATGGTGCTCTCCCGTCATGGCGTGAAACCGGTGGCCGGGGTTGGCAGCAAATTTGACCCTAATGTCCACCAAGCCGTTGCCAATATCCCGTCTTCCGAAGAAAAAGGCCATGTCGCAACAGTCATGCAAACCGGCTTTACACTCGGAGACCGCACCTTGCGCGCTGCTATGGTGGCCGTCAGTACGGGATCTGCATCCTAATCTGCCTGTTGTATCCGGCTGTTAATACATAGCCGGAGATTACAGGTTTAAGTGAGGAGAGGCGCCATGCCAGAGCTCCCCGAAGTTGAGACGGTTCGGCGCGGGCTTGCTCCCGTCATGGAAGGACATGTCTTTCAAACGGTCACTTTAAACCGTCCAGACCTTCGTTTTCCCTTTGACCCTGAATTTATAGACCGAGTGCAAGGTCAGCGCCTGATCCGTCTCTCCCGACGCGCCAAATTTCTACAGGCCGAGCTGTCCAGCGGGGAACGTCTTTTTATGCATTTAGGCATGAGCGGACGCTTTATAATCGAAAACGCCCCGACCGCTCGATTTGTGCATGAGCACAAGGCGGATCCGAAACACCACCATGTTGTTTTTACAATGGAAAACGGTACGCTCATTACGTTCAATGATCCGCGCCGCTTTGGCTTTATGGAACTCGCCGCCAAGGGAGCCGCTTACCGTCTTGACCATATCGGGCCGGAGCCGCTTTCGAATGCTTTCAACGGCCCGGTTTTGCGCGAGGCGCTCCGCGGTAAGACCTCCAAAATCAAGGCGGCTTTGCTTGACCAGCGCGTGGTCGCGGGGCTGGGTAATATATATGTCTGCGAAGCGTTGTTCCGAACGGGGGTTTCGCCGCGCCGCGCCGCCGGACGATTGAAAGTGGCCGAAACCGATGCTCTTGCCCGCAACATTAAAGATGTTCTTTCCGAAGCGATAGAAGCCGGGGGGAGCTCTCTCCGGGACTTTTCCAATACGGACGGAAAGCTGGGCTATTTTCAGCACAGTTTTGACGTTTACGGACGGGAAGGACAGCCTTGCCCCGCCTGCGCGGCGCCGATACAGCGAATTGTACAAAGCGGACGCAGCAGTTTTTTCTGCCGAAACTGCCAAACTTGAGGCCAGTTCGGCAGAAGGGAACACGCCTTGCCACCCTTGGGTCTCCTGCGTTACAACCCGTTCACAATAAAAGGGCAATATTCCCTAAACGAGAGAGAGTTATGGCTTACAAATTGATTGATCTGACGCGCGATGGCGGGGTTGCTGTTATCCAGCTGGATAGACCCAAGGCGCTAAATGCCCTTAATACTGAAATGATGGGCGAAGTTGCGGACGCGCTTGCCGCCCTGGAGGCAGATGACGCGATTGGCTGCGTTATTCTGACCGGTTCCGAGAAAGCCTTTGCCGCAGGCGCGGACATTAAGGAAATGTCCCAGAATGATTATCTCTCAATTTATAAAAACGACACGTTTGAGGAAAACCACTGCGCGATTGAGCGTTTTCGCAAACCTATCATTGCCGCGGTTGCCGGATACGCGCTCGGCGGGGGCTGCGAGATTGCGATGATGTGCGACTTCATCATCGCGGCAGATAACGCCAAATTTGGTCAGCCTGAAATAAATCTGGGCGTGATGCCCGGTATTGGCGGCACGCAGCGGCTGATGCGCGCTGTCGGCAAAGCCAAGGCGATGGACCTCTGCCTGACGGGCCGGATGATGCCTGCCGAAGAGGCTGAACGCGCCGGACTCGTTAGCCGGATTGTCAAACTTGATGATCTGATGAGCGAAGCCAAGGAAGCGGCCACAAAGATTGCCGGCCAAAGCCAGCCCGTGGCCATGATTACCAAGGAAACCGTCAATGCCGGGTTCAATATGACCCTGGAACAGGGCATAAGGTTTGAGCGCCGCTTGTTCCAAAGCCTGTTCACGACACAGGATCAGAAAGAGGGCATGGCCGCTTTTATTGAAAAGCGCAAACCCCACTTTAAAAACAAATAGGCGATTTACTCTTACAGCGCTGAGTTTTAACGAACCGGTTTTAAATCCCGTAAGTCTCTGCGATTGCAGAGTTGACGGGGTCAATTCGGGCGCGTATAGGCGGCGCTTGAAATTCGGGTAGATCAATGGATCTGCCTCTTTAGGATATGAAGATAGAGGAATAACATGGCAAATACGTCATCTGCCAAGAAGAACGTCCGTAAAATGGCCCGCAAGACCGAGGTCAACCGGAATCGTCGCAGTCAAGTTCGCTCGTTTTTGCGCCGCGTTGAAGATGCGATCACAGCCGGCGACAAGTCTGCTGCGAATGAGGCGCTGAAAAAAGCTGAGCCGGCTTTGATGCGTGCTGTCAATCGGGGGATTTTTCACAAAAATACTGCGGCCCGGAAAATTTCTCGTTTGAACAAGCGCGTTAAAGCCATCGGGTAAGCCTTATTGCTTTCGGCTTTCCGCCAATCTAAAATTTATACAGCCGGGCAATAGCCCGGTTTTTTTTATGTCTGAAATTTTGAGGGCTCCCAAGGACGGCTAATCCGCTCGTTGAAGAAAGTTGGGCTGATAGCTCTGCTCAAATAGACAGCGCTGACACTCAAAATGTGTAGCTTTGAAACATTGTCTGATAAAATTTTTAAGAAATATGAATTTTTTGCAACGCCAGCTTTTTGAGATTCTTACGTTTTTTTGAGTCAACAGAAAAGGCATAAAGAATCAGGACTTTTCGCCGTTGACGGGAGCGAAAAGAGTCGGTTTATTAGGGAGGTCAGCGGCCATGGGGGGAAGCTGGCGGTCGAGGGAGTTCTGGACGGAGAAGGGTATCACCTTCCCGGTTGGATCCATGAAATATTTATAATAATCAAGGGTTTAGTCAATTTACCCTCTGGGTTCGTGCGGAGTAAATTTCAATGCAGGATGCGAAAGTCAGTCCCAAACTGTCCAATATTTCTAATCAAAATACCACACCCGATTTATATACGGGAGAACCGCCTTTGAAGAGTGCTAACAATACGTGGGCAAAAGTAAAAACCGATCTTGGCTATGCGCTCGGACCTAATGTGCACCGCTCCTGGACGGGCCAGCTCCGCGTTAGCCAGGCCAATGACCGTATCGTGACTCTTGCGGCTCCCTCGCGTTTCATTGCGTCCAAAATTGAATCCAATTATGCGGACACAGTGCGCCGTCTCTGGAAAAAATATGATATGGTCGCGCCGCCGCGTGATATTATTTTTTCCGCAGCAACTGATCGGACGGCCCAAACAAGCGGCCAGTCAAGAGGTCAGGGCTCACATAAATCGGTCGATACCGCGCAGCCTTTAAGGCCGATTAATCCGTCCGCACGTCAGGCGGCTCAAGCCAGTTTAGAAACATCCGCCCCTAAAACCGAAAACCCGCGGGACCGTTTTACTTTTGATAATTTCGTTGTGGGCGCATCTAACGAGCTGGCCTTTGCCGTGGCGCGCCAGATTGCGTCCTGCCGCGCGCCGCAATATAATCCTATTGTTATTCACGGCGCCAACGGCATGGGCAAAACCCATTTGCTTCATGCCATTGAGGACGCGATCACAGAGTCTGATCCGAATTATCGCGTAAAACTGATTTCTTCGGAAAGTTTCGTGTCCGCCTTTGTCTCTTCCGTTCGCGGCGGAGGTCGGGACGCCATAGATGACTTTAAAAAGAGTCTTCGCGATGTGGATCTTCTGATTATCGACGACGCCCATTTTATCGCAGATAAGCCCGGTTCTCAGGAGGAGCTCCTCCACACATTAGTCAGCCTGGTCGCGCAGGGACGTCAGATTCTGATCGCCGCTGACCGTCACCCCGATAAAATCGACAAAGCATCTGATCGATTGAAATCCTATCTATCCTCCGGTCTGGTTTGCCGCATTGGCGCGGCGGATTACGAATTGCGTCTGCGCATATTGGATCGTTTGATCCAGCGCCGCCGGGCTTCCGGAAATCCGGCTCTCGCCATCCCGCAAACCGCCCGCGACCATCTTGCGGCGCGCATGAATGCCACGCCGCGCGACCTCGAAGGCGCGTTTAACCAGATTGTGGCGCAAAGCGAATTTCTCGGCACGCCAATTACGTTGGAAACTGTGCAGGAAACCCTGTCAGACTCTCGTTACATGGCCGGACAACGCCTGACCGTTGACCGAATTCAACGCGCCGTCTGCGAGGAATTTAATGTTACGCTCACAGATATGACGTCCAAGCGCCGCGCGCGGGTCATTGCCCGCCCAAGGCAGGTCGCCATGTATCTGTCCAAAAAACTGACCAAGCGCTCCCTGCCCGATATCGGCAGACGTTTTGGCGGACGCGATCACACCACGGTGATGCACGCCGTCAAACGAATAGATGAGCTTCGCGCAGCGGATACGGAATTCAACGCGCAAATTGAAACGGTTGAAGGCGTTTTAAAGGCATAAGGGCCGCGCCCTCTTGGGGGCGGGGCTTTTGATAGGCCTTTATTCCCGGGGCAAGGATTTGATCCTGATATGAAATATCTTAAAAGGTCTATTGCCCTTCTTATTTTTGTTTTTATCGCATTTTTTGCGGCTTGTCACAGCTATAAACCCTTACCGGAAGGCCTTGCCCATACCGGCCAGAAATTCCCGGCTTCAGAAGTGACCTTTCTCGGCGATAATTCCTGGATAGATGAGGCCGGAAACCGCCAGCTTGATCACGAAATCTTTGACGCTGTTTTTGAACTTATAGGCGAGGCCCGGCGGCTCGTTATATTGGACATGTTTTTGTTCAATGACTTTCAAGGCCCGCAGCCGGAAAGGCACCGCCTTCTCTCCTCGGAACTGACGGCGGCTCTCTTAGCGCAAAAGGCCGCCTATCCCGATATCCGGATTGTGGTCATCACTGACCCCCTGAATACAATTTACGGAGGGCAGGAGTCGGCGTATTTTCAGGACATGCGGGCGGCAGGAATTGATGTCGTGATGACTGACCTTGCGCCATTGCGGGATAGCAATCCGATCTATTCCTGGTTCTGGCGACTTTTTATTCGCCCGTTTGGCAATGAAACAGGAGGTGTATTTCCGAACCCGCTGGGGCAGGGCAAGGTCACTGCGCGTAGTTATTTGGCGCTCGCCAATTTCAAAGCCAATCACAGAAAAACCCTCTTCGCCGATACACCGTCCGGTTACGCCGGTCTTGTCACTTCGGCAAATCCCCATGACGGCAGTAGCGCTCATCGAAACACAGCCGTCCGTTTTACGGGCGCAGCCGCGATAGATTTGCTTAAAACCGAAAATGCGGTTTTGGCTTTATCGGGCCGGGCCCCCATCCCCTTGCCCAAGCCCGCGCCTCAACGTGACGCCGAAGCTTACGTTCAAATCGTCACGGAGCGCGCCATCAAAGCTTCTGTGCTCAACCATATAAACGCGGCCGGCCGCGGCGATCAGATAGATTTGATAATGTTCTATCTCTCCGAAGACGACATTATTGAGGCTCTCCTGGCGGCCAAGGAACGGGGCGCGAATCTGCGTTTACTACTGGATCCTAATAAGGATGCATTCGGTCATGAAAAAGACGGCGTTCCCAACCGTCCTGTTGCGGCCAAACTTCACAAACAGGACATAAAAATTCGTTGGGCCAATGTTAAAGGGGAGCAGTCTCATACAAAAATGCTTCTGCTCACAGCTGAGCAAGGGGAGTCCGTCATGATTGCCGGATCAGCCAATTATACGCGCCGCAATATAAATAATTATAATCTGGAAACCAATGTGGTCGTGACAGGGCCGGCAGAGGCGGAGGTCTTTTCAGAGGCCCAAAGCTATTTTGAGACCTCATGGAAGAACAAAGACGCTCAGAGTTACAGCCTCCCCTATACTGCCTATGCCGATGACAGTCTGTTATTGCGCCTGAAGTCCGGATTTATGGAAAAGAGCGGCATTAGCACATTTTGAAATTCAATTTTGCCGGAGTCCCTTTCTCTGGCTCAAAGCGTAATTTCTCCCCACCTCTCACGGCATTGCCTCTTGCCTATAACCCACGCATGATTATGGTTAGCCTCCACGTTTTCGGAAGGGGTCGAAAGCCTTTCCCACATGCCAAATAGAATGGAACATAGCAGATGAAACTGTCCATTGAACGCAGCGCCTTGATGAAGGCCTTGGGCCATGTCCAGAATGTTGTGGAACGCCGCAACACGATCCCGATTTTGTCCAATGTCCTGATAACCGCCGAAGAAGGCCAGGTTAATATGGTGGCGACCGATCTTGATATTGAAATGTCCGAAGCGACAGAGGCCGATGTCAGCCAACCGGGCCAGATTACTGCCCCGGCCCATACGCTCTATGACATTGTTCGTAAACTGTCTGACGGAGCGCAGGTGGTTTTGCAGATAAATAGTGAAGACCGTCTCGACGTCGATGCGGGGCGCGCCCACTTCACTCTGCCGCTATTGCCCTCCGGAGACTTCCCCAAAATGACGGCGGAAGGCTTTACACATGAGTTCGTTCTGCCGGCCAAAGCTCTGCTGCGTTTGATCGACAAAACAAAATTTGCCATCTCGACCGAAGAAACGCGCTATTACCTCAACGGCATTTATATGCACGCCAATGCGGGTAAATTACGCTGCGTCGCAACAGACGGCCACCGCTTGGCTCTGGCCGAGGCGGAGCTGCCTGCCGGCGCAGACGGACTTCCCGGCGTCATTGTCCCGCGCAAAACAGTTGCGGAAATTCGCCGCCTGATTGACGGCTCTGACGCCGAAGTCGCCATCAGCGTGTCCGAGGCCAAAATCCGCTTCACAACCGGAAACGCGGTTCTGACGTCTAAACTGATAGATGGTACTTTCCCGGATTACGAGCGGGTCATCCCAAAGAACAACCCGAAAGAACTGACCATCGACAACAAAGTTTTCGCTGATGCCGTAGACCGCGTCTCGACCATTTCAGCAGAAAAATCTCGGTCTATTAAAATGGGCCTGGGCGACGACAATCTGGCTCTGACAGTGAATAACCCTGAATCCGGCCATGCACGCGAAGAGCTTAAAGTCGATTACAGCGAAGAGGCGCTGGAAATAGGGTTCAACGCCAAATATTTGCTTGATGTGACGGCGCAGATCGAAGGCCGCGACGCGACTTTCTATCTCGACAGCCCGGCCAGCCCGGCTTTGGTCAAAGACAGCGAAGACCCGGACGCTCTTTTTGTGCTCATGCCGCTTCGTGTTTAAGGTTTGAAGGCTTTTGAATTTATAGGTGACGTGTGACTTATATCGCGTCTCTACGCCTTTCAGACTTTCGCAATTACAGCTCGCTGGATATCAATTTCGGGCCGGAACCTGTTGTACTTTACGGCCCGAACGGCTCAGGTAAAACCAACCTTCTTGAAGCGCTTTCCTTTCTTTCGCCCGGACGCGGTCTGCGGCGCGCAAAAGTCAGCGATATTGCAAGACGGGATGGCGCCGGGCAGGCCCCGGCCTGGGGCCTGAATGTCACCCTCCCGGATGAAACCCGTATCAATATAGGCCAAATTCCAGAACACCCCGGACGCCGCGTGCTTCGTGTAGATGGCAGCCCGGCGACAGGGACGCAGCTTGCGGAACGACTTAATCTAATGTGGCTGACCCCGGCCCAGGACAGACTTTTTACAGGCCCGGCCGGAGACCGCCGAAAATTTCTGGATAGATTCGCCATGGCGCATAACTCCGGACATGGGCTGACAAGCTCCCGCTATGAAAAAGCCCGTTCGGAACGCAACCGTCTGCTTTCGGATCAAATCAATGATTCCCGCTGGTTTGACGCTTTGGAAACGGATCTCGCCTATCACGGCGCGCGAATTGCGGAGGCCCGCGCCATAACTCTGACAGCGCTTCGCGATGAAATTGCGGCGCGTGACACCGTCTTTCCGAAGGCCGGATTGTCGCTAGACGGAGACTATGAAACCGCAATTCTGGAAGGGCAAAATGTTGAGGTGGTAGAAGAAAGTCTTCGGCGAGCCCTGCGAGATGGCCGGAGCCTTGCCCAGCGGGCCGGGCGCACCTTGATAGGACCGCATAGATCCGATCTAAAAGTAACGCATATAGCCAAGTCCATGCCCGCCGAAGACTGCTCTACCGGAGAACAAAAAGCTTTGTTAATCGGATTATTTCTGGCTCAGGCGCGGTCTAAACAATCGGGAGCGCAACAAGGCCGTAAACCGATATTACTTCTGGATGAAGTGGCGGCCCATTTGGATGAAGGGCGCCGCGCCGCCATGATAGAGGAGCTCCTCGCCCTGGAGACGCAACTTTTTATGACCGGCACAGACCGTCATTTGTTTGAGGCGTTTCAGGGGCGCGCACAGTTTTTCGAGGTGTCCGCTGGCGAGGTCGAAAGGAAAGCTTCCTGAAATCGCTAAACTTCAAATAAAATGCCCTGACACGCGAAGGTGACAGGGCAAAGCATCGGAACGGGGCACAATGTCCGATGGTAACTTAGTTACGTTCCATATCGGAAGAGGGGGCAATAAAAAACTGAGTTTATTTGCTTAAAAGTTCAGGCAGGTCACCTAAGTCCCCTGCCGCCTCTCGCATAATCAGGTCTTTCAGGCCCTCGGACCCATTAACGGCGCTAAGACCTAATCGCCGAATGTGGCCTAGCGCCTTGCCAAAAGGACGGCGTAACGGAGATGTAGACGGATTGAATATATAAGACAGCCCATCTGTCGCGGTGGCAAGCGCCGTCACGTCGCTCCGCCGCCAATCCTGATAATCTCCCAATATGGCCCCGCCAATATCCTGCCCTGTTTGCCGCGCAGACTTGAGAACATCATGCAAGGTCGCCGCGTCGCGCAGACCCAGATTTAGCCCCTGACCCGCGAGCGGATGAATGACGTGAGCCGCATCCCCGACCAGAACCAGGCGTGTTGCGACATAATCCTGCGCGAGTTGAAGGTGAAGTGGATAGCTTTGGCGCGGCGCGCTCAAAGACAGCTCGCCGAGATGATCGCCAATCCGCAAAGTCAGCTCCGTCAAAAAGTCGGCGTCGGAAATGGTGATTGCCGCTTTCACGGCCGCGCTCTTATCGCTCCAGACAATCTGGCTGCGCTGGCCCGTGAGAGGGAGGACGGCCAACGGCCCGCCCGGCAAAAAACGCTGCAAAGCCAGGCCGTCATGCGGGAGGCTATGGGAGATCGTTGTGACGAGAGCACTTTGTCCGTAATGCCGCCCGTCTATGGCGATGCCTGCGCCGCCCCGGATTCCTGACTTCGCGCCGTCCGCGGCAATGAGAAGTTTTGCCGTAACGCTTTTACCGTCAACTTCCGCCGTTACGCCGGAAATAGTGTGAGTGACATTTTTTACCTGCGCCGGAGAGATTATGTCTATCTGATCGGCTGACTTGAGCTTCTCTTGCAGGGCTAAATAAAGCTGCTTGTTCTCAATCATCTGAGCCGTATCGGAGTCAGAGACTTCGGGCCCGAAATGCAATCGCCAAACCGGATCGTCTCCGACATTTCCGTCAGTAATCAGCATGTCATGCATCGGCTGCAAATGGTTGGAAAGCGGCAATTCAAGTCGGTTTAAAAACCGCAGTGAAGACGCAGACAACGCGGAGGCCCGGCCGTCATCTTGTCCGGACGTATTGGATAGAATATCCCGCCCATCTGCCAGAGCAATTTTCAGCCCGTCAAGTTTGGCGCAGGCCAGGGCTGTCACCTGACCCACCAGACCACCCCCGACAATCAATATATCATATTCATTTTTCACGAGATGAAACCTAACATGAAAACAGTTGGGAAACAGGGCCTAAAATTGCGGCATTTAGGGTTACAATTGCGCCCTGAACCGCCTATCCCTGCTCTTATGAAAATTAAACTCGCCAGCTGGAACATAAATTCCGTTCGTCTCCGGATCGATCAGGTCATCCGTTTTTTAGAGGAGCAGAAACCGGATATACTTGGCCTTCAGGAAATCAAATGCCAGGAAGAGCAATTTCCTTTCGAGGCGTTCAAAGAAGCCGGTTATCCCTATATCGAAGTGTCCGGACAAAAAGGCTATCACGGCGCGGCGACAGTCTCCCGCCTACCCATGGAGCGCCTGCCGACCAGCTTCTGTCCGCTGGATCATGCCCGCCATGTCAGTACACGCGTTATCGCCAAAGGCGAAAATTGCGATCAGGACTTTGAATTTCATAATTTCTATATTCCCGCCGGCGGAGATATCGCTGATCCCGAAATAAATGATAAGTTTCGGCACAAGCTTGATTTTCTTGAGACCATGCGCGTTTATTTCACCGAACGCTTTGCCAAGGGCGATAACCAGCAGGTCCTGGTCGGAGACTTTAATATCGCGCCGCATGAAAATGACGTTTGGAGTCATAAACAGCTTTTGAAAGTGGTCAGCCATACCCCTATGGAAGTCGAAACCTTGGCTACGCTTCAAGCGACGCATGACTTCACGGATACGGCGCGGCTGTTTCGCGAAGACGACGAAAAACTTTACAGCTGGTGGTCTTACCGCGCGCGGGACGTGATGAAATCAAACCGGGGCCGCCGTCTGGACCACATCTGGGTCAGCCCAGCGCTCAAACCCTGCGTCGAAGCGGTGGGTCGAGAGGGGTACGAAATCCACACGCCTTGCCGGATTTGGGAAAAACCGTCAGACCACGTTCCGATTACGCAGGTCATGGATTTAACAGATTAGGTTAGGAGAGGGGCGGGGGAGATAAACCCAGAATAGGCCCCAAAACTGTGAGTAATTGATGCGCCGCGGCCCGGCGGTCTGCTTCACTTAGCCCCCCAAGCATACCTCTTGCCTCTTCAGGTAAATGGGACATTGGCGTTTCGTCCTCGGGGCGAAATACAAATCTTTCAAAAACACCCTGCCAGACAGATCTTTCTTCGGGTTGAAGGCTGTGAAACGCCATAATTGCATGAAGCAAAGCGGCTTTTGGGTTGTTTGTCAGAGGGCGGCTGTCTGACCACCAATAATTTATGAGCATATTAAGCGGGGCTGTTGCCTGCATATGATGCCACCAGCCATAGGGAATATAAAGCGCGTCTCCGGCTTTCAGCTTTCCCCGAAGGGCTGCGCTCAAAGCCTTTTCAAACCTGGGGTGTTTTTCAAAATCCGGTTCCTCGACATTTGCTGTACTGACAAAAACACCTCCCGGAGCTGTCTCGAGGGGTCCGGGATAAAGATTTGACAATTGTTCCGGCGGGAAAAGTGTAGCGGTTCGCTCCCCCATCACTACGAGAGCAATATTTTCGCTTGGGTCAAAGTGGGTCTGAACCGTTGTTTCTCCGCCGATCCAGGCTCTGGGAGCTACATCCTTCAAATAAGGCATGACATTTTCTGCAATAACGCTAGGCATATAATCTGCCATTGGAACAGACTGCACATATCGTGACGGCGACCCAATTTCCGCCGACTCTCTCAAAATGTCCTGAAGCGCAGCCGAAAGTGTTTGCGGCACATATTCAAAATTCTGTGTTCGAAAGTTTTCTGAATAATAAAACTGACCTTTAACCTCCGGCGGAGCCAGAAGAGATTGAAGTTCGCGGCCCGTTTCTTGGGCGCTCAAATAGCTGAATAAGGCTGCGGGGCCTTTTTTCGCCTTTTTAATCAGAGGCCAGTCCAAACAGACCCGCCTCAAAATAGCAGGTTGGCCGAGGGGGCGAATTTTCGAGTGAAAGTCTTCCGGACTCGGCGAGAAATATTCAGAAATGGGCGTAAAATCAGACATTAATTACGATTGAAAATTTAAAATTAATTAGTCCAAAGCCAGCCGGTAGCCGCCTGGTTCTGTCATGAGCAAGGTCGCCACGCCTTTCTCAGGCTCGATTTTCTGGCGTAGGCGGTAAACATGGGTTTCCAGCGTGTGCGTTGTGACGCCGGAATTATACCCCCAGACTTCTTCCAACAGCTCTTCGCGCGCAACAGGCTTTCCGCCCGCGCGGTAAAGATATTTCAGAATATTGGTTTCTTTTTCAGTCAGGCGAATATCGCGCACCGGGCGCGCGCCTTCCTCTTGTGGCGGGGTGAGGCGCTTGAAGGCAGGTTTGAAGGCATAAGGCCCAATCTGGAAAATGGCTTCTTCGCTTTGCTCGAAGCTACGCAGATGCGCGCGCAAACGGGCAAGCAGAACAGAAAACCGAAACGGTTTGGTGACATAATCATTCGCCCCGGAATTCAGGCCCAGAATTTCGTTCATTTCGCCGTCATTTCCGGTCAGCATGACAATAGGCGCCGCGACGCCGGCCTTTCGCATCAACTCGCAGGCCTCGGTGCCCAGCATGTCCGGAAGGTCCACATCCAGAACGATCAAATCAAATGTCTGGTTTTTCGCGGTTTTGATACCGTCCGTCGCGGTGCCGACATCGACGGTTTCAAACTCATCATAAACCGCGAATTGATCTACCAGCTCGGCCCGCAGAGTTTCATCATCATCGACCAGTAGAAGTCTTTTTTTCACAGCCATAATAGTCGTCCTTTAGCGGAAATTCTCAAGTTTTGGCGTGTTTTATTCCCTCAACAGCCTTAAAGCTAATCGCAGTTCATACAAGTGGCATCACAAAAAAGAGAGGCGTGCATGAGTGAAAAACCCGAATTACGAATTAATTGCGCCTCAGAAACCGCCAACCTTGGAGAGCTTGTCCTGCCTTGCCGCATTGGAAAGGGCGGCTATATTGACGGTGCCAAAGGCCGTGAAGGGGATGCAAAATCCCCTCTTGGTCTATATCATCTGCGGTGGGGATTTTACCGGGCGGACAGACTGCCCGGACCGCCGCGGCACTTTGAGGCCCCACTTACATGGCGGGCGATGGAAAAACTTGACGGTTGGGCAGATGACGTTACCGACCCGGCCTATAATCGCTTTATCAAGCTCCCCTGTAATGCGAGCCATGAAGCCCTTTGGCGAGAGGACGGGGCTTATGATATTGTTCTCGTCATAAGCCATAATGACAGCCCGCCGACTGCCGGCTTGGGCAGCGCCGTCTTCCTTCATATCGCGCAGCCGGATGACCGGCGGACTTTGGGCTGCATTGCATTTGCGCCGGAAGACATGACGCGCCTCCTGCCGCATCTACAGCAAGACATGGCGGTCAGGCTTTATGAATAATCGCGCTCGCCGAATAAGGCTGACCCGACGCGCACGGACGTGGCGCCAATTTCAATCGCTGTTTCGAAATCGGCGCTCATTCCCATGGAAAGCTTTTCAACTCCGACATCCGCGGCCAATTTCTTGAGCAGCCAGAAATGCGGTGACGGCGCTTCATTCAGAGGAGGGATACACATTAACCCTTCGGGTGTCAGATCATATTCCTCTCGCATTTTTTTGATGAAGGTCGGAAGGTCTTCAGGTGAAAGGCCGGACTTTTGCGGCTCCTCCCCTGTGTTCACCTGTACATAAAGGCGCGGGAAATTGGCTGCCGTCTCTTTCGCCTTGGCCAGGGTTTTAAGGAGTTTTTCTCGGTCCACCGTTTCAATCACATCAAACAGATCGACGGCGTCCTGGGTTTTATTACTTTGCAGGGGGCCTACCAAGCGCAGTTCCAGCCCATCCCGTTGAGACTGGAACGTGTCTCCCCAGCGGGTCTGCGCTTCCTGTACCCGGTTTTCGCCAAATATCTTCTGTCCCGTTTCGAGCATAGCCGCGACCCGCGCGTCAGGCTGCACCTTGCTGATCGCGACCAAGGCAATATCCTCGGCCGAGCGGTCTGAACGCTTTGCCGCCTCGCCCATTCGGTTTAAAACCTCTTCCCGCTTGGACTTAATATTGGATGTGGTAGTATCGGATGTGGTCGTATCTGGCATGACATCCCCTTACGAAACCTGGCCGGGTTTGCAAAGCCATCCCTTAGGGCGGGAGGCGCTAAAAATTCGGCAGGCATACTCTAAGTCCTGCCGTCTTTCCCCGCTTATCGCTCTGAGCGATCCGGTTCGAACGCCTGATATAATTAGCTGGGCCAAGGCCCTGCCGGAGCATTGCGCAGTTATCTATCGGTTTGAGACCTTTGACGCCCAACTTGCCAAAGCGCTGCGGGAAATTACGAGGGCCAAATCTCAGCAATTTCTTATTCGCTCTGAAACCCATTCCGATCTTTCCGATGGTCATCATTTTAAACGCAGCGCTGATCTCGGAAGAATTACCAAAAAGCGAAGCGATGACCCCGGCGCCCTGTTGACGCTGGCGGCGATAAAAGAGGGTCGCTATTCAGAGCCCCTGCCCGCTTTGGACGGATTACTGGTGTCCGCTATTTTTCCGAGCGAAAGTCCCAGTGCAGGAACGCCCATCGGGACTGACGCGTTAAAACAGAGAACACAAAAATGGGATGTCCCGATTTTTGCACTGGGCGGGGTCACGGTTCAAACGGCCCCAGCCTTAATAGGTACAAATATTGCCGGAATTGCAGCTATCGGGGCCCTGAAGGAAGACAAAAATGGCCGATAAAGACATAGATATCACCAAAGAAGAAGGCGGCGACACAATTACGTTCAAAGCCACACTGCCGGACCACTCGGACGAGGCGGAATTGGTTTTATCCAATATTTCCGATAATCTCTATAATGCCCATCATACGGGCGTGCCGAAATCCATGGGCGGCAAAGGCGTCGGGACGGCCCTTGTCAAAGCCATGTCCGAAGACGCCCGCGATCTGGGCTATAAGGTTGTACCCGGCTGCCCTTTTGTGGAGGCGTGGTTCAAGCGGAAACCCAATTGGGCGAAAATGGCGGCGGCGGAGCCGGAGCTTTTCACAAAATAGGGGTTCTTAAAACTCGAAGCCGCCTTCAATAAAGAGCGCTGTCGCTTTTTCCTTTTGCGGACTCAAAGTGGTGCCTGAAAGGCCCTGTGTTTCGCGCTCAATATATTGGGCCCCTGCCCCCACTCTGAATTTATCAAAGTCATATGTGAGTCCGGCGACAAATTGGTCTGATGTCAGATTGACGTTTTTATCCTTGGCATGGCCATAACCAAGGGTCACGCCTAGGTCAGAGGGCTTCCAGGTGGCGCCAATGTCCCAAGCCTCATAATCCCCGTTTTGCAGTCCGTTATTGGATTGCAGAAATGATCCGCCAAGCGTGATATCCATCCAGGACGCCTCGGCCCCGAGATTAAAGCTTTCCAGATCATCCAGACCGGCAAATCCGCTTTGTTCTGACCCTCTGGCATATGTCGCCGTGCCTTCAATGGAGAGGCCGTTATCAAATGTTCTGTCGAGAGCCAGACCGACTTCGAAAATATCTTCCAGATCAGGAGCCAATGTTCCGGTTTCGTCATTGCGTTTGACGCAATAATCGACGCCGCAGGCGCGGGCATTGAGGGCGTAGGATCCGCCAAATTGCACGCCAAAGCCAATGCTATCACCCAAAAGGCGCGGGCTGGTATAGGTAACCTTCTCTGAAAATCCGGACGCGTCATTGACGGTTTTGACGCTATCAAGCCCTGTATAGTCGACAGAAGAGTTTGACGCCCCCACAGCCAGAAGACTTGGCGCGCCGAGACTGAACAAATAAGCCGCCCCGTCATCGCGCCCAATTGTAACATCGCCATAAGCGCTGCGAAGGAATAAGTGGGCGCTTTCGAGGGCAATGCGTCCGTCTTCGGCCACGTCCGGACCATCGGTGTAGAAACGGGAGGTGTGTCCGCGAAGCGCGGTCGGAACGCCGTTCACCAGGGCCGAAGAACAGCCCGCGACGGTCGGCGGACAATCTGTAATCCGGCCGCCAAAGCCGCGGCGGAATTTATCATATTGCGCCCGCCCCTCGAGATTTATGCCGTATTCATAGCCTGTATCGGTGATCGCGCTGACTTCAAACTCCGCTTTGGCGTCGCCGACAAACTCCTCGCTCCAGTCGGACTCTGAGGACACATCATCGTCGCGGGTGACAGCCGCCACGCCGCCTTTGATAAAGCCTCTGAGAATTGTTGTCAGATTACCGAGCCCCATTCTGTCTTTCCAGCTTCGCGGCGCCATAGGCCCGGATTGCGGAGGGTAGTTCTGCGGCGGAGCGCTTTGGGGAGGATAGTTTTGCGGGGCGGCTTGACCATAGGCCTGATTATAGGTCTGGCCATAGGGCGAGCCCTGCGGCGCAGGATATCCACGGCCCGGTAACTGCTCCGGCGGGACATAGGCATTGGGCTGCGTTGAGCGCGTCTGTGGATATTGGCCTGTCCCGTATTGCGCGGGTTTGGACGGCGCAAAAGGAGAGGCCGAAGGCGCGCCGCTATATTGATACGGGCTGGATCCGCTGCTGGGGGGATAGTTTTGCAGGGCTTGTGTTTGAGAGGGTTGAGCTGCTCGGGACGCGGGCGCGTTTTGAGGTGGGTACGCTTGAGACGTTACGGCTCGTTGAGAATTTTGCTCTGGCGCGCGATATTGCGGGGACGGGTCCCGTCTCTGCGGTTGAGGCGCTTGAGTTTCGGGCGTCTCCCACGCCTGCGAATTTCCGGTATTTGCAAAAGGCGACTGCGCGCTGGCGATGGTCATACCGCCAAGAACCGCGACGATGACCGGCCCTAGAAAATAAGCATAGCGAGGCGCAGCAAACCGGGACTGATCGTCATATGAGTTTGACTGGGTCAATATCTGCCGCCTTCCTGCTTTCTGTCGTTGGGGCCTAGAGAATCACAACAGGCCCGCATTAACCTTTTGTGTGGCAGAGTCCCCCCTAAAAAATGGTTAACAAAGTTTAAAATCTGCAGTCTTAAGGGGTTTTTCTCTGTCCGCCCAAACCGCTTTCCTGCAAACAGAGTCTGGCCCTGTCAAAATTTTACGTTATAAGCCGCAAAAGCTTTCTTATATTCGGAGCCTTAAATGTCTTTCAAATTCTCACGCCCTCTCCTTTTGAGTGCTGCCTTTGCCCTTATCACGGCCCCGGCCCTGTCCGCCTGCGGCACACTAGGTATTGGCGGCAAGAAAAAAGCCCGCGCTGTCTCTCAAACGCAAGCGCCGAATATGGGTGTGAATTCTTATTTGTGGCGCGCGTCTCTCGAAACGCTCAACTTTATGCCTCTGGCCGAAGTCGATCCGTTTGGCGGCGTGATCGTCACAGACTGGTATGCGTCTGAAAATGCCCCGAATGAGCGCTTCAAGGCCAATGTCTATATTCTGGACACAGCGCTTCGCGCAGATGCGTTGAAAGCCTCAATTTTCAAACAAACCCGCGGCCCCGCAGGCTGGTCAGACGCGTCGGTTGATGCCGATACGGCTCGTCAGATCGAAAACTCTATCCTGACACGCGCCCGCCAGCTTTATATCGCGACCGTCGATAGCCAATAGGCATTTTGGAAAGCTGTGAAGTGAATTCTCCCGGTCCCCGCGTGCCGGGATTTTCGTTTGTGGGCCGGGATTTTTGTTAGCCCGCGCGGCATTAGGGCCGTTGCGCCTCGCGCCTGATGCTATAGAGACAGGTTTACAATCATAATCTGAATGAGTTCGAGAGTTTTCATGTCCGATAAAGACACATCCCGATATAATGCCGCAGAAGTCGAGCCGCGCTGGCAAAACGTCTGGGCCGAACGCGATGTTTACCGCGCCAAGGACGATAGCGGCAAACCGAAATTTTACGCGCTCGAAATGTTTCCTTACCCCTCTGGCCGCATTCACATGGGCCATGTCCGTAACTACGCCATGGGCGATGTCGTCGCGCGCTATAAAAAAGCGCAAGGGTTTGAAGTGCTCCACCCGATGGGCTGGGATGCATTTGGTATGCCGGCCGAAAACGCGGCCAAGGAAAACGGCGGCCATCCGAAAGATTGGACTTACGGCAATATCGAC
The DNA here is from genome assembly GCA_029936425.1 of Litorimonas sp. Classification (GTDB taxonomy): domain Bacteria; phylum Pseudomonadota; class Alphaproteobacteria; order Caulobacterales; family Maricaulaceae; genus Litorimonas. The sequence goes on from JAPYSU010000013.1 coordinate 36,211, forward strand.
GCCATGCGCGCGCCGATGCAGCGGCTTGGCTTTGCGCTGGATTGGTCGCGCGAATTCGCGACCTGCGACGAGGCTTATTACAAGCAGCAACAGGCCATTTTCCTGAAATTCTGGGATAAGGGTCTTGTGTACCGTAAAACCGCCAAGGTGAATTGGGACCCGGTCGATAACACCGTGCTTGCCAATGAACAGGTCATTGACGGCAAGGGCTGGCGCTCCGGCGCGGTCGTCGAGCAGCGCGACATGGATCAATGGTTTTTCAAAATTACCAATTACGCGGAAGAACTTCTCGAAGGCCTCGATACACTGGATCGCTGGCCGGAAAAGGTCCGCACCATGCAAGCCAATTGGATTGGCAAGTCCGAAGGGCTGGAGATGCGGTTTGAATGGGCAAGACCTTACTCGTTTGCACATTTACAGCCCTCACCAGAGGCTGAACCCCATCAAAACATATTAGAGGTTACTGATTATGGGCCTCCTGAGGCCATTCTAGCAACAACTGAAAATCCGTTTCAAATGGGCGTTGAAGTTTTTACAACCCGCCCTGATACACTTTTCGGCGCATCCTTTATTGCGCTTTCACCTGACCACCCATTTACGAAAAAACTAGCTAAGCAAAACTCTAAAATCGAAAGTTTTCGGAAAGATTGCGCAAAAATCGGGACAACCGAAGAAGCCATTGCGACTGCCCCCAAGCTTGGTTTCGATACGGGATTGAAAGTTAAACATCCTTTTATAGACGGCAAAACCCTTCCTGTCTGGATCGCGAACTTTGTCTTGATGGGGTATGGGACCGGCGCGATTTTCGGCTGTCCGGCTCATGATCAACGCGACCTTGATTTTGCGCGGAAATATGATCTCGACGTGACTCCGGTGGTTCTCCCTGAGGGCGAGAGCGCGGAGAGTTATGACGTCGAAAACGAAGCCTATACGGGCGAAGGCATATTATTTAATTCCGACTTCCTAAATGGTTTGAATAAAGAAAAAGGTATTCCGAAAGCTATCGATGCTATCGAGGAAGTTGGTTTTGGTCACGGCGTGACAAATTACCGTCTGCGTGATTGGGGCGTGTCGCGCCAACGTTATTGGGGCTGCCCGATTCCGGTTATTCATTGCGAGGATTGCGGCGCCCTGCCCGTACCGGAAAAAGACCTGCCAGTTGCCCTGCCCTATGATAATATCGACCTGACCATTCCGGGTAATCCTCTGGACCGCCATCCGACATTCAAACATGTCGATTGCCCGAAATGCGGAAAAGCGGCGCGGCGCGAAACGGATACGCTCGATACATTTGCCGATAGTTCCTGGTATTTTGCGCGCTTTGCCGGCGGCAATACGGACGATAGACCGTTTGATAAAAAAGCGGCGAGCGAATGGCTCCCCGTCGATCAATATGTCGGCGGCGTGGAACATGCCGTGCTTCACCTTCTCTATGCGCGTTTCTTTACGCGCGGCCTGCGCGATTGCGGCCTGCTCGACTTGCCAAGCGGCGAACCTTTTGCGGGTCTGTTCACTCAGGGCATGGTGACTCACGCAGTCTTTACCGATGAAGACGGGAACTTTATTGTTCCTGCTGATGTCGATGAAAAAGACGGACAGCTTATCAATCTGAATTCAGGCAAGCCCGTCACCAAGGGCGATGTCATCAAGATGTCGAAGTCCAAGAAAAATGTCGTCGACCCGGACGATATTATAAAAACTTACGGCGCAGATGTGGCGCGCTGGTTTGTGCTCTCCGACTCTCCGCCCGAGCGGGATGTGGAATGGACAGAATCCGGCGTTATCGGCGCCTGGCGGTTTTCCAAAAAGGTCTGGTCACTTGTCGCGGGTGTTGAAAAAGGCGACCCAATGGTCGTAGCCGCAAACGCTTCGGGCGAGGCCCTTGAGCTTCGCCGATTTGCGCATAAGGCAATGGAGAAAATCACCAGCGGCATCGAAGCTTTCCGCTTCAACACCTCGGTCGCGCAAATATATGAGCTGACCAACGCTCTGTCCAAATACAAGACCAATGACGATGCCAAAATGGAAGCGCTCGGCATCCTTATCCGCTCAATCGCGCCCTTCATGCCGCATCTGGCCGAGGAATGCTGGCAAGCGCTTGGCGGAGACGACCTCGTCTATCACGCGCCCTGGCCCAAGGTGGATGAGGACATGCTGGTCGAAGACACGGTCACCCTGCCCGTTCAAGTTAATGGCAAGCGACGGTCGGAAATTAATGTGCCCGCCGATATGGCAAAAGACGACATTGAAGCGCTCGCCAGAGCGGATGAAAGTGTTGTTCGGTCCATAGAAGGTCTGACTATCCGAAAAGTCATTATTGTCCCGGGCCGGATTGTGAATATAGTAGCGAATTAGGAGCCCGTTATGCGTAAATTTGCTGTTTTAACCACTGCCTGCCTCAGCCTCGGAGTTTTGGGATTATCTGCCTGCGGGTTTACGCCGATGCATTCCCCTCAGGCGCTTTCGCTGGACGGGGCGCAGCCTCTCCAGATGATTACGGTCGACATGAAAGACGGCAAAGACGTCAATGACAAGGAAGCGGGCTTTTTTGTCCTCCAACGTCTTCGTGACCGCGTCGGAACGAATAGCGGTAAATACACGCTAACCGTGACGCCGTCCTGGCGCCGGGGGCGATTGGGTATTTCCGCCAATGATGTGGCGTCTCGCTATGACGGTACGGTGACGGCTAATTACGTCCTGACCGAAACTAAGACCGGAAATATTCTCGACAGAGGCCGCGTTACGGCGGTGTCAACCTTTGCCGCTTCCAGAGATCCTTACGGCGTTATCGCATCCAATGACAACGCCATTCAGACCACAGCGGCAGAAGCGGCAGATCGCCTGATTGTCAAATTGGCGGGGTATTTCTCAGATTCGAAAGACGCGCCCGAAGCCGAATGAAGCCGCCGACATGAAACTGACCGGCACGCGCGCGACAAAATTTCTCGACTCCCCGCCCTCTGACATTATCGGCGTGTTGCTCTTTGGGCCGGATCGGGGCTTGGTCAAATCCCGCAGTGCGGCGCTTTCGCAAAAGTTTATGCCCAATGAGGATGCGTTCGGCACGACCATTCTGACGGCAGATGATCTCTCTGGCGATCCGGCCCGCCTCGCCGATGAGATGAGCGCGCTGTCTTTACTTGGTGACGACCGATTGGTCAGGCTGCGCCTCGATCACGAGCGAAACGGCGCGGTGATTTCCAAGCTCATAAAACAATTCGATACGGAGCCTGAAAAAGCGGAAGCCAAACTTATCATCGAAGCCGGGGACATGACCCCGCGTTCCGCTATCCGTAAGGCCTGCGAAGCCGCTGGGAATTTTGCCTCTATCGGCTGTTATGCCGCCAGTGCAAAAGATCTGGCCCAGCAAATCAAATCCACCTTTTCAGAGTTGAACATAGGGATAGACCCCGACGCGCTTGAACACTGGCTGCCCTTACTGGAGGGCGATCACGCCCTCGCCACGAATGAAATTGAAAAAATGGCGCTTTATAAAGGCTATGGCAAAGCTGCAGGCGCGGTTGTGACAATGTCGGACATACGGGCGGTAGCCGCCGGCGGGCAAAGCGCTTCAATAGATTCGATTGTTATGCAAACCCTAAGCGGTGATGTCGAAAGCGCGGATGCCAGCTATCGCCGGGCCATGAGCGGAAAGGTCAATCCGGTTTCCGTTCTCATTGGACTGCAGCGCCATCTTTTGCGCCTTATCGAAGCGTCCATGTCCCTCGAAAGCGGTGAAAATATGGGGCAGGCCTTGCGATCGCTTCGCCCGCCCGTCTTTGCCATGCAGGAAGATTTATTCAGGCAGCACCTTTCCATCTGGCCTTTGACTATGTTACGCCGCGCTCTGATACAAAGCCAAAAGGCGGAACGAGAGATTAAAACCGCAGCCTCCCCCGCCGAGGCGATTATGGGCCGCCTATTACTGGCCCTGTCCTCTTACGCCGGAAAAAGGATCTAGGATTGATGGAAGAATTTAGTCAAATGTGGACCAAAACAACGGAACAGTTTCCTCTGCTGATTGCAGGGATTATGACTGTTGCAGCCGCTCTCGCTATACTGGTTATCGGGTGGGTTTTTGCGAGATGGGTTAGGGGGCGTGTCAATAAGGTCAAATTCGGAAAACACGAAATAGACCCGACATTACGGCCTGTTATAGCTTCCGTTGTCTTTTACATTGTTATGGCAATGACGCTTTATGCCTTCCTGATAAAGTTGGGCGTACCGCCGGCATCTCTCTTGGCCGTATTTGGCGCCGCAGGCCTGGCGATTGGTCTCGCGCTGAAAGACACGCTCTCCAATATTGCCGCCGGCGTCATGATGCTGATTCTCCGCCCTCTTGCCGTGGGGGACTTTGTCGAAACGGACGGTTTCGCCGGAACGGTGACGGAGCTTGGTCTGTTTGCCACGACCGTAAAGTCGTTTGATGGCCTTTTCATGTATGTCCCGAATTCGCAGGTCTGGACAGATAAGCTTGTTAATTATGGACGGCACCAGAACCGGAAGGCGATTATTGATATCGGCGTCGGCTATGATACGGATCTCGCGAAATGCCGGGATTTGATGCTGGAAGCGATGTCCAATTTTGAAGGCGTCACAGAAGAGCCGACCCCGCCCGAAGCTTATGTGATGGGATTTGGAGATAGCGCTATTGATATGAATTTCCGATGCTGGATGCCGGGGGATAACTGGTTCAAACGCGCATCAGATCTTCGCATTCATATGAAAGAGACGCTCGATAAAGCGGATATCGAAATTCCATTCCCGCAGCGCGTCCTGACTATGACCGAAGCGCCGGTAAAGGTGGATATGAAGACCCCGCCAAAACGATCTTCCACGACGAAAAAGTCTTCTAAATAATTATTTTGACGCGGCGGGCCGTCTTTAGCTTTTCAGCCTTCGGATGATTTCCTCAAGCTGGTCGCCGCTTTTATAGGTTATTTTCAGGCTGCCGCCTGGGCCTTTATGGTTCAGATCGACCTGTAAGCCGAGCGCGTCCGTCATTTTGTGCTCAAGCGCCTGAGTATCGGCGTCTTTATAGTGTCTGGCTTTCGTCGCTTTTCCATCCGATTTTTTTATGCGGCGCACCCAATCTTCGGCTTCGCGCACACTCAGTTTCTTATCTGCGATTTCACCGGCCAGAGCGAGGGGGTCAGGAGCAGAAATAATCGCTCTCGCATGACCGGCCGAGATTTCGCCTTTCGCCAGCATTTCCTGAGCCAGTTTCGGAAGTTTCAAAAGGCGGAGCATATTGGCAATATGTGAGCGGGACTTGCCGACGGCCTCTGCCACCTCTTCCTGTTTGCGGTAAAAATCGTTTATCAGCGATTCATAGGCTTGGGCCTCTTCGATCGGGTTGAGATCTGCGCGCTGAACATTCTCAATAACGCCGATTTGCAGGACTTCCTCATCGTTCAAATCCCGAATGAGAACCGGCATGGCTGTTAAGCCCGCGGCTGTGGCGGCTTGCCAGCGGCGTTCCCCCGCAACAATCTGAAATCTGGTATCTTCTTTATTCGACAGAGGGCGAACCAATATCGGCTGCAAAACGCCTTTGGCTTTGATGGATTCCGTCAGCTCGGAGAGTTTTTCCTTGTCAAAATACCTTCTTGGCTGCTCCGGGTTTCGTTCCAATCTGTCGATAGATAAAAACTGCACGCGGCGGCTATTGAGGTCCGGGGTTTCAGCTACGCCCCGCTCTTTCGGTTTGGCTTTGCTCTCAGTTACATTTTGCTCTTTAGAAAGTGGGCCGACATCACTCATCAAGGCAGAAAGACCCCGCCCCAATCCCCGGGCGGAGGTTTTCTTTTTTTCTGTCCCGGATTTATCTTTGGAAGAATTGGACATAGTCTAAACCTTTGAAATAAAACAATTATCAGTCATGAAGACTTTGTTTTCTGATGTCGGGACAATATCTCAGCGGCCAATTGCCGATAGGCGACTGACCCTGCGCATGTCGGATCATAAGTCAGAACCGGCTGTCCAAAAGACGGCGCCTCGGCAATTCTGACATTTCGCGGAATCAGCGTTTTAAAAACAGCGCGGCCTAAATGCTTTCTGACGTCGTCTGCCACCTGTGAGGACAGACGGTTTCGTTGGTCATACATGGTCAGCATCACGCCATCGATCACCAGATTTGGGTTTAAATTGGCTTTGGCCATTTCAACGGTTTTCAAAAGCTGACTCAGACCTTCCAGGGCAAAAAACTCGCACTGTAGAGGGACAATAACGGATCGGGCCGCGCAAAGAGCGTTAATCGTCAGAAGGTTGAGGGAAGGGGGGCAATCCACGAGCACGTAATCATATTTTTCTCCGCCCTGACGTACCATTTCGGCAATAGCGTCGCGCAACAGGACCGTCCGGCCTTCTTTATTGCCGATTTCCATTTCGGCAGCGGACAGATCAATATGAGAGGGGATGATAGATAAGCCGCTAACGGAGGTCTCAGAAATGGATTCGCGAAGGGGAAGTCCGTCAGTCAACACGTGATAAATTGATTTGTCTCGATTTTGACGCCCGACCCCCAGCCCGGTAGACGCATTGCCCTGCGGGTCGATATCGATCAAGAGAACAGACTGGCCTTCCAACGCCAGAGCCGCCGCAAGGTTGATAGAGGTTGTCGTTTTTCCAACACCGCCTTTTTGATTCACAATCGCAATAACGCGCATTTCATCAACCTTTTCCGTCACTTAACGGCGGGATACATTTTCGATCCTTAAAATGCAGCCGCCTTCATCAGACAAACTTTTTACCGCCTCACACTCAAATGTCCATTGCGTGCGGGCTATTTCCAACTCTTCGTCCACAGCCGCTCCTTTCAATAAAATGAGCTGTGTGTGGTCGGCAATAAATCGTTCGGAATAAGAAAACAGCCGATTAAGCGGGGCAAACGCCCTCGCGGTGATGACATCTGCCGGGAAAGGATCGAGCGATTCAATCCGGCCCGAGTGAATTTCAGTTGGCAAATCCAGTTCCCGGCTGACAGTCTTCAAGAAACTCGCTTTTTTACCTGCAGACTCCGTTAAAAACACCCGGGCTTTCGGAATGGGGGATTGCGCAATCGCGACAGAAAGGCCCGGAAACCCTCCGCCTGATCCAAAATCCAGGCAGTTTTTGTCATTTTCTCGCAAAAAAGGGGTGATCTGCCAACTATCTAGCGCATGACGTGTCCAAAATTCGGGAAGTGTCGATTTTGCAACAAGATTAATCTTGGCATTCCACTTTACCAATAGCTTATGCCAAAGTTGGTACTTCTCAAATGTTTCACGTGAAACATTGGTTTCTCTCAGAAATTTGTCCTCAGGCCGCACGGTTTTGTTTTTTAATAAAAGCCAATACGGCCATTAAGGCTCCAGGCGTAACGCCTTCCATTTTAGACGCTTCCCCAAGAGTTTCAGGGCGTTGCGCCGTCAACTTCTGGCGCACTTCGTTAGAGAGACCTCCGATTTTTGAATAGTCCAAGGAGTCGGGGATTCTCAAACCTGCATCCCGCCGAAAAGCTTCGATATCCCGCGCCTGCCGTTCCAGATATCCGGCATAAGTGGCGTGTGTTTTCAAATATTGTTTTTGTTCTCCTGAGAGATCGCCAAGCTCGGGCCAGATTTGAGTCAGGTCGCTGATTTCAATATCCGGATAGGATAACAGATCAATTACATTTCGGCTGACGCCATCCTGATTGATTGACAGACCTTTGCTTTTGAGGACGTTAGGCGACTCTTCCAAACTCTCTGCCAGAGATTTTGCCTTTGCATAACCCTCGTGTTTCACGTGAAACATTTCCTCGCGGGCTTCAGTCACCATACCAAGATCAATCGCTATAGGTGTCAGGCGTGTATCGGCATTATCTGCGCGAAGGGCCAATCTATATTCAGCGCGAGATGTGAACATACGGTAGGGCTCAGTAACGCCCTTCGTCACAAGGTCGTCAATCATGACGCCGATATAGGCCTGACTTCGATCCAGAATAAGCGCCTCTCGCCCTTGCTCCGCCAGTGCCGCATTAGATCCGGCAATTAGCCCTTGAGCCCCTGCTTCTTCATATCCGGTCGTTCCATTAATTTGGCCTGCCAAATACAGACCCCCAAGCTTTTTGACTTCCAGAGTTCGGCGTAACTCTCTTGGGTCCACGTAATCATATTCGATAGCATAACCGTAGCGCTCCACGACAACATTTTCCAAGCTCCTCATCGTTCTCAGGAATTTATCCTGCACTTCTTCAGGAAGGGAGGAAGAAATTCCGTTCGGATAGACCACGTCTCCATCTGGGTTTCCGGGAAGGCCTTCTGGCTCAAGGAAAACCTGATGACGGTCACGATCGGCAAACCGAACAACTTTGTCTTCGATCGAGGGACAATATCGAGGCCCCCGGCCGGATATCGACCCATTATTGACGGATGACAAAGTAATATTGTCCCGAATGACTTTATGTGTCTCTGCATTTGTGTGGGTAATCCCGCATTCAATTTGAGGGACAGAAATTTTGGAGTTCAGGAAAGAAAAGGCAATGGGCTCGGCATCAGCCGCCTGCATTTCAAGCGACTCCCAATCAATGGAGCTTTTCCGAAGGCGCGCCGGCGTGCCCGTCTTGAGCCGGCCCATATCTAGTCCGAGATTATAAAGCCTCTCACTCAATCCGATAGCTGGAGCTTCGCCGACGCGGCCCGCCGGGATGCGGGTGTCACCAATATGGATCATGCCCTTCAGAAACGTTCCTGTTGTCAAAACAACCCGGCTTGTTGCCAAGTGCGATCCATCTTCCAGTAAAACGCCGCAAACGCGCCCATCTTCAACAATGAGATCCTCCGCTGCGCCCGCCATCAGAGTCAGATTTTCGGTCTCAGCCATCGCCGCCTGCATGGCGTTGCGATACAAAAACCGGTCGGATTGGGTGCGCGGTCCTTGCACAGCAGGGCCCTTTGATCTGTTTAGCAAACGAAACTGAATGCCGGATTGATCCGCGACCACCCCCATCACACCGCCCATAGCGTCGATTTCTCGAACCAGGTGACCTTTGCCCAAACCGCCAATAGCGGGGTTACAAGACATTTCGCCAATCGTTTCGAGTTTATGTGTCAAAAGAAGGGTATTTGCACCCAGCCGCGCCGATGCGCTCGCCGCTTCACAGCCTGCGTGCCCGCCCCCAATAATAATGACATCCCATTTTTGGGTCATAAGGTTGTACTCAATGTTTCACGTGAAACAAAAAATCCGTAGTTATTTCCCGCCCCAATAAGGCTTTCCATCTACTCTGTCGAGAGGAGGGTAACAGCTCGCTTACTTACCTACACAGAAACGCGAAAAGATACGATCAAACACGGCTTCGATATCTGTTTCCCCAGCCAGCTCCGATAAAGACCGCAAAGCCACCCGAAGATCGTCCCCCGCAAGTTCCGGGGCAAACCCCAAATGTGTTTGGGCCCGCAAAATCGCGTCCTGCGCGCGCCGGACACAATCGCCATGTCTCGCGCGGGTCAAACCGGAATCCTGCCCCACAGAGTAGTTTTCTCTCACTATCTCCTCAAGGCGGGTATGGAGCGCCGTTTCTCCGCCCTGTTCCAGTAAATTGCCTTTTAAAGCCCCGAAAAAATTGGCTTCGCTAATATCGTCATAACCTATTGTTTTATTTATAAAAATTATATCGTTTTCTGTTAGGCTATGGGCAATAGCCGGATCAAATTCGGTTGTACCGGGACGCACCACGTAAATCGTGATTTCGGCCTCCGCCGCCCGTTTTTGAGCCCTACGGACGCCCTCTGCCTCTATGGCATTGTCAGAAACTCGCAAGCCGGCTGTATCTGACAGGGTCACCGGAAGGCCGGCAATCACCATTTGCGCCTCAACAACATCACGTGTTGTTCCTGCTTCTGGTGAAGTAATCGCGACCTCCCGCCGGGTGAGAGCGTTAATCAGTGTGGATTTGCCCGCATTGGGCGCGCCGATGATAGCAATATCCAATCCAGACCGAATGGCTGCTCCGCGACCCATATCCTCCAAAGCTGTCTTCATCTCAGACGCAAGCTCCCCCAGCGGCGCATACGCCCCATGAGAAAGGCTGTCTGGAATATCGCCTTCATCTGGGAAATCGATCTCGCCTTCAATCTGCGCCAACGCATCCAGGAGCTGTTCACGCCAGCCTTCATAGATATCACGCAGTCCGCCGCCCATCTGCCGCAGAGCCTGAACCCGCTGCCCCGCGCTTTGCGCGTCTATCAGATCCGCCAGGCCTTCGGCCTCGGTCAGATCCATCTTGCCGTTCTGTACGGCCCGACGAGTAAACTCTCCGGGCTCTGCCTGCCGCAACCCTAATGAGAGTAAAGCTTCGCTAAGTCCATTAATGACCGCCGGACTGCCGTGAGTATGAAATTCCACGCAGTCTTCGCCTGTAAAACTGGCCGGCCGGGGAAACCACAAGGTTAAAGCCTCATCAATCGGCTCTCCGTCCGGCGACATGAGCTTCCGTAAAGCCGCATAGCGTGGCTTTGGAACAGACCGACGGCTTAGCTTGGTGACGCTCTCGGCGCAGGCCGGGCCGCTTAGGCGAAAAACGGCCACTCCGGCCCGGCCCGAAGCAGAGCTGAGCGAAAAAATCGTCTCGCCAGTCGCGTTTATGGTCTCTGGATTCTCCATGACCGAGCCTATAAAGACAAAGTCGAACCGGCGCAAAGCCGTAAACCCTACCGGACTTCGTTTATGAGACCCCTAACATCCAATCCCCTTTATTTTTCATTAGCCATCGGTACACTGTTAGCCCTTTCATCCTGTAGCCAAAAGGCTACCCAGCCGGCGCCGGACTTCAGCGCTGCCGACATGACGGTGAACAGCGAAATATCTTCAATAAAAACAGCTATTGCCTGCCTTCCTGAAGAATCTGCGCTGATTGCCGCGCATCGCGGCGTTTCAGAAAATTGGGACTTGCCGGAAAATAGCGCCTCAGGGCTTCAGCGCCTGATTGATGAAAACTACCTCGTCGCCGAAGTTGATGTCGCCTCAACCAAAGACGGCACGCTTTTTCTGTTCCATGACGGCGTGTGGGAGGATACCAGCACAGGGCAGGGGCCGGTTGCCGCCAGCATGGCCGCAGACCTTGATAAAATCCTGTTAAAATCACGAAAAGGCACTTTGGCGAGTGAACGGCCTTTGACCCTGGATGATGCTTTGCACCTCGCCAAAGACAAGCTCTATCTGGAAATCGATTTCAAATCGAGCGCGTCTGAAACCGAGGTTGTCCAGGCAATCAAGGAGAAGGAAATGGGTGATCAGGTCATCCTCATTGCCTACACGTCGGAACAGGCCGCTAAGCTGCAAGCCTTGGCCCCTAATATGGTACTCTCCGCACCGGGTCAGGATGAAGGCCGCGGTTTGAACTCTGAAAACACCTTGCTCTGGATGGGCCGCGATATTTCCGGCGTAAGTAATTCAACAAATACACTCGGGCATATTGGAATGATTGGGCGCGCCAGCGAAACGGCTAGGCCCGGACCCTTACGGAAAGGAAAGCTTCTCGTCACAGATTTCCCGGACGAATTTCCGCCTATTCTCGGGCTGACAGATGAGAAACTGGAAACCTATAAAAGCTGTCTGGCGGCTGGAGAGCCTCGTGAGAGTTAAGCCTTAGGCATCTGCCTCGGCTCTCTCCCAGTATTTTGCCCATATCATCTCGTCGCCCATTTTTCCGATGAAGGCGCGGTGGGCCTCTAACTCTTCCTTGGTCGCAGAATGGTTGAGCGGCTGCGGTCTCTGGCGCGCCATTTTTGTCGGCGCGTTCCTGTAAGGGTCGTGCGTTTCTGCTGGTTTCGTATCCAGACCAAGCGAGCGGGCGCGGCCCCCTTTCAACTCCAGATATACAGCCGCCAAAAGTTCCGAGTCAATAATCGCTCCATGTTTATCACGTGACGATAAAGAGATATCGAAACGCTTACACAGCGCGTCTAGCGAAGCGGGCGATCCAGGAAATTTGGCGTTGGCCATTGCCAAAGTGTCTTTGAACCGGGACGAGGGCAGAGGGTCAAACCCGGCCCGAACCAATTCCGCATTAATAAACCCCTCATCAAATCGGGCATTATGCGCAATCAGTGTCGAGTCGCCGATAAAATCCAGAAAATCCTGAGCCCTGTCCTTGAACAGAGGCTTTCCTCTCAAGAACTCTGTTGTCAGTCCCGTAATCTCGACGACTTTGTCCGGTACCTCTCTTTGCGGGTCCAGATAGGCATGAAATTGCTCTCCGGTCGGGAGCCAATCGATAAGTTCCACACAGCCCAGCTCGGTGATACGGTCATCCCCCTGAGCGTTAAAACCAGTTGTCTCCGTATCAAAGACAATTTCCCTGACAGAACTCATTTAAGCCTCTTTTGCCCTTAGCTTACGCATTAACTCTTGCACCTGTTTGCGCGTTTCGGGAATAGAGACGCCTGTGGACAGAACATAATCGGCCCGTCTTCGTTTCTCTGAGTCCGGCAGCTGACGAGACAGAAGCATTTCAAAGAGCTCCTCCGTCATGCCCGGACGGGCCATGACACGCTCTTTTTGAACCTCCGCCGGAGCCGTGACCGTCACTGTATAATCGACTTTCCTGTCTCCCCCTGTTTCAAAAAGCAGAGGGATATCCAATACGACAATATCCGCCTTGTTTTCCCGTGCGGCAGTAAAAAATGCCTGCCGCAAATCCTCCACCCAGGGGTGGATAAAGCTTTCAAGAACTTTCAAATTAAGTGGGTCAGCCCGCATATGAGCGCCAAGCACGCTGCGCTCTACGGCGCCGTCTTTTACTGCGTCAGGAAATACGGCGTCTATGAGCGGCACAGCCTTGCCGCCTTTGGCGTAAAGCTGGTGAACGGCTTTATCCGCATCGAAAACAGGACAGCCCTCATCAGCAAAAAGGCCCGCCGTGGTCGTCTTGCCCATGCCAATTGACCCCGTCAGGCCCAGAATAATCATCTGACCCCCGATTTGAGCGCGGCGTAAAGCGTCTCCGTCGGATCCATGTTTTTGGGGGGCGCCTCCCCAAAGAAATGGCGAAAGCTGGGCCGGGCCTGTTCGATCAGCATGGACAAACCGCCCAGCGTTTCGCAGCCCTGGCGTTCCGCTTCTTTTAAGAGCCCCGTTCGGCGCGGCGTATAAATAAGATCATAAACTAAAGTACCAGATTGCACGCGCTCTAAAGATAGGTCCAAATCCGGATAACCGCTCATACCGGCCGAACTCGCATTTATGATAATCTGACTGGACGCCACCGCCGCATTGCGGCTTTCCCAGGGAATTGAATATAGGCTTGGCAAGTCCACGGACTCCGCAAGGCTTTCTGCTTTACTGTCCGTTCTATTGGTAATTTTAATTTCCGGGACATTTAAAGACAGTAATGCCCCAATGACCGCGCGGGACGCCCCGCCCGCGCCGATTAAAAGAACGGAGCTTTGCGATAGCTTGGACGCCGCAATTTTTGACAGGAGAGGCGTGGCAAATCCTTCCAGATCCGTGTTGTGACCAATCAGCTTGCCGCCGCGTTTAAAGAGGCAGTTTGAAACGCCCAGCTTTAACGCATCCGGCGTATGATCATCCGCCGCCAGAAAGGCCTGTCTTTTGAGCGGCAAGGTGACATTTACGCCCGAAATAGAGGTCCGCTTTAAAGACTGAAATGCCTCCACCGCCTTATCGGGGCGCACCGCAAAGGGGATATAGGCCCCGGATATGCCTGCCCCTTTGAGCCAGTAATTATGCAAAACCGGAGAGAGCGAATGATGAATAGGCCACCCGCAAACGCCCGCAAGTTTCGGGATTGGTACGTCCGTCTCGGCGCGGCTCATGACGGAACAACTCCGCGCATTCGGAGATAATCCAGCAGGGGCAAGAGCGGCAATCCCAATATGGAAAAGAAGTCTCCCTCTACTTGAGAGAAAAGATGCGCGCCGGGTCCCTCAAAACGATACGCCCCAACAGACCGCGTCAGACATTCGCCCTCCAGCTCGATATATTGATCCAGAAACGCGTCACTAAAATCACGTACGGTCAGCTTCGTCACAGAGAGGTGGCGCCAAACCACTTGTCCGTTCTCGCAAACCACAACCGCGCCCATCAGTTTGTGGGTTTTTCCGCGCATCTCTTTCAATCGCTGCCGCGCCGCCTCTATCGTAGGAGGTTTGTCAAAGAGAGTGTCGTCCATAACCATGATCTGATCGGCCCCGATAACGAAGCCCGGCTCCGTGCGGCTCACGCGCAAAGCTTTGGCTTCGGCTAGGGCATCGGCAATATCGCGAAGGCGAGATCCTTCGCCGAGCATGGCCTGCTTTATCGCCGCCTCATCTACAGGTTTACTTATGACTTCATAGGTTAGGCCAGCTTCGGAAAGGATTTGCGCCCGAATAGCCGAGCCGCTGGCCAGGATGAGTCGTTGTGAGCTTTCAAAGCGAGTCATGATGCGCCTTATAAAGATTGATGATTTGAGCGGCCGTTTCCTCGATTGATTTTCGGGTGACATCAATCACCTTATAGCCCTTTTTCAAAAACATGCGTTTGGCCTGACGCATCTCGTCGCGCACACGGTCCTGATCAATATAGTCTGTTTGCTGAGTTTGTTTCAAACCCATCAAACGCTGTTGCCTTATCTGCACAATCCGATCCGGTGAGGCTACCAATCCCACAATGAACGGGTTTTTATACTGATCCAGAATAATGGGCAAAGGCGCCCCCGGAACTAAGGGAATATTTCCGGCTTTATAACCGCGATTGGCGAGGTAGATACATGTCGGGGTTTTGGACGTCCGGCTGACGCCCAGTAAGACAATGTCAGCCTCTGCCAGTCCTTGGACATTTTGCCCGTCATCATGCGCCATGGCGTAATCAAGCGCTTCAATCCGGTTGTAATATTCCGCATCCAGATTACGCTGTGCGCCCACTTCCGAAATAATAGACGCGCCGAGATAACGGCCTAACATGGCCAAAGTGGGATCCAGAACAGAAATGGCCGGAATACGGCGTTCGGCGCAGAAGCTTTCCAGTCTTTTGCGGCGATCCGGATTCACGACGGTATAAAGAACCACCCCCGGTTTGCTGCCGATCAAATCTAGCGCCTGTTCCATCTGGGCTTCGCTGCGCACCAAGGCATGTATATGTTCCAGCGCGGTGGCATTTCGAAACTGGGCCGTAGACGCTTTCATGAGGCCCACCAAAGTCTCGCCTGTCGAATCAGACACCAGATGAACATGGAAATAGATCGATATATTGGGGTTTTTCTCCGACATGGGACTCTCTTAGCCGCGCCAAGAAAAAACCACAACCAAGGTTAGAAGAGCGTAAATATCGACAGCTATCCACATGCCTCCGGCTCAAAATAGTTTTCCTGTGAATTCAGGGGGCGGTTTTGAAGCTTAAGGCTATTTTATCCATGGGGAGTGTTAGGGTGTATTAACAAATTGAGTCCGGGGGATAAAATTCTGCGACGCTTTTATCCCGCAAATTTTCAACATATGGCTTTCGACTTCATGTCGCATTGATCTGGAATAAAGATAGGTTATCCCCGTTATTCCTGTTAAGCACAGAAAAAGTTATGGTCTGTGACTTATACCACTTTATCCTGTGACCATTAAGATTGGTTACTAAAACGTTAAGACTGTCCACATATCCCGCTTTCTACATCTATCACTTCTTTTTTAAAAAATTTAAGAGGAGATAAGAGAGTTCGGATAACTATCGGGCATAACCAAAGGATCTCTAAAATGGCCTCTCTTCTCGATGTGCTTAGCGGACAAAGAACCGAGACACCGCCTATCTGGTTTATGCGGCAAGCCGGTCGGCATCTTCCGGAATATTTGGAAGTCAGATCGACCGCGAAAGATTTTATCGATTTTTGCTTTAGTCCTGAAAAAGCGGCCAAAGTCACGCTCCAGCCCGTCAATCGATACGATATGGACGCCGCTATCCTCTTTGCCGATATATTGCTGATTCCAATCGGTTTGGGCCGTGAGGTTCGTTTTATCAAAGGAACCGGTCCTGTTCTCGATCCTATCGATGTAGAAGGTATTAAGGCCCTGACCCTGGACGGCGCTGCAGATCGAGTTTCATCCGTCTATGAAACGGTCTCGCGTGTGAGAAAAGACTTGCCTAAGGAGAAGGCCCTTATCGGCTTTTGCGGCGGTCCCTGGACGGTGGCGACCTATATGATCGAAGGGAAGGGGAGTCCGAAAAAAGAGATTGCTAAACGATTTGCCTATGAAAATCCACGGGCCATGGCGGACCTGATGGAAGCGCTGGTTATTTCCAGTACGGATTATCTTATCGGACAGGCCAAAGCCGGGGCGGACGTGCTGAAAATTTTCGAGAGCTGGGCCGAAGGCCTGTCGCCGGAATTATTTGATCGTCTGGTTCTAAACCCGACCCGGGATATCATCACCCGCATAAGAAAGGCCGGAATAGACAAACCCATAATCGGCTTTCCGCGCGGCGCCGGGCTGAACGCTATCCGCTACGCCCATGAGACAGGTATCACAGCCATTGCGGCGGGCACGCAAATGCCGCTTGATGATTTTAGATGCGCGATTCCCGAAAACATGCCGGTACAAGGCAATCTCGATCCTTTGGCCCTCAGAATTGGCGGTGACGTCCTCCGCAAAGCTGTTGACCGGGTTCTCGAAGACGGCAAAAACGGCCCGCATATTTTTAATCTGGGGCACGGCGTGACTCCAGATGTGAAAATCGATAATGTTCAGGCTGTGGTCAACCATATCCGCGGCAAGGAAGCGCGTTATGTCTAGTCTCTATCTCTGGCTGAAGGCCTTTCACCTTATCGCGGTGATTTTCTGGATGGCAGGACTGCTCTATCTACCGCGTCTTTTTGTCTACCATTCAGCGGCTAAGCCCGGAGGCGAATTGGAAGCCAAGATGGAGGAGGCTGAGGTGAAGCTTCTTCGCACCATCATGAATCCGGCTATGATTATTGCGCTTCTTCTTGGACTTGTTTTAATATTCACCAATATAGGGCTTTATGCAGGATCGGGATGGCTACATCTGAAAGTGCTACTGGCCTTAGGGTTGATCGGCTATCATGGTTATCTCGCAAAAACCCGAAAAAGCTTTCTGGACGGCGGACGTCCGCGCTCGGAAAAATTCTTCCGACGCATCAATGAAATCCCGGCCATTATCGCCATCATTATTGTGGTCCTGGCCATTGTTGAGCCGTTTTAAACCGGATAATTCCTGATAATAATTTAAATTGACATTATAAAAACAACGTCTATTTCTAACTCAACGCCACTCGTGCGTATTCTTTTCGAACATATTCCGCTGAGACGGACCTGAAGAGACAACCCCCCATTAAAGAAACGACTATGACAGAACCGCATAAAATAGAGCTGGAGGGAATGACCTCCATCAGTCTTGATGATCTCAAGAAATTCAAACCCCCGGAATTGATCAAATTTGCAGAAGAAGTCGGCGTTGAAAATGCCGCTTCCATGCGGAAACAGGATATCTTTTTCGCCATTCTGAAAGACCTGGCCGAAGAAGACATCAAAATTAACGGTAGCGGTGTGCTGGAAGTTCTTCAGGATGGGTTTGGGTTCCTGCGCTCCCCTGAAGCCAATTATCTCGCCGGGCCGGACGATATTTATGTCAGCCCGAACCAGATCCGTAAAATGGGTCTTCGGACCGGAGACACGGTCTCAGGTGAAATCCGCAGCCCTCAGGACAATGAGCGTTATTTCGCTCTGACCCGTGTGACATCGATGAATTTCGGGCCGCCAGAGCAGGCGCGTAACAAGGTTCACTTTGACAATCTAACGCCGCTCTATCCGGATCAGAGATTCCAATTGGAAATCGAAGACCCAACCCTGAAAGACAATTCCGGCCGCGTGATTGATATTGTCTCTCCTATCGGGAAAGGACAGCGAGCTCTCATCGTGGCGCCGCCCCGGACGGGTAAAACGGTGCTCCTGCAGAATATTGCCCACTCGATCGAACGCAATCACCCCGAATGTTATGTTCTCGTCCTTCTGATTGACGAACGCCCTGAAGAAGTGACGGATATGCAGCGCTCGGTCAAAGGCGAAGTTGTCTCTTCAACTTTTGATGAACCGGCCACGCGCCACGTTCAAGTCGCAGAAATGGTCATTCAGAAAGCCAAACGCCTGACAGAACATGGTAAAGATGTTGTCATTCTTCTTGACTCCATTACCCGTCTTGGCCGCGCCTATAACACGGTCGTGCCAAGTTCAGGCAAGGTTCTGACCGGCGGTGTCGACGCAAATGCGCTACAACGCCCAAAGCGTTTCTTTGGCGCGGCGCGGAATATCGAAGAAGGCGGGTCTCTGACCATTATTGCCACCGCCCTTATCGATACGGGCTCCCGAATGGACGAAGTTATCTTTGAGGAATTCAAAGGCACAGGTAACTCGGAAATCGTGCTTGACCGTAAAGTCGCGGATAAGCGCATCTTCCCGGCGATTGATGTCACCAAATCCGGCACGCGTAAGGAAGAGCTCCTTATCGGCCCGGCGGAATTGCAAAAGACGTATGTCTTGCGGCGCATCTTGAATCCAATGGGGACGATGGACGCGATTGAGTTCCTTCTGTCCAAACTCAAGGACAGCAAAACCAATTCAGACTTCTTTGAGAGTATGAATACTTAATTGAATTCGGGCGGTTTGGGGCGCGTTAAAAGCGCAAAGACCAGACCGCCTAGTATTCCGGCGAGAATTTGCAGAATAAAGCCGGTTCCGTCTCTAGCGCCGGCAACAATTTGAGTTCCAAAAAAGACGTTCTTCATCGCCCAGAGCATGACGGACATGGAGACAGCCGCCGCGACGCCGAAAACGATTAAGCGATAGATATTCTGGCTCCGTAATTTCGTTATCCACAAGAGAGCTGACCCGGCCAAAAAGGCAATAAAAAAGCCTATAGCGACGAAAATGAAATATAACGTTCCAAAATGTAAGGCGTCATAAAACACCATTGAAAGGGTCTGACCAGAACCCGAATTGCCGCCGATATTGTTTAAAAGGGCAATGACCCTCAAACTTGAAAAAACAGATCCCAAAAAGGCCGTGAGGATTGCGGCAACCAACCAGGCGAGAATCCATTTTGTAATTGCTCTAAGCATGGCTACAGTCGTGCTGAACAAAAGTCAGGTCGTCAAGTATGAAACATCAAGTCTTGTTAGTCTCTTTTCTGCTCTCTGCGGGCTTATCTGCTTGTATGGAGCCTCAACCTGCGCCGGATCTGACGGAAATACCGTCTTCCGAATTTGCGCTTGAAACTCTGGCAGAGGGGCTAAGGTCACCTTGGGCAGTCGCTGAACTCGCTGGAAATGAATATTTGATTACGGAAAAACCCGGAAACCTTATTCGTTTTGCGCAAGGCCAGCGAAGTGAAATCCAAGGACTACCGGAGGATATTCTTGCCGAAGGTCAGGGCGGTCTTTTGGATATAAAGCTTGCGCCTGACTTTGCAGAGACAAGAGAAGTCTACCTCTCCTATGCTTACGGAACAACGGAGGCGAACGGCACCGCGTTGTTGCGGGCCAGTTTGGACGGTAACGAGCTCAAAGACGCGACCCCTATTTTCCGGACCAGCCCGCCGAAAAGCGGTTCTCAGCATTTTGGGTCAAGAATTGCGTTTTTACCGGATGAGACGCTTATCCTAACCTTCGGGGATGGATTTGCCTTTCGCGAGGACGCTCAAAAACCGGGAACACATCTGGGTAAAATTGTTCGGCTGACGCGTGACGGCGGCGTGCCGCAGGACAACCCCTTTTTGGGGCAGGACGGGTATAAACCTCAAATTTATTCCATAGGTCACAGAAATGTTCAGGGCCTGGCCTATGACGCTGAGACCGATACGCTTTGGGAGCATGAACACGGCCCGCGCGGTGGGGATGAATTAAACATTATTTCAGGAGGCGAAAATCACGGCTGGCCTCTTGTGACCAAGGGCGTCGATTATAACGGCGCGCGGATTTCACCTTTTGAGGAAAAAGACGGATTTGTTGACCCTATTCATTCCTGGGTGCCGTCCATTGCGCCGAGCGGATTGGTTATTTACCGCGGAGATATGTTCGCAGATTGGAATGGCGATGCCTTGATCGGCGGGCTGGCGTCCCGCGATTTACGGCGCGTCGATCTTGAAAATGGAAAATCGGTCGGAGAGATCGACCTCTTAAGTGATCTGGATATGCGGATACGGGACGTCAGTGTGGCCGCAGACGGCGCTGTTCTTGTTTTGACCGATGATCCCGAAAACGGACAGCTTATCCGTCTCAGTCCCAAATAAAAAACCCGCCTCTGAGGGCGGGTTAAAAGAGCTGCTGTAAAGCTTTAGTTTTTGGGCTGATCCGCGGCGCGGCGCATCATTTCCTCACGGAACATGGCAGCAAAATCCGGCGGCTCAAGCATGATAGGCGGGAAGCCGCCGTTCTGTGTCATCTCGGCCATAATCTGACGCGCAAACGGGAAAAGAAGGCGCGGACATTCGATCAGGATCATCGGCTGAATCTGTTCAACATTGATGCCCTGGAACGCAAACAAGCCGGCATATTCAAGCTCGGCAATGAAGGCGACATTTTCGCCGCGGCGTGCTTCGGCGCGAAGCATCAGAGTCACTTCGACATTATCGTCATCCATCATCTGACGACCGATTTCGATATTAATGTTAATCGCCGGAGCTTCCAGTCCGGAGCGAAGGCTTTCCGGGGCGTGTGGATTTTCGAAACTTTGGTCTTTGGTATATTGCGCAAGGATGCTCAGCATCGGGCCAGAGGCGGCCTCCCCATTTGCCTGAGGTTCTTTGCCTTGAGCTGGAGCAGCTTGGTCAGCTTCCGGAGTTGCGGCAGGAGAAGATTCGCCTTCAATAGACAAGCTATCTTCTTCCTTGGATTTCTTGGGTTTTTTAGCCATATAAATTCCCTGACGGGCTCCCTTTGGCGGGTTATCGAAATGGCCCGCCTGCTATCATGGCGCGCCAAAAGCCGCAATTCCTTATTGCGACGACTGTTCAGAGACCCTATCTGGTAAAGGACGCGCTCTGTTTCAACAGGGCCATTTAAATTTAGCCACAAAAGACGCTCTTATGTATGAAGTCATTCTTTACGCCGCCATCGCGACAGTCGTTTGTGTTATGTTTTACAGCGTTTTGGGCAAAACCGTTGGCAAGGGTCCGGAGGACGCCATTAATCCGCGCTCTATGATGGAAGATGAAAAATCTGCTTCTGTTATTGAGCCCTTATCAAAAGATTTGGAAAAGAAGGGCATTGGCGCGATTTCCGCGCGTGATCCCGAATTCTCTCCCAGTCACTTCATTGATGGGGCCAAACAGGCTTATTCCATGATTTTGGAGGCTTTCGCGGCGGGCGATCACGATACACTGGGCAATCTCCTGACCAAGGACACGTTGGCCGTTTATAATGAGGCTATCAAAGAGCGCGAAAAATCCGGCTATACTCAGGTCACGGATTTGGGCCGGCTGAAGGACACATCTATCGAATCTGCCGAGCTGGACGGCGCGATCGCTAGAATTTCGGTTTTATATGAATCAGATTTGACATCCGCGCTTCTGGATGAGGAGGGCAATGTCGTTCAGGGTGACCCGGACGTTCTTTCCTCCATCGCCGAAATCTGGACGTTTGAAAGAAATCTTAAACAGTCCGACCCAACATGGCGTCTTGCAGACGTGGCTCCCTCCGAAGGGGATGAGCTCGAAGCTGACCCGTCTCCGGATACGAAACCTTCTGACGACGATTAGACCTATGCGATATTTCTCATTCGGGGCTCTATATTCAGTTTTGTTTTTGGCGGTTGGGCTCACGGGCTGCGCAACAAGCGGAATAGAGGATAATAATCCCTGGTCTGAAACGCCCTATATGGAAGATGAGGCGTTGGGGCCGTCTCTGGAGGCCCGGCCTTTAACCTATCCACCCGAGGCTCCGGATATTCCGGCGCCGAGATCGCCGCAAGCTGACCCCCCTGAAGATGTCATCGTCAATACACCGCTCTGGTATGATAATTTACCCGGATGGGCAGACGCGGATACGCGCCCGGCGCTGGCGTCCTTTCGCCGCTCCTGCCAAAGCTGGGTCAAGGCAGACCCGGACGCCTTTTTAAATAAAAACCTTTTGGATTACGGGACGTATCGTGACTGGCTTCCGGCTTGCGCCAAAGTCAAACTGATCGGGCCGTCCGAGAAAGCCGCGCGGGATTTTTTCGAAGCCGAATTTGCGCCCCTCTCCATAAAAACCCTGACAGAGGAAACAGGGACGCTCACCGGATATTATGAGCCCGAAATCGATGTGAGGCTACGTCCAGATGAAACCTACCGCGAACCAATATTGGCCAAACCGACCAACCCGTCTGTCATGAGACAGCCGCGCTCTGAAATTAACGCAAATTCTTCACGGGTGATTGCCTATGGGCGGCCCATTGATGTTTTCTTTATGCAAATTCAGGGCTCGGGCCGCTTGAGATATCCTGATGGGCGCAGCCTTCGCGCCGCCTATGCGGGCAATAATGGTAAACCTTACACCTCTATTGGACGCGTCCTGGTAGAACGGGGAGAAATGAAACTCTCTCAGGCGTCCAAGCAGTCAATTGAAGCGTGGATGGAAAGAAATGGGCCCAAAAAAACGCGGGCTCTGATGAACGAAAACCCTCGCTATATCTTCTTTGCGGAACAATCTGTCGCCATTGACGCCTTTGGTATTGAAGAAGGCCCCCGCGGCGCGATGGAAGTGCCCCTGACGGAAATGGGCTCAATCGCCGTGGATCCGCGCTATCACCCTTATGGAACCCTGATGTGGCTGGAGACGAAACTTCCCCAGCAAGGCGGCGATTATAAGGGTCAGGAAACGGGACTATTGGTCTCTGCGCAGGATACGGGCAAAGCCATTCGAGGCGCTCTGAGGGGGGACCTGTTTTTCGGAGCTGGAGATGACGCCGGGAAACGGGCGGGCGTGATGAAACATGAGGTCCGCTGGAAGATTTTAGTCCCCAAATCCATCGCCCGGTCTCAACCCGTCAGCTAATAGGTTTTGAGGACATGAAAAAGAAACCGGACAGACCGCTAAAGGACGAAGAGCGAGATGTCTGGGGCCGCGTGGCCCGTACGGTGTCGCCGCGCCGCTATCCCAAAGGCAAGGGCAGCGCTAAACCTCTGCCGAGCCGGGAAGACTTCGCCAACATGCTCCGCATCGCGCCAAGCGTGTCAATTGACACGCAATCCACCCCGGGACGGCTGGAGCGCAATAATGATAAAAAGACGCGGCGCGGGCGCGTCGAGATAGATGCCAAAATCGATCTTCATGACATGACGCAAAGCGAGGCGCGGCCCGCTCTGTCGAGAGCCATTATGAGGGCCGTCAAACATAATAAAAAATGCCTTCTCGTCGTGACCGGCAAGGGCGTAAGACTCAACGGCGTGTTACGTCAGAATTTTCCTAATTGGATCAAGGATCCGACCTTGCGTCCGCACATCGCAACCTATGCCCAGGCCCATATTCGACATGGCGGAGCCGGGGCCTGGTATGTGTTTCTAAAACAGTCTGAGTGATCCTTACCTGTCCAAAACATTAACTCATGAGGGAATAGGCAACCCGAAGGCTTACAAGGCGTAGTATTTTCAGGAAACGGACACTTTACCCCCGTCCCTGGAGATAAACATGACTTTTAGAACGACTTTGACACTCAGCGCATCGATTTTGGCCTCTCTTACGGTATTTCCGAATATGGCTGCTGCGCAAGACAACCCTGAAATCAATGCGGCGACCCAATTAGAGAACACATCATATCACCCCATAAGCGAGCTCTCTATCGGAACTGCGATTGAAAGTTCCGTCATGGCGGGTGAACATGATGAGGCGTTGAGGCGCGAGTTTGATGAAGGCGTTATGCAGGCCTTCCGCGCTGCCTATGCTATAAATGTTATGAACCCGCTCTGGACAGAAAGGTCTGCCAAGGAGCTCATCTTGACGGTTTCGGAAATGGAGCGCCAAGGTCTCGTCGGCTCTGAGATGTCACGTAAAGTAGAGCAGGCTTTTAAAAACCGGTTTGATGGCGCCACGGCGGAAAAACGGGCTCAGGGCGATATGGCTTTATCCATGTCCTATATTCATTTGGAAAATTTACGGAATCCTCCGGGGTCACAAGCGCCAAGACTGGCAGAGCTGGACACGAATTTATTCTCTGCAGGACAGTCCGGCATAGAAGAAACCGAAGCGGGCTATTCCATGAATTTCTAGGATTTGCCCAATTGCGGGAAAGTCAGTTTCCTGCCTAAAGAATGAATTTGGATAAATCCTGATCGGCCGCCAATTTGCCGACATGATCCCGAACATAATCCGCATCAATTTTCACGGTTTCGCCGTTCTTGTCGGTCGCCGTGAAACTCACCTCATCCAATAGACGCTCCATGACGGTGTGCAATCGTCTTGCGCCGATATTTTCTACATTGGCATTGACCTCAGCCGATATTTTCGCGAGCTCGTCAATTCCGTCTTTTGTGAAATCCAGTTCTACATTTTCAGTCTTCATCAGCGCTTTATACTGCTTGATCAGGCTGGCTTCCGGCTCGGTAAGAATACGCACGAAATCTTCTTCCGTCAGCGCGCGGAGTTCAACCCGGATGGGCAGGCGGCCTTGAAGCTCGGGCAGAAGATCGGACGGCTTGGCGACGTGAAAGGCGCCGCTGGCAATAAACAAGATGTGATCTGTTTTAACCGGGCCATATTTTGTTGAGACAGTGGTGCCTTCGATCAGAGGGAGAAGGTCGCGCTGCACGCCTTCGCGGGAAACATCTCCGCCCCGGGCATCTGAGCGCGCCGTAATTTTATCAATTTCGTCGAGAAAAACGATACCGTCCTGTTCGGTCAGTTCGACGGCTTCGCGTTTTATCGAATCTTCATCCAGCAGTTTGTCGGCTTCTTCGGAGAGGAGAGGCCCGTGCGCGTCTCCAATACGGAGTTTGACGGTTTTGGTGCGACCGCCTTTATTAAACAAAGCGCCTAAATCCATCATGCCCATAGAGGCACCTGGTTGCCCGGGGATGTCAAACCCCTGAAAAGGGGAGCCCGTATCGGTTAATTCCAGCTCGACTTCTTTATCGTCCAGTTCACCGGAGGTGAGTTTCTGGCGAAATTTTTCGCGTGTTGCCTCTCCGGCATTTTCGCCGACAAGAGCGTCAATAATACGTCTCTCTGCAGCCTTTTCGGCCTGTGCTTTCACCTGCCCTCGTTTCTGATCGCGTAGCAGCGTAATCGCCGATTCGACCAAATCGCGGATAATCTGTTCCACATCGCGGCCCACATAGCCAACTTCGGTAAATTTGGTCGCTTCGATTTTAATGAAAGGCGCTTGGGCGAGTTTGGCCAGACGCCGGGAAATTTCCGTTTTTCCGACCCCGGTGGGGCCAATCATCAGAATATTCTTGGGCGTAATTTCAGGGCGGAGAGTGCTGTCCACCTGTTTCCGGCGCCAGCGATTGCGCAGCGCAATGGCTACGGCGCGTTTGGCGTCTTTCTGCGCCACAATATGGCGATCCAGTTCGGAAACAATTTCGCGGGGGGTAAAGCTATCTGTCATGCGTTTAAAATGGGGGCCTGCTT
This sequence comes from Litorimonas sp., assembly GCA_029936425.1. Taxonomy (GTDB): domain Bacteria; phylum Pseudomonadota; class Alphaproteobacteria; order Caulobacterales; family Maricaulaceae; genus Litorimonas. The sequence continues at coordinate 61,781 of JAPYSU010000013.1, forward strand.
TGTGATTTCAAGGCTGTTTTTGTAATTCCCGTAGGATCTGACAAATCAAACAAAACTACTATATATAGGAGCTAGTAGAAAATAATTATCAAGATATAGTATTTTTAGGACTCGACTCTAAATACAACTCAGGTATGTAGGACAAGACATAAATAAATATGGTTGCCAGAACGGCAATTCTGACAACCAGTGTTATTTATTCCGCTCGCAACAAGAAGTAGGCGCGGAACTACGATTAACAGTCTCTTGAATCACCAAGAGTGATAAGTGTCAAGCCTGCTTCGATTAAAAAGGAGAAGGCTAATGCCTTATTATTACGTAAACAAAAATGCACAAAGCGATGGATATCATGAGGTTCATATTGATGATAATACATGCCCTACGCCACCGCTATCCTCTAATAGAGAGCCTTTAGGTTCGCATAGTAGTTGTTCAAGTGCAGTTAATGAAAGCAAACGTAACCATTACAATAAATCGGATGGTTGCAAAAATTGCATCCCAACTTGCCATACTCGTTAGAGTTAAGGGGGCTTGAGTAGAGATTACTCAAGCTTCCGATTCAAGACTTTCAAGCGTCAGATTATTATTTGTGTAAATGCAGATTTTATCGGCAATCGCCATGGCTTTGCGCGCGAGCGTTTCGGCGTCTTTCTCATAATCATTCATGGCCAGCGCCGCCGAGAGAGCAAAATTGCCGCCGGACCCAATTGCGGTGATCCCGCCGTCAGGCTGCACGACATCGCCATTTCCGGTCAGAACGAAAGTTTCTGATTTATCGGCCACAATCAACATGGCCTGTAATTGCCTGAGATATTTATCCGTCCGCCAGTCTTTGGCCAGTTCGACACAGGCGCGGGCGAGCTGTGTCGGATATTGCTCGACTTTGGTTTCAAGACGTTCAAGCAGAGCAAAAGCGTCGGCCGTTGCGCCGGCAAAGCCGGTGAGGATTTTGCCTCCGGCCAAAGTGCGCACTTTTCGGGCGCCCGCTTTCATCACTGTATTTCCGGCGCTGACCTGACCATCCCCGACAATAACGACCTTTCCGTTTTTACGAACGGAGAGGATGGTTGTCCCCCGCCATTGAGAGGCGTCTGCATAATCATAGGGGGAGGTTTGAGGGTGTGTCATAGGGCGTCCTTTTTCTCACTCTCCCCACAAATGGGAAGAGGGAGCTAGAACGTCAAGTCGAAGGGGAGGCGAGTTAGGCTAGCGCCCCCACCGGGCGACATGTCCGCGGCCGTCCACATGCACAAAAGGGCCGTGTACGGCATTGGCTTTATAGGATCCGATCCCGCCAGGCTCGACTTCATCGCTATTGGCGAACAGTTTTGCGGCGTAATCATAAAGATAATTGGCGTCCGTCTTATTTATGACGCCGTCGCCATTGATATCATCCATATTGCCGTCGCGCGGTTTGACATCAATATAGATATCCGCCGCGTCGCCATACATGTGGCGGGACAGTTTGGCAGACCCAATAGCTGTATTATAAAAAGGCGTTCGGAATCCGCTCATGACGAAAAAAGTCTGGGCGTCGGTGATGTTGTCTCTCACCAAGCTATCGCGCAGCGTTTCGAGACGCTTTAAATTGGATTGCGTAACCAGGACATATTTTGGCCAGGCATCCGGTTGTTGCTTACAGAGGAATTGGCCCAGTTTGAAATGCGGCGCCACTTCAATATCTTTATCACTCTCATTGTCGAGACGGATAAGGCCCCGCGGCGGATTTTTGGGATATTTTCCGATACGATAGCCGTTTAGATAGCCTTTGGAATCGACTTCGCTGAGAGGCTCCAGCGTAAAGACGCTGATCTTGCTTAATTGAGAGCCATCCGGTTTCCTGACCGTCAAGGTTTGCGTACCAGCTTTATTAAGGACACGTGTGTCCGCTGTGACGGGCGTTCCGTCCAGATCGGCTGTAAATCCTGTTGGGAGCGTTAATCCCAGCTTTTCTCCCGGCAGGCGGGTTGTATTCCATACGTCATAAGGAATGGACTCCTTATCCAGCAGGGGGCTTTGCTTGGCGACCATGCTGGCCTGAGCTTGCGCTAAGGGCAACTGAGCAAAGGGAGAAAATAGCAACGCCCCGAATAAGGGCGCTGCAAACAACAAATTTCTCAATGACATATAAGTCCTATGGCAGGGCGCTGACACTCTTTTGTGCCGCAGCGGTTTGCTTCACATTATCTTCATTGTTGTCAAATTCAACAACAGCGCCGCCATCATACCGAGGATATTCGTCTTCAACAAATGAAGGATCAGCAAGCTTATTGTAAATGTCACGGTGAAAGCTTGGCACGCCGTCTTCTGTGGCGGTGACTCCAACATAGGTAATATGAACCGGAATTTGCTCATCTACATTGAAATGTTTGCGTTGGCGCGATTGCAAGGTGTCGTTAAATTCCTTGGTGTCCACACCGCTGTCATGATCCGTAATCCAATTCGCCATGCCGATAGGATCATCCAGACGGATACAGCCTGAGCTGAAAGCGCGCACGTCACGATCCAGAAGATGTGTATCCGGCGTAGAATGAAGATAGACCGAATGTTGATTTGGGAAAATAATTTTCAATTCGCCCAAAGCATTATGAGGGCCAGGCGTTTGAACCATTTGAATTTTACTTGCTATGCCGGGCTCATTCCAGTCAACACTATAGGCGCTGAGTTCCTGTCCGGTTGCGCGGTCATATATGTTATATTTATGCGCTGCGGCATAACCGGGGTCTGCTCTTAATTTATGGAGCTTTTGTCTTTTAAACAGACCTACAGGCAAGAACCATTTCGGGTTGGCGACAATATACTCGACATTATCTGAAAAATCAGGTGTCGGCGTTCGGGGTTTGCCCACCACCGTTTTCATCGCGATTTCTTTTTTGCCGTCATTCCAGCCTTCGGCCATGAATGAAGGAATGTTGACCCAAATGTAACGGTCTCCGGACTGCTGATTGAACGCGTCCAGATGCCTCCAATAATTCAGAGCTTCTTTGATTTTTTCTATTTTGGAGTCCGGACTTTCGTTCATGGCCTCCAGAGTGGCGGGGCCGACAACCCCATCAACAGCCATCGTATTTGCGGCTTGATAGGCTTTGACAGCCTCCTGCAAATCTTCGTCATAAAGAATGTCTTCTTCGGCTTTATCGACGTTCGGAAACAATGAAAAGTAATCCCGATAAGGAAGATAGCCCTCGGCCCGCAGGCGCTCACGCAGCGCTGGAATCCGGTCATCTTTATCACCTGGTTCAATCATTTCGCCATCTGTCGGAATGGATAGCCAACTGCTTAAAGCGACATCTTTTTTATAATTTTCCAATGCCTTGCGAAGATTTCTATATTGCGGGGCGGTCGAGGTAAAATTTTCTATTTCTTCAATGGGATCATTCTGGGCCGCGTCTCGCAAAGCCGTCACTAATTCGGAGCGTACAGGTGAATCCTTAAGAGATTTTACGCCTTCGCCTTCATCCGATAACCCGCCGGAAATTTGTGAGGTCAGTTTTAACCACAGGGCGGTCAAAGCGATTTCAGCGCTGGCGCGTTCTTCGGGATTTTTGGCGTTAAATCTTTGCTCGATCAAAGCCTGAAGATCTTTGTTTTCTAAAGAAACGTCCAAGCCGTGGCTTTCAAATATTTCGGGTATGTCGTAAAGTTTTTCGGCAGCGCTCATTTTCCAGAGCGGCTCATAAATAGATTGCGCATAAGCGTGCCGCGCGGCATCAATAGCGCCGATTGATACTTTTTCTTTAAGGATTTCGGAGAAAGTTTCATCTTCGATCTGAGCCCGCAACTCTTTGGAAAAGTCAACTTTATCGGACTGGCCTAATAGATTTGAGATGACGTCAAGCGGTCCATAACTTAGGGCCAGTGAAGGCGCCGCATAAGTGGGCGTCGTAACCGGCGCGCCCGCTTTCACGGGTCCAATGCTGGGCGCTGCGGAAGACAGCGTCGCGGAGGCGATAAAAGACAGCGCCAAAGTAGCGGTAAAGCCGCCGGCCATAAGTTTGGATTTGTAATTTTTATTATTTGTAAGAGACATATCCCGTTTCCTGTTATTCATTTAAATAACGGGGGAGGGACAAAGAATGTTCCCTCGGGAACGGGAAAACAGCGGCTTGGCGTTAACCTTTAGAGGTGGCGGGCCTCATCCAAAAGCAGAATAGGGACGCCCTCGCGCACCGGAAACGCCAGCTTGGCTGATTTGCTGACAAGCTCTTTTTTGTCTGAATCATAGCTGAGCGGTCCGCCGGTTTTCGGACAAATCAAGACGCTGAGCATTTTCGGATCCATGGCAGGTGTCTCAGTCATAAATACTTCCAGTCTTTGCTTTCCGGGCTATTATTTATTGCGTCTGCGACGGGTTGGAGGGACTGTCGCTTCCGGCATAAAGGTGCATTAAACCTATTAATAGCCGCCGTCTGTCATCCGTGCTGACGGCTTCAATCAGGGACTGCTTATCTTCTGGCTGGAAAGGCGAAATCATGGCGGCCTGATTGACTAGAACTGGAAGCGGAATTTCCGACAATGCCTCCCAGTCCACGCGGACGCCGATTTTTTTGGCAAGCGTTTTCATCGCAACGGTGAGAGCCGAACGATCTGTTCGTCCGCTCTCCGATAGGGCTTCGGATGTCTGTTTCGCGGCGTGAATATCGGCGTCATTAATAAAGGGCTCATAATCGACCTTGGCTTGACGATAGGGACTGGGCGTCTCAACTTCTTCAATGACTTTAAATCGTTTCAGCCCTTTTAAGACAATCAAATACCGTCCGTCTTCTGTTTCGGAAAACTGAATTATGCGCCCCAAGCCGCCAACAGACACCAGACCGGATTTGCGGCTTTGAACCATACCGATAAGGCGGTCTGTTTTGAGCGCGTCATCCACCATATTCAGATAGCGCGGCTCGAAAATATTCAGCGGCAAATCACAGGCCGGCAAAAGAACTGTTCCGTTCAAAGGGAAAAGGGGAATAACCTCCGGAGAGGTTCGCCGCGCCAAAGCTTTGTAATGGGTACTCATATGGGGCTATGCGAACAGAATAGAAGACAGCTCGCGCCGGCCCTTGATAGAGACCTCTGATTGCGGCCCTTCGGCTTCAAAAACGGTCAGGAGGAAAAGCCGCGCGGCTTCATTGTTATAGGCCCGGTTTTTGCGCACGGAATAGAGCAAATGCTCGACCGCTTCTTCGTTCCGGCCTCTCGCGGCGAGGGCCTTGGCCAGTTCCAGACGCGCGTCCAGATCGTCGGGATTGTCCTCGACTTTCTGCGCCAGCTCCTCTGCAGGGTCTTCCTCATCCGGATCTGGCGCCTGGTCTTCAAGCGCCATTTTTGATCTCACCGCCGCAATTTCGGGGTGGTCCGTGACAGAGTCCGGCGCCTGCTGGATAAGCGAAACGGCTTCTTGTTCGTTTCCGGTATCCAGATAAATGCGCGCTAGTCCCGCCCGGGCTTCTGCATTGCTTTCGTCAAGGCTCAGGGCTTGGGCAAAGTCCTGCGCCGCGCCGCCTGCGTCTCCGGCGGCGAGACTGTCCTTGGCCCGGTCCACAAGCAGGCCGGCTTCCTCGGAGGGGTCAGAGTCGCCTGACAGTCGATCAATAAATTTCTGAAGTTCGGATTCAGGCTGCCCGCCCATAAAGCCGTCCACGGGTTTGCCGTCTTTAAAGGCGTAAACCGCCGGAATGCTGCGCACGCCGAGCTGTCCGGCCACGCCCGGATTTTCGTCAATATTGATCTTGACCATTTTGACTTTGCCGCCCGCGCCTTTAACCGCGCGCTCCATCATAGGCATGAGCTGTTTACACGGGCCGCACCATGGGGCCCAGAAGTCCACAACGACCGGCGTTTCCTTGGACACTTCCACAACATCGGCCATAAAAGCCATATCGCTGGAATCCTTGATTAAATTCGCTCCGTTCGGCTCGGGCGCAGGGGCGGAAGATGAAGTCAATATATCTGTCATAGCCCCCATATGGGCCGCCTGTTCACTGGCTTCAAGGCATGAACGGATTTAGCCCTCAAAAGGAGGATAGAAAAACTCTTCCCGTATGATTTTTCCGTCAGAATTCACTTTGTAAAGACCGATTTCGCGCATTTGTTGACGCTGGCCCGAGTCCTTATCGGTAATATCCATATCAAAAATCAGCGAAAATGTATCTGCGCCATGAAGAAAGGGGCCTTCCGCCGATGAACTGTGAACCTCATTATTGGCATACCACCATTCATGCTTGGCTTTGATCTCTTTCAGTCCATGAGCTTCACGCTCCATTTCACTCCCGGGCATATCGAGAGCCTCGACAGAGACGCAGTCCTGCGCGTAGAGTTCGTTGAGCCCTTTGCCCTCATCGCCGTTTTGGCAGTATTTGGTCAGGGTCTTGGCGGTTTTCAGAAGGGTTTCGTTGAACATATCGTGCTCCAGAGTTAAGGCCCTTAATCTTTACCATAAAATCATGACAAAATGGAGTCATCTGGGCGCTTAAGCGGACCCGGTCAATTTGCGAAAATCTATCACGACGGGAGGGTGAGAGGCGGCCTTGGCAAAAGTCAGAATGTCCTGACTGGCAATGGCTGTGCTGGCTGTGTTTCGAAGCGGGTGGAACCAAACTGTTTCCGGTTCAAAGAGGGCTTTGTCTAAAACCAGTCTGACCTGCCGTTCAGAATCATGGATAAGGGAAAACAGGGTGACCGAACCGGGGCGGACGCGCAGAAGCTCATAAAGAGCCTTTTCAGAGCCAAAGGAAAGCCGCTTTGTTCCCAGCTCCCTATGCAATTTATTCAGACGCACCGTCGTGCTCGTCAGAGCGCAGACCAGAACAAACTGACCGGCCTTGTCCTTCAGAAACAGGTTTTTCGTATGCCCGCCCGGCAGGCCGGCTTTAAGCGCTTTTCCGTCTTCGACCGTAAAAATGGGCGGGTGCTCACGCGTTTCATGCGAAATGCCCGCCTCGTCGAGCAAGTCAAACAGGGCAGATTCGCTGGGGTGAGGTAGAGGAGGATGAGGCAGAGGCGGGGTCATAAACCTCGATAACGCGGCGGTGATGTCATATCGAGTGAAAAAACTGCATCAAACCGCTTGAAAAGGATATGAAAGGCGGTATATAGCGCACCTTCTGCCGCACAGGGGCTTCCGGGCTTCTGATACGCAAAATATGAGCGGGCGTAGCTCAGTGGTAGAGCATCACCTTGCCAAGGTGAGGGTCGAGGGTTCGAATCTCTTCGCCCGCTCCATTTTCTAAATCTACCGAAATCCATGATACGACACGGTTTTGTGCCGTATTTGGCGTCGCGGTGACGTGCACATAACTTTCTAAAAGCTCCGAAGGGTAGTTTTATCCCCTTAGCGGACATTAGCGAGAGGCTTACTCGTATATGGACAGCTTAGTTTTAGTGTAACGTTTGACGCCCTCCTCACAGAGAATTAAATTACACGACCTTCTAAGAGGCCGACTTTTTCAACACAATCGACCCAAAACCTGCCGTTAGACCTAACAACTTCTTGAGCGAGCCGCTAAAAAACGCCCGGTTTTTCCGCCCCGTTGCGATAGATAATTTACCGAATATCTAACCTCCGAGCGAGCGCCGTTCATCGACCCAAAAAGCGCCAATGCGTGGCGAACCCAAATTAAAGCCGTCGACTTTCCGCTTCGCTAATTGCAGTGCTATTACGATCCTGACTGATCCGTTGCATCCAGAATGACCTTGATGGTCTCCTCTGGCCGATCCCACATCGGGAAGTGTCCGCTGCGTTCGAACCAATGCATCTTCGCTTTGGGGAAAGCCGACATCGCGCGGTCCGCCTGCTGCGGGAGACACAGTCGATCCTTTCGGCCCCATCCGATCACAATCGGTGCGGACGTTTTCGCGGGCCCCTCCTGCATTGGGCCGTTGGCGAGATCCTTCACAAGTGAGCCTACGGTTGGCGTATCCGCCAATGACTTCAGTTCGCGCGCGACGAAATCGGGGTCGAGTTTCCACGGTCTTGCAGAGAGCTGGGCCATAAGGGCGGACCGGCCTACGACATTTCCGGTGATCGCAGGAAGCGCCGGTCGCAGCGCGCGAACCAAGGCAAGCGATGCCGTGATTGTAGTGTTGAAGAAACTACGCTCCCATCCCTGCCAGAAGCCACCCGGATCCAGCGCGACCACCGCGCCGGTGTGGCCGCGCCGCGCCATCTCTAGCACCAAGCGAGCGCCCAGAGAGCTGCCAACCATATCGACCCCTGTGAGACCCCCAGTGCTGAGCCAATCATCTAGGCTGCGCGCCAGCCCTTCAAACGTGCCGCTGTCGGACTCTTCAGGTGACTGCCCGTGGCCGGGCAGGTCCAGGGCGATCACTTCCCTGGCTCCAGCCAGCGCAGGAGAGATAGTTTCCCACGAGCGGCAGGTTGCCCCCAGTCCGTGGATAAGCAGGAGGGGTTTTCCGCGCCCTGCGCGCGTTTGGTATATGGTCATGTCAAGGGAATGCCTTAGAACGGCTTATGTTCCGCCCGGCCCATGGCTGTCCATTATCGAAAGTTCGCCAACGCCTGACATCAGCTTGGCGATGTGCTTCCCAATCGGTGATTTTGTCATCAAGTGATTGAAACAATCCTTGAGAGTTTTGAGAATAGAAATGATCTTCCGTACCTAACTTCGCAATTCTGCGCGGCGTTTGGGGAGGTTCTGATTTACGATACTCCCAGACGTAGGGGGCTTCTTGTTGCTCTCAGGTCGCTTAAAGCCCTTCTGTAACATCTGTTGAAGATAATGTTGGTAATCGCCAGCCATTTCAGCACCATATTGAAAAACTCGACTCTGTGCATCTTAGAACACCCATCATCGATGGATAAAGGTGAACAGTAATAGTTTTACAAGGCACATTTTTCAAAATTTTTAATGTCCGCTTCGCCCCCATAGCTGACCCCCGTCTTTACAAATTCCCGAATTATACCTCATAATAAATGATCCGCGTTTATCTTCTCCCTGACCCACTGAGTTTTCTGACAAAATAATAACCCCGTCCCCAGCCCCTGAAACCGGGTTACAGTCCTACTGTTCCGGACACACGGACAGGCGTGCTAGCGTGGCGTGTTGGTGTATCGGACGGTGGGACTGAGAGGCCCTTGCGACGGCGGGGGAGGGATCCGGGCGCGGAGTGTCCGCCATCGACCTGGGAGGTCGATGGCAACGTAGCGCCGAAGTCGCGAGACTTCGGACAGACATAGAATGAGTGCCGCTTTGCGGCACACTTCAGTTCGTCCAAATCGATTCACTGGATCGATTTCTCCTCACCCTGACGCTCGAGGCTCTAACCTCTGTCTTTCGAGACTATCCGAAAGAAAGAGACCGAGACCTTAGACTGCGGACGACCTCCGACACAGGAGGATCGCTACAAGGCCGCTGCGATATAAACCGCCGCCGCGGGGTTTGTCCCTTGCGAAACATTA
>JAPYSU010000051.1 GCA_029936425.1 Litorimonas sp.
ACCTTATACCACGTAACCACAATACGGCCATCGCCTAACAACGCATAATAAACTTGGTTTGAGTGGAGATCCTCGCTATCTGAAAGCCCTCCTCGCGTGTCTACATCACCCCAATATGGGGCAATCATAGGGCGATTCGCTATCGGGAAAGGGGATGGTGTAAATGAAGAAACTCGGTTATCAAACGTTACATTCCCATTATTGTTAATATGCATTTTCGCATATTTACCTGAGAAAAAATTAACGCCTTCCGGAAAGACCGATGTGATATCTATCCGTTGCGAAGAGCCATCATCATTTCTTCCCATAGCCAAATCGCCAAAGCCAGATTCCCCTCCCAGCCCCTGAACAAGCTCAGCGCTTTCAACAACCCCTAAAGAGCTGAAGAAAATGAAGACAGACCAGATTAATCGTATCGCTAAAACACGCATAACACCCTCACTCACTCTCTGCCTTCAAGTTCAGCCTTACATTAACTTCCATCGGTTCATTTGGAACCAAATCCTCCGCGGAAAAGCTTATTGAAGGAACTATCCTGAAATCTGGATCCACATAGATCGTCTTGAGAGACTCATCAACAAGATTACCGTCAACCCAGAAATCGGATTCAACCTGATAACCTCCGTATCCACCAAAGGAAATCAACTCTCTTCCCAAATCAAAATCTTTGACAATCCCTACTTCATCAAGAGTAAAGCTCTTATTTTTCTCAACAAGAATCTGCCCATCTGGGGAAGTAACCCTAAGACGCAAATTCGCCTCAAACCCCAAATTTGTTCGATAGTAAACTTTACCGGCAAACCCAATTTCTTTAGTTTCACCAGCTACCGCATTATCAGGATAAACAGCCAAGCCAACTGATTGGATCTCTCGGCTTTCAGCGATATAGAAACCAATCTCGGACTCGTGCAACACTCTAAAATCAGAATCATCAACAGCTTTTATAAGCAACGTATAATCGCCAGCCTTATAATTCGAGGTATTCCAGTCAAATTCACGGGAGACCCTATCCCTGGATTTGATAGTTACACTTCCCGCCGGGACAGAGAATTCAGAAACCACAGAGCCACTGCCATCAAACACTTCGGCATAGAGATTCAAAGACACATCTCTATCTCCACCGTTATATAAATCCGCATCAAACAGAGCTTTCTCATAAGCTCCATACAACAGCCTATCTTTCCCGATATCCTCTATTACAACCCCATCAACACTGGCCTTATCTAACATTAAGTCATAATTAATTTGGCCAGGAGAACCAGCTTTCAAGCTAGACACTTTAGTTAAGTACCCTGCATGCGAAACCGAAACATCAAATTCCAATTCAGGAAGGCCTTCCAGTCGGTACCCCCCATTCTCGCCACTTACGACCTCCATTCCACCAACGCTAACCTTGGCACCTGACAAAGGATGTCCCGTTTCGTTATCAAAAACCCTCCCATATAGCGTTGTTGCTTCACTATTCTTCAGCAACAAAATCTTGCCCAAATCATTAGCTCCAACAACGGAGGCAAAGCTAAGAGTTACCGTTTCATAGCTACCCTTAACAAGACGAAGATGCTTCTGCCCGGTTTCCAGCCCCTGAAGCAAAAAAGAACCATCACTTTTGCTTTCTGCACTTTTACCTACTCCAATCACTTCTACAAATACGTTCCCCAATCCTTCGCCCGTATCAGAATCGACAACCTTGCCTTGAACGGAAACATCTTGTGGAGGAGGATTACCTTCCAGATAAAGCACGGGAGAGAAATTAAGGTGGCTTCCAGCCACAACAGAAGCGGCAGCAGTGACCGTCACATAGCCCTCCGAACTGACCGCTAATTGAATGCCGCCTGGCAGGGAAGATAGAAGGTACCGGCCATTTTCATCCGAAACGGTTTGCCCGGCTGAAGCCCCAGCCAAAGAGACCTGCGCTCCGGGAATTGGAACCCCTTGGGCATCCCTTATCACCCCACTGATGAGCCCGCTATCAGGTAGCGGGCTCATTTCAATAGTCCCTACACTCAGGTGCTGGCCTGCCCCAACCCGGCCACTCTGATTCACCCCCTGAAACCCACTAGCTTGATAGGACAGGGAGTAATCATCCGGCTCCATATCGGTCAGCCGGAAACGGCCATCTTGGCCACTTTTTGCGCTATAACTACTATCTCCCTGAGCAGTGACTACTACGCTTTCTATGGGCTGGCGGGTATTGCTGTCGATGACCTGCCCCTCAATGCTTCCAACACTGGGGTCAACGGGTTCTGGAGCGGTGGAGACTTGATAAAGGGCGCGCAACGCCAGAGCTGTAGCAAACACATCACCGCCCCAGCTGCCATTCTCTGTCTGACCGACCTTCAGGTTTTCCAGGCCCGTTTGGTAGCGAGTGCTGTCGGTAATGACAGGAATAAGAGCCTGCAATGCCAATGCAGTCTCCACGATGCTTCCCCAGCCATCACTACTCTGATTAGCGAGAAGATATTCACTAGCTGCAGATATCGAGGCCCCGACAGGATATCGGAACCGGTAACGCTGCAAAGCCTGGCTGGTTATAGCCGTTACGTAAGTGTTAGTAAAATTGGGAGTTTCAGACCAACCGCCATCTGCTTGCTGATTTGAAAGAAGAAAAGTGATGGCTCGATCAAGCTTGTCAGGCGACACAGAATCTCCTGACGCCCATGCATTAAGAGCCAAGGCAGTATTCAGCACACTCCCATCATGGCTCGCATAGCCTCCAACACCGCCGTTATAGGCGATTCGTTCTGACACAATGCCAGAATCGATGGTATCCGTTAGCCCGAATTGCTCTGCCAGAAGATCCATTCTGGAATGGAATTCAGAGTGGGAAGAGAGATCAGGCTG
>JAPYSU010000052.1 GCA_029936425.1 Litorimonas sp.
GCGGTCGAGGCTGCCAACGGGCACACGGCCGCGCGTTTCCGAGGGCGCGAGGCAACGCGTTCCGGCGAGCGGGCGGTCGAGGCTGCCAACGGGCACACGGCCGCGCGTTTCCGAGGGCGCGAGGCAATGCGTACCGGAGGAAGGGCGGCTGCGGGGGCCCGGAGGACCACGGCCGGGCGTTCTGAGAGGCGTGTGGACGGGCGGACCGAGGGGCGCGCGACCGCGTGTGGCCAGAGGCGCACAGCTGTGGGTCCCGGACGGGTGCTCGTCAGCGCTTGCAGTCCCGGCACGCAGCGTCTCCTTGCCGGCTCTGCCAGGAGCCGCGCCGCAAACTGCGGAACTGAGAGCCATCTCAATCCTTCAGCGATTCTCAGGGGCTACCTGGCCAGAAAAGCCAGACTGGAGAACACAAAACGAGTGACTGTGAACAGCATGACAGCACCCCAGATGCTGCAAGACTTGGCCCAAAGAGGCGGCCTGACCGCAGTGGCGCTCCAGGACAACTTTTCCGACGCCCAATTGCGTCAGCTGGCCGGAGCCGCAGGCCTAACAGTGGCGCTTAGCCAAGACAAGTCAAACGTGGCGCAGATGCTTGCCCGGGAGGTCACCAAGAGGCGACCGCAGCCAGTGGTTCCACGCAGGCAGCAGGACTCGGACCAGGACGACGATGACTCGGACGGCGACGAGGCTGCCGCGGTCGGAGGCCCCAACCGGGGAAACGGTGGGCAGATCGGAGGTGCCGGCGCACGTGAGGATTCACTGCCGGAGGATGGCGGAGCAGCCATGGAGGAGGAGAGCCAGCCACCGGAGACTCAGGACGCGTCGGGTGACGACGAAGACGGGTCGGGGGAGGATGATGATGTCGTTGGTGGAGACTGTGACGGGGCGTCAATGGATGAAGACGCAGTGAGTGCGGAGGAGAGCGAGGCGTCGGGAGGTGAGGACGCGGCGGATGGGAACACTGGCGCATGGCTGGTGGATGGATGCCAAGCTACTGGGAGCCAGACCAGAGGCTCCATGGACTATGGCACAACGGACGAGGCCAGTGACGAGGGGTCGGAGGACGACGGCGAGGCGAGTGAGGAGGAGGACTGGCAGATGACGGGCGACAGCGCAGCCAGCCAGGACCAAGTCGAGGAGACAATGGACGACGGAGGATGGAGTCCGAGGAGCGAGACGTCAGAGGATGATGGCGCCTCGGTCGAGGAGGAGGACGGGTCGCTGGCGGGCGACAGCGCAGCCAGGGCGGAGCGAGAGGGGTCGACGGTGGACAATGGTGAATCGGGGGAGGTGGAGGATGACCCGGCGGCGGATGATGAGGAGGCGAGTAGGGAGGAGGACGAGTCGGCGGAGGAGACTGGCGCAACTGGCGGAGCGCTGGGTCCATCGGCTGCAAACGCGGCGGGGGACCCGAGTGTAGGACAGGTTCACAGCACCATGCCGCAGCTCGAGGTGGAGGTGCCGGCGGCGGCAGGAGTCACAGGGCAGTTGGCCGGAGCGAACCGGACAGCGGAGCCACCGACGGGCGAGGAGGGGGACATGGATGCAAGCCACGGATTGGAGGGGGATGACGCGGAGGACGTGACGGGAGCGATGGCGGAAGCAGGAGGCAACGAGACGCCACTCTCTGACGGAGAGACGGCGTGTGGGGACGGGCGGTGCAAGCGGTGCTCCACCAGCTCTCCGGACAGCCTCGCCAAGGGAGCCTTCCTGCGACACGGATGTCCCTCCAAGAAGTGGGTGCAGTGGTACATCAAGGCGCTGCTCCGGCAGTGCACCTTCGGCGAGGCCTTTGCCGCGGACAAACTGCGGCAGCGCAAGGCGGTGAGCGAGCACGTGCCGGTGGCGCTCGAGCCCACCTTACAGCATGGCACCATGGCAGCGGCGGCGTCCCTGGCGGGTGCTGGGCGCAGAGGCAACGCGGAGGGCCACCCGACCGTCGAGCAAGCGGCGGGAATAAGGGTGCAGCTCACCACGGTAGCGGCCCTGAAGGCGTATCTGCGGCGTCAAAACGGCACTTCCGCCAAGGACCTGGCGAAGAGCATGGCATCGGCGGGCACCGTCGCGCAGGACAGGGAGACGCTGGAAGCGTTGATGAACCTGCACCCGAGCGAGGACGAGGTGGTCGACGGCACAGTGGAGGGAGAAGCGCCGGACCTCACCGACTCCGAGCTCCGGGAAATGGTGTCGGCGGCGATTCAGTCGATGCCGCACAAGAAGGCCGTGGGCCCGGACGGCATGGTCGCGAAGCAGCTGGAGAACATCGCCGAGAAGGACCTGGATGCGCTCGTGTCATTTGTCCGAAGGGCGTTGAGGAACGACCTCTCTGCCGAGGAGCGCAGGGTCCTCGGGTCGTCAACCCTGATGGCGATTCCCAAGGGCAACGGCAAGATCAGGCCGGTGGCCATGGTCTCGGGCCTGGGCAAGCTGGTGGGCAAGGTGGTGAACACCATCCTGGGAAAGCACGGACTGCTGGACCAGCTGCGCTTCCAGTTCCTGGGCTGCCGAGACGGGTCGTGCAGGCTGGTCCATGCTGTCCGCACCGCGTTCGAGGAGGGAGGAGCCAAAACGGTGGTGGTAGCGTTGGACATGGCCAACGCCTACAACTCCGTCTCCAGGCGCGCGATGATCGAGGAGGTGCGGCGGTTGGACGAGAAGCTCGTGCCGGCGGTGCTGGCGCTGTACGGCTCGTCCAGCCCGCTCCTCTTTGCCACGGACGAGGGCGAGGTCTTTGAGCTGGAGTCCAACAGGGGCGTGCGTCAAGGCGACCCGGCAGCGGGCGCACTGTTTGCGATCGCAGTGCA
>JAPYSU010000053.1:0-1728 GCA_029936425.1 Litorimonas sp.
ACCCAGCGTAATACCGCTGAGAAAATCCTGAATCTGGTCGGACAGATCGCACCACAGATGATGGGTCAGGCAGGTATCGCCTTCCTGACAATCCCCATGGCCACCACAACGGGTGGCATCCACCGATTCATCCACCGCCGCAATCACCGCCGCCACGTCAATCTGCTCACTCTCCCGGCTCAGCTGATAGCCGCCGCCGGGGCCACGCACACTGCTCACCAGCCCATTACGGCGAAGCTTGGCGAACAGCTGTTCCAGGTAGGAAATGGAAATACCCTGACGCTCGGAAATATCCGCCAACGACACAGGCCCCGTCGCTGCATGCAGCGCCAGATCCAGCATCGCGGTTACCGCATAGCGGCCTTTGGTCGTCAAACGCATATCCACACCTTTCTTGCGTGTATTTAAAGAGTGAGAGTAGTAATCCCGAGCAATTTGGTCAAGTATTCTTGCTTTGCAAGACTAACGAACCCAGCCAGCAAATGATAGTGATTTTCATTTACACGGCAACTATGGCAGATTCCTTGCCCTACAGGCAACTTCTGATCAAACATTACCCAGCCTCACCGGCAATGCTTGACACCCGCCCCCACCTCACGGAAAATTCGCGACCTCAAATGGCAAGGTAGCTCAGCTGGTTAGAGCACAGCACTCATAATGCTGGGGTCGGCGGTTCAAGTCCGCCCCTTGCTACCAGACAAAGAAAAAGGGTTAGAGAGCGATCTCTAACCCTTTTTTGTGGCCGCCGATAGTCGCGCCGCGGCCGCATCAAGCTTTATGCGCCACTCAACAGGCTGACAACACCTGCTCTGTCCGAGTCAGCGCCCCCTTCTCCTCTCTCCTTGGGCTGTAGGAGCAACTCTCGAGGTGTGAACCAATGCGCCTCGACCTGGCAAAACAGAGAAACACGCGCACGGGGCAAAACCTCGTATCTTGAAGATCTCGAGATAAAACAGGATGATATCCTTGGTGAGTTGGTGCGGACTGCGTCGCGCAACAAGGAATAGAGGTCATCCAGCGCGCAGCGCAAAGATAGTTCTCAAATAGAATAAAATCTGCACATGATTACTGAACACAGCTCATAAAGTTCAGCACAGAATAAATTTCAATCTCAGGGAAGGGATATGAACACACCACGCCAAGGCTGGCAGCTTGCTCTGTCTGTCGCTCTCCTCTTTGGTTTATCCAATACCGCTCTAGCCGATGCCGTGCTTGAAAAGCGCATCACCAAGTACAAGCCCATCTGTTCAGACTACGAAAGTGCAAAGAAAATTGCAGAATGCCACCGTCCACCTGGTAGTTATCAAGCCGCATACCAAATGACTGGTGAACGAAGAAAACGGGCACTAGAACAAGGACGAAAGGCCATCAAGATGAGCCGTGATACAGACAGGCACATGCAGAACAAGTACCGCTACCGCTGAGAAAATAGATAATGAAATACCTGATAGCCTCACTACTCCTCGGTATTATTTTTTTCGCCCAAGCTGATGTCAGTAAAGAGATCGTTAAGGCTATCGGAAATTCAGCCGCCGGGATTGCGCGAGCCATTGCCGAAGAACAACGCAAAGCCTCCCAAGCCGCATCAATGACCGCCCTTTGTGAAAGCGAAGGCAACCATAGTAATTCCGCGCTTTGTTTCATGACTCCACAGGGGAAACGAGTCTGGGAACTGGAAGGAACCGAACGCGCTTACTGGATGAAAGTAGGTCAAGAGCACCACAAAGA
>JAPYSU010000053.1:1738-2720 GCA_029936425.1 Litorimonas sp.
GCCATGGTCCAAAAGCGGCAAGAGCAGCAACGCCAGCGGGAACAGGCAAAGCAGCAAGTCGATGCGTACAAAATCAACTTACAGCTTTGTCAGTTTTGGCGAGATCAGCCTGATTCTGAGCGGAAGATCGCTAAAGAGAAGGAATACTGTGGAGTTTAACGCTCGGCGCAGCGGGCAAATTGGAGCGAGGAACGAGCGGAAATTTGGTCCGCCTGCCGCCGCTTGTTAAGTGATTTCACCAACCTCACCCTTTTGTTCTTACAATCATCAATCCGACAACACTCACCAGAAACGGCCAGATCCATTTCCAATGTGCCAAATAGAATCGAACGCAGGAATGGAGCGCAATTGAAGTCCAGTGTCGCTCATAAGAACCCATCAGCATTGGGCTACCAGGAGGTTCAGGCACATATTTTCCTTCCCACCATTTCTTAATCGCTTCCTTAGCCTTCATTTTTCTCACTTAACAGCGTATTCAATTGCACTTGCGATATATCACTTTGCAATATATCCCCGATCTGGCTCTTTGCTCAAATCACGCCAAAATAAAAACAGTTCAATGAGTTACTATAAAAAAAGGAATCACTCTCACCTGACTTTTCTTGCATTTGCGTGTTGAACAGGAATTTTTACTTCGACTTTTCTTGCACCTCGAATTTTCAAAACTCACTTTACATCATCAACTTACAAATTTATGTAAGCGATACCTTACATACTTAATTTGCGCGCTGGTGAAAAACGGCCCGGGAACATGTAGTTGCAATCAAAAATCACATTGCCCACATGACACCCGCTTAGACAGGAAGTCCTCTTTACAGCAACCCTAAATAATTTAACTTGCTGTTTTGTAAAAATAAGCCAATTTATGGAAAGGTGAATTCGCCCTCACAATGCTGGAGTCGGCGGTTCAAGTCCGCCCCTTGCTACCAGACAAAAAAAGGCCTGACGGAAACGTCAGGCCCCTTTTCGTTTTCTTGAAACG
>JAPYSU010000014.1:0-12994 GCA_029936425.1 Litorimonas sp.
GGAGCAAGGGACAGCGAGGTTGAGCATTCACCTGTGACAGGGTGAACTGTGCCGGGCCACCGAGAGTGGGTTAGCCTGCCTACCGCGTCCAGAAGCTGTAAACGGCTTCGTCCCGGCGCGACTGTGGGAGCCATGTAAGAGGCCGCTCCGGTTCCAATCGCTGCCGCAGAGCTTTGGTTCTTGCGAAACACATATTTATTTCGGTCTCCGGCAGGAGCCGAAGCTCTGCGGGCTGTCCACCTTTTTCAAGGACGAACGCCAAAGCTGACCCCCTGATGGGCAGTGACCAATTCGCGCTGTCCCGCAAAGGAACATCAATGCGCCGCCAATTCTCCTTCCCTCTGCCGCAATCCTCCGCTACGTCCCGCTTATGACTTTTCAGCCTTCTTATTCCACACGTCCCACGCTTCGCGTTGATCTTGATGCGCTCAAGGCGAATTATGCCGCTTTGAGCAAGCTCGCCGGAGCGGCCAAAATTGGCGCCTCTGTCAAGGCAGATGCATATGGTCTCGGCGCTGTTCCTGTCGGGCGGGCGCTTTACGGGGCGGGCTGCCGTATTTTCTTTGTCGCCACAGCGGGCGAAGGCAAAATTCTGCGTGACGGCATCGGCCCGAATGCGGCCATTTATGTACTCAATGGCCCGGCCCCGCGTGACAAGGGCGTCCTGCTCGGCGCGAAACTGAAACCCGTGATCAATTCCCTGGAGCAGGCCCGGTTCTGGGCAAGCGTCGCCGATGAAGTCAACGAACCTCCCTATACCGCCATCCACATCGATACAGGCATGAACCGGCTGGGTCTGCCCCTGGACGATCTGACGGAACTGGCGCGGGATAAAAAGCTTTGGAAATCGCTCAATCCGGAATGGGTGATGAGCCATCTTGCCTGCGCAGGTGAAGCGTCCAACCCTATGAACAAGACCCAGCTCGAGCGGTTTCGCAAAGCGGCGGCGCAGCTCCCCCTCACCCCTTTATCACTGGCGAACTCAGCCGG
Source organism: Litorimonas sp. (assembly GCA_029936425.1). Taxonomy (GTDB): domain Bacteria; phylum Pseudomonadota; class Alphaproteobacteria; order Caulobacterales; family Maricaulaceae; genus Litorimonas. The sequence goes on from JAPYSU010000014.1 coordinate 991, forward strand.
GATATATCTTGGAAAGCCTTATCATTTCCAGATGGTGCGTCCGGGCATCAGCCTTTACGGAGGACAGGCCACGACCAGGCCCGAACAGGAAGTCACGCAACCCGTTGTGACATTGCTCGCGCCGATTTTGCAGGTGCGATACATTAAGGCGGGCGAAACCATCGGCTATAATGCCAGCTTTACCGCCGATAAGGACATGCGCATTGCCGTGGTCGGGGCTGGTTATGCGGACGGCATTCCGGTGTCTCACTCCAATAAAGGCACAGCGATCGTGCATGATATGGAAGTCCCGATTGTCGGCCGCGTCAGTATGGATTTGACCATATTGGACGTCACCGAGGCGCGGCTGACCGTCGAAATGGGCGGGGTGGCAGTCTTCCGCGGCTCACACCTCGAAGCCGAAGCCGGCATTGGCGAAACGCTGAATTACGAGCTTCTGGTGCGTCTCGGCCAGCGCTGCCGCCGCGATTACTGGAAGCCCAAAAAAGAAGATAATCGTTGATTTGTCTAGAGCTCAGGCGAGCTCCAAGCCTGATTATGCGTTAAAAGTCCACCCCGTCCTGATAGATTTTTGGCTCCACCAAGATCCGGCTCCGATGTTTCGGTTTCAGGGACAGGATGTTTCGTTCAAAGTCGATAAAAACTTCCTCACTATCAAGAAAATTCAGTCCGACAATGGCCATGAAACGTTCATCGACCCCCAGAATTTCCAGCCCGTTCAGGCGCATTATAAGGAACTCCTTATCTTCCCAAATGGCTTCATTTGCTTTCGCCAGATCAACCCGCACTTTTATGGAGGGACGAAATTTTCCTGTTGCGCCTTGATATTCCCAGTCCCGACGTAAGGCATCATAGACTTTTCGGAGCTTTGGATGACTTTTTAGACCCCAATTCATGACATTGAGCTCCGCGCCTGTATCCAAAAGCACCGGTATGAGATCGCCCGACATTTGCATTTCAAAAAAATGCAGAGACCGACCATCTTCTTTGAAGGGGTTGGGAAAAAGCGGAATATCCTGCCAATTGGACGGCGGCAGAACAGTCAGGTCTTTGGGAATGAGTCTGAGAAAGGCTTGTTTCCGTGAAAAATGAAGCGAAAAATCTCCGAGGATATCCATGCCCAGTATACCATCATAATGAATGGATTTCTCCCGGTTTGGCAGAACCACGAATGTTTGGTCTGAAAAACTGAATTGGCCCAATCTAATCATGGGAATATTTATCAATTCGCGGCTACCGACACTCGAAAGGCCGTGAATATTGACTTCCGTAAGATCATTGTCACTTGCAAACAGTCTTCCATGCGCCCGTTCGAACAAGGCCGAACGGGTCGCGCCCGTATCAAGAATGAATTTCAGCCGCTCGCCATTGATCTCCACATCGGGAAGCACAACCAACCCCTCCTTTTCAAAGGAAACGGGAAACTCGCTCATTTGCGGGCTCTTGGGGAGGTCCTTGAATCGAATATGTCCGGGAGGAAGAGACACACATGCGCCAAGGGCAAAAGCGAAAAGGAAAAGGAACCACTTAAGGGCTTTCGGGACTAGCCTTTGCGCTGCTCTGACTCTTTCCATCTCAATCCAATATTATTGACCCTGCCCCGGATAATAGTCTCTTTCCGCCAAAGGTAAAACCTCTTCCAACATCATTGGCATGGGCTTGAACCGACCTTCGGAGAAAAGCGGGGCCTGGTCGGCGTAATGAAGGGAGTCTGCGTCCAGAGTTGCCGCGCCGTATTGATGGATAGAGACCAAATCAAGCTCTCCCGCCTCATTCCAGTCGGCCACCATGATATGGGTATCACCGGCAAAGGCATTCATCGTGCCTTTCTCCGCAACCCCGTCCCGATTGGCATATATGGCACGCAGAACATCCGGCGCGCCGTCCAGCGGCAAATCGATTTCGCCGCGCTGCAAGCGGTTCACCTCGCCCCATTCCGGGTCAAGCCGGCCAAAAGCCAGACGCAAGTCTTCGGCGCTTTTGCGGAGCGCCTCCACCGGGTCCATTTCATTTTCCTTATATTCATAACCAAGCGCCCGCGTCCCGGTAATGACGGCCAGAGCCGCGCCTCGTGAACTCCGATCCGTATTGCCGTCCCAATTGCGCAAAACCTCTTTCGCGTCTTGCAAAATCGGTTCATCATAAGTGCGCGAGACCAGATCGACAACAAGCTGCATCAAATCAGATTGCGGGTCATAACGTGTGTCTGCACGATAACTGAGCAGATCCTCTCGCGAAATAGACTCGTCATTGGCCAAAAGCTCCAAGGCCCGAAGAGAGCGATTGGTAATCCGGTCTTCAATTCCGAACGTCTCTGAGAAGTCTTCACGGCGATTATTGCACGCTGGATCTGTCACATTGAACGGCGTCGCATTGGCTGAGAAAACCCATCCACATTCCGGATTCCAGATTTGCGGCATATCGCTTAAGGGGCGAAAATCCGTCCAGATAAGCTCCGATTGATCACCGGGCAGAATACCTTCCCATTCGGGCCCCTCAATTCGGTTCGGCATTTTGGCATTATAGATCTCGCCAATATTTCCCTCTTTATCGGCGTAAACGATATTGAAGGAGAGCACGTTGTTCTGCGCGACGGCCTCCCGCCACTCGGTCATATTGGCCGCCTTTCCCATATCGTACCATTGCTGCAAAGCGCCCACGCCTTGGAGACCGGAAAAACGAACGGCGTAATGTCCTGTCGGCGTGGACAGAACCGGGCCGTGTTCGGACCAGAGAACATCGCGTTTCACCGGAAAGGAAAACGGGCCAAAAAGCTTCACCCGAAATTCAGATGCCGTTTTCTCAAAATCCTGCCAGTCCCCGTCCAGCCTGTACTGCGCCGGATTATCAAAATCATCGACCTCCAAGGCATAAATATCAATCAGGTCAGGACGATTGACCGTCTGCGCCCATCCCAGATCCGGATTTACGCCCTGTGCAATGATTGGCACGCCGGGAAATGTCGCCCCGGCTATATTCATGCCTTCCTCAGACACCATATGCGCCTCATACCACGCATAAGGCCCCGTCATAGGTTGATGCGAATTCAGGATGAGGCGTGTGTGTCCATCCGCGCTCCGGGACGGCGCGACGGCGAAGGCATTTGAGCCCCTCACCGCATCGGGCAGATCCAATTTCGCCGTTTGCTGCCACGGCGACACATTGGGTTTGTCTTCGGCGGTGAACAGTTCTTCCAGATACCCATCGAGACGATAAAAAAACGGCGTTGCCCAGGTAAATCCCGCCAGAACGTCTTGCTCCGTAATGGGCAGGACAGCCGGTAAAACGTCCTCTGGATGCTCAAGCGCATACAGATTCAGAGCGTCGGCATAGCCTTTCGCCACCGCTTTTACATCGTCACGAACTTCTGACTCATATTTGCTCTCAACAGCTTCATGAACTTTGAACAAATCAAAAAGATAGTCCTGAGGCGCAACTGACTTACCCTTATATTGCGCGCTCATTCCGCGGGCGGCGATAACAACATCCTGGATGGTCTTCCAGTCATCTTCGGCATGGGCATAGCCAAACCCGAAGCTGGCATCCGCATCCGTCTGGCCAAAAACATGGGCGACCCCAAAATTGTCCCGAATGATACGCACATCATAGTCAGAGGCGACTTCCTTGATTTCATCCTCATTATAGTCGGCCCCCGAAGGCGTCCATAAATAGAGCCCCCCTCCTATCAGAATTACAAGAACAAGAAGGGTAATGACTTTAAGCGCTGTTTTCATAAGAACTATGTGCCGCCTCCGAACGCCGAGGGAAAGGATAAAGTTTTGCATAGGGTTTGTGCGGGAGGGACATATATCTTACAGATGACAAGCGATAATATGTTCAAATACAAAATTTGCCGGAGACCTAATTTATGAAACAGCTCTTTATTGTTTTGTCATTCTTCTGGTTAAGCGCCTGCGCCGCACCGAATTCTGAGGCTCCGGCCAGTCCGCCTCCTCCAGGCAGTCCAAACCAACCTCACCTGCCTCCTCCTTCGCACTCTGATGAAGATCAGGCGGAAGATGAACGGGCCTATTGCGGCGGCATGGTTCAAGGGGAAGGCCCTCAATGCGCGGCGAATGAATTTTGCAAACGGACGATCGGCGATATGTGCGGCGCCGCAGATGCGCCGGGTCGGTGCACAGTTATTCCTGAAATCTGCACACAGGAATATCGGCCGGTTTGTGGCTGCGATGGCAACACCTATTCCAATGAATGCGCCGCGAACGCAAAAGGCGTCAGCGCCTCTTATAAAGGTGAATGTAAATGAAGCGCCTAATCCTGTTCTTTTCGGCCTTAGGACTGACGGCCTGTACGGGCGATACTAATGTCCCTAATGCCTCGAATGCCTCTCAAATTATGTCCCAAGCAGATGTGACGGCTGAAGAGGCTGACTGGGGAACCTTCTTTCCCTATTTCACGGAAGACACGCACGCGCTTAGCCCTGTTCTTGTCGGCGTGGCGGAAATCAAAGCCGGACAACAAATTCATCCGCCGCACAGACATGCGGATGAAGAATATATGATGATTACGAGAGGTCAGGGTATCTGGACGTTGAACGGACAAGATAGCCCCGCCCAGCAAGGCGACATCCTATTTGCCCGATCCTGGGATTATCACGGCATTCGCGCCGCGAATGGGAGCCCTTTAGAATTTGTGGTTTTCAAATATTCCGCTCGTGATAGGGCCATGCCAACTGATCCGGACCCATCTCTCCCCGAAGAGGCAAACAACTAAGTGTTTCATTCCTTCTTTACCGAACTTCGCGCCGCCAAGGTTCCCGTCTCGATACGAGAATATCTGACTCTGCTCGAAGGGGTAGAAAAAGGCGTGGCGCATGAAAGTCTGGATGGGTTTTACTATTTGTCTCGTACAGCTCTGGTCAAAGACGAACGGAATCTGGATAAATTTGATCAGGTCTTTTCTCATGTCTTTAGAGGGCTGGATTATGTCGGGGATATTTTTGGGGAAGAAGAGCACCAAATTCCGGCCGACTGGCTTCGGAAAATGGCAGAGTTACATCTTTCCCCCGAGGAAATGGCCGAAATAGAAAAGCTCGGCGACCTTGATAAAATCATGGAAGCGCTGAAAGAACGCCTCGAAAACCAGGATAAACGTCATGAAGGCGGGAACAAAAATATTGGCACAGCCGGGCGTTCGCCTTTCGGCGCTTATGGATACAACCCTGAAGGCGTACGCATAGGCCAAAAAGAAGGTCGCCACGGCAAAGCGGTTAAAGTCTGGGATAAACGCCAGTTCAAAAATCTCGACGGCGACAAAGAGATTGGAACGCGCAATATCAAAGTCGCTCTTCGCCGGCTACGAAAATTTGCCCGCGAAGGCGCCGCAGAAGAACTGGATCTGAACAGCACGATCAAAGGCACGGCAAAACAGGGCTGGCTCGACATTAAAATGCGGCCCGAGAGGCGCAACGCCGTAAAAGTTCTCGCCTTTTTTGATATTGGCGGGTCCATGGACGCGCATATTCAACAAGTCGAAGACCTGTTTTCTGCGGCGCGAAGTGAATTTAAACGTCTGGAATATTTCTATTTCCATAACTGCCTTTATGAACAGGTTTGGACAGACAATGTCCGGCGTATGAGCGAGGTTACGCCGACTTGGGACATCTTACATAAATTTGCGTCCGACCACCGCGTGGTCATTGTCGGAGACGCTGCGATGAGCCCTTATGAAGTCGCTGTACGCGGCGGTTCTGTCGAACATTGGAATGATGAGCCGGGCGGAGTTTGGCTGAAAAGACTGGTCGACATCTACCCTCACCTCGTCTGGATAAACCCGACATCTGAAAAGTACTGGGATTATTCGCAAAGCACACAAATGATACAGGACATAATCGGTAAGGATCGCATGTTCCCCATGACTCTGTCCGGATTAGAAGACGCCATGAAGGAACTTGCGCGCTAGTCAGTCGTATCATCCCCTGATATCCGCTTTTACAATCAACAAGCATAGAAAGGTACTCTTATGCGCGCTTTTAAAACAATAGCCCTTACCGGATTTTCCGCCCTCGCCCTGACGGCCTGTAATGCAGGCACTGACAGCGAAGATTTAGTCTATAACTGCCCAGCCGATCAGATGTTCACGTCTATTACGCCTTATGGCGAAGATGCAGAGGCTCCTGCCCTAGAGGGTACGGATTACGAGGCCTATCATATGGCAAATACAGAACGGAGCGACGTTACCACAACAGCGAGCGGCCTTCAGTATAAAGTGGTTCAAGAAGGCCTTGATAACGGCGCTTCCCCGGAAGGCGGCGAAATGGTCACAGTTCACTATCACGGCTATTTCCCCGATGGGTCAGTCTTTGACAGCTCCTATGATCGCGGCGAAACCATTCAATTTCCAGCCAATGGCGTCATTCAAGGCTGGATTGAATCTCTTCAGGACATGGAAGTTTGTGAAGCACGCACCCTCTACATTCCAGGAGACTTGGCTTACGGCCCTCAAGGGCGTCCCGGCATTCCGGCAAATGCGACGCTTCTATTCAATGTCCAACTGACAGGCGTTGAAGAGCCAGCCACCGTCACAACGGCGGAATAAACTCGCCAAATTTATACTTCAAAGCCGCCAAAATGGGCGGCTTTTTTTATGAACTACCCATAAATTAGCAGGCGTTTTTATAGTAAATATAGGCTTAAACTCTCAGCTATAGCTGAGAATAAACCTTAATCACCCTTAAGATTTGCTTTTATTTTTCCGGTAAGACTTGAATGTGATAAGCCGTGTCCTGAGAAAAAAGAGTTTTTGCACGGGCCTGGAGGTCTTCGAGCGTCATATTCTCAAATGCCTCGGATCGGGATCGGTGACGCCTCACTCTTTCTTCATCCGTTTGAGCCTCGGAAATAACGCTCATCCAATATCCATTACTCTCCAGTGAAGTCTCAATACTCTCTTTGACCGGCTTTATGGCACGTTCAAAGATATCTTCATCAATCTGGCCAGCTCTGAATTCCGCGGCAATTTCGTCGACCTTCGCGCTGACCCGGTCAATATCTTCGGGAGAGACTTCAAGGGAAACACCTACATAGCCGTAATCTGGAAAAGTTCGGGGCGTAAAGGAGAAAGCCGAGGGCGAATAGCTCGCTCCCTCCTCTTCGCGAAGAACTTCCGTCAGACGAAGTCTGAAAAGCGTAGAAATCATGGAAACTTCACGGCTTGTTTTGATATCCTGTCCGTCCGGCGCCGGCCAATATGTGCGGAGCATTGCAGTACTCGGATCTCCGGCATGGCTGAGTTTGACCGGCCGCGTATTGCCTTTCGGAAATTGGAGACTGACGTCCTCCTCCGTAGGCTTAAGAAAGGTATCCTGACGGGTCGGCAAAGCCCCGAATGTGCGGGCAATTGCGTCTATCGCTCTGTCCGGCGTGATATCGCCGACGACACCGATTTCCATCGCACTATCGACGAGATAGGGATCAAGCCAGTCTTGAACCATCCGGGTGTTCACCCGGAGCATTTCGGCTTCACTCGGAAATCCGAACCGATTATCCCCGGACCGGATCAGACGATCCACATCCCGAGAGGCAACACCACCAGGCGTTGAATCAAGCGTCGGATAGAACGAACGGATATATTTATCATATTGAGACTTTGCCTCGGGGCGATATCCGGGGGCTGTTGCATAAGCCGTCATGAGATCAAGCTGCAGATCGAGATCTTCCGGTACAGTCGTGCCGTTTATATAAAGACGATCATTGCCTAGGCTTTGACTGGCCCCGACGGATCGTCCTGCCATGATTTTACGGATATCATCCACTTTATGGGCCTCAAGCCCGCCCAGGCTCAGCGCGTTCGGGACAAAAACTCTCAAACCAGGCTCTTCCCGCGGCAGAAATAATTGCCCGCCGCCCATCGCGACAGAGACGGATATAACATCTTTCTGATAAGGCGTTTGTTTGACATTTAGTTTGACGCCATTGTCGAATACAACGCTTTCAAATCCGACGTCTTCGATTGTCTCCCGGCTGACGACCTCTCCTTTGGGGCCCCAATCCTTATAGGCAAATTCGAGTTTTTCTTCTTCCGCTCTTGGCTGAACAGGAACCGTTCGGGCGGAAGCAAGAGACGCCGTAAGCTTCTCATCGGCATTTTCAATTATCTCGGATGTCGAGAGGTAAAGCTGCGGAGCGTCCATCACCCCGTCCCATTGCGCGCGAAAAGTCTCGTTCACATCCTCCAGAGTTATGCCTTCTGCATAGTCGTTAAACCGTTTCAGGTCGTAGGCCGGATCTGTAACCACGTTCTCGTTCCCGAATGAGGATAGAATGGCGCGGGCCAGTCTGGGCGTCCGCCGGGTCGAGGAGGTCTGGACAGCAACTTCCAAAGCCTTGCGGGTGTTGGCAATTTGCTCATCGAGCTCGGCTTGCGAAAAGCCATACTCTAGAGCCTGACGCAATAAGGGCTCTGCCCCCTTTAACGCACTCGCCCATTTGCCTTTTTCCGGTTGAATTGTCAGGGAGCTCAACTCGATAATATCAAATAAAGTCGAATTGCTTGCAGAGGCGCTTATGAAAGGCGCATCCGTCGTTCGTGACAACTCCCCTAACCGGCGAGACAGTATCCGGTTGCCGAGCCCTTCCACAAAATTATCCCTGCGATTTGCAACCGTATCCTCTTTGACCGTAGCGGGACGAAGCGTGGAGAGTGTAAGGCTGGTCTGGATTTCAGGATTAACATAATAGTGCGTCCGGGCTTCTCGCCCCGGGAGTGTCTCAGGCTCGTACTTGGTCAAAGCCTCACCTTCAGCTTCCCAATCTCCGAAATATTGCTCTATTTTTTTGGCCGCATAATCAGTTTCTATATCGCCCACTAAAACAATAAACGTATTTTCCGGGCGATAATATCCTTCGTAAAATGCTCGGAACTGCTCCGGCGTGACCGCCTCAATTGTTTCAACTGTTCCGATTGGAATTCTGTCAGGTATCGGGCTGTCTCCCAGATAAAATTCTAGATTGTCGAGCGAAGCCTCAAAGGCAGGGCTGGTTCTTGCCCGTTTTTCAGCCTGAATGATCCCGCGTTCACGATCAATTGCGTCCGGATCAAGCGTGAGACGATCTGCCGTTTCACGCATAATCATGAGCGTCTCATCAATAAGCTCTTCATTTATTTCCGGCAGCTCCAATTGATACGTCGTTTGGTCAAAGCTCGTAGAGGCATTCGTATCAGCGCCAAAAGCCAGACCGAATTTCTCCAAACGCTTAATCATCTCGCCTTCGGGAATATTTTCAGAGCCATTAAAGGCCATATGCTCGAGGAAATGCGCAAGACCTTGCGTCTCATCCGTCTCATTCAATGAACCGGTGTCAATCCGCATTAATAAAGTCGCAGTTTTTGTCGGAGTCGAATTTGACCGGACGGCATAACGCACACCATTTGGCAGCTGGCCATACTCAACATTTGGATCAACTGTCAGATCGCTTTTATCCTGAGTAAACACAACAGGCGGATCGTTTATCTCCTGACCACCCTCACCCGAACAAGCCGAAAAGACCAAGGCTGTAAGGACCATGGGATAAACAAAAACTTTGCGCATTGAAAAAAACCTAACTAACGAACATAAGGTTGTCCTTAATGGTGGCTTTGAGAGGTCGCCGCAAGACCTGTTTGAGACATTAACCACATCAAAAACAGACACTTGAATTCCATCCCCCCTTGCGGCACGTCTGCTCTGTGAAACACGAATCATCGGATAAGTCTGCGAGCCAGCCTAAAGTCGTTCCGCCGCAGAATGGGCTCATCATCTTTGACTTTGACGGCACGATCACAACCAAAGACACATTTGCCCTCTTCCTCCGTTATTATGCTGGATTTTGGAGGTGGTTAAAAAACATTACGACCCTCCTCCCCGTCTTCATATCCTATAAACTGGGTAGAATTGATCGTCATGCCGTGAAAATCGCCGTGATAAGAAAGTTTTTTTCAGGCGAAAAAGTCTCGGACATTGAAAAACGAGCCCAAACATTTGCCGAAGACATCATTCCGGGTCTGATACGTCCTAAAGCTCTGGAACATTTTCGCGAAAAAATGACGGAAACAGATCGGGTCTATATATGTAGCGCCTCAATAACGCCTTATTTACTTTACTGGGCAGATTCTCTTAACTTTCCACGAAAAAACGTTCTCGCTGTGGAACTTAGCGAAAGCTCAGGAATACTTTCTGGTGAGATAGAGGGGTATAATGTTTGGGGAGAGAATAAAATCAATCGTATTTCCGACGCATTCCGTTCTAAAAATGTTCGCATCGCCGAAGCTTATGGCGATAGTGAGGGAGACAGGGAGTTATTAAACGCCGCTGAGGCGTCTTTTTTCAGACCTTTTCGCGTCTGACCGTCTCTGTCATTGAAATTTCAAGATTTCCTCGTAAACCGAGGATTAACATCTGGTCATACGGTTAACGTTTGGTTAGGTTATTGGAGAGTTTGCATTTTGCAAATGAATATTACTGGACTGTTCGGGGGTTTTACCAAATGAAACGCACTCTATTTTTGGCCGCATCGGCTGCCGTATTTGCAGCACCAACTATAGCTCAGGAACTGCCTCCCGGAAATCCACTACCCGGCGAATGTTTCGCCCGCGTCATCGTCCCTGCCCAGTATGAAACCTCTACAGAACAAGTCGTGCTTCGCCAGGCAGGTGAAGAGATTAGAAAGATACCCGGACGTTTTGAAACGGTCACGGAAAGGGTTCTTGTCCAGGAAGAAAGCTATGAATTGGTCGTTGTCGGCTCCGGCGGCACAATTATCCCAGGCCGCGGCGACATAACTGTTACAATCAATCAAACAGACTATAACATTGACTCCTCTAGAACCGTTTCAGATTCAACAGGACGCCGGATTGGGTCCGTTGACAGTGACGGCAATATAGTCGGTGCGAATGGAAACGTTCTAATTGCAAATGCCGTCGATCCGCTGACACTGATTGGCCGTGGAGCTTATCTAACTTCGCTCACCCTGGGTTCCAATACTTACGTAGTGGCGTCTGATCGCTCAGTTCGCAATGCGTCCGGCGCTCAAATCGGTAGAATTGACAATAACGGCAATCTCGTCGGCGCCAATGGTGATGTCATTTCCAGAAGCGCGGTAAACTCTTTCTCTGGCAGCACGGAAACGTCGGGACAGCCTTCCTTCAACACGGTCAATGAAACCGTTGTCGTTCAAGAGGCCTCTACCGAGTTAGTTGTTGTTCCGCCCGTTTACGAAACCGTGAATGAAACGGTCGTGGTTCAGCCAGAATCCGTCGAATATGTGACAATTCCGGCCGTTTATGAAACTTATGAAGATACGGTCGTCGTTCAGGAAGCCTCAACAGAGCTGGTCACGGTTCCGCCCGTTTTTGAGACTGTTACAGATACGGTTGTCGTTCAGGAAGCCACAACAGAACTTGTGACCATTCCGGCAACGTATGAGACCGTCACAGATACTGTCGTTGTCCAGCCTGCCGGCGTTGAATACACAACAGTTCCCGCCGTTTACGAGACGGTGACAGAAAATGTCGTGACGCAAGAAGCCTCCACAGAACTCGTGACTATTCCGCCCGTTTTTGAAACTGTGACGGATACGGTCGTCGTTCAGGAAGCCACAACAGAGCTTGTCACTGTGCCCGCCGTTTTTGAAACCGTCACAGATACAGTTGTTGCCCAAGAAGCCTCAACTGAACTCGTTACCGTTCCGCCTGTCTTTGAAACTGTAACCGATACGGTTGTCGTCACACCTGCTTCTGTGACCTATGAAACTGTCCCGGCGGTTTATGAAACCGTAGAAGACACAGTGACAGTGCAAGAGGCGTCTACTGAGCTTGTCACCATTCCAGCCACATATGAGACAGTTTCCGAGACAGTTGTCGTTCAGGAAGCGTCCACAGAATTAGTGACTGTTCCGGCTGAATTTGAGACCGTAACAGACACGGTGGTTGTTCAGGAAGCGTCCACAGAGCTAGTCACCATTCCGCCCGTCTATGAAACTGTAACCGATACTGTCGTGGTTCAGCC
>JAPYSU010000014.1:13094-67764 GCA_029936425.1 Litorimonas sp.
GATACTGTCGTGGTTCAGCCCGCTGGCGTCGAGTATGAAGTCGTTCCGGCTGTTTACGAAACCATTGAAGAGCCTGTTGTCGTTCAGGAAGCCTCAACAGAGCTGGTCACGGTTCCGGCTACATATGAAACTGTGACAGATACTGTGATCATGACCCCCGAAACGGTTGAATATGTATCCGTTCCGGCCGTTTACGAAACCGTTGAGGAAGAGGTCACGGTTCAAGAAGCTTCGACAGAACTTGTCACTATCCCGCCCGTCTTTGAGACTGTGACAGACACAGTGGTTGTTCAGCCTGCCGGCGTGGAATATGAAACCGTGCCTGCCGTTTATGAAACCGTAAATGAGACGGTTGTCGTGCAAGAAGCGTCTACCGAGCTGGTCACAGTTCCCGCAACGTTTGAAACCGTCACAGACACTGTTGTCGTACAGCCCGCCGGCGTCGAATATGTATCCGTTCCGGCCGTCTATGAAACAGTCGAAGAATCCGTTGTGGTTCAGGAAGCCTCAACGGAGCTGGTCACAGTTCCTCCGACATTTGAAACGGTTACCGATACAGTGGTCGTCACCCCCGCAACAGTCGCGTATGAAACTATTCCAGCTGTTTTCGAAACAGTAGAAGAATCTGTAGTTGTTCAAGAGGCTTCGACAGAGCTCGTCACCATTCCGCCTGTTTTCGAAACCGTGACTGACACTGTCGTTGTTCAGCCGGAAAGCGTGACATACGAAGTTATTCCGGCAGTTTATGAAACGATTGAAGAGCCAGTTGTCGTTCAGGAAGCGTCAACAGAGCTGGTCACCATTCCGGCGACTTACGAGACTGTGACAGACACTGTTGTTGTTCAGCCTCAAACCGTCGAATATGAAACCATTCCGGCAGAATTTGAAACCTACACAGAAACCGTTGTGGTTCAGGAAGCCTCGACAGAGCTGGTCACGGTTCCGGCAACTTACGAGACAGTGACGGATACAATCGTCGTCACCCCTGAAACCGTTGAATATGTGTCCGTTCCCACCGTATACGAAACGGTAGAAGAAGCTGTTACCGTTCAGGAAGCTTCAACAGAACTTGTGACGATACCGCCCGTCTTTGAGACTGTGACAGATACTGTCGTCGTGACGCCGGAAACCGTTGAATATGTCAGCGTCCCGGCCGTTTATGAAACCGTAGAAGAAGCCGTCACGGTGCAGGAAGCCTCCACAGAACTCGTCACGATACCGCCCGTCTTCGAAACTGTGACAGACACGGTTGTCGTCCAGCCTGCCGGCGTAGAATATGTGACGGTTCCGGCAGAATATGAAACGGTAACTGAAAACGTTGTCGTTCAAGAAGCGTCCACAGAGCTGGTGACGATCCCGCCTGTCTTTGAGACAGTGACTGATACAGTTGTCGTCACTCCGGCAACAACAACCTACGAATCCGTTCCGGCGGTTTATGAAACGATTGAAGAAGAAATCACGGTACAGGAAGCTTCAACAGAACTTGTCACAGTTCCTGCGACCTACGAAACAGTGACAGATACCGTCGTCGTGACCCCGGCAACCGTGGATTATGAGACAATTCCAGCCGTTTACGAAACTATTGAAGAAGCTGTTACCGTTCAGGAAGCCTCCACAGAGCTCGTGACAACTCCGGCCACGTTCAAAACCGTAACTGAAACGGTTGTCGTTCAGGAAGAGACAACAGAGCTTGTCACTGTCCCGCCAGTCTATGAGAACGTGACCGAGACTTATGTGGCTCAAGAAGCCTCAACCGAACTCGTCACCGTCCCACCTGTGTTCGAGACAGTCACAGATAAGGTGGTCGTCCAGCCGCAGACGGTTGAATATATCCTGCAAGAAGCTGAGTACGAAACTTACGAAGAAACAATTGTTGTTCAAGAAGCTTCAACTGAACTCGTTACCGTGCCTCCCGTCTATGAGACTGTCACAGATGTAGTGACGGTTCAGGAAGCCTCTACAGAACTCGTGACTATTCCGGCTGAATTTGAAACCGTGACAGATACGGTTGTTGTCAAAGAAGCCACAACGGAATTGGTCACAACACCTGCCACATTTAAAAACGTGACTGACACAGTCGTGGTGACGCCTCAGACGGTTGAGTATGTCTCTATCCCGGCAGAGTATGAGACATATGAAGAGCCTGTGGTCGTACAGGAAGCGAGCACTGAACTTGTTGTCGTGCCTGCCACTTATAAAGACGTCACAGAGACAATCGTGGTTCAAGAAGCCTCGACAGAACTCGTGACAGTCCCGGCGACCTTTGAAACGGTTACCGATACGGTGGTCGTCACTCCTGAAACCGTCGAATATGTGGCTCAACCCGCTACCTACCGCACAGAACAGGAAACCTATGTTGAGCAGGACGGCGCTGAAGAGCTTGTCGTCGTTCCGGCAACCTATGAAACCGTAACTGAAACAATTGTCACACAGGAAGCCAGCTCCCGCGTTGAAGTTGTGCCGCCGACATATCGGACGGTCACAGAGACAATCACGGTCCAGCCTGCCAGAACTGAAATTGAAGTTATTCCGGCCAAATATGAAACCCGCTCTGAGCGCGTTCTCATTGAGCCTGCGCGCGAAGAATGGAAGCCAGGCAGCCAGGCCATTAATTATGGCTCTCTAACAGCGGGTGGACAAATCAACACCAATACACGTGGTCAGTTTACCGTCTTTAACGGTGTCTCCGAGCAGGTTGTTGAATCCACTCAGACTATCGTGAACCAGACTGGCGAAATTCTCTGCCGCGTTCTGATCCCGGCCAGATATAAAACCATCACGAAACAGGTCGTGTCTGAACCGGCCCGCACAGTTGAGCGCCAAATTCCGGCAGTTACCGACCAAATCACCAAGCGCGTCGTCGATACACCGGCGACCACGCGTGAAGTGCCAATTCCTGCCGTAACTGAAACAGTTACTCGCCGCGTCGTGAAAACCCCTGCCCGGGTCGAAAGACGTAACGCAACAAATGCGAAAATGGCCTCTGTAGAAACTCAGGTTCTGGCTCAGGAAGCCCGTATTGTTGAACGCGTCATTCCGGCTGTTACGAAACAAGTAGAGCGCCGCGTTATGAAGACACCGGCCCGCACGGAAGAACGCGTCATTCCAGCCGTGACGGACACCGTCACACGCCGCGTCGTTGATACGCCGGCCCGGACCGAAGAGCGCGTTATCCCGGCAGTGACAGAAATGGAAACACGCCGCCGCGTGGTCAGTCCGGCCCGGACCGTCGAAAAAGTTATTCCGGCGGTTACAAAACAAGTGACGCGCCGCGTGGTCGATACACCTGCTTCCACTCAAGAGCGCGTTATCCCGGCTGTCACCAAGACTGAGAGCCGCAGAGTTGTCAAAACACCGGCCCGCACAGAAGAACGCGTTATCCCGGCAGTGACAGAAACTGTGTCCCGCCGCGTGGTCAAAACACCGGCCACAACAACAGAACGCGTCATTCCGGCCGTGACCAAAACAGAAACACGCCGCCGTATTGTCACTCCGGCCCGCACGGTAGAGAAAGTCATCCCGGCTGTGACCAAATCCGTCTCACGCCGCGTCGTGGCTACGCCTGCTCAAACGGTCGAAAAGGCTATTCCGGCTGTAACGAAAACCCGTCAGCGCCGCGTGGTAAAAACACCGGCCCGCACCGAAGAGCGTATTATCCCGGCCGTCACAGAAACGGTCTCGCGCCGGGTTGTAGACGTTCCGGCGTCAACTCAGGAACGGGTCATTCCAGCTGTCACTAAGATGGAAACACGACGCGTCGTCAAAACACCCGCCAGAACCGTTGAGAAAACGATCCCGGCTGTCACCAAAGAGGTTTCACGCCGCGTCGTCAAAACGCCTGCGTCAACGCAGGAACGCGTCATTCCGGCTGTGACGAAAATGGAAACTCGCCGCGTGGTTAAAACACCGGCCCGAACGGTCGAAAAGACGATTCCAGCTGTCACGAAAGAGGTCTCTCGCCGCATTGTTAAAACACCGGCACAGGTCACGGAACGGGTTATTCCGGCTGTGACAAAGGCTCAAACGCGCCGCGTTATCAAGACACCAGCAAAAACGGTTGAGCGGGCGGTTCCGGCTGTCACAAAAGAAGTCTCTCGCCGCGTGGTCAAGACTCCGGCTCAAACGCAGGAACGCGTCATCCCGGCTGTCACCAAAATGGAAACGCGCCGCGTGGTTAAAACGCCGGCTTCTACTGTCGAGAAAGTCATTCCAGCTGTGACGGCTCAGGTTGAACGCCGCGTGGTCAAGACTCCGGCCCAGACGCAAGAGCGCGTTATTCCGGCTGTCACCAAAATGGAAACACGCCGCGTCGTCAAAACACCGGCATCAACAGTCGAAAAGGTTATTCCGGCTGTCACGAAAACGGTGTCCCGCCGCGTTGTGGCCACTCCCGCCACAACGACCGAACGGGTTATCCCGGCCGTGACAAAAGAGGAAACTCGCCGCCGTATTGTCTCTCCAGAGAAAACGGTTGAGCGCGTTATTCCGGCCGTCACGAAGCAGGTTCAACGCCGCGTTGTGAAAACAGCGGCCTCTTCCGTCGAAAAAGTCATTCCGGCGGTCACCAAAATGGAATCCCGCCGCATCATCAAGACGCCCGCGAGAACCGTTGAAAAGGTTATACCGGCTGTAACGAAGGAAGTCTCTCGCCGCGTCGTCAAAACACCGGCTCAGACTCAGGAACGCGTTATCCCGGCTGTCACCAAAATGGAAAGCCGCCGCGTCGTTAAAACACCCGCGAAAACGGTTGAAAGAGCTGTTCCGGCTGTGACGAAAACGGTTGAGCGTCGTGTCGTCGCAACACCGGCTCGCACTGAAGAGCGCGTCATTCCAGCTGTGACCAAGATGGAGAGCCGCCGCGTCATCAAGACACCGGCACAAACTGTCGAGAAAGCCATTCCGGCCATCACGAAAGAAGTTTCGCGCCGCGTCGTCAAAACGCCGGCTCAGGTCACGGAACGGGTTATTCCGGCTGTCACCAAGTCTCAGTCCCGCCGCGTGATCAAAACGCCCGCCAAAACAGTCGAGCGCGCCGTTCCGGCCGTAACAAAACAAGTTCAGCGCCGCGTGGTCAAAACCCCCGCTCAAACGCAAGAACGTGTCATCCCGGCTGTGACGAAAATGGAAACGCGCCGCGTCGTCAAAACGCCGGCCACGACTATTGAAAAAGTCATTCCGGCTGTGACCGCTGAGGTTCAGCGCCGCGTGGTAAAAACACCGGCTCAGACTCAAGAGCGCGTTATTCCGGCTGTGACCAAGATGGAGACACGCCGCGTCATCAAGACACCGGCACAGACTGTCGAGAAGGCCGTTCCGGCAATCACGAAAGAAGTTTCCCGCCGTGTGGTCAGAACGCCGGCTCAGACGCAAGAGCGCGTTATTCCGGCGGTCACCAAAGAAGAGAGCCTCCGTCGTCTAGTGTCTCCGGCTCAAACTGTTGAGCGCGTTATTCCGGCTGTCACAAAAGAAGTGTCGCGCCGTGTCGTCAAAACGCCGGCTTCGACTCAAGAACGCGTTATTCCGGCTGTCACAAAACAGGTTGCCCGCCGCGTTGTCAAAACACCGGCATCAACTGTCGAGCGCGCCATTCCGGCCGTGACCAACACAGTCGAACGCCGCGTCGTTAAAACGCCGGCGCAGACCCAGGAACGCGTCATCCCGGCCGTGACCAAGGTGGAAACCCGCCGTGTGGTTAAAACGCCGGCCCGGACCATTGAGAAGCAGGTTCCGGCTGTTACCAAACAGGTCACTCGCCGCGTTGTGAAAACGCCGGCTCAGACCCAGGAACGTGTCATTCCGGCTGTGACGAAAACGGTTGAGCGCCGCGTCATGAAAACGCCGCCTCAAACGCAAGAACGGGTCATTCCGGCTGTGACGAAACAGGTGAGCCGACAGGTTGTTAAAACTCCGGCCCGTACGGAAGAACGCGTCATTCCGGCGGTGTCCAATGTGGTTGAACGCCGCGTTATCAAGACACCCGCCCAGACGGTCGAGAAAGCCGTTCCGGCAGTGACGAAAACGGTGTCACGCCGCGTCGTCAAAACACCGGCCAGAACGGAAGAGCGGGTCATTCCAGCCGTGACCAAAACGGTACAGCGACGCGTCATGAAAACACCGGCTCAGACGCAAGAACGCGTCATCCCAGCCGTGACAAAAACAGAAACACGTCGCCGCATCAAAACACCGGCTCAGACGCAAGAACGCGTTATTCCGGCGGTCACCAAACAGGTCGCCCGCCGCGTGGTCAGAACACCGGCCAGAACGGAAGAGCGCATTATCCCGGCTGTCACAAAAACCGTGACACGCCGCGTCCCGGTTGGCGCTCCGCGTATCGAACGCCGCATTATTCCGGCCCGTTACGACACGGTAGAAGTTCAGAAGATGGTCGAAGCACCGCGCACTGAAACTGTCGTTATTCCACCGGAATATGGCACGATCGAGCGTCGCACCCAGATCTCCGCTGAAAAAGCCGAATGGCGTCAGGTTCTTTGTGAGGCCAATGCCAATGTGACGGTTATTTCCGCCATTCAGCGCGCCCTGCAGTCACAAGGCTATTATAGCGGCGCGATTGACGGCACTTTAGGCCGCGCAACTTACGCCTCTGTTGAGGCCTTCCAGAAGGACAACAATATGTCCACGGGCGGTCTGACCTTGCGTACGGTTGACGTTTTGGGTGTCGATTGGCGCTCAATGGTCGGCGGCATCAGCGGAACAGAACGCGGGGCTTTCCAGAGCGGACAAAGTTTTGACGGAGGCCGGTCAAACGGCACAGCGACAGGCTTTAGCTCCGGCAGCTCCAGCAGCAGTTCGACGACAACCACAACGACAACTCGCACTGGCTATACAATCGGAGCTGACAGAACGGTTCGCGATGCCTCCGGGCGCGTCATTGGCCGCTTGGACGGAAACGGAAATGTTGTTGATGCCTCAGGCACTATCATTATTCGTGACTTCGCCGCGCGTTCCGGCGCCCTCGGCTCAGGTGAAATGGGATTAGGCTCTGTTGGTTCAACGACCGGCTCTATTTCCACCACAAGCACAGTTAATGGAAATGTCACCGAAAGCCGCACAACAGGCTTCACAGTTCGGCAAGACGGCTCCGTCGTCGATACGTCGGGCACAGTCATCGGACGCGTGGACAATAACGGCAATATCGTAGACGCAAATGGCCGTATCATTGGACGTGTAAACCCGCGTTAACAGCTGAATATACGGAGCGGCGACGTTCCGAATAAACCTTCGCCCCGCCTCACCCTTGTGAGGCGGGGCTTTTTACGACAGCCTGGCAAAAATTTCACTTTGCCAAAACGGCTATAAACCTGTAAAAGATGGAGCCTGTGCGTTGACAGAGACGGCTCTGACTGTATAAGGCGCAACGAATTGGCCGCCGCCTAACGTCTGCGATTCCTTCAAAACATGCGAAGGTTATCAGACAAATCCGAGGCGGCTTTTGAATTTTTGGGTATTCCAGTCGTTTGAATGCCCCATTGGAAGGAAAGATCATGTTTGCAGTGATCCAAACTGGCGGTAAACAATATAAAGTCGCCGAAAATGATATTATCGTTGTTGAAAAGCTCGACGGCGAAGCCGGTGACAAAGTCTCATTCGGTGATGTTCTTATGCACGGCAAAGACGGCGACGTGAAAGTTGGCGCTCCGCTTGTCAAAGGCGCTAGCGTGGCTGGTGAAATTCTTGAGCAGCGTAAAGGCGCTAAAGTCCTTGTCTTCAAAAAGAAGCGCCGCCAGAACTACCGTCGTAAAAAAGGCCATCGTCAAAACGAAACGGCTATTAAAATCACAGGAATTACAGGCTAGGCTTCGCGCCCGCCTTTTGGAACAGGAGTAACTCATGGCTCATAAAAAAGCAGGTGGTTCGTCCAATAACGGTCGCGATAGTGCAGGCCGTCGTCTTGGTGTCAAAAAATCAGGTGGCCAAGCGGTCATTCCTGGAAACATTATTCTACGTCAGCGCGGCACAAAATATTATCCCGGCGTCAATGTAGGCATGGGCAAAGATCACACTCTATTTGCCAAATCCGAAGGTCGTGTCTCTTTTGAAACCAAACGCAATGCCCGCACATTTGTGTCTGTCATGCCGCTGGCCGACGCCGCAGAATAGACCCATTGCAAATTGGGTCCCGCCAACGAGGTGACCCGATAAAAAATAGCAGGGAAATCGGGTCTCCGATTTCCCTTTTTTGTTACTTTCAACTCAAATGAACGTGACAAAATCCCTGCTACGCCCAATGTGAGGAGGCGAGCATGAAGAAAACTCTGGAAACCGAAAGGTTGATTTTACGCCAATTGCGTGATGAAGACGCTGTGGCCCTTTCCAAATATGGGAGCAATTTCGACATTGCCCGCATGACCGGAAGTTTTCCTCATCCCTTCCCGCTCATCTCTGCCGAATTTAAAATCCTGCATCTAAGAGCTCAGCACAGGCGCGGTTTGGCTTTTCCCTATGCGATAACCGAAAAAGGAAATGAGTCGATGATTGGAATAGTCGATTTATTCCGCCGGGCCGAAACGGATGACCTGGAATTCGGATATTGGATCGGCGAACCATTTTGGGGCAAGGGATTCGCCTCTGAAGCTTGCCGCGGGCTCATGGCCGAAGCTGACCGCCATTTCGGGTCTACTCCCCTGAAAGCCGGCGTTTTTTCAGATAATCCAGCTAGCCTTCGGGTACTGGAAAAGCTCGGATTTAAACCGACCGGAAAAACGGAAGCTTATTTCTCAATGGCCAGACTGAAAAAGGCTGAAAGCGTTCTTTTGGAACGTCCGGCCAAGCATGAGACTTCTTTAACCGAATAGACTGACGAATACTCGCTAGTCATAGGCTCTTGAAAGTCTTACATACTGGCCTGAAAGACAAATTATGAAATTTCTAGACCAAGCTAAAATCTTTGTGAAATCCGGTAATGGCGGCGCAGGTAGCGTGTCCTTTCGGCGCGAGAAATATGTCGCCTTTGGCGGGCCGAATGGCGGCGACGGCGGCAAGGGCGGCGATGTCTGGGTCGAAGCCACACGCGACCTCAACACGCTCATTGATTATCGCTATCAGCAGCATTTCAAAGCCGAGACAGGCATACACGGCATGGGACGCGACCGAACAGGCGCGGCCGGTGAAGATATCGTTCTCAAGGTTCCCGTGGGCACGCAGGTCATTGATGCGGATACAGACGAGATATTGGTCGACCTCACAGAAGAAGATCAGCGCGTTTTGCTCGCCAAAGGCGGCAATGGCGGATGGGGCAATGCCCGCTTCAAATCCTCTACCAATCAGGCGCCGCGCAAAGCTAATCCCGGCGAGGAAGGCGAGGAACGCTGGGTCTGGCTGCGTCTGAAACTTTTGGCCGATGCGGGACTTGTGGGTCTGCCCAATGCCGGAAAATCAACTTTTCTTTCAACGGTCACTGCCGCCTCGCCTAAGACAGCAGACTATCCTTTTACCACACTCCACCCCCATCTCGGCGTGGTCAATCTTGGGGCAGCGGAACGCTTCGTTCTCGCCGACCTCCCCGGCCTGATCGAAGGCGCGTCCGAAGGCGCTGGACTGGGTCATCGTTTTCTCGGGCATGTCGAACGCTGCGCCGCCGTCTTGCATCTCGTGGATGCCTCGGCGGAGGAGCCGGCCGAAAATTACCGCATTATTCGAAATGAGTTGGTGGAATATGACGGCGGCATTGAAAACAAGCCGGAAATCGTGGTTCTGACCAAATGCGATTCTCTCGGCGAAGAGACACTCTCCGATGTGAAAGAAAGTGTCGAAGCCGAATGCGGCCAAACGCCATTCCTTATTTCCAGTGTCGCCAATCAAGGCCTGAAACCGGTTCTTTTCGCTGTTTACGAACATGTTCAAAAACGCCGCCAGAAGGAAGAGGCGAAGCGCGAGGAAAAACGAATTGCCCAAGCCATTAAAGACGGCGAAATGGAAGAACAAAAAGGGTGGTCCCCTTAGACCTCTATGCCAGAAGGGTCAGCCATAAATAAAAACCAGCTGAGCGATTATCGGCGATTGGTCATTAAAATTGGCTCGGCTTTGCTTGTAGAGGCCAAGACCCATGCTCTTCGGCAAGAGTGGCTGAAATATCTTTGCTCGGAAATTGCGGAGCGCCATAAACAGGGGCTAGAAACATTGATTGTCTCTTCCGGAGCCATCGCTTTAGGGCGCGCCCGTCTCGGCCTTATTGGAAAGCGTCTTTCCCTCGCGGAAAAACAAGCCTGCGCGGCCGCAGGACAGTCTCATCTCACCCAAGCTTATGACAACGCGTTGGGCGAGCACGGCCTCCATGCGGCCCAGGCCTTGCTGACCCTGACGGATACAGAAGACCGCCGTCATTGGCTCAATGCCCGATCCACCTTGGAAACTTTGTTAAGTCTCAATACTATTCCTGTCATAAACGAAAACGATACCGTCGCGACGGACGAAATCCGGTATGGCGATAATGATCGGCTGGCCGCCCGCGCCGCACAAATGGTCGGAGCAGACGGACTGCTCCTTCTCTCCGATATTGACGGGCTCTATACCGCCGATCCGCGCTCAGACCAGTCGGCCAAACATTTGCCGCGAATTCAGACGATTACGCCCGAAATCCTGGCTATGGGAACAGGCGCAAACAAAAGTCGCGCTGTGGGGACAGGCGGTATGGCGACAAAACTGGTCGCCGCTCAAATTGCCACACAGACCGGCTGCGATATGATTATTATGGATGGGCGGGACAACGCCCCCTTCTCCCGTCTTGGAGGCGGAGAACGTTCGACTTTGTTTCTGGCCGCAACAAATCCCAAAAACGCCCGGGCGCAATGGATAATCGGCACTCTTAAACCCAAAGGGCGTCTTCAACTCGATGAGGGAGCTGTCAAAGCTCTCAGAAACGGGAAAAGCCTGCTGGCGGCAGGCGTCACAGAATTGACGGGACGGTTTCAGAAAGGCGACGCGGTCAGTGTTTTTGACAGTGCAGAGAAGGAAATCGCCAGAGGCCTGATCAGTTATAGCAGTGGAAACGCGGCCAAGATTATAGGGCTCCAGAGTGATAAAATAGAAGAGGTCCTGGGCTATACAAATGGGGCCGCCCTTATTCATCGTGATAATCTGGTAATGATATCCCATGTATGAAGGACTTAAAATTGGTCTGTTTGGTGGATCTTTTGATCCGGCCCATAAGGGCCACCTTCACGTTGCAAAGGCCGGACTTCGCGAACTTCGCCTCGATCATGTGTGGTGGCTTGTCAGCCCCCAAAACCCCCTCAAACAAGAACAGCCCAGCTATGAAAGCCGTGTAGAGACTGTCAAAGATTTGACTCTTCCCCCGCGCATGGCGATTAGTCATGTGGAAAAAGAAGCGAATACAAATTACACGGTCGATCTGCTGAGGCTTTTGAAAAAGCGGCACCCTGATACCCAATTCGTTTTCATGATGGGGGCGGATAATTTCGCGCAACTCCCGAAATGGAGAAAATGGCAAGACATCATGGCGCTTTACCCGATCGCCGTAATCTCGCGGCCAGGTGACGGCCTGAAGGCGCGGCTGGGGCAAGCCGCCCGCCAATATGCAGACAGCCGCGTGCCGGAACAAAGCGCAGCTTCATTAGCGGAAATGACAGCGCCAAGGTGGACATATCTCACTTTGCCCCTAGATAAGAGGTCATCTTCAGCCCTTCGGGCCAAACTGGCCAGAGACTGAAACTTATGTTATGTGATTCCTATCAACAGGAAAAATGGGACCACCGTCCACTGTGAACATGGAGAGCCTTCTGAGCACCCAAACTGCTGTCAGCACACCCTCACCGTCCAAATCTTCTGCCGCCGATCAAAAGGCGTCGAAACAGCTGTCTGAATTTTTACAGCACATTCTGGACGAAAATTCAGCCCAGGACATTATCGAAGTCGATCTACGCGGAAAGTCTTCCGTCGCAGATTACATGATTGTGGCGTCTGGACGTTCAAACCGGCATGTCAGTGCCCTGTCTGACTATGTTCTGCGCGCATTGAAAGATGCCCAGTTCAAAAATGTCGGCGTCGAAGGACAGGACGGATGCGACTGGGTTCTGGTCGATGTGGGAGATGTCATTTTGCATATCTTCCGCCCTGAAGTCCGCGTTTTCTACAATCTTGAAAAGATTTGGTCCGTTCCCCTTCCTGAAGGGCTTCGGAACGTTGCCGAGGAAGCCCCTGCTGACTCCGAGCTCTAAATGGCCGCTAAAATCATTATCCGCGCCGGCGGGAGTATGCGCGCGGGGCCTGAACGGGATATGGTGGACGACTATATCAACCGGGCCAATTTACTGGCGCGGCAAACAGGGTTTCTCTCCGTTGAAGAACAAGCTGTAGACGTCAGAAGCTGTAAATCCCGCGAGGAAGAGACGCAAAAGCTCTTCGACTCCATCCCGAATTCGGCTCTATGTTTCGCCTTGGACGAGCGCGGCAAGGCATTTGCCTCCAGACAGATGGCTAAGACCCTTTCTCAAGCGCGAGACGAGGGACAAGCTGAAATTTATCTTGTTATTGGCGCCGCAGAAGGGTTTGAGCCTTCCGCTATTCCGGCCTCGGCCCGGAAATGGGCCCTCGGTCCGCAAACCTGGCCGCATAAGCTCGTTCGCGTTATGATTGCCGAGCAAACTTATCGCGCTTTATCCATATTGGCCGGCACGCCGTATCACCGCGATTAAGGCGGCGTTAAACGTCCCTGCGCTAGGTAAAGAGGATGTTAACCTTAAGGTTCATTGTCGTTTTAATGGTCTGGCTAAGCTTGGCCTCTATTGCTGTGGGGCAAGCACAAAACCCTCAGGATCTGGACGCCCTGACGCAAGCTGAAAAAAAGGCCCGGGCCGAGGCTCTGGCTCTGGAAAAACGAAGAAAAGCCGTTAGCGGCGAAATTTCAGATCTTGAGACATCTCTGGAAAAACTGGCCCGGGAAATTCGTGGTTTCGAACAGGACGCTCTGGAATTACAAAAGAAGAAAAACGAGATAGACAGGCGTATTTCCGAGATAAATTATGCGATCCGTCAAGATGAAGAAGACCTGCTGGCCCTTTTGGCTGCCTTGCAGAGGCTCGAGGCCAACCCGCCGCCTGCTTTGACATTAAAGCCTGACAGCGCCATTGCAAATGCACAGGCGGCCCAGCTTATGGCCACTCTGTCCAAAGAGCTGGATCAGCGCACCAAGGTTTTGACGGCTCAATTAACCCGTTTAAACGAAGAACAGGCCCGGGCCGACGAAACTCAGACGCAAATAGAAGCCAATCAAAGACAGCTGGAAAGACGCCGGTCCGAAACGCAGGGTCTGGTTAAAGAAAAGTCCACCTTACGAAAATCCATTGATATTCAGCGGGAAGAAAAACAGGCCTTGGCGAAAAGGCTTGCTCAAGAATCCGCCACATTAAGAGAGTTGCTGGAAAAACTGGAGTCTGAAGCCAGAGCGATTTATCCGCGCGTTAAACCCGGCCGCGGCGTCTCCAAGCCGGCCAAGAGACCGGCCTTGCCCCTAAGCTTACCAGAAGGAGTCGGCCCATTTGCGAAAGCCAAAGGCCGGTTAACCTTGCCCGTCACCGGTCCTCTGACGAAACGTTATGGAGGGGATGAAAAGGGCCTGACGTTTGCCACACCCTCCAAAGGACAGGTTCTTGCCCCCTATGCAGGACGCGTCGAATTTGCCGGCCCGTTCAAGAATTATGATAAAGTGATAATTGTCGACGTCGGCGAAGGATATTATATTTTAATGACCGGACTGGGCGATATTTTTGCTGAAATCGGCGAAACCCTGACTCAAGGGGAGCCTGTTGGAACAATGCCGGCAACCTCTTCCGGATCGAATGAACTTTATTTGGAAGTCAGAAAGGAAGGCCAGACGGTCGATCCGGGCCCTTGGCTGGCCCTTTAATTCAGGGAACTCCCCTTTCCCGAACAGCGTATTACCGTGACAAAAGGTGCGGATTACAGTTTTTTGACTTTGCAGCGACCGATTGGCGACATAAGTATAAGAGACAGGCAGAGTTTGCATGAAACTTGCACTCCGTCTTGTAAATATTTGGAAGGCTGAAAAAATGAAATATGTTCTACCTGCAATTGGCTCCGTCGCCGCCATAGCCCTGTTTGCCTTTTCTTCGACAAATCAGACAGCTCTCGCAGTTGAACCCGCCTCCAATACAAACACATTTGAACAGCTTGATCTGTTTGCGGACGTCCTTGCACGGGTCCGGACGGATTACGTCGTTGACGTCAACGACGCCGAACTTATCGAAAATGCCATGAACGGCATGTTGCAGTCCCTGGACCCGCATTCCAGCTATGTGACGCCGGAACAGTTTAAGGAACTCCAGGTCACAACCAGCGGTGAGTATGGCGGCCTTGGCATGGAAGTCACAATGGAAGAAGGCTTTGTCAAAGTTATTGCTCCCATCGACGAGACCCCTGCAAAACGCGCCGGAATTAAAGCCGGCGATTACCTGACCGAAATTAATGGAAAGTCCATCCTTGGACTGTCTCTGACGGAAGCTGTCAAACAGATGCGCGGCAAACCCGGAGAAGATATAACGGTGACTGTTGTCCGCGAGGATGAAGACCCCAAAGACATCACGATCACGCGCGAAGTCATCAAACGTGTTGTCGTCAAAAATGAAATCAAAGACGGCATTGGATATATCCGTCTGGCTCAATTCAATGACAAAGCAGAAGAAGGTCTGATCGACTCTATAAAATCTCTTAAAAAGGAATTTGGCGGAAACATTCCTGGTATTGTTCTCGATTTACGGGCTAATCCCGGCGGACTTCTGGATCAGTCCATCAAGGTTTCCAGTGTCTTTTTGGATGGCGGAGAGATTGTCTCCACACGCGGACGCGTCGCTTCCGATACGCAGCGCTATAACGGCGAAGCCGGCGAGCTTGCCGAGGGCGTGCCGCTTATCGTCTTGATCGACGGCGCTTCCGCTTCCGCCTCTGAAATTGTGGCCGGAGCCATTCAGGATCGCGGCCGAGGAATCGTGGTCGGCATGCCGACATTTGGCAAAGGCTCGGTGCAATCTGTTATTCCCCTTCGCGGAGGCCGTGACGGCGCGCTCAGAATGACAACGCAGCGTTATTACACGCCGTCCGGGCGCTCCATTCAGGGCACCGGCATTGACCCGGATATTGCTATCGCGTCAGAACCGGATGACGGTAAAGCAGACCGCCGCCGCCGCGAAGCCGACCTCCCTAATGCCATTTTAAATGAAAAGGCCCTAGCGGAGGAAGAAAACAAGGAAGAATTGGTGATCGACTATCCAGCCGAAGATTTTGATGTGGAGCAGGATTATCAGCTTCAAAAGGCGATAGCGATTTTGAAAGGCGGGCAATATGCTTCCACGCTCGCGGCTCTACAACAGGGTTAGGCCATAATCAAAATGCCCCTCTTGCGCTCTTACGGCCTATTCCTTTCATCGCTGCTACTCTTTTCAGCGCCTTTGGCACTTGCTCAGGTGGAGCCTCCGGCGTCGGAAGTTTCTTCTGAAGAGGACCCTGATCCAGGCAATGAGGCCGTTTTAGAGAAAATGGAACTTTTTGCAGAGGTCCTGACCCGCGTTCGGGACTATTATGTAGAGCCAAAAGACGAAAAAGAATTGATAGAGGCGGCCTTGGACGGGGCGCTTTCGTCTCTCGACCCTCACTCCAGCTACGCCCCGCCTGCCGCGTTCACAGAGCAGCGCGAAGCCGCGAAACGTGAATATGGTGGTCTGGGTATTGAAGTCAGCATGGAAGGCGGACTGGTCAAAATCAATTACGCTATTGAGGAAGGCCCGGCCTATAAAGCCGGCATCCGGACAGGCGATTTTATTTCATCCGTGGCCGGAGAATCTATCTTGGGAAAAGACCTGAATGACGCCGTTGAAAATATGCGTGGTCCTGTCGGGGACCCCGTTCAGGTAACAGTTATCACCGGAGACGAAGAACCACGTGAATTGGATATTGTGCGGCAGGTTGTTCGGGGCCGCGCGGTGCGTCACCGCGTCGAACAGGGGCTCGGATATGTTTTTATTGAGACCTTCAATAATGATCAATTAACCTCTGATTTGAAACACGCTCTGACTCTACTTGAGGCGGATCTGGGCGGAAAGATTCCCGGTCTCATTATCGATATGCGCGGCAATCGCGGCGGTCTTCTGGATCAGTCCGTATCTGTTTCTGGGCTTTTCCTGGACGGCGGGGAAGTCCTCTCTGCCAGAGGGCGTGATTCTTCCGATACGCAGAGATACCACGCGGAAGCGGGGGAGCTTTATCCCGATATGCCGATTGTTGTGCTTGTCAATTCCGGCTCTGCCTCTGCCGCAGAGATTGTCGCTGGCGCGCTGCAGGACCGGGGACGGGCCGTTATTGTCGGCCGCCGTTCCTTCGGTAAAGGTTCGGTACAATCTGTTATTCCTCTAGTTCAGCATGGCGGGGCCCTGCGCATGACAACGCAGCGTTATTTCACCCCGTCCGGAAATTCCATTCAGGGGCGCGGCATCATGCCGGACATGCTAGTAGCCGCTTTCCCCGATAATGGAGAAATCAGAGAACGGTTCCGGGAAAACAGCTTGCCGCATTCGCTCATAAATCCGGATCATTCCGATTTTGAAGAAAATTATGAGGACATCCTCTACCCGTCAGAGGATTTACCGGACACGGTGGACTTCCAGCTCCGCAAAGCCATCGATATTTTGAAAACCTCCCGTTACCAAACCCTGCTACAGGCGCAAAACTACCTTCCCGAAAGTGTTGCCAAAGCCGTGGCAGAGGTCAAGGCATCACAATAGAGGCGAAGCAAAAGCTGAGTGGACGCCGATATAGACCTCGGCGCCAAATCATCCTAATCCCGTTTCCATGACCTCTCCCGCCGGACATAGTCGTAGACGTAAGAAGCTGAGTCTTCCAAAGCGGCGTTGGCATGTTCTGGGCGCCGCCGCATTACTTGGCCTTACAACGGCGGCAGCGGCGCTTATATTGACCTCTCCGGCTCCCGAGATTGATAAAAATACAAGTGGTCAGCTTGCGCTGGAATCTCTGCCGCAGCCCCTCATGGCGACGAATTTGAACAGCGAGAGTGACTCGCTTCCGGATCTGTTGGCCGGAGAAATTCCGGAAGGCGAAAACCCGACAAACCGGACGCCACAAACAGCGCAAAATGACGCACTTGGCAATCCTATCACAAATGGCGCCGCAAATGATGCGCCGTCATCGTCTCAGACAACGCCACAGACAGCGCCTTCAACAAAACCCAAAACCGTGCTGATAGATGGTCAGCCCTTGGACAGCGGTAGCGCGGAGATATTTTCTGAACTGAGTCAAAGCGGCCCCTTTGGCCCTCTGCCCAAAAAGGCAGAAAATGGGAACTCCGTCTTCAAGGCTTACCGGAAAGACGCACCGAATTCCACCGGCGGCAAATCGGTTGCACTTATTATTGGCGGGTTGGGCCTGAACCGAACTCTGACCCAGGAGGCTATAGATACCCTCCCCGCAAATGTGACCCTCTCCTTCGCGGCCCACGCCCCAAACCTGCAAAGCTGGATAGATAGAGCCCGCTTGAATGGGCATGAGGTTTTATTGGAAATTCCCATGCAGTCCCGCGCCTCCAATTCGAGCGAACCGGGCGCGGATCATATGTTGAGTATCGACGCGCCGGAAAAGAATGCAGAAAATCTCGACTGGCTTTTGAGCCGCGCGCAAGGCTATTTCGGCGTCATAAATTATAATGGAGACTCTTTTCTAACGCGTATGGACGCCGCCGCCCCAACCCTATCGCGATTTTCAGACTCCGGCTTGGCCTTTATCTCGGACGGCGCTTTTCCGGCTCCCTCTCTGCCCGCCTTAACGCAATCTCTTTCCCTGCCCTATAAATCAGGGTTTGGATTGATTGACCCCGAGCCTCAAACAGAACGAATTGAAACCGAGCTTTCCCGCCTTGCCGAAGAGAGCCGTGTGGGCGACACACCGATTGGGGTTGGTTTTGCTTATCCCGAAACTTTGGCCTCGGTAAATCGCTGGATAGATGATCTCCCCGATAAATCGCTCCAACTCATCCCGGCCTCTGCGGCCTTAGAATAGACGAATCTCATTTTATTATGACTCGAAACCCAGACGATTACCGCCCCAATGTCGGCGCCGCCATTTTCAACGACAAAGGCCAAATCTGGCTCGGAAAACGGTTTGGAGAAGACGGACCCTATGCCTGGCAATGCGCTCAAGGCGGCATTGATGAAGGGGAGGACTTCTATCAAGCGGCACTGCGGGAATTATGGGAAGAAACCGGCGTAAGGGAAAACAATCTCACCCTTCTTGGACAGATTGATGACTGGCTCTATTATGACTTTACCGAGGGAGCCCGCCTGAATCGCCGAAAGCGCGAACATAAAGGGCAGAGACAGAAATGGTTTGCCTTTCGCTATCATGGAGACGAATCGGACATAGATCTCTGTACACATGAAGAGCAGGAATTTTCAGAATGGAAATGGGCCGATCTCTCGACAATTCATGAAAGCGTTATTCCGTTCAAGCGGGAAGTTTATGAACGGCTGATTGCCGAATTTGCGCCCTATGCAAGGCCTCAGTCATAGCGTAAATCCGCTTCATTATGTCGGCTCCCTCCTATGGTAAAAATGCCCTGATCTTTGTGCTGATCACCGTGATGATCAACTCTATCGGTTTCGGGATCATGATTCCGGTTCTGCCGGATTTATTGAAGGAATTGACAGACCTTCCCAACAATGAAGCCGCTATTCATGGCGGTTGGCTCACCTTTGTTTTCGCCCTGTTTCAATTCATCTGCATGCCGATTGTCGGCGGTCTCTCCGACCGATTTGGCCGACGTCCCATCATGTTGCTCTCGCTATTCGGATTGGCGCTGGATTATTTCATCATGGGCTTCGCGCCGACAATTGCCTTTCTTTATCTCGGGCGGATCATTGCGGGCTCATTCGGGGCGACATTCTCGACGGCAAACGCCTATATCGCGGATATAAGCCCGCCTGAGACGCGCGCGCAGAACTTTGGTCTGGTAGGAGCGGCGTTCGGTGTTGGCTTCATGCTCGGCCCTGTAATTGGCGGATTAATCGGCGACGGATTTGGCCCGCGCGCGCCGTTTATCGCCGCCGGAATAATCGCCCTCATAAATGTCGTCTATGGTTTTATTTTTCTGCCTGAGACATTGGCCCCTGAAAAACGCCGGGCCTTTAGCTGGAAACGTTCCAACCCTTTCGGCTCCCTGGTCGCCCTCGGCCGGATCAAAGGCGTCAAAGGCCTTATCTTCGTTCTTTTCGTTCTGGCGGTTGGCCATACAGTGTATCCCTCCACTTACTCTTTCTCGACGATTGAAGGGCTTGGCTGGAACGCCGGGGATGTAGGCCTTTCGCTTGGCGCTTTTGGACTCGCCAGTATCATAGTGCAGGGCGGCCTGATACGGGTGATCATTCCCAAGGTCGGTTTGTTCTGGGCGGGCATTATCGGCATTGTTTCGGCCATCACCGCCTACACAATGATGGGGAGCGCCAATGCGGGATGGATTATCTATGCCGCCGGTCCGTTTGCGGCTTTTGGCGGTCTCTACGGCCCTGCCCTGACCAATATGATGAGCTCGCGCATCAGCGACAGCGAACAGGGCGAGCTACAAGGCGCGATTGGCGCCGCTCAAGGATTGGCCATGATGGTCGGTCCGCTTACCATGACAGGCATCTTTGAATATTTCGCGGCCGGCTCCAACAAAGGTAATGTCGAGCTAGACGGGTTTCCTTCCGGAATCGCGCGAATCCTCCAGCACCTGTTTTTACAAACGCCTATTCCCTATCTTCCAGGCGCGCCCTTTCTCTTGGCGGCGGGCCTCGCCTTTACCGGGCTCATCATCTATTTGCTCGTCACAACCAAGGCAGACCGACAGGCACGTTACTCCCCCGAAGCCGTAGCCGAAACATCAGATACACTACACGAGCCCCTCGCCGACAATATTTGAGAGTTAGTCCGCCGATTGTAGAGTAATGACAACAATTTCCGGCGGCGCGCAAAAACGGGCTGAAAGCATAGACGTCCCAATTCCGGCAGTAATGTAAACGGGGACGCCTCCCACATTTTTTACCCCATAGGCCAGAGGCTTTCCTGCCTCTGTTGACGTCACGCGCCGTCCGAGAAGCGGCAGATTAATCTGGCCGCCATGGGTGTGTCCCGCCACGGCCAGAGCCGTATCTGTCCTGAGAAAACGAAACGCATCAGGCGAATGTGTCAAAACTATTTTTGCGCGGCCATCCCGGCAATCCTCATACCCTTCGGCTGTCGGGTAATCTGTATCAAAATCTCCCATTCCGATAAGGCATAGTCCCGGTAAATTCAGTCCTTCATTGGCGAGAACGCTCATCCCGCTATCCTCGAGCCGGTTTTGCACCCACGCCCCATCATACCAATTATCATGATTTCCAAGCACGGCAAAAACGCCGAGCGGCGCCTCAATCCTTCCAAGTGACTGCAATCCCTGCTCAATAGTCTTATTAAATTCTGCTGGGCGATGAGAGCGAGACGCGCTGCCGTCTATATAGTCGCCGGTCAGAAGAACAATATCCGGCGCTAATTGATTTACTGAATTTTTGAGCGAGTCTACCCTCGAGGCAGGTATATGACGGCCGCCAATATGAAGATCAGAAAGCAAAACTATCCGAACGGGCGGGCCTTGATAAGTCTCTGCGCGGAATGAAACTTCGCGTATAACCAACCTCTTGGGCTCTATGAAAAATCCATAAAGGAGACACGCCAGAGCAGCGATGCAAAGGAATAGTAAGATATAAAAAAACCGGACTTTCATAAGTCCGGTTTCTTAGAATAATATGTGCGGATTAAGACCCTAAAGTGTCGCCGCGACGGCATTTAGTCCGTCAAGATTTTGCTGAACCGCCAAGGCTGCTTCGCCTTCCAGCCCTACGAGAGAGTCTTTGGCAGAGGCAATATCTTCCTGGATACGCTCAGAGGTCAGCTCTGACATGGGCGCAGCGCGCTCTGCCAAAACCGTAAGGCCAGCCGGAGTCACATCGGCAAACCCGCCTTGAACGAAAAACTGCTTTTCCGCTCCGTTCTCATAAACGGTGATCGCGCCCGTACGGATCGCGGCCATTAGCGGCGCGTGATCCGGTAGAACACCGAAATTGCCTTCGGTGCCCGGGATATCGACCTGATCGACTTCGCCCGCATAAAGTTCACGTTCAGGCGAAACGAGAGAGAAATGTAGCTTATCAGCCATTCTTTATCCTAACCGCAGTCAATACAGCCTAAGCCGCGTCTTTCGCCGCCATTTTACCGGCTTTTTCGATCACGTCATCAATACCGCCGACCATGTAGAAGGCTTGTTCCGGCAGGTGGTCATATTCGCCTTCGACCAGACCTTTAAAGGAGCGAACTGTGTCCGCAAGGTCTGTCAGGATACCCGGAGAGCCAGTAAAGATTTCCGCAACGTGGAAAGGCTGAGACAAGAATTTCTCAACTTTACGCGCGCGGGACACTACAAGCTTATCTTCTTCGGACAATTCGTCCATGCCGAGAATAGCAATGATGTCCTGCAAAGATTTATAGCGCTGTAGAATTTCCTGAACCTGACGCGCAACTTCGTAATGTTCCTGACCGACAATACGCGGCTCAAGAATACGGGATGTGGAGTCAAGCGGGTCAACCGCCGGATAGATACCTTTTTCGGAAATCGCGCGGTTCAGAACCGTTGTCGCGTCCAAGTGAGCAAAGGAGGTCGCTGGCGCCGGGTCAGTCAAGTCATCGGCCGGGACGTAAATCGCCTGAACGGATGTAATAGACCCTTTATTCGTGGATGTAATGCGCTCCTGCATCTGGCCCATTTCAGTGGCCAATGTCGGCTGATAACCCACCGCAGATGGAATACGCCCCAAGAGAGCGGACACTTCGGAACCGGCCTGCGTAAAGCGGAAGATGTTATCAACGAAGAACAACACGTCTTTGCCTTCTTCATCGCGGAAATATTCGGCCTGAGACAAACCGGTCAGCGCGACGCGAGCGCGGGCTCCGGGAGGCTCATTCATCTGACCGTAAACGAGGGTCGCACGGCTTTCACCGTCAAGGTCGATAACGTTGGACTCGATCATCTCGTGATAAAGGTCATTTCCTTCGCGAGTCCGCTCGCCAACACCCGCAAAGACGGAGTAACCGCCATAAGCTTTGGCGATGTTGTTGATGAGTTCCATGATGAGAACGGTTTTACCCACACCCGCACCGCCGAAGAGACCAATTTTACCGCCTTTTGCGTAAGGGCAAAGCAGGTCGATAACTTTAATACCGGTCGCAAGTACTTCGGATTCAGTGGATTGATCCACAAAAGGAGGCGCTTCTTTGTGAATAGACGCCTTGGCTTTCGTCTTGAGCGGGCCGCGATCATCAATGGGTTCACCAATGACATTCATAATACGGCCAAGTGTTTCCGGTCCAACAGGCACCGTAATCGGCGCGCCGGTATCTGTCACAGATTGACCGCGCACAAGGCCTTCGGTTGCGTCCATAGCGATGGTGCGAACCGTGTTCTGACCCAAATGCTGAGCGACTTCGAGAACCAGGCGGTTGCCTTGGTTGTCTGTCTCCAGCGCGTTCAGGATGGCTGGCAAATTGTCTTCGAATACGACGTCAACAACGGCCCCGATCACCTGAGTGATTTTACCGGCTGACATGGCTTTGCTCACGACCTTTTTAGTCGTTGCACGCTTGTTTGCCGGCTTTTTGGCGGTTGTTTTCTTAGCGGCCGTTTTTTTGGCGGCTGTTTTTGTTGCTGCTTTCGCCATGAGTGTGTTCCTCTAGCTTTCTTTAAAGCGCTTCCGCGCCTGAAATAATCTCAATCAGTTCAGATGTAATCTGGGCCTGACGTGTTCTGTTGAAGGTCAATGTCAGCTTGTCGATCATCTCGCCGGCATTGCGCGTGGCATTATCCATCGCGGTCATTTTTGAGCCCATCTCGCCTGCCTGGTTTTCCAGAAGTGCGGTAAAGATTTGGGTGTTGATATTGCGTGGCAAAAGAACCCGCAGGATCCCGGCCTCATCCGGCTCATAGGTATAAATCGCGCCTTTGAGATCAGGACCTGTATCTTCTGCGCCTTCGTCAATAGAGGCGATAGCCGGGATGAGCGTGTTTGAAACCGCGTCCTGGGTCATCACATTGACAAATTTGGAATAGACCAGCTTGCAGATGTCGAATTCGCCTTCGTGGAACATTTCGGTAATTGTCTCACCAATATTCTGAGCAATACCGGCGTGAAGTTTACGCTCTTCTTTCAAAGAGATAAATTTGACAATGTTATCATGATAAAGGCGGTTGAGCTGATCATACCCCTTTTTCCCGATCAGGAAGAGCTTGACCGTTTTACCCTGGCCTTCAAGCGCGACGATTTCTTCGCGGGCTTTCCGGACAATATTGGTATTGAAACCGCCGCAAAGACCGCGATCTGCCGTTGCAACAACAAGCAAAACCGTCTCTTCCTTGCCGTTGCCGACAAGAAGTTCCGGCGCGTCTCCGACTCCGACCATGGAGCTGGCCAGATTCGTAATGACGCTATTGATGCGCTCCGCATAGGGGCGCGCATTCTCCGCCGCTTCCTGCGCTTTACGCAGTTTCGCCGCCGCCACCATCTGCATGGCTTTGGTAATCTTCTGCGTGTTTTTCACAGAAGAAATACGGTTTTTAAGATCCTTTAGGCTGGCCATGAGGCGTCCTTAGGCTGCGAAGTTATTCGTGAAGGTTTCCAACACGGATTTGATTTTGTCTTCAATGTCGTCCGTCAATTTCTTTTCGGACGCAATGCTGGACAGGAGTGAATTATGCTCACCTTTCAGGTGTGACAGCAATTCACGCTCATATTTCTGCACGGATTTCACCGGAACCTTGTCCAGATAACCGCGTGTTCCGGCGTAAAGCACCACGACCTGCTCTTCCACTTTCAGCGGAGAGAATTGCGGCTGCTTCAGGAGCTCTGTGAGGCGCTCACCGCGAGCCAAAAGGGCCTGAGTGGAGGCGTCCAAATCTGAACCGAACTGAGCAAAGGCAGCCATTTCGCGGTATTGCGCGAGTTCACCCTTAATCGGACCGGCAACCTGTTTCATCGCTTTAATCTGAGCAGAAGAGCCCACGCGAGACACAGACAGACCGACGTTAAGCGCTGGACGGATGCCCTGGAAGAACAAGTCTGTTTCCAGGAAGATCTGACCGTCTGTAATCGAAATCACATTTGTCGGAATAAAGGCCGACACGTCATTGCCTTGCGTTTCGATAATCGGCAGAGCGGTCAAAGACCCGGAGCCGTTATCTTCGTTCAACTTGGCGGCGCGTTCCAGAAGACGGGAGTGAAGATAGAAAACGTCACCTGGGTAAGCTTCGCGTCCTGGTGGGCGGCGAAGAAGAAGGGACATCTGGCGATAAGCCACAGCCTGTTTGGACAAATCATCATAAATGATCAGGCCGTGCATGCCGTTGTCGCGGAAATATTCGCCCATGGCGCAACCAGCAAACGGGGCCAGGAACTGAAGCGGGGCCGGCTCTGACGCCGTCGCGGCCACAATAATGGAATATTGCATCGCGCCGTTTTCTTCGAGCGTTTTGACGAGCTGCGCGACAGTGGAACGCTTCTGCCCGATCACGACATAGATACAGTAAAGCTTGTCAGCATCGCGGTCTTCATCGAAGGCGGATTTTTGATTGAGAATCGCATCCACAGCCACAGCCGTTTTACCGGTCTGGCGGTCACCAATGATGAGCTCGCGCTGGCCGCGGCCAACAGGGATAAGCGCGTCAATCGCCTTGATACCTGTTTGAACAGGCTCGTGCACGCCTTTACGCGGCATAATGCCTGGCGCTTTAACGTCCACACGGCGGCGTTCGCTTGATTCGATTGGACCTTTGCCGTCAATCGGCTCGCCGAGCGGGTTTACGACCCGGCCCAAAAGGCCCATTCCGACAGGCACGTCCACGATTTCGCCGAGGCGTTTAACCGTGTCGCCTTCTTTAATGCCGCGGTCATCGCCAAAGATAACAGTACCGACATTGTCAGATTCGAGATTGAGCGCCATGCCCTTAATGCCGCCTGGGAATTCGACCATCTCGCCGGCGCGGACATTGTCCAGGCCATAGATACGGGCGATACCATCACCGACTGAGAGAACCTGACCGACATCAGAGACTTTGGCTTCGGAGCCAAATTCTTTGATCTGCTTTTTCAGGATGCTGGAAATTTCCGCAGCACGAATATCCATTGTATAACCTCTATGCTTCTTTGAGGGTTAAGCGTAAGTCCTCAAGTTTAGTCTTGAGGGAGCTATCATATAGACGCGAACCAACGCGTACGACGAAACCACCCAAAAGGTCTGCATCCACAGATGTCTCAACCTCGACCGGGCGTCCCAGCGATTTTTTCAAATTTGATTTTAATGACGTGACCTGCGCGGCTGTCAATTTTTTCGCGCTGGTGACTTTCGCCACTTGTGATCCCTTGCGGCGAGCCACCATCTCTTCAAATGCGGACAGGATTTGCGGCAATTCCGCCGCGCGGCGATTCTGCGCGACCAATCCAACAAACTGAACCGTCAAAGGCTTGAGCTTGGCTTTTTTCGCCACGCCAGTCAGGGCGGCCACTTTATCCTCGGTCGCAAAAACAGGGGAATTGATGAGCGCGGACAAATCAGCGCTATCTGCGAACATTGCCTTTAGCGACTTCACGTCTTTTTCTATAGCTGACAAGGACTTAGCGTCCTCAGCGAGTTCAAGCAGGGCTTGGGCGTAGCGTAAGGGGGCTTCGCCGGTAATGACTTCTGTCTCTGACACGTATCAGGTCCGCTCTTCGGAATTGGGCCGTTAGGACAGCCCCTTTAACATAAATATAGCGGCTCGAACACTCCCGGGATTTTGATACCCAACAGGCCGCTCCGCCAATCTCGCGCGGGGCTTAGCATGGTCAATTCAATGTGCCAAGTGCGGAATTTCACTCTGCGACAGTGGTTTCAGCATAAGCGCCTTATCCATAAAAAAACAGGCCCCGAAGGGCCTGCTCAAAACTCAAATCTGACTTAAACCTTACAGTTTTACGTTCAGACCGAAGAAGATAAAGCGGCCTGTGTCGTAAACACCCGGGTAAGTATTGTTGTTACCGTTAATGGCCGGACCTGATGAGACTGAAACAGGGAAGTCGTCTTCAAAGATATTGTTCACACCTGCACGAGCTGTGATTCCGTCCAGGAATTCCCAAGAACCGGATACATCGAAGTAGTTCGCTGCATCAAGAGATCCCTCGATTACCGAGTCAGGATTACCCTCGTTATCAACACCGCCGAAATGGCGCCAAGTCGTATTGATCTGAAGACCTTCAACAGGCGTGTTCCATGTTGCGATAGCACGATGACGATAATCTGCCGTAGGTTGACCACAGTTACCAACAAACTTGCCTTCACACTCATCTGTCTCAGCACCTAGGAAAGGTGTGAAGTCAGATGAAGAGAGGAATGTTGAAGCATATTGAACTGCAAAATCACCAAAGTTTCCACCGCCAAATCTTTCCAGATCGAAGCTGTAATTGACTTGGAAATCAACACCACTGGTCGCGATAGATGCCGCATTCAAGTTCAACAAAGTAAAGCCGACGCCTGGACCACTTGCATTAAGCGAGCCCGCACCATCACGCTGAATAAGATCACAGAATGTTGCGTCGCCTGTGTCAAGACAGCCATTAAGGATGTTGTTTGCACCGATACCAGAAACAATCGCATCATCGATAGTGATATCAAAATAATCGATTGAAGCTGTAAACCCAGGTATAAAATTAGGTGTTAGTACAGCACCAACGGTGAATGTATCAGACTTTTCAGGTGAAAGTTCAGGATTACCACCAAACAAACCTTGGGTTTGACCTGAAACCACGTCAGGAATATTTCCGTATTGAGCGGCCGTAACACCAGTATTGGCACAAGCAGCTGCTGAAGCGAGCGGCGTTGCGTTACCAGTGCTGGAACAAGGATCATACACGGTAAGACCATTTGAATCCGTACCAAATTCTGGAAGATCCGGAAGACCAGTAGACTGACCTGTGAACAATTCAACAACGTTCGGTGCACGAACGGCACGCTGATACTGACCACGGAATGAAATGTCTGGAGTTGGAACCCACGTCAACTGTGCACCATAAGTGTCAGTGCTGAAGCTGTTGGACACACCGTTACCATCAACAGTGTAGTCAGAATAACGATACTGACCATTGAAGACGAGTTCTTCAACGAATTGCACACCCGTAACAAGCGGGAGCTCTACCTCGCCGAAGACTTCAAACACGTCAATACCACCAGCGACAGGAAGTGTCGGGCCACCAACGCCTGTGAAACCACCATCTGCACGCTGACTGATTTGGTCTGGCGTCGCATCCAGGCCGTCTTCGCGATATTCAACACCCAGCAAGAAACCGATACCGGAACCTTCAGCATAAGGCGAAACGATACCATAGTTGGAAAGATCAGTTTGAATGTTACCACCAAGCACCAACTGGTCAGTTTGACCTGTCGTAATGCCAACACCTTGGATGAAATCCAACGATTCTTGCGAGACGAGGCTTTCGCCGCCTGGTCCACGTTGGAAGATATTGTACGGCGCACATCCGTTTGATTGATCGATACAAACAGGGTTTCCGTCGGCATCAGTTGTCACCAAAAGAGCCTGACCAAGATTATCGATCAAGAAGTCATTGGTCGACGTATCTTGATCTTTTGTTTTAGAATATTGACCAAATACTTCGTAGTCCCATGTCTCAGCAAAAGTACCGCGCATGCCACCCACAAAGCGCATGGCTTGGTTCTCAAGACGAGAGTTACGCGGGCCACCTTCAACGTTACGGTGAGTAGCCGTGATTCCGTCAATGATTTCACCACTGGCGATTTGAGCAGGAGTACACTGCAAAACAGCCTCAGCAATAGAGCGACCGTCCTGTGTAACAGGCTGCTGAATCAGAGGGTTATCACAGTTGATGCTACGCTGGAAGAAACCAAATGAGGCAGATGGTGCGATTTGCGCATCAGACTGCTGCTCTGTAAAGCCAAAATCAGCAAAGATTTCATGACCATCAAAAACTTCGTAGCTTGCTTTTGTGTAGAGTTGGAAACGCTCAGATGGGCGCTGGAAGTAGTTTAACGCACCAAAGTTATAGGTTTCAGCTGGCCCGCCAACGAATGGCGTGAATGTGCCATCTTCCTGTTGGAAGAAGTCTGTACCGCCAAAGTCAGCAACGTTGTTAAAGCGGCGGAAGTTGGAAGAACCGACACAACCAAAACCATTTACGTTACCTGAACCAATTGTACAGGCAGATGCCGTGCGATCCGCACCCAAGATGTCTTCTCTGTTTTGGTAAGATGCGAAAGCAACGACGTTACCACGGCCACCATCTAGGTTTGCACCGATTGTAACAGATCCAGTGATTTCTTCGCCATCGGTTACACTGCCCGGAATTGGCACGAGGGCATCATTAAGAACATCTTCAAAGATATCTCTACCGCTATTGCTACTTTGAGCAAAACCATACTGAAGATCCAACTCAGCGCCTTCAAAATCATCTTTCAAAACAAAGTTAACAACGCCGGAAACCGCATCTGAACCGTAAACAGCAGAAGAGCCACCTGTCAGCACCTCGACGCGCTCAACGAGGTTAGTCGGAACCAAATCGATATTAACAGCAACAGAAGAAGAGTCACCATAAGGAAGACGACGACCGTCAATCAAGCTCAATGTACGCTGCGCACCGAGGCCTCGTAAATCAAGTTGCGCAGTACCACTAGCGCCATTCGATTGCTCTGATGTCTGAGCAGCAGAAATCTGCGGCAATGAGTTCGTCAGGTCCTCAATATTCACAACACCACGAGCGCTGATTTCAGAATTATCGACTGACAGGATAGGCTGAGCCGCTGTCAGGTTTGGGTTTACGTTCAAACGCGAACCGGTGACGATGATTTCATCTTCGTCGGCATCTTGCGCAAAGGAAGGAGCAGCACTTGCCAGCATAGCGCTGGAGAGCAATGTCCCTATCAATAGATTTCTTTTTGATAATTTCACAGTTAAGTCCCTTTTTAGTGTTTTATCGTTTATTGCCTCCCCGCAACACGGAAAGATTACACTTATCGCTATTAGTCATTCCCCCTCAACGCAATATGTTTGTGACACTTTTGTAAGAAGGACAGGGCTTTTATCCAAACCTGTTGCATAAAAAGCACGAATGAGAGTAAATTCTCCGCCAAGCGCAATATTTTTGCGTTTATTAAAAAAAGCAGAAAATTAATTCCGTATCCGTAAATATTTCAAAATAATATACTGCACTAAGATTGTGCGTTAAACGTTTTTCGTCACAAAAATAAGGAAATTATTTAATTCTGTTAACCCCATGGCCACACAACTTTGGGAATTACATGAAACTTTGCGGATCAATATCGATTTGAATCTTATATTTTGCGGGCGGGCGAATCTTAGCTCGCCAGACGGCCATATAGCGAGACAAGTTTACGCCCGGTTCCGCCTGAATAAATAATCGTCTCCGGAACGCCCCTCTTAACCGTCCTATGGGGGGTTCAGACGGACCAAGAATCTCTATGCCTTCGGCGCGGGGGGCGAGGTTGACCATTTTCTTGGCCAGGCTCTCTGTCTTTTTCAATTCCGGCCCGGAAATAATAACCGCCGCCAGCTTTCCAAAAGGCGGCAGACCCAGCATTTCGCGCATGGCCAGTTCTACTCCTATGAAGAGTTCCCTGTCCCCGGCGGCAAGCGCCAGAAGCGCTTCATGTTCCGGCTGATGCGTCTGGATAAGCGCCCGGCCCGGTTTCTCGGCTCGCCCGGCCCGGCCTGCGACCTGAACCAGCGTTTGATAGGTTCGCTCCCCGGCCCGCGGGTCCCCGCCTGCCAGCCCTAAATCCCCGTCCACAACACCGACAAATGTGAGGTGCGGAAAGTTGTGACCCTTTACCACCATTTGTGTTCCGACGAGTATATCAATCTCGCCCGCCGCCATCCTGTCCATGCGTTCTCTGAT
The DNA here is from genome assembly GCA_029936425.1 of Litorimonas sp. Classification (GTDB taxonomy): domain Bacteria; phylum Pseudomonadota; class Alphaproteobacteria; order Caulobacterales; family Maricaulaceae; genus Litorimonas. Next base: position 43,130 of record JAPYSU010000014.1, read on the forward strand.
CGCATTTGGGTTTCCGGCGGTGTCGGAACTGAAAATCTCTATCCTGGCCTCGGGAAAGTGCCGCGCCGCTTCCTCAGCCACACGTTCGACTCCGGGTCCGACGGCCGTCAGACTGTCTTCCGCTTTGCAATTCGGGCAGAGCGTCGGCATGCGCATGGAAAACCCGGTCAAATGGCACATGGCCCGCCCCGTGGCGCGGTGCTCCACCAGCCAGCTATCCGTATCCGGGCTTTTCAGCTTTTCCCCGCAGGAGCGGCAAATGATGAGCGGCGCATAGCCCCGGCGGTTCAGATAGAGCATGGACTGATCGCCCTGCGCCAATCCGGCTCTGACAGCCTCAATCAGGGGAGCAGACAGAAAATCACCTTTCTCGGGTTGATTCTCTTTCAAATCGACTAGGCCAATATCCGGCAATACCGCCGCGCCCGGCCGCTCAGGCAAAACGATATGAGCAAACTTTCCGCTCCGCGCATTGTGCAGGCTTTCTAGTGACGGTGTGGCCGACGCAAGAATAACGGCATGACCTGAAAGTTTGGCGCGCACGATTGACATGTCCCGGGCATTATAGATGACGCCCTCTTCCTGCTTGTAGGACGTGTCATGTTCCTCATCGACGACGATGAGTTTCAAATCCGCAAAGGGCAGATAGAGCGCAGACCTCGCGCCAACGACTAATTTTGCGCGCCCTTGCGCCACTTCGCGCCAGACCCGGCGGCGCGGCGCGTCCCCCGCTGCCGAATGCCATTCGGCCGGTTTTACCCCGAAGCGTTTCTCAAACCGGGTCATACCCGCCTGCGTCAGCGCAATTTCCGGAACAAGGATAAGCACCTGCCCGCTTTGGCGCAGGGCTTCCGCCACGGCTTCAAAATAGACTTCCGTTTTACCTGACCCGGTCACGCCGTCGAGCAAGCTGACCGAGAAGTCCTGCAATTGCATTTGCGCGACCAGCTCTTTTGCCGCGTCTTCCTGTCCTTCGGTTAGCTCCATCCCGGGGTGATCCGGATTGGGCTCGTCAAAAGGCGCATCGACCGGCAGAGCGAGTTCCTGCATGGCGCCGACTTTTACCAAGCCCTTCACAACGCTCGCACTCACCCCGGCGCGGGACGCTATTTCGCTTGCGCGGGCTGGGAACGGATCGCCCTCACGCAACACGGCGCGGCGCGAAGGCGTCAATTGTGACGGCGCGGCACCTGTCGGCATGTAATGTGAAACCACCGGGCTAGGGTCGAGGGCTTTGTAAGACCGCAGCACCATGCGGAAAACCTGCCCGGGCGAGGCGACATTATACTTCGCCGTCCATTCAATGAACTTTATCATCTCCGGCGAGAGAGGGCGCGTCGCCTTACGCTCCGCAATCTCCTTGAGCTCCCGCCCCTCTTCCGCCGGGCCCAGTCCTGTGACAACGCCCAGCTTCATCTGCTTGCCAATCGGCGCGTAGACAAAGTCGCCTATGCTCAGGTCCATATCCTCCGGCACGGCGTAATCAAACGCACCGGGCACATTCACTGGAAAAAGTATTTGAGCGTTTTGCATCTGAGTGATTCGTGATAACAGGCCGCGAACTTAACCACAGCCCCACGGGACATAAAGCCATGAAATTTTTTGTTGATAGTGCCGATCTGGACGCCATCTCCGCTCTGAACGATATCGGACTCGTTGACGGCGTCACAACCAACCCCTCCATCATCGCCAAATCCGGCCGCGACTTCAAAGAAGTCATCGCTGAAATCTGTAAAATTACCGAAGGCCATGTCAGCGCCGAAGTTGTCGCAACGGACGCCGACGACATGATCAAGGAAGGCCGCCACCTACGCAAAATTGCTGATAATGTCTGCGTAAAACTTCCTCTGACGATGGACGGTCTGAAAGCCTGCAATGTCTTGTCCAAGGAAGGCACGCCGGTCAATGTCACGCTTTGCTTCTCACCCAATCAGGCCTTGCTCGCAGCAAAATGCGGCGCGACTTATATCTCGCCCTTTATCGGACGTCTGGACGATATCACGCTGGACGGGTTGGAGCTGATTGAAGACATCCGTACAATTTACGACAATTATGGATTTGAGACAGAAATTCTCGCTGCCTCTATTCGCAATGTAAACCACGTCAAGGAATGCGCGCTTGTCGGCGCCGACGTCATGACCGCGCCGCCGGGCGTGATCGAGAGCCTGTCCAAGCACGTCCTGACCGACAAAGGTCTGGAGGCTTTCCTCAAGGATTGGGAAAAGACAGGTCAAAGCATCCTTTAAGTCACTTATTAAATGTAAAAAGCCCGGCAAATCGCCGGGCTTTTTTATTTGTCTTGAACTCCGGGCTACTCCCCCGGCCGGTAGGTTCGAACGGCCCGCGCTTCGACATCGTCGCGGTAATAGGGCACGTCCTTAAATTTGACATTGATATAAGGCAGGATCTGATCGTCGAAATGCGGCGAGTCCGGATCATTGCTCTGCCCGCCCGCGAGCAGGCTCTTGGCTTTGATCTTGTCCCCAAACTCGACAACGGCGACGAAGCTGTTCCCGCGATAGCCGTAAATCTTCTTAGTATTTTCGCCCTGGCTGGCGCCAAAAGCCGCGAGCGCGCCCCACCGACCCGACGCCATGGGCACGGGATAGCTCTTTTTCGAATCGTCGAATTCCAGATCAATTGCGCCAGAAAGCCTCTGAAAACGGTTGATCTCGCCCCACGGCATTTTCCAGGTGCCGAAATCTGCCGTCATTTTCGTCATGGCTTTGTCCAGCAAATCCAGTTGCTCCTGCGGCGTTCCGCTTTCAAAGAAATGCATATAGGTTTCCATACGGCTCGCCCCCTTCGGACGGGCGTCGGATTGCAACATCTCCATCCCGTAATAATGCGCCAGAGACATGGCGACTGAGTCCGCCGAAACCGTATGATTCCATTCGTCGAGCACGGAAATCGCTTCGGCAAAGGCCGGATTCTGATTGCTGAGGTCATAAGAATCGACAAGGCTCGGGATAATAAATTCAAACGCAGGGAGCGCCGGGTCATAAGCCAGGTCGATGAGCCCGTCCAAAGTCAGATCGTTGGCCTCCTCCAAAAGGCGGATGGCGTGGACCGCTCTGAAATTTTCTTTATCCGGGGCCATATAGGCGGGGTAATTCTCGCGTTTCGGGCTGTTATCCCCGGCCGCCGTAAAGGGCGTCGAATTGGCATTCTGGATCCAGCCATTGGGCGGATTGAGCAATGTAATCGCCTCATCCACCGGATGCGTACCGTCCCAATCCGTGCGCGTGTCCCATCCATTGACCGTACCGGAATAATCGATCATCGGGTCACGTTTGGGAATGAAATTGCCGTGATAATAGGCGATATTGCCCTGCGCGTCGGCATAGACGGTGTTGTTGGACGAATTGGTTCGGATATCCATCATCTCGTTAAACGCCTCATATCCGTCGGTTTTTGTACGAAGGAAAGATTGCTTAAGCGCATTGACCGGATCCCAGTTGATTTTGGTCACCACCCATTTATCGCCTTCCATATGTGTCACCGGCCCGTGATGGGTGTGATACATTGGGAACGTCCGCGATTTCAGTCTATTGCCGTCTTTGTAATCCAGTGTGACCTCAGAGACCTGAACCGGACGCATTTCATCTCCGTATCGATAGACCAATTCGCCGTCCTGCTCGGAAATATCTTCGCGGAATTTATCGATGAAATCGACATAGGTGGAAGTGTGCATCCAGCCATTCTTTTCGGAAAAGCCCTGATAGACAAAAAATTGCCCCCAGGTCACCGCGCCGTAAGCATTCAACCCCTCTTCGCTCACGACATGGACCTCGCCGCGGAAGTAAAAGCTCGTATGCGGATTGATAAGCAACATCGGATTACCCGAGCGGGTCAGATCGCCAGAGACGGCGATACCGTTTGATCCAGCGGGCTCAGGATCAACAAAAGGCGCGTTGGAGGTCAAAAGCAGAGAATCCCCCGGTTCCTTGTCCTGATAAAAGGCTTTGATTCCATCCAGCGGGATTTGCTCGATGTCGCCGCCAATAGACCCTTCAGAGAAGAACATCGGCATCCAGGGCTCGAATCGGGTCAGCAGTTTTGGCTCCACCTCGGGATGGGTGGCGAGATAGTAATTCAGCCCGTCCGCAAAAGCGTCACAAAGCGCCTTCACGTCGGCCGGTGCATTTTCATAGGCCGCCTTGGCTTCATCCATCGTCATATAGAGCCGCGCGCGAAGATCGCTGTAAATCGCTTCTTCGCCTTCTATCTCGGCCAAACGGCCCATCGCCCAGACATAATTGCGTTCGATACGGGGAAAATCGTCCTCGGCCTGAGCGTAGAGAAGTCCGAAGACAGCGTCCGCGTCCGTTTTACCGTAAATATGCGGCACGCCGTAATCATCGCGGATAATCTCGACATTTTGGGCTTGAGCGTCCAGCCGCGCCATTTCCGTCGGATCCGCGGTCCGCGTCTCAAGCGTGGCGCAGCTCGCCAATAAAAATACAGAAACAACAGCCCAGACTCGAAACATAAAACCCACCTTTCTGACGCCACGCTATGAGGCAATGACAGAAAGAACAAGTGGGATTCGGCCTGAAGCTTTCCGCTTCGTTATTTTTCTGCGCTCAGAGCTTTCATGAAAGCAAAAACGATTGTGCCTCGATTGACATTCGCCATAACGGATTGGCCCCTTAGGGCTTCATCTGCAAAGTATTAGATATTGGCGGGATGATCCCTCTTCCAAATGGGATTTTACTAAGCGCGTAAAGCGTGGCGACACATTACTCCTCCACCGCCGGGGCGGGGGAGGTGGCCTGCGAATGCAGGTCGGAGGGGGTAGGCGAAACTTGCGTCTTTGGAAAAAAGTTTTTGAGCGCGTTGGACAACGCGCGCCCCCTCCGTCCTGTCGGACACCTCCCCCGCTTTCGCGGTGGAGGAAGTATATCCGCACTTATCCTTCCGAAAACCCCAACCTTCTCAGCCTCTTACAAAAAATCGAAGAGTTAGATCCCCACTTTGCGTTCTGGGGGTATATTTAAACTCGTTCTCTTGAACACGGACAGGAACGCGTCAGGTTCTGGTTCAGGGGACAGCGAGGTTGAGCATCGGGTGGTGACACATCCGACTGTGCCGGGCCACCGAGAGTGGGTTAGCCTGCCTACCGCGTCCAGGAGCTGTAAACGGCTTCGTCCCGGCGCGACTGTGGGAGCCATGTAAGAGGCCGCTCCGGTTCCAATCGCTGCCGCAGAGCTTTGGTTCTTGCGAAACACATATTTATTTCGGTTTTATTTCGGTCTCCGGCAGGAGCCGAAGCTCTGCGGGCTGTCCGCCTTTTTCGAGGACGAACGCCAAAGCTAACCCCCAGATGGGCAGTGGGAAGGAACGCTTGGGCGATGCACACTTCAAATTTTTACCTGTCATTCCGCACAAGGCCGATAGGCCGCAGATGCGGAAGTTCGAGAGGTTGTGAGCCCTCTCTCAGTCCGTCCGCAACCTCTCGAACTTCCGCGACTACGCGCGGAATGACAGGACAGAGAAAAGAACCTCATTTGGATGAAGGAATTGACAGCAGGCGTAAACGCCTGCTCCAGGCTGTTTAAGATCGTCTAGTGTGTCTCTCTTATGGCGGCCTGCGCTGCGGCCAGTCTCGCGATCGGCACACGATAAGGCGAGCAGGACACGTAATCGAGTCCGGCGCGGTGACAGAACTCCACAGAGGCCGGGTCGCCGCCATGTTCGCCGCAAATGCCGAGCTTGATATTTTCGCGTGTCGAACGTCCCCGCTCAACAGCGATATCGATAAGGTCGCCAACCCCGTCCTGATCGAGCGTCACGAACGGGTCCTTTTCCATAATGCCCTGATTGACATAATCCGACAGGAACCGCCCGGCGTCATCGCGGGACAAACCAAAGGTCGTTTGCGTCAGGTCATTCGTGCCAAAGGAGAAGAACTCGGCATATTCCGCAATATCAGCGGCCCGAAGCGCGGCGCGCGGCAATTCGATCATCGTACCAATGCTGTAAGCCAGCGCCCCAACCTCCTCGGCAATCGCCTCGATTTTGCCCTTGAGGATTTCAAGTTCCTTGGCCGAGCTGACCAATGGAATCATGATTTCGGCCACTGGGGTAACGCCCGCTTCTTCGGAGACAAGTTTCTGCGCCTCGAAAATCGCCCTCGCCTGCATCTCGTAAATTTCCGGATAGGAAATACCGAGGCGGCAGCCGCGATGACCGAGCATTGGATTGCTTTCCTGCAAATCATTGGCGCGGTGCATCAACTCGCCGGCGGGCACGCCGAGACTCTCCGCAACGCTTTCAATATCGGCTTCGGAATGCGGCAGGAATTCGTGCAAAGGCGGATCGAGCAAACGAATGGTGCAAGGCCTGTCTTCCATAATCCGGAAAATCGCGGCGAAGTCATCGCGCTGAACCGGCAGGATTTTTGCCAGAGCCGCTTCGCGGTCTTCCTTATCTTCCGCCAAAATCATTTCGCGGAAATAGCCGAGACGGTCAGCTTCGAAGAACATGTGTTCCGTGCGGCAAAGACCGATGCCTTCGGCGCCGAAGTCTTTCGCGGTTTGAACGTCGAGCGGCGTTTCCGCATTGGTGCGGATGCCGAGTTTTCTCGCCTCATCCGCCCATTTCATGACCTTGGCAAAATCACCAGACAGTTCCGGCTGCTGCATCTCGACCGCGCCGAGGAAAACTTGCCCGGTGGCCCCGTCCACGGTGACCGTCTCGCCTTTTTTGACGGTGCGGCCCATGACGGAAAAGCTCTCGGCTTTATAGTCGATGCGGATTTCTCCGGCCCCCGACACACATGGCCGGCCCATGCCGCGCGCGACCACGGCCGCGTGAGAGGTCATCCCGCCGCGCGCTGTAACAATCGCCTCGGCGGCGTGCATGCCGTGAATATCTTCGGGCGAAGTTTCAATACGTACGAGGATGACTTTGTGTCCGGCTTTCTTGAGCGCTTCGGCTTCATCAGAGGAGAAAACGACTTCGCCAATCGCGGCGCCCGGAGACGCCGGAAGGCCCATGGCGATCATGTCTTTTTCGGCATCGGGATTGAGGGTCGGGTGCAAGAGTTGATCCAGACTGGCCGGCTCAAGGCGCAGCAGAGCTTCGTCGGTCGAAATCTGTCCGGCCTCCGCCATATCGACGGCAATTTTCAGCGCGGCTTTGGCGGTGCGTTTGCCCGTCCGGGTCTGGAGCATCCAGAGCGTGCCTTCTTCGACGGTAAATTCGATATCCTGCATATCGCGGTAATGCGCTTCGAGGGTCTCGAACGTTTCGGCGAGCTGCGCATAAGCCTCCGGAAGGGCCTCTTCCATACTCGGCAGCTCTTCTTCCATTTTTTCGCGCGACGCTTTGGTCAGGGTTTGCGGCGTGCGAATACCGGCCACCACATCTTCGCCCTGAGCGTTCAAGAGGAACTCACCGTAATACCGGTTCTCACCTGTGGACGGGTCGCGGGTAAAGGCCACGCCGGTCGCAGAGGTGTCGCCCATATTGCCAAAGACCATGGCCTGAACATTCACGGCCGTGCCCCAGGCGGCAGGGATATCATTGAGGCGGCGATAGACAATTGCCCGCTCATTCATCCAGGAGCCGAAGACCGCATCCACGGCGCCGTTGAGCTGTTCCATCGGGTCTTGCGGGAAGTCCTGCCCCAGCTCGCGCTTGGTGGCAGCCTTGAATTCGGTGATGACAGAATCCCAATCCATAGCCGTCATCTCTGTATCGAGCAGATAGCCTTGGGTGTCTTTGTGGTTTTCAATAATATCTTCGTAGATATGGTGATGCACGCCGAGCACCACATCGGAATACATGGTGATAAAACGGCGGTAGCTATCCAGCGCAAATCGTCTGTCACCGGACAATTCGGCCAGCCCTTCGACGGTTTCGTCGTTCAGGCCGAGGTTCAGGACCGTGTCCATCATACCGGGCATAGAGGCGCGCGCGCCGGAACGGACAGAGACGAGAAGCGGATTTGAGGAGTCGCCGAATTTTTTGCCCGTCAGTTTTTCGATTTCTTTCAGGCCGTCGGCGATCTGATCATTCATATCCTCGGGATAGGTTTCGCCGTGATCGTAATAATAGGTACAGACATCGGTGGAGAGCGTGAAGCCCGGCGGAACCGGAAGACCCAGAGACGCCATTTCGGCGAGATTGGCGCCCTTGCCCCCTAAAAGGTTTTTCATGGAAGTATCGCCTTCGGCAGAACCCCCGCCGAAATTGTAAACCCATTTTGTCATTTGATTGGCCTCTAATCTCTCTTTTGCCTGTCATTCCGCACGGAGCGGAGCGGAGATGCGGAAGGTCGAGAGGAACAGAGCCCTTTACAAATCAGCTCACAAACTCTCGGCCTTCCGGGTTCCCTGCGGGCCCTGGAATGACAGGATAAATGCTACCCATTAATCGCTTCAAAATCAGCAATCTGGCGCGCCGTATCACGAATTAAACCCAAAAGTCGAAGATTGTTTTCTTTGACAGCGCTGTCAGATGAAATAACCTGCACTTCGGTGAAAAAGGCGTCAATTGGAGCGCGTAATTCTGCTAAAGACAGCATCGCTTTTTCGAAATTCTCGCCTTCGAGAGCGGATGAAATTTCCGTAGATGCGGTCTGGAGCGCATCGAACAATGCCGCGCCATGTTTGTCATCAGGGCGATTCGGTAAACCTTCCGGTAGATCGCCCTTCTTCGCTTCCGCTTTGAGGATATTCGCCGCCCGTTTATATCCGGCCAAGAGGTCCTCGCCCTCTTTCGTGTCGAGGAAGGATTGAAGTGCCTTCACGCGGTTGACGATGGCCACGAGGTCGTCTTCCCCCAAAGCAAACACCGCATCAATGAGGTCATGGCGAATGCCTTGATCGCGGAGATAGACTTTCAAACGGTCAGCGATGAAGTTTAGCAAACTTGTCGCAACCTGTTTTACCTGATCAATCCCGCGAGAACTTACCCAATGTTCAATCTGTTGATTATGGCTTTCAGAAAGCTCTTCAAGGCTTTCGACGAAGATATCGGAACTGATGAGTCCCTCTTGGCGAACAGATTTTAAATTTTCATACCGTTCGGCTGAGCCTGCCTCTACTGCGGCCTTAACCGCCATGGAAAAGGAACGAGTCATTGCCCACCCCATAGAAAACCGAACATTATTCTCTATTAGCGTTCGTACAAAACCAAGAGCAGATCGTCTCAACGCAAATGGGTCTTTCGAACCAGTCGGCATTTCATTAATGATCCAAAAGCTCGATAAATTATACAGCTTATCCGCGAGGGCCACAGCCACGGCGACGGGATTGGCTGGCACCTCGTCACTCGGCCCTTTTGGTTTGTAATGATCTTCGATGGCCACAGCGATGTCCGGATCGCCGCCTTCGCGTTCATACATCAGGCGACCGATTTGACCTTCGAGCGAGGTGAACTCGATGACCATCTGTGTGACCAAATCATTCTTGGCGAGCTTGGCCGCGGCTTCTGCCTTGTCGGGATCGGCCCCGACCTTGGGCGCGAGCTCACGCGCAAGCGCCGCCACCCGCTCGGCCTTATCCTTGATAGTGCCGAGCTTCTTGTGAAACACAACCGTGTCGAGTTTGTCGTAATAGTCTGCAAGCGATTTTTTCGCGTCCTCGGATTGGAAAAATTTCGCATCGGCGAGCCGCGCAGAGAGCACGCGAGAGTTGCCCGCCGCAATCGCTTTGCCGCCATCGGGCGCGTCCTGATTGGCGACCACAATAAAGTTTGGCGCCAACTCTCCAGTCTTTGGATTTCTGACCGCAAAGTATTTTTGGTGTGTCCGCATGGACAGGCGAATAACCTCGCCGGGCAGCTCCAAAAAGCTCGGGTCCATATCGCCGAGAATGACCACAGGCCATTCGGCCAGACCCGCGACTTCCGAAAGAAGGCCTTCATCCTCGACCAGTTCTAAGCCCTTTTCCGCGCAAGCTTTCCGCGCCTGGTTAATAATTAATTCCTTACGATTATCATGGGAAAGAACTACACGACCTTCGCCTTCGAGTAATTTAACATACGATTCGAAGTTATTGATTTTAAAAGGCCCCTTGCCATGCTTTCTGTGGCCTTCGGTCATGTCCCCTACTTTGACACCTGAAAAGTGTTTGTCCGGAAAACCTTGGCTAAACCCATCGACCACTACTCCATCTATAAGGCAAATCATTGACTTAATTGGCCTGACCCAACGGCTAGTGGACACACCGGACTTCATGGATTTTGGCCAAGGGAAATTTAGAACAATGTTGGGAACTAAAGTTCGTAAAATATTTATCAGAAGAGGGGCAGCTAATTTCCGAGTAGCTAAATAACTCACACCTTTGTTGTCTTCATGAAGCCTAATTTCATGACCTGTTTCTAGTCTCGTGACCAACATCAAATCTGGTTTCATGTTTTTTAAAAGTGATAAGGATTTGTCATTTGTATCACCTAGACCACGTAAAAAGCCCTGAATCGCTTTATCAGCTGAACCGATCTTTGGCCCTCTACGTTCTTCTGTTTTAGGCTCTCCCTGATTAGGAACATCGGCAACAAAAACTAATCTTCTCGGACCAGAAAATGACTTTGCCTTTGTAACTGTTAAGCCAGCTTCAGTAAGACCGTCCGTCATCATTTTGGAAAAATCTTCCGCCGCGCGAACCTGCATCCGCGCCGGAATTTCTTCGGAGAATATTTCGAGAAGTAGCTCAGCCATTATTGCCACGCCCGGTCAGCGACCGCCTCTTCACTTTGAACATGAGCCTCTGCGCAGCCCTTGGCCAGATCGCGAACGCGTTTGATATATTCCTGTCTCTGGGTCGGCGAGACCACACCTCTGGCATCCAGAAGGTTGAACAGATGAGACGCTTTTAGCGCGTGCTCATAAGCCGGTAGAGGAAGCGGTTTTTCGAGCGCTAAAAGATGCTTGCATTCCGCCTCCGCCATCTTGAATTTCTCCAAGATTTTATCCGTATCGGCATGCTCGAAATTATAGGTCGATTGCTGGACTTCGTTCTGATGAAAAACATCGCCGTAAAGCACTTCCGGCGTGCCATTTTTTTTATTCGCCTCGGTAAAAACGAGATCGTAAACATTTTCGACGCCCTGCACATACATGGCGAGGCGCTCCAGTCCGTAAGTCAATTCGCCGGACACTTTTTCGACATCCATGCCGCCGACCTGCTGGAAATAGGTATATTGGCTGACTTCCATCCCGTCGCACCAGACTTCCCAGCCAAGGCCCCAGGCCCCGACCGTCGGGTTTTCCCAATCATCCTCGACAAAGCGTATATCGTGCAAATCGCGGTTGATGCCTATGGCGTCGAGAGAGCCGAGATAAAGCTCCTGAAAATTGGCCGGGTTCGGCTTCATGATGACCTGGAACTGGTAATAGTGCTGCAAGCGGTTTGGATTGTCGCCATATCGGCCATCGGCCGGACGGCGCGACGGCTGGACATAGGCCACATTCCACGGCTTTGGGCCGAGAGACCGCAACACAGTCGCCGGGTGCAACGTGCCGGCGCCGACTTCGGTATCAAAAGGCTGAAGTATCACGCAGCCCTGCTTCGCCCAATAATTTTGAAGCGTCAGGATAAGCCCCTGAAAAGAGAGCGTTTGAGCAGATTTATCGGACATAACGAAGCCAGTTTAATTTTTGCGAGACACTATTCATGCGCGGTTGAATTTCAACCCTTTAACGCTATTCGAACCAATTGCTGATACACAAAGTCACATGAGACTTATAAATTCCATAAAATCTGCTCTCATGGCCCTGTTTGAGGGGGTAACGCCTCGGAGAAACAATTGGCCGATAGAGAGTTTTGAAGACTGGACGCTCGAATAGCCGATCCTTCGGATCTATTGAAGGTCGCTCTCCAGCCCCGCGAGGGTTAGCGCGCGTCTTGCGGCTTCCACATCTTCTTTAATGACCATTAGTCGTTTGGGAATCATGATTCCCGGTTCAATGATGGACATATTCTGATCCATCACAAAGCATTCGATGGTGGCTTCTTTCAAAACCGCTTCGGCAAAACTGATAGTCGCCGGATTATTCGTTTTTATAATGGCTATCATTTCTGTGCTTTCTTCTGCAAAGCTGCCATGTGCGGCACTAAAACCCTTGTGAGTAGCGCTAGCGCAGACTACATATAACGCCAAACAAAAAAGGCCGTATACGTGTGAGTGCACCCGCCACAGTTCGAAAAACACCCTCAGCCAAATCCCCGGCGGAAACGCTCTGGGACTTGGCGCGTGAGGATATGGCCGCCGTTGACGCTCTGATTCTGGATCGGATGCAAAGCCCTGTGGGTCTCATCCCCAATCTGGCGCAGCATTTGGTCGGCGCGGGCGGAAAGCGGCTGAGGCCGCTTCTGACCGTCTCAACGGCCGCCATGCTCGGCTATAAAGGCACAAGCCACCATAAATTGGCAGCCGCCGTTGAATTTATCCATTCCGCCACGCTTTTACATGATGATGTCGTGGATGAGAGCTCGCTCCGGCGCGGCAAAAAACCCGCCAACCTCATTTGGGGCAATAGCGCGTCTATTTTGGTGGGGGACTTCCTATTTGCCCGGGCTTTCAACCTGATGGTCGAAACGGATTCTATGGAAGCTTTGGGTATTTTGTCCAACGCCTCTTCCGTCATTGCCGAAGGCGAAGTGCATCAGCTTGCCGCCTTGCGGAACCTAAAAATGACCGAGGCTGACTATATGTCGGTTATCAAAGCCAAGACGGCCGCCCTCTTCGCCGCCGCCACTGAAGTTGCCCCCGTTATCGCCGAACGCCCAGACGCAGAGCGGGCCGCGCTGCGGGATTACGGCCTAAAACTGGGTCTTGCCTTTCAACTGGTCGATGACGCTCTGGATTATGGCGGGCTTGAAAGCGCGCTCGGTAAATCTGTCGGAGATGATTTCCGCGAAGGGAAAATGACGCTGCCGGTAATTCGCGCCCTGCAAACAGCTTCTGAGGAAGAACGCGCTTTCTGGCGCCGGGTCATTGTCGATCACGACCAGAAACCTGTCGATCTGGAAACGGCTGTCTCTTACCTTCGCTCCGCCGGTGCCTTGCAAAGCACAATGGAAATGGCGAAGCAATTTTCTGTGGACGCGCGAGAGGCGTTGATGGTCTTCGAGCCTTCCCCTTGGAGGGACACATTGGCGGATCTCGCCGATTATGTCGTGGAGCGAATTAGCTAATTCGCGGAAGAAGTCGGCTGGCAATCACGTAGAGAACCGACACAGCAGCAATATTGATTGCAAAAAACACGGGCGACGAAATACGTCCGGACTGCACGGCAAAGATGGATATATTGGCAAAGACCAGCCCTAAAATGCTGTAAATCCATGTCACCTGCAGATGCGAAACCCCTTTTGTGATCAGCCGCTGATAAATGTGATCACGATGCGCGGTTAACAAGTTCTGTTTGCGCTTCGCTCGGGAAGCCAGCGTCAGTAAAACATCTGCCAACAGAGGCAGAATTAAAAGCGGCCCCAAGAATAAGAGCCCTCCGCCAACGGATATATTTGCAATTGAGAGGCTCGCGAGCGCAAAGACAAATCCTGCCAGCAAGGACCCCGTGTCGCCGAGAAAGATCGCCGCTATACGCCTTTGATTATAGGGTAAGAAACCAAGAAATCCGGCAATCAAAACGCCGCATAGAAAGACGGACAAAACCGAGCCGCTACTCAGTCCTATCACTGCCAAGACAAAAGACGCGATAACCAGTATATTGGTGACCAAGCCATTGGCTCCATCCATAAAGTTGACGGCATTGACGACGACGAAAACCCAGAGCGTGGCGCCGAGAAATCCGATGATAGAGGGGATGGCGACTGAGCCTCCTTCCAACGGGAATGCCAGCAGGAACCCCACCGAATAGGCCCCCGCCCCGGATAAAATAACCATAATCCCGAATTTGAGTTTTGCAGATAAGTGAAAAATGTCATCGCACAACCCCAACAGCCCCATGGCGAACACCAGAGATAGTATTTGAGGAAAGTTAGCCGGAAAATACGGCAGTAAAAATGAATGCATCAGCGCCAAAGCCAGGGCGCAGATACCGTAAGCGGCAACAAGTCCTACGCCCCCTGCGGTTGGAGTCACGCCTCGATGATTGCTTCTGGCGTTGGGCGTATCTCCCAAACCGGCCAGAACCATAAACCCCGTAACCGCAAGGCTGGTAAAAAGGCCCAGACCGGCCATATTTATAAATGGCCAAAGATGAGCCCACATCATATCACTCATATGTGTCCCCTAACTGGCAGGCTTTAACCCACCATTTGGGGTTAGCTTTTTTAATTGCGCTGGCGGCTGCTTTAGCTGCCGCTTTGGTTTCAAAAAGACCGAAACAACTCGCGCCGCTTCCGCTCATTCGGGCGAGCTGACATGTGTCTTGCATTTCAATTTCAGACAGCACCCGACCTATAACGGGCGCGTTTTCAATCGCCACGGCTTGCAAATCATTCTGCCCCGCCAAAGCTCTTTCTAAAAGGCTGCCCTGCGTGGCATTTTGCTCAGGCTCGGTTTCCCGTCCCACGGAATCAAAGGCTTTGAATATTGCCCCTGTCGAGACCTCTATCAGAGGATTGACAATAATCGCCGGAATCTGCCCCAAATCTAAAACAGGTGTCACGTCTTCTCCAATACCCCGCATAAAGGCCGTCCGCGACCTCCTGCAGACAGGCACGTCAGCGCCGACACTCACATCATTTACGCGTTGGTCCGGGTCAAAGCGCCTCAGCACAGAGGCGGCATTCGCGCTCCCCCCGCCAAGACCGGCAGAGACAGGTATGTTTTTCTTCAACCGCACTTTTTGCGGCGGAGCGTCTGTAAGCCTCAGCGCCTTCAGAATCAGATTATCGGAATTGGCTTCCAGCCCCTCGGCGAAACGCCCGGATATCTCCAGCCCTACCGCCTTCGCAGCCTCGAAACTAAGTTCATCGCCAAAATCCGCAAAGACGACGAGACTATCAACAGGGTGATATCCTTTACGCTCGCCTTGCGAAATCAACCTGCCGACATGAAGGGTCAGATTGACTTTAGCCCGTGCAATTTCCGTGATTATACCGTCTTCGGCAACCATAAGCCGAATTAGGGCGCCGCATCCGCAGAGCTGAGTCCGGATTTTAATTTCTTCTCGATGGTCTCACGTTCTTCGTCTGTGGGTTCATATAAAAGAGCGCGTTCCCATTGATATCCGGCTTCGCGATATCGGCCCAATTTCCAGTACACGTCCCCCAAATGGTCAACGATCGTGGCGGAGGACGGAGACAACTGAACCGCTTTTTCAAGCTGCGTTTTTGCTTCCTGATATTGCCCAAGCTTATAATGAGCCCACCCCAAACTATCAATGATCGCCCCGCTTTGAGGCTCTAGTTCGACGGCCTTATTGATCATCTCGAAGGCTCTCTCAAGGTTTTCGCCCCGGTCCACCCAGGTATATCCAAGATAATTTAGTGCATCCGCGTTTTCAGGCTCGATTTCCAAAACGCGCAGGAAGTCAGCCTCGGCTTTTTGCCACTGCTTTAGGCGTTCGTTAATAATGCCTCTGAAGTAGAGAGGCTGTGTGTTTTTTTTGACCTCACCCTCGCTCATGGACTCAATTATAGCAGTATAAATCGGAAGCGCGTCGTCATATTTTTCCCGGATCAAGCGGGCCCGCCCCAGAGCTTCGCGCGTAACGAAGGTTTCGTGCTTATCATTGACGTCTTCCAGGACCTTAAGGGCCTTGTCATCCTCCTCGTCATCAAAATAGAGATTGGCTTCGGACAGGCGCGCGGAAATAACATATGGAGATTCCTCGGGGAAGCTCTTGTAAATCTTCATCGCTTCGTCAGATCGCTCCGTATTTTCCAACAAACTGGCCAGCCAAAGTTGAGCCTTTTCGTTTTCCGGATCCACATGCAGCGCCAGTCTGAGATAAACTTCCGCTGCATCCGGCGCTCTGTTTCGTAGGAAGAATTCATAGGCCGGATCTGTAAGCGCGCGAGACAGCTGAGCGTTTGAACCCAGCGGCTCATCAATTTTTTGTCCCTCACGCAGAGCTTTTGTATAGGTTTTCAATGGACCGCTTTCGAGCCCCGTCTCGTCTATATAGGTCTCAAGTCTCTCCAGAGCTTTTTTCCTCTGACCGCTATTGGCCAGAAAACGCGCCGTAGCGAGAGCCGTTTCAACGGTTGACTGACTTGTGTCCTTCAATTCTTCAAACGCCTCATTTGCGGCAGACCTATTGCCTTCCAAAGCTTCGAGATTCGCAATTTGCAACTTTGCCAACTCGCCAAAATAGGGCCGAGAGGCCTGCTGTTTGAACGCCGTGCGGGCGTCTTCTTCATTGCCCAACTCATACTCATTCCAGCCATTCGTAAACGCCATCACAATTCCCATTGTTATATCGGCGCTATTCGGATCGAGATATGTCTTTGCGGTTAAATTTTTACCGCGGCTAAAGGCATCTATGGCGAGTATGGCCTGCGCCATGCTCTCAGTATCGTCAACGGCATGAACTTTCGCCGCCAATTCACTGGCTTTGTTAAAATCACCTGCTGTCAACGCCGAGGTAATTGCGCGGCGTCCAATGCTCACATTGGTGGGGTCGGCTTTGAAAGCGCGCGTATAAAATTTCTCGCGAGCTTCAGAATCTTCAAGAAAATTAGCGTAAGTTCCGGCCAGATAGTCGCCTAAAAGCGATGCATCTTCGGGCTCATTCATGAACGACATTTCTTCAGCCGCTTGCGCGCCGCTGGCCGCCCATACGCTCATTATCGCGAGGGCGGAAACGGAAACGGCTTTGAAAGGCCGATATAATTCTGAAAGTGTCATCAATGTCTGCTTTGCCGTAATGATTAGATCAAACTACATATTTGAGTAATTCGGACCGCCCCCGCCTTCGGGGACTGTCCAAACAATATTCTTGCTCGGGTCTTTCAAATCGCATGTTTTGCAGTGAATACAGTTCTGCGCGTTAATTTGGAACCTTGGATTGGATCCGTCATCATCGCGAACAACTTCATAAACGCCTGCCGGGCAGTAACGCTGGGCGGGTTCATCATAGACCGGAAGATTGACATCAATCGGGATTGAAGAATCAATTAGCTTGAGATGTCCCGGCTCATCCTCGCGGTGGTTTGTCGCCGTGAAGCTTACATTTGTGAGACGATCAAATGTCAGAACGCCGTCAGGTTTCGGATAGTCAATCGGCTTGTGCTTGTCTTTAGGCTCGGTAGAGAGCGCATCATCCTTGGCATGTTTCAGCGTTCCAAAAATATTGAATTTCGCGATTGTGGCCGCCCACATATCCATCCCGCCTAAAATCATCCCGCCCAGGAAAGGACCGAACTTGGCATTAAGAGGCGCAACATTGCGAACCGGCCTCAAATCGTCACCGATCAAGCCATTGTGTAATTCATCGTCGTAATCGACGAGTTCGTCTCCCTGACGGCCCGTTTGGAGCGCGTTATAGGCGGCATCAGCGGCCGCGATGCCGGAGAGCATCGCATTGTGATTACCCTTAATCCGAGGAAGATTTACGAGCCCTGCCGTACAGCCCAATAACGCGCCGCCCGGAAAGCAGACTTTAGGAACAGACTGAATTCCGCCTTTTGTGACCACACGTCCCCCGTAAGAGACTCGCTTGCCGCCCTTTAAAAGCTCAGCAATATCCGGATGGGTCTTCCACTTCTGGAACTCTGCATAAGGATAAAGATAGGGGTTTTTATAATTGAGATCGACAATCAGACCCAAGAAAACCTGGTTATTCTCTGCATGGTACAAAAAGGATCCGCCGCCCTGCTTCATGCCCAATGGCCACCCTGCGGAATGAACCACAGTTCCTACGGAATGTTTTTCAGGATCAATGTCCCAAATCTCTTTCATTCCAAGACCGAATTTTGGAGGCTGGCAATCGGCGTCCAGGCCGTATTTGGCTATGGCCTTCTGAGATAATGACCCTCGCGCTCCCTCTGACAGGAACACATATTTACCGTGAAGCTCCATCCCGGGTTCATATCCAGCCCCTTCGGAGCCGTCTTTTTGTTTACCGAACTCGCCGGCCACTACGCCTTTCAATGAGCCGTCCTCACGGTAAACCAGTTCAGAACATGACATACCCGGAAAAATTTCAACGCCTAAACCTTCTGCCTGCTCTGCCATCCATCGGCAGGTGCTGGCCATGGAAACGATATAATTTCCGTCATTATGCATTAGAGGCGGCATCAGGAAATTCGGCAGACGAAATGACCCTGCCGGACCGAATATGTAAAGTTTGTCTTCTTTAACTTTTGTTTTAACCGGGCATCCGCTCATGGTTTCAAAATCCGGGAAAAGTTTTTTCAATCCGACCGGATCAAGAACCGCGCCGGAAAGAATATGTGCGCCGACTTCCGAACCTTTTTCCAAAACCACGACAGAGAGATCCGCGTCCAATTGCTTCAGCCGTATAGCCGCAGAGAGACCCGCGGGGCCCGCTCCGACGATGACCACATCATATTCCATGCTCTCTCGTTGAACGTTTTCTTTTTTTTCGGACGCCGTTTCTGACATTTTATGTTTTCCCTTTACTCATAACAGGTCTGAAACCTTTAAGTCTCATCGATAGTTCCTTAAAGGGATTAGAGAGTATTCACCCGCGGGACAAGGACGCGTCTCGTCACAGACAAAATAAAATCAGGCCTCGCAGGCCTCAATATTAAAATCAGGAGAGTATCATTCCCTCAACAGATGACAAAAAACCGATCAATCTCCTTTTGGGTTGGGAAGAATGGGTAGGACTCCCGGATTTATCTCTCCCGGCCATCAAGGCTAAAGTCGATACTGGCGCGCGCACGTCTGCGCTTCACGCCGTTGCGATCGAACCTTTCGGTACCGAAGCCAAACCTCAGGTGCGTTTTATCATGCATCCGGATCCCTCTGATCCTAGTGTAGAAGTGGTCTGTTCTGCAAAGGTCATTGATCGGCGCAATGTAACGAGTTCCAACGGCTCTACCGAACTGCGTTATGTCATTCGGTCCACGGTCCATATTGGCGGCAAAAAATGGCCCGTTGATATTTCGCTGACAAATCGCGAAACGATGGGCTATCGGATGTTACTGGGCCGATCTGCCTTGGTCGACGAGGTCAGTGTCTCCCCTAGCCTAAGCTTTCAACAGCCTCAACTCTCCTTCTCGGTATATAAAAAACCTCAAGGCCGAAAAGCCATACCGCGGCGACCCCTTCGAATTGGGATACTCACTCAGGAGCCGAAAAATTATTCAAACCGCCGTATGATAGAAGCCGGGGAAGTCCGTGGTCACGTTGTGGACTGCATTGAAACGTCGCGTTGCTACATGGCCATTAACGCCCATAAACCCGAGGTTTATTATGACGGCGCGCCTCTGCCGCGTTATGACGCCATCATTCCGCGAATTGGCTCGAGAATGACATTTTACGGCATGGCCGTTGTGCGGCAGTTTGAAAGCATGGGCGTGTATTGCCTAAACAAAAGCAGTTCGATCGGGAATTCCCGCGACAAACTTCTCGCCCATCAGGTTCTGGCTCAGCACGGCCTTGGCATGCCGACGACAGCCTTCGCCAAGAGCTCGCGCGATACCAAAGGCATTATAGACCTGGTTGGGGGGTCTCCCGTTGTGGTCAAATTGCTGGAATCCACCCAGGGTAAAGGCGTGGTCTTGGCAGAAACCCGCAAAGCCGCTTCTGCTCTTGTAGATGCCTTCCGGGGTCTGAATGCGCATTTCCTCGTTCAGGAATTTGTCAAGGAAGCGAACGGCTCAGACCTTCGTTGCTTCGTGGTGGACGGTAAAGTCGTCGGCGCCATGATGCGCACGGCACAAGCGGGCGAATTCCGCTCGAATGTTCATCAGGGCGGAACTGTGAAACGCGTCAAGCTCAAGCGCGAAGAAACCCGCATGGCGATTAAGGCGGCCAAGATACTAAAACTGAATGTCGCCGGCGTTGACATTCTTCGCTCCGATACAGGTCCGAAAATTCTCGAAGTCAATTCCTCACCGGGGCTTGAAGGCATTGAAAACGCTACAAAAGGCGATATCGCCGGTGATATTATTCAGTGCATCGAAAATAACGTTCGCACTGTTTTCAGAACCCGTGGAAAATAAGGCGGCCCTGAATGGATAAGGCGCTGCGTTCTCTAGTGGATTGGTATGCCAAGGTCGGCGTGGATGTCCCTGAACTGGTGCCTTCGGCTGCCCCTCGTAAAAAGAGAGCGGCTGCAGCGCCGTCTCAGCCTAAGACCACGACAAAGCCCACCCGCCCCAAGGCGCAGGATGATCGTCCATTGCCCAATGCGGCCGTCGTGGTCAAAGCCACCAAAACCTTGGAGGACCTCCGCGTCGCGGTGCAGACATTTGACGCCGGAACTTTATCGGACGGAGCGCGGCAGGCCGTATTTTCGAGAGGAAATCCAGACGCGGATCTGATGATTATTGGCGAAGCTCCGGGACGGGACGAAGATATTCAAGGCAAGCCTTTTATTGGCCGCTCCGGACAGCTTCTTGATCATATGCTCGCCGCTATTGGTCTGACAGAAGACAATTTCTACATCACCAATATTGTGAATTGGCGGCCTCCGAAAAACCGTAATCCAAAGCCGGAAGAGATTGAGATGTGCCGCCCGTTTCTGGAACGGCATATCGAACTCGTCCAGCCTAAAGTCCTTTTACTGGTAGGGGGAGTTTCCATGACGGCCCTGACGGGCGAGACGGGCATTATGAAAAGCCATGGACAATGGCAGGACATAGATATTGGGGGCAGCGTTCTGCCTGCCATGCCTCTTTATCATCCGGCCTTTCTGCTGCGCCAGCCCGCCTTGAAAAAAGAGGCCTGGCGAGACTTGCTGAGCTTGCGAGCTAAACTTGAGACGTTATAAAACGTCCGAATTTTACCAGGATCTAATATGCGTTTTGCTGTCTGTTTTCTTTCTGCCTCTCTTCTCGCTTTGAGCGCCTGTGAAGGGACCCAGCCAAACGCGGAAGAAACGCGTCCCGCCGAAAGCTCTCTCACCGATTTGCAAAAGGCTTTTCCGGTGACGCTTTCGAAAATTGCTGAGAATGTTTGGGTTCACACGTCAACTTACACCATTCCCGGACACTCGCCCATTCCCGTCAATGGCCTCGTCATCGTTGAGGGCGACGACGTGATATTGGCGGACGCGGTTTGGGGCGAATTGGCGACTCTTTCCTTACTCGAAACGGTGGAGGACGAAGTCGGCAAACCTGTCACCAAACTTATCACGACCCATCACCATGCCGACCGAGTCATGGGCGTCGATGCCGCCGAATGGAAAGGTATTGAGGTCTTTACCCATCCCGATACGCCCGCTCTGGCCGCAAGGAATGGCTGGCCCGTTCCCAACACGTCCGTAGCGGCATTGAAACAGCCAAAGTCCCGCACCAAGGTCGGGAATATTGAAATCGCCTATCCCGGCCCGGGACATGCTTCCGACAACCTGATTGTCTATATCCCATCCGCCAATATCCTCTATGGGGGCTGCGCTGTTCGCGGGGCGGAGAGCAAATCCCTTGGCAATGTCTCGGATGCCAACCTCAAGACCTGGGCCGAAAGTTTGGCTTGGGTCAAAGCCACCTATCCCGAGGCAGACCTCGTCGTTCCGGGCCACGGCAAGGGCGCCGACCTTCGCCTGATTGACCACACGATGAATATGCTCGCGAGCGAGATCAATTCCCGAAACGCGGAGCCAGGCGGCGATACGCCCTAAGGTCTTCAATTTCATCAATATCATTTAGAGTGCGCAGGGTTTTGACGCGGCCCTCTATATTTTCGATGACATCCTCCAAAGTATGTTCAGTTGACCAAGCCACATTGTCAAAGACGTCCCCGGCCAGCGGGCCATTGGCGCCGATAAGCCAGAAGCCGCCATCCTTGGCCGGCCCGAACACGACTTCGCAGGATTTGAGAGCTTTCAAAGCCTTGGCAATGTCCTGCACCCTTATTTGAGGCGAATCCGTTCCAATAACAATTGTCGGGCCTTTGCGCGCAAAACAGGCAGCCAGTCGCGGGGAGAGCGATCCGGAAACTTGCGGTACCTGCGCGTAGCCGTCCCAGTCCGGAACCCGTCCAATAGCCCGCTCGGGCGTGACAGCCAGAACGGTTTTCCAACGCGGGTCTTTCACCCGGCGCAAGACGCGCGACACCATCATCCGGTACAGGCGCTTGGCGTGGACGATACCCGTATGCGCCGCCAGACGGGTTTTGGTGCGGCCGAAAACCGGCGCCTTCGCAAAAACAAACAGAACGGGTTTAGTCATTATAATATCGCTGCATGAGCCGGGAAACGGGCTCGCCGCGTTGAAACCCCCGCATTAACTGAAAATTTCGCCAGCCCCGTTTCCACCAGCCCTGCGCTTCATAGGCGCTGGTATCTGTGACGACAAAAGCGCCGAGAGGTCTGATATTTGAGCGGCCAAAGCGCGATTTCAGTCGGTTCATGATGTCAACATCTTCAAATAGAGGGAGATCGGAATATCCGCCTATCGCCTCATAACCTCTCGCACTAATCAACAATCCTTGATCGCCATAAGGCAGTTTCCACGCCCAGCACCGAAGAGACACTAAAACCCGCTGCAGCCAAGGCCAGAATCCATCCCCCTGGCGTCCATACCGGAAATAGCCAACGCTCTCGGGATAGGCCTTTATGTGATGGTCGACCTCTGCCCGCCAGTTCGGGGACAGCTTGGCATCCGCATGGAGAAATAAGAGCCAGTCGCTCCCCCGCAGCCTTGCCAATTTTGCGCCGCGCGCCAATTGCGGCCCCCGGCCCGCGCTCCCGAAACAAAGCGCCGCATTAGCCTTTATTGCCAAGTCCAATGTGGCATCTTCAGATCCACCATCACTGACAATGACCTTGTTCCCGTCCAAACGCGGTAGAGTCTCTCTCAGAGACGTCTCTGCATTCCGGGTCGGTATGATGAGAGTTAGCATTTGAGGGTCATTAAGAATGAGGAGGAGAAGATCAATCGTAAATCAAGCTAAGTCATAAAAAAACGGCCACCTAATGATGGCCGTTTCAATAGGGTTGAAAACCCGTGTGACTAGTCTTCGTCTGTATATTCGTCTGTCGCGTCTTAATACGCGTCAGCCTCTTCCTCAAGGTTTTCAGCCTTGGTCTCGGCCGCGTCTTCCATCGCGTCGCTCTGGCCTTCGGCCAGTTCCTGATCGGCCTCGCTCATATTTTCGGCAGCCTCTTCCAGAGACTCACCTGCCTCATCAGCGATTTCTTCCATCGCATCGCCTGTATTATCTGCCGCGTCTTCCACAGCGTCACCGGTTTCTTCGATCATTTCATCCGAATTATCGACATCCCCCATCATGGCCGGGGCAGATGTCAGCGTAACCTTGCAAAATGCGCCGTCGCTGATTTCTTCGCCGTTACACTCTTTGACGCCCAGTTGCTGGCCGTCATAAATCTCGTCCATATATTCAGCCGGACGAACCGCCACAACGCAAACCGTGGCGCCCTTGACGGTAAAGACCTGGCCGCCTTCATATTCGCAATCGGCTTTGGAACCGATAGCGGAGGCGGAGGCCGCAGACAGAGCCGCAAAGGTCAGGCCAAGGGCAGTCGCGCCGAAACGAAAATTAGTCATGGAAAACTCCTTAGTAAATCTTTAACGGTCTATATCAGACCTTTTCATATCTCAAAAGGTTATATTCTGACTAACTCCGCTTTCCGTCAGGACGTTCCGAACAAAAAGCAAGCCCGATCAAAAAACCTTTTCATGCCAAAAACCACCCCAGATTATTTATTAGAGTCCCAATTTTCAGGCCCCGTCTGCGGTGTGGATGAAGCCGGGCGCGGGCCTTTGGCAGGCCCGGTTGTCGCATCGGCGGTCATCCTGACACCTGAATCCGTTCCAAGCGGCTTGAATGACAGTAAGGTTTTGTCGCAATCACAACGTGAACTCCTGCTGAACGAAATGCTGGGCCGAGATGACATTTTCGTAAGCCTGGGCATTGCCGAACCTGAAGAAATTGACCGCTTAAACATCCTGCACGCCTCGATGATCGCCATGCGCCGCGCCGTGGACGGGTTAGATATGAGGCCCGAAATGGCACTGATTGACGGCAACCGCCTGCCGCCGGACATGCCCTGCCCGGCCCAGGCTATCATTAAAGGCGACGCCAGGAGCCTTTCCATTGCCGCCGCCTCAATCGCGGCGAAAGTTGTCCGCGACCGTTTGATGGTCGAAGCCGATACCCGGTTCCCCGGATACGGCCTCGCAGGCCATAAGGGCTACCCCACCAAAGCGCATAAAGCCGCCTTGCAAGACTTAGGGGCCAGCCCGATCCATAGGCGGAGTTTTAAACCTGTGGCGGAGGCCCTCTGCCAAGGTTCAAGCAAAGCGTCGCAGACGGCCATAAAAAAGACGAAATAAACGATATAAAAAAGCTTGGGGCAGGCGCTTCCTCCCACTGCCCATCTGGGGGTCAGCTTTGGCGTTCGTCCTTGAATAAGGTGGACTGCCCGCGGGGTCGGTATCCTTGCCGGAGACCGAATGAATATACTGTTTCGCAAGGGACAAACCCCGCGGCAGCGATTGGAACCGGAGCGGCCTCTTACATGGCTCCCACAGTCGCGCCGGGACGAAGCCGTTTACAGCTCCTGGACGCGGTAGGCAGGCTAACCCACTCTCGGTGGCCCGGCACAGTTCACCCTG
>JAPYSU010000054.1 GCA_029936425.1 Litorimonas sp.
CTCCACAATCCACTGGGCTGCTAATTGATGCACGGCTCCTCCTTTTGCGCATAACGCCAGTGGTAACGGGCGACAACAGAGCGCAGCGTAGTTGGCGTCCCGTTGACCACCTTGTTAACTTTTGAATCCGAACTGACTGTACTGGTAAGCCAAGTCCGAGTGATTTTCACGAAGCCAATTTACATCTGAATCCCAGTGGGAGACGGCAACCTCATAACCTTTTCGCGAGCGTCTCTGATTCGCAAGCATAGACAAATGGCTTCGAATCTTAGAAAACCTTTTACTGGTACCAGGCTCTCCCCACTCTTGGGCATATTGGCGAGGCACTACTGAAGGGATTTCTGCATACCAAGTAAAGTAGATGATCTCGCGCCGCAGGTGTTCAGGCAGTCCATTCGTTTTGCCGACTTTGTATCCAAAACAAGCAAGTGGTGAAAACTCATGCATGGATTTAAACGCCCCAGGGTTCTGCTGGTATTCAGCTTCAAACTGAGACAATGCTCTTTGCATGTGTTTCGGTAGCGGCTTCTGCATCTCCCGCGAGCGCCTTGCCTGTAATTCCGCATGCTTTTCAGCGTATTCTCGTTCCCTTTTCTTTTTCTCAATTTGGGAAACAATCCAGATATAGGCCGCAATGATCAGGATGACTAGTAGGAGTAGGTCCTCAAACTCCATAACTTAAAGTCTCCTTGGGGCTAGCTGGCGAAAGTTAACGCCAGAGCGCACCGGCGCACTTTAGTGCGTCCGAGTGACGCGAATTGTTATATCGCTGACTCAATGGTCTCGGGGTATACGAACCCCTGTGTTGTAGTGATTGGGACTCGGTTAGGATGACAAAACACATCATGCTTTCCTATGTTGTTGTCGGCTGTATAGGACCAATCCAGTTCCGCGATAACTTTCTTTTCATTCAGCTGCTCGATTTCACGACATTTGTCGGCCACTATATTTGTGACATTGTAGACAAACTTATACATATCAAAACCTAACTCATATACTACACCATCTAGCTTTAGGCTTGGCTTATTACAAAAAACCTCCAAATTTGCTAGCAAATCGGCGGTATAATCAAAAAGCTCCGATATGGCAGCCATCTCTTTATCTACAAATGCCTTCTTTTTGGCGTAATTTCTGTTGCTCTTTGGCAGTGAGTTCTTATCAATAAATGACTTTACGCTTTTAGCGAATGTCTCGAGAGGAATAATTAGATGCTCTGCGTGGCTAATGATCACATTCCGCTCAACATAAACTTTCAACCTAATTTCTTCCACATCGCCAACATGATGAAAATAGTTCCTGATGAGCCGAAGAATTTTGAACTCCGGAGACCCTTTAATATCGCAATCAAATTCTTCTTTGAGTCGGTCGGCAGTCGTGTGAAGGTTGTTAAGAAATGTGTAGAGCGTATTCGAATCCCTACCCTCAGTCTCCGTGAGGTCCAATAGCTCATATTGACTATGAAAGAATCGGTCTATGAATCTGTAATTTTCCATTGGTCTCTATTCGATATAACGCCAGCCAGCATGCGCGGCTACGGAATGGAGGCGAAGCCGCAATGCAGTAGGCGTCGCGTGCCTGGCCTTGTTATACACTGCTGAAAAACTTTTCTTCAGCTTCCGATACATATTTTGTGTAGTACTCAAGTCCGAGTTGAGCAACATCCAGCGGAGCAGGCCAAACTAGCTTGGCGCCTTTATGTTGCGACGGAGGGTTGTACCACTTGCTGCCATCTTTGACTGGCAGCAGTTCCACTCTGTTTGGAAGATTCTCAATGACCAATGGCTTGTTGCCGCGATACTCAACAAGCTGGCCATCTTTAATCTCTAGGCGTTCAATGTGTGTGACTCCGGGGCCACCTTCTACATACATAGAACTCGAAGCTGCCTTTTTGTCCATGTTTTCTTGAATGGAATGATGATCTGAATTTCGTGCGTGTTTCAGATACTTTAAGAGAGGGTCTTTTCTTCTCTCGTTCGCGTACTGTCCCTGCCATGGTTGGAACTTGTTTCGAATGTGCTGACAGGCTCTCTCGACTTTAATCCAGCACTTCTCAATTGCGGTGAGATAGGCCTTCCATTCGTCTTCTAGATCCTCAAGCGAGGAGGCCTGCCCCATGCGCTCGATCGCTCTTTGTGCGGCGACCAGCTCTCGCTTCGCATGGTAAAGAGGTGCTTTATCCTGCGCACTCATTTGGCCTCCTCTTCTGTATAACGCCGCGCACACCGGCGCGAGCTTGCGAGCGTCCGACAGCCGAAGGCTGTGTAGTGCTGCGCTTGGTTATGAGTTTTAGTATTGATACCAGAAAACTTCTTTGGACTGAAATGTTTCCATGTCAATGTAAATGCCTCCGTCGCCATCAAGCACACCATGGCCTTCTCTTTTGGATTGGGGTCCAATGTATATAAAACAGCCACCTTCGTCACGATATAACACACCGTCACGCGAAAGTGACTTTGACGGGATGTAGCGAATAGTCTCGGACTCCAGATCTTCGAGAACCGGGGCTATATTCTCAAGGATTTCGGAGCGATGCTGCTCATCCACACGACAATAGTTTCCTGTGCTGGCGCAACCTGCCAGGCATAGAGCCGTCAGTAGCGCTATTCCTCTATGCATACTCATAACAGTGATTATACGCCCTTCAACATAACACTATTGAGCGCGCCAGCATGATTAT
>JAPYSU010000055.1 GCA_029936425.1 Litorimonas sp.
GCCAATACATGTGGCATCCACGTTACTGCGAGACTCGGAACGCATGTAATGCGAAGGGACTCAACTTTCCGAGATAAATCCAGTTCCTCTGTTGCGCGAGCAAGTTCAAGAAAAGCCAAGCGAACATTACGGGAATATTTCTCTCCATGCTCGGTTAGAACCAGTGTGTTAGCGTTTCTTTGTACAAGCGGAACACCAACGCTATACTCAATGTTTTTTATGTGTTCGGAAACTGTTGAATGTGAAGTGCCAAGCTCCTTCGCAGCAGCGCGGATGCTTCCCAGACGAGCAACCACCTCAAACGCTCTTAGACTATTTAGCGGTGGCAACTTCAATGGCTATTCATGCCTCAATATAAATCAAAATATAGTATGTACTTGCATTAAGAGGATGCAAACGTCTAGTGAATATCGGAGCGTATGAGGCCTCAGCGCCAGAGCATCATCTGATATGATTGTTCGACATGATCACTTCAATACTACATAGCCATATTCGCCATTTTGAACATGTTCCGCATCCGTGCAGCTTTCCATGACAGGTTGCAAACGATCAGTGGGCAAGTAACCCGTTTCGAGATAAATCTTTGATGCCCACTTTTTTGCCACAACAGATTTATAGAACTCAATCAATGGCTTCACAACTCCTGCGGGATCACAAATTGCAATGGCGGGCATTTGAGGACGCTCTTCCAACTCTCGGTCCGTGTATTCAAAGTCACCACCGTATGGGATGTTTGCTACGATCAGGTCTGGCACTATACCAACAATGTCATCGACAAAGTAGCTCTCGAAAAATGGTATATTAACACCATGCCACTCCGCATTTCGGTTTGCCAACGCAACTGCTCCAGGATCAATGTCTGATGCAAGAACAGTGAGGTCGGGCCTTTCTAGTTTTAATGTGACCGCAATCCAGCCACATCCGGTGCCGACCTCCAGAACTACGGCGTTTGGCGGGGCGTCTGCTATGACCCGATGAACAAGTTCTTCAGCGTAGCTGTCTGGAATATAGCAACGACGGTCAACACTATATTTCCTACCCATCATCATTACATAGCCTCTCAAGTATGCATTTGGTTCACCAAACTGCTTTCTGACCGCTAAACGTCGCAACAACTTGGAGTTTCCTTTTGCAAGATCGACAAGTTCGCAAAGCTCATCTCTCGGAACTCCGCTCAAGCCCGCAAGATCAAAGATTGCTTGCGTCTCCCTGTCAAAATTGTGAGCTGTTTTCTTGGACATTGGATGTCAGTCTCCTTGGTTTCAAGTTTCTCGCGGCGGGACGCTTGTCCGTTCAAATTTCAATGTTGAAAGAGCGACCCCAAATGTAATTATGATAGCACCGATCCAGCGGATCGATGAAACTTCTTCCTCAAGAAACACGATTCCGCCACCGATTGAAATCGCGGGAACCAAGAGAAGAAATGGCGCTACGTGACGAACTTCAAATCGAGACAGCAGGAAATACCAAATACCGATACCCATCGCAGTCATGACGCCACCCAGATAGACTACCTCGGCCCATGTTCTAATGGAGATATTCTTTAGTTGTCCAATGGCCTCAGGCTCCAGCAGCAGTGAAACAATTGCTAACTGTGGTGTTGCAAGGGCAGATAAGGCACCCAAGAGCGCCACACTTCCAGTGATACCAGTTTTACGTATCCAGAGTTGCCCAAATGCCCATACGAAAATACTGAAAACAACCATGGCGACCCAGAGTGAGCTCCCATTTATTGCTGGTGGTCCGGCTACCAATGCTACTCCCGAAACCGCGAGAATAATCCCAACAAGTGCGAGGCGCGATGGCCGCTCCTGTAAGAATATCGCTGACAATACGATGAGGACTGGAGCTTCGAGCTGTACCAGCAAGATTGTCAACGATACATCCAACTCAGCAAGACCTATATTGGATAAGCTATAAGGGGCGCTGACGGCCAATACAGAAAGAGGCAGTAGGTGCAAAAGCCGTATTCTTTTAGGCCAACCGGTGAACGGCAATATCAACGCCGCAGCCAAGCCAAAGCGAAGAGCAGCCATCTGAATAGGAGGTAGCTGCTCTAATGCCGATTTTCCAACGATCCATCCGAGACCGAAGATTGTGGCCATTGCCAAGGCAAGAAATACGTTTTTTTTGTTCATTGAGTTTGAGTGCCCCGCAAGGAATTTATCCAATCATCATCAAGTAAGAGCTGGCCAGTGTCAGGGCAGGGATTTCCGACCATGGGGCGTTTTTTCCGATTCACTGATAAAAATTCGATGTGCAATCTATGAGGGAACCACAGAAAGGAATTCCCCTTGGAGGAAACAGCTAACGAGCTTCGAAAACGGTTCAACAAGCGGTTTTATGGGATGTTTCCACGTAACACTGGTCGGCAAGGCCTAGGGGTCTTGGCGCTTGATTTCGGAACAATTCTGGTTGCGATAATATTCGCAGAAAGTCTCAGTACAAACGGGGATGTCGTCTACTGGCTTGGATATGTTTTGGCGTGTGTCGTGATCGGAACTCGCCAACGGTCGTTTGGAAACATCGTGCATGAGTGTTCTCATGCTGGTTTTGTTGCAGACAGAAGATTGAACGATGTGGTAGGCCGCTTCCTTTCCACATTACTATGCTATTCATA
>JAPYSU010000056.1:0-1570 GCA_029936425.1 Litorimonas sp.
CACCATCCCTGTGCTACCGGAAGTTTTGTGCCCTTTCCTGGGCACTCTATCTAGCCGGACAACCTTTCTTTCTCAACAAAAGGCACACTCGTACCAAAGAAAAATCTGAATAATATTCAGAATATAGGCACCGCCGAAAGCATTCTGAGTGCCAGCGCAACTATTACCTGAATGCCCACGATTTGCACCTTCTGTGATCATTAATGGGATCCTATTCGCACTTTCCCTGTATTTGTTTACACACTAAACAGGCCCTGTTTGACCTGCCAAATAACGTCATGATACTTTCAGGAACGATCATTCCTAAATAAAGGAAATGATCTGCATTAAATACACAAACCAAGGAAAAAGGATGAATGACCTGAAAGGAAAGAAGGCTGTCATTACGGGCGGCAACAGCGGCATTGGCTTTGCCACTGCCAAAAAGTTTTCTGAACTCGGCGCGCAAGTAATGATCACCGGCCGGTCAGCTGACAAGGTGTCTTCCGCTGCTGAGTCCCTCTCTGTTATCGGTGCTGTTGCTGACGTTCAGGACCTGTCCCAGATCGATAATCTGGTCGATCAAGTCAAGAGGGAGTTTGGCACGATCGACATTCTGTTTGTTAATGCCGGCATCTTCGCACCGGCACCAATAGGTCAGATTTCGGAAGAAATGTTTGACCAACAAATGGGGATTAACTTTAAAGGCGCCATCTTCACCATTGAGAAGCTCCTTCCCGTTCTCAATGAAGGGGCGTCAATCATTAATTTGTCATCGATCAATGCCTATACCGGGATGCCCATGACCGCTGTTTATGCTGCTTCAAAAGCAGCACTCAATGCTTACACTCGAACAGCAGCCACAGAGCTTGCACCCAGAAAAATCCGGGTCAATGCTGTCAATCCTGGTCCGACTGAAACCCCGATTTTCGGAAAGACAGGCATGTCACAGGAAGAGCTTGGCGGCTTTGCCCAGGCACTCCAGGCGAATATTCCCCTCAAGCGCTTTGCGCAGCCCGACGAGATAGCCAGCCTGGTTTCCTATCTGGCTTCTGACGACGCGGCCTTTGTCACCGGCGCTGAATTCAACATTGACGGCGGCGCCAATATCAATCCGATTCTTGCCGGCTAGCAGATTCGTCAGACTGTTAGCTCTCATTGAGAAAACGCTATGCATGACCACTCCCACATGCATAGCTCTTGCATTTACATTAAGGATCAAAAAGAACAGGGATGTGGCGTATTCTGGCGAGAGAGGAAAGAGCAAAACGGGGATCGGCGCTATTTAGACCGCATCATTGATGCAATGGCGCATGCGTCATGCAGAGCTTCTTTGAACAGACGGTTCTGGAAATTTCGTGCGGAAAACCCAACAAAATGGCTTCGCTTTCTTACTATCCCCACCGGGAGGCCAAGGCGAATTTGTCGACTCAGGCAACGGACATCAATCCAGCAAGCCAACAATTTGATCAATCTGGGCCATCAACTTTTTCGGGCTTTTCTCCAGCTTGGCAATCACATTGAGCCCTGAAAAAACGGTATATATCAAACCCGACAGTGTTTTTATGTCTTTATTCGGCGGTATTTCACC
>JAPYSU010000056.1:1580-2615 GCA_029936425.1 Litorimonas sp.
CTGCAGAAATTCGAAAAACACTTTCTCAAAAGACGCTCTATTTTTTGAAAGCGCCTTCAGCATTTCGTCATCCCCCGGTACAAGCTCTGTGGTTGAATTGACCACAAAACAGCCTTTCTTGTCTGCATCACTAATTGTGCAGTGGATAGATGACTCAAGCAGGTTTCTTATTCCTGACTTGACGCTTTTCTCATTACTCAACAGGGCCTTAACTCCCTCCCTGTTAGTGCGGCAGTAATTACTCAGAGCCTGGTCAAAAAGCCCCTGTTTGCTACCAAACGACTCATAAAGACTAGAGCGGCTCAGCCCGACGTTCTGAACAATATCTTGCATGCTGGTGGCGTGAAACCCCTGCTTCCAGAACAGGTTCATTGCACGCTCCAGAACATCGTCTTTATTGAAGCTCTTTTTTCTTGCCATAGGTATCGCTTAAAGCACGGTTAAGGTATCTATCTTGCCAAGGAAAGCCTGGATAATTCATCTTCCCACGCGCACGATGGCCAGCAAGGCTGCCAGGAGAGCATCACATTGCATATCTGACGCCTCTCCGCTGCATGTTAAAACATGCCCGTTGCACAGACCTTTAATACAGCATACCTGCTTCGCTCTCGGCAAACTGTATAACATCATCAACCATATAGTCTGCTTCTATCATTGGAAAAACGCCGGCAATCCCTCTGACTCGAAGCTGCCCACTGATGATTTATATTCGCCTTTGTGATGTTTCGTTCAGGGCAGCTGCCGAACACTTTCTTACCGCACTAACGCCATAATAACTGGCACGCCAACCCCCTCCGTCTTCAATCGTGAAGCAGGAAAATTGACGCCGCCAGCGCGATACTCATTGGTGGCACGCAGACCGGATGGAGAAGGGAAGGGCTTGGGCAGGCATGATGCCTGCACGCTACCGGGACGATACTTGCTTGTTCCTGTCGAACTTCCAGGTGCGGATAATTTCCAGCACGTCCATGTTCCGGCGCATTTCCGCTGTAAACGCATCGAACGGAGCCGCCAGACGCACACTCTGGATAGCGG
>JAPYSU010000057.1 GCA_029936425.1 Litorimonas sp.
TGGTGGAGGACCTCTGGGAGGGCTACTTGCCTGAGGAGATTACTGGGAAGGTCGGGGGGAACGGCAGGACAGGGCGTAAAAGTAAATATTCGAAGCTCAGCGTACCTCAGTGTGCCTTGCTGTCAGCTAATCTTACAGAGCAAGCTTACGTTCCCCTTTTTACAACAGTTTCGCAGCTTACGCCGGGAACATAATTGGATCCTGTCGCAGCATAAATTCAAGACACTTTATCATGGCCTTCCTAGACTGAGACAGCTTGACCTTCTCAATCAGCCCACCTTCACCTGCAGAAATTTCTGCGTAGGTGCGTCCGTCACCAGTGTCGGGAATAAATACGGTATCCCAATAAAACTTGCGAGCACCCAGTGGTTCTGGTGAGAATTTTCCGATGGTTTCACCGACAAATATATGAACATTCATTCCATCGCAGTAACCGACCACAGCCCTCGCTGTCACCTTTTCCCCTGCCCAAGTCACACTGCTTAGAAAGCCCTCAGCTCCGAGAGCGTCCCACATCGGTTGCGTAAGGCCGCCTGGATAGTTCGCTTCTTTGTGGCTCTCAAGGACAAGGCCCGCATGTTCAACAATGCAAGGTTCCAAAATACGCTGGTACGCCGAAATGGCTTTGTGTCGCACCATTTCTTCAAGGTTACGTTCGAGTGGTTCATTTGTTGAGACCCCGGGAAACTCAACCTCGAAGTGATCTATGGCACAGACTTCGGCACCATGGCGGTTTTTGAGTTTCGCGGATGAAATGATCTGGTTAACTTCATCATGTTTAAAGCTGCTTTTGGTTGCATATCTGACACGGGTCTTTCTCATTAGCTTGCCATCCCCTCCAAGAGGCCTGCGATGTCCTCTTCACGTTGATTTCCATCAATCGAGATAACCTCTACATCTCTTGCGTGAAACAACCGCCGTTCAAAATCTGATGGATTAGAATATGCTATGTATGCTCTTTTTCCGACGAAAGATTGCGGAAGCTTGCCGAATACATCATTCAAACGTCGAAAGAGATAGGCAACATTTGCATCATTGAAGCTGTATCCAATAAATAGAATCACTTTTCCTAGAACGTCCGAACGCATTTTCAGATCGAGCGCGTCTTCAAACATCATTCTTCGGTCATAGTCCGTTTCGGTAAGCACCATAGCTTCAGGTCGATTGAAATCACCGTGGAACTTCACGACTTGAGTCTTTTCGTGCAGAGATTGGCTGAGTTCGTGTTCAGATGAAACTGTTACAACCTCTCGATCAGACAACTGAAGAGCTCGCTCAAGAAAATCGTCGTAGTTGGTAGTATAGAAGAGTTTGCAATTTTCAAGAGCCGCCAATGCACCATGAATCTTTGACGACAACAACGCTTCATCAGGTGGTTCCATGTTCTTGTTTAACCAATTGATGAGTGGTTGCATGCCATCTTTTTTTGACTTTACATACTCGAGAATTTGAAGGTCGGAACCCCGCATCCTTAGTAAAGCCGGTTCATTTGCCCCAACAAGCCTAGCTGCTTGATCTACAAGCTGTTCCCAGGAGGGGCCTCGTTTTATAGCACCGTCATCTTTCCAACTCACGGCCATCGAAGCGCCAGCACCAAGAAAGGGTATGACGCGACCCTCTTGATACAATCTTCGAAGGTCATCTGGGCATCGTGTCATCTCTTGACCTTTCTAGCGATGAGCCTGGTCATCGAATGAACATGAGGGATGTTGTTATGCGGGTGTCTCTCATGCAAATCTTCATCGCTGCTATAAGTGACCTCCCACCCGTCATAAAGCCTCAGGTAGGTCGAGTGAGGTATCAGACATGGATCAAAGCCGGGGTGAGCAGAAAGGTCATGCTCACGATCATTGAATGCGCAGACGATATTCCATCCGCCCACTGCCGTTAATTCTTGGAGACGGAGCACCACCGACTCTATCTCATCGGCAGACATCATGCAGTGCAACAAACCATAAGCTACAACAACATCAAACGGTTTGGCTGCTGAATCCAAGTTTCGAACATCGGAGCAGTGCCATTGCACACTATTGCGGCCAAACGCGTTCTGAGCGTTCTTGAGGGCGGCCTCGGAGCAATCTATTGCGGTTACGTTGGCTCCTAGCTCTGCAAGCGCAACTGCGTTTTTCCCCTCGCCGCAACCCGCATCCAAAATTCTGCTGTTTTTCACACAATTTCCTTCAAGGAATTTAGTGATCAGACTGCCAATTTCTTTCCCCCAAAAACATGGGCAAGCGCGATATCCATCATCATATCCACCGTCGAAATTGGTCAAATCTTTAATCCTTCTTTAGGGGCTTCAAGCCTAAAATATTGGCCATTGAGGAGATAGCTTTTTCATAATTAGCCTCTCCAGACCAATTATAAATGACCGCATCAGCATCATTCATCATCATATTCACGTCAGATTCAACCTCAGCTCCGATAGCATCGAAGAAGATGGACTCGTATTCAACTTCATCCAGTTTTTCCCTTTGACAGTAGAGACGCAAAGCTAAGTCTGGAGTTGCGTACACATACAACAACGC
>JAPYSU010000015.1 GCA_029936425.1 Litorimonas sp.
GCATATGAGTGGACGTATGCGAGAAGATGTCTCCGATAATTCGCATACTGGGCTTGGGCGGATAAATATAAGTATTCCGCACCATAAACTCTTTTAAAATATCATTCTGGATTGTGCCGGAAAGCTGTTCCTGTTTGACGCCTTGTTCTTCGGCTGCAGCGACATAGAGCGCCAAAACCGGCAAAACCGCGCCGTTCATCGTCATGGAGACAGACATTTTATCAAGCGGGATTTGATCAAAAAGAACCCGCATGTCGTAAAGACTGTCAATGGCGACGCCCGCCATGCCGACATCACCCGGCACGCGGGGGTGATCGGAATCATATCCGCGATGGGTGGCTAGGTCGAAAGCGACAGAGAGGCCTTTCTGTCCGGCGGCAAGGTTACGGCGGTAAAATGCGTTGGAGTCTTCTGCGGTCGAGAATCCGGCATATTGACGGATCGTCCAAGGCCGCTGGACATACATGGTCGGGTAAGGTCCGCGAATATAAGGCTCCGAGCCGGGCATCGTGTCGAGATTAGGTAAGCCCTCAACATCCGAAGCGGAGTAATGGGCTTTTATGGGGATACCTTCGGGTGACAACCAATCCTGACCGCCGCCGGGTTTGGAGGAGGAATGCCCTAGATCAATTTTCGAAAAATCGGGATGAGTCATTTGGCGGCCTCCCGTAATTTTGCCGGTTTTGTTTCTTCTGCCCGGTGCAAGGTGACGCCCAGAATAGGGTCGTTTTTCGCGTCGCGGTCGGATTTTGCCGCCGCAATAGACTTTTGGAGAGTTCCCGAAGCGATGACCTCTTCGATGCCGCCGCCGGACTCTATTGCCTGAAACTCTGTCCATGCGGTCTCCGCGATCTTTTGCGTGAGAGCTTCGTGGAAATAACTGCCATGGGCGGGGTCATTGACCTGTCCGAGGTGGCTCTCTTCCATCATCATCAGCTGCATATTGCGCGAAATGCGATAGCTAAATGGCGTGGCCAAGCGCGGTCTGTCGGACGGCGCGTCCGTAAAGGGCCGCAAGGTCAAATAATCCGCCCCCCCGCAAACCGCGCCGAACCCGGCCGCCATAACGCGCAGCAAATTTGTCCAAGGGTCCACGGTCTGCATCATACGAAGGCTTGTGACGGCGTGTAGTGGAATATTTGCGTCTGCGCCGAAAACCTCGGCGATGCGGATGAGAATTTGTCTGGCCGCTCTGATTTTTGCAATGCCCAGATGCCCGTCCCGATCCGCTGCGAGGCATATGGAGAGTTTCGTCTTAGGGCCGTATTGGCGCCAATAGTGAGCGGCGCTCGCCGCCATGACGCTAAGTTCCTGAGCCTCGGTTCCGCCCTGATCATGTATAGAGGCGGCGTTAATGCAGAGCGCCGTCCAGGACGCCGGCAAGTCTTTCAACGCGCTTTTCAGAGAAATAATTTCGGAGGCCGCGCCGGACAGAGCCATAGACACGGGATCCAGTCCTAAATTCACGACCGATTCAGATAAAGGAGAGTAGGATTTTATAAGGTCAATCGTCTCCACGGGGCTTGATGTTATGAGAAACCGTAAAGGCACAAGGTTGAGCCAGACCCCTTCCAAGAGGCGTTTCAAGTCAGCCCGACTGACTAGGTTTATTCCGTCCCTTGAGAGGCTGATATCCAGAGCGCTCGCGCCGCCTTCGAGATCGGCTAATAGCTGTTTGTTGGCGAATTGAATGTCCGGGTCACGGACAGGCGAGCACATATGCCAAGCCCGTTCTTCGAGGAGCGGGGATTTCAAACGTAGTTGCGCGGCCGTTTTCTCCGGCCTGTCCTTTTCGCTAAAGAAAGGACCACGTATCAGGTCATCATCCGTTTTTTTGATAAGGCTTTCAAATTCAGCGCCCTTTAGCCCTTTTTGAACGCGCGTCATCCAGTCTTCGCGTGAGAGGGATTCGAAGTCATTGTTTATTGAGAGATCAGACATAACCAACTTATTTAAAATGAAACTTCAGTCTATGTTCAGAGCGCAGGCAAAGCCAGAGCTGAGCTGTATTCCAGACCAGAAATTCGAAATTCTGTCGTTCTGTGTATAGAACACATGTTTCTTATATAGAATGTTGCCTTTCAGCACTACCCCGCCTATAGGGCGGCTTGATTACAACACACACGCTTTTGGATAGATGTATGTCAAACGCTCCCACAGAAGAAACCGTCATTGATGTTGAGCACTATACGGATCGTCTTTTCAGCTTCAATATCTCGCGTCCCAAATCCTTCCGTTTTCGCTCAGGTGAGTTCATTATGATCGGACTGCCGGCTTTACCGAGCCAGAAACGTCCTATTATGCGGGCTTATTCTGTCGCATCGCCCAGCTGGGACGAAAGTCTGGAGTTTTTCTCTATCAAAGTCCCTGACGGCCCTCTGACCTCACGCCTTCAGAAGATAAAAAAGGGTGATACGGTATTATTAGGCCGCAAACCTGTCGGAACTTTGGTTCTGGACGCACTCCTCCCCGGAAAGCGTCTTTATATGTTCTCAACAGGGACGGGGATTGCGCCATTTGCCTCTCTCGTTCGCGATCCGGAAACCTATGAGCGTTACGATCAAGTGATTTTGACCCATACCTGCCGTCAACGCGCGGAGCTGTCTTATGGTTTGCGCCTTGTCGAAAGCTTGAAAGATGACCCGCTCGTCGGCGAAATGATCGGGGACAAGCTTTTACATCTGACCTCCCTCACACGTGAAGATTACCCGCTGAAAGGCCGAATTACGACTTTGATTGAATCAGGGGATTTGTTCACAAATGCAGGCGTTCCGCCCCTTAATCCCGAAGAAGATCGCGTTATGATCTGCGGTTCCAAAGATATGATTGATGATACGGCGAAGCTCGTGGAGGGATTTGGCCTGAAAGAAGGCTCAAATTCCCAGCCGGCCGAATTTGTCGTTGAAAAATCATTTGTGGGTTAAGCTACCCGCGCGACGACTCTTAAATTCTAATTGCCGCTATCGCCTAAAGTTAACAGGGCGATGCGGATGCCAAAGCCCGACGAATCGCGAATGGCGTCATTGGCCAGATTTTCTCTGTTATAGGTCAATTCAATCAGAGTGCAGTCATCCTGATAGGTCAATGAGAGGCTCTGGCGACGCAGATTATTGCTGTCGATGTCGTAATAGCCTGTGTAGCGGGTTCTCCACTTATCCGTGATTTTTACACCCAGTGCACCGGAGACTTCTTCGGAAGGCGCATTATTGATGGCGAGGAGAGGGTTGCTGGCACTGTCGATGCGGTAATAGCGTGTAGACAGATCGAACCTTTTGTCGCGATACCGAAAGGACGAGTCGATTCTACGGAAGCTGGAAGAATCTTCGTCAAATCGCACCCGTGTCTGAGACGAAAAGCGCTGTCCCAAATCAAGTTCGAATAGCCCGACAAGATCCGAATTGTCGTCCCGCAATCCAGAACTTGCGTCAAATTCCGTGTTGGTGTCAGTGGTATAGCTCTGCCCGACAAAAAGCTGTGCGCGGTTATCGTTCCAATTTGCACTGACAGAGGCGCCGACATCGGCCCGTAGGCCGTCTTCCCAAAGATCGTAACCTGCAGCCTTGTTAGACTGCCAGAATAGCGCTTGATCGAGATCTATGTCAGTCCCGTCCTGAGCGAGGTCAACCGTAAAGCCATTGGAATCAAGGGTAGTAAACTGATCCAGTTTCGCATCGCCGAAATTTTGTGTCACTTGAACTCGGGGCTCAAGAATCCAGGTTACATTTCCATCAGACCGAATAAAAGGATAACGCGCGTCCACACCGACTTGGCCCAAAGTGCGGTTGAATTCATTTGTCTCACTGCCTTCAGGCTCTATTTCGTAATAATCGAACCTTGCATTGGCGAAAGGCTGAACCTCTATACCGCCCGGCGCAATCCAGGTGCGAGAATAATCAAGGCCAATCGTACCTCGGCCGTAATTGGTGCCCTCTTGCCGCGTAAGCCAGGTCGTATCTCCGAAGAGTTTGAGCCGTCCATCCAGAACCGGGTCGGCGATATATTTTTCCAACTCTATTTTCGGCGCTACGATAGGAAGCGCGTCGTCATTGTCTTCAAAAAGACGAAGTTGGTCATTGCCAAGTTCGACAATGCGGCTTCGCAGGTCCTGAAACCCAACAGTAGAGACGCTAAACCGCATATCATCGTCTTGCCCCACGAGATAGGCTTGCGACGTGTTGCGGCGGCTCTCGGAATCATAAACGCCGCGCGTACCCGGACGTTCGTTTAAATCATAACGGTTCAGATAGTTATCATCCGTCGCCAGCTGCACCCCAAAGCCATATGTCCAGAAATCCGTTGGTTCGAAATAGCCGTCCGCAAAGATATGGGAGCGCCAGCGTTTACCTGTTGGAGCGGTGCTGGGGTCGAAAAAGCGGTTTGGATCGTCAAAAGCATTGCCGTCACGGTCAAATATGCTTCCATAGGTAAAGCTACCCTCAACATCCACGCGGCCAGTATTAAACAGACGCGCGAATTGATATTCCATCAAGGGATTTACTTTGGAAAAGACGCGGGGCGTTATCGTTGCCTCGGTGTAGTCATCAATGGCCCAGTAATAGGGAGCTTCAAGCGTAAAACCTTTGTCACTGGCCAGCCCGACGAAAGGGGTTAGGAAGCCGCTGGCTCTTTCGGCGCTTGGATCCGGGTGCGCAAGATAAGGTGTGTAAAGCACGGGTACGCCCAGAAGCTCCAAGACCGCATCATTATACCGGATGGTGCGGGTATCTTTGTCCTGCCGGACTCGTTTGGCCCGTAATCTCCATGAGGGGGTTTCAACATCTCCGTCTGCATCCCGGCAAAGCTCACAGGCCGTATAATAGGCGTTATAGAATTCAAATTCTTCTTTGGTGTTGCGATTGACAAACCGCGCGCCAACCACGCCGCCTCCTTCGATGCGGCCTGTGTAATTGGTCGCAGTACCAGCCTCTAACTCATCGGAAAGTTCAAGCTTGTCAGCATATTGAGTGGAGCCTGTTGCATCGATCAAGATAACATTGCCAGTCGCCACGATTTCGCCTGTATTCAGATCATAAACCACTGTTTCGGCGCGTAGGGTCCTGTCTTGATATCGCCCTTCGACCTCGCCGGATACGGTGAGAATATTAGCTTTTTCATCATTCGTAAGACTGTTGGCTTCCAGATAAATCAGATCCGGGTCTCGGTAAGGGCTGTCAGGAGCGAGTTGCAAAGGACGGTTGGTACCGGCTGCCGTTTCGCTGACCCCGATCTGAGCGAAAGCAGGGAGGGCCGCCCCGGTAACAAAAAGAGCTGCGGCAACAGCGCTGGTTCTCAGAAGAGCAGCTGATCGCAAACGGGAAGTCTGTGGCCGTGGCTGTGTCATCTGTCCCCTGTCAGTTCCATTTGCGTTTCTTTAAAAAAGGCGAAGCGTCGCCTTTCTTCTTCGCCTTACCCAATCGCCTCGTCACGGTCTATGCAAAAGCCTGATTTTTTTCACTATATTGAGTGAATTTTCTGCCATCTGAATGTCATGTGGGTTTCGGCATAGTCTGAATGGCCTTAAGTTTTCCTTGGTGGATACCCACTCCACCTTTTAACGGTTTTCATTACGAGAGAGGACTGAATGCGGCTGACATGGGGCAAGGCAGCGATGACGCGGCGATACAGTCTTTCATATTCTTTCGTGTCAGGGGCGGCGACCTTGATGAGGTAATCTGCCATGCCTGTCATAAGATGGCATTCAAGTACTTCCGGTCTAGCGAGCGCGGCTTTTTCGAATGCGGAGAGAATAGCTTCGCTCTGACCTTCAAGCGTGACTTCCACATAAAACGTCATGTTGAAGCCCAGCTTTTCTCCGTTCAGTCGCGCCGAGTAATGTTCAATAACACCGGTCTTTTCTAAAATACCGATGCGGCGATGACAGGCGGAGGCGGAAAGACCAACGGACTCGCCAATATCCGCAATAGACCGGCGACAATCTTTTTGCAGAAGGGCTAGGATTTTCCGATCAATATCATCAATCATGATTTGAAACACAGATATATCATCTATTCTTCGTATATTATTCTAATATTGGTCACAATACCGAATAAAATTAGATAATTTATCGAAAGGGCGTCTGTTAATTCCCGACCAAGAGACAAATGGAGTAGATAAATGCATATTGGCGTCCCTAAGGAAATTAAAAATCACGAATACCGCGTCGGCCTGACGCCGGAATCGGTGGCCGAGCTTGTTCAAGACGGTCAAACCGTCGTCATGGAAACACAGGCCGGGGCCGGAATTGGCGCTTCGGACGAAGAATATATGGCTGCAGGCGCCACTATTGCCCAGACCGCCAAAGAAATCTTCGAAACTGCCGAAATGATTATCAAGGTCAAAGAGCCGCAAGCCAATGAACGCGCTATGCTCCGCGAAGGCCAGATCCTCTATACATTCCTTCACTTGGCACCCGACGCGCCCCAGACAAAGGACCTGATTGAGAGTGGTTCTGTTTGTATTGCCTATGAAACGGTTACGGACGATCGTGGCTTTTTGCCTCTTTTGCGCCCGATGAGCCAAGTCGCGGGTCGTCTCTCCATTCAGGTCGGCGCGAAAGCTCTGCAAAAAGACGGCGGCGGTCGCGGCGTTTTGCTCGGCGGCGTTCCCGGGACAGCTCCGGCCAAAGTCGTGATTATCGGCGGCGGGGATGTCGGCTTTAATGCGGCGCAAATGGCCGTGGGTATGCAGGCGGATGTGACTATTCTGGATCGTAGTAATACGCGTATGGAAGAGCTGTCCTATTATTTCGGAAATAAAGCAAAAATCGTTCGGTCGACGCCTGCCGTTCTGGACGAGCTTTTGACAACTGCAGATCTGGTTGTCGGAGCGGTCCTGATTCCGGGCGCCTCTGCGCCTAAGCTGGTGACGCGTGAGCATTTGTCGACAATGCTGGACGGGGCCGTTCTCGTGGATGTGGCGATTGACCAGGGCGGGTGTTTTGAGAGCTCCCGCGCGACCACTCATGATGACCCGACTTATATTGTCGACGGCGTTGTGCACTACTGTGTGGCGAATATGCCGGGGGCTGTGGCCCGCACGTCAACTTACGCGCTCAACGCCGCGACTTTGGTACATGCCAAGCGTCTGGCTCGATACGGATGGAAAGAGGCGCTGGCGTCTGACCCGCATCTGTTAAACGGCCTGAATGTTTGCGAAGGCAAATTGACAATTGAAGCCGTTGCCGAAGCGCAGGGCCTTGACTGGGTTCCGGCTTCAAGCTGCGTCTAAATTTTCTATTTTATAGAGAATAGTAAAGGCCCAGCTTTGGCCGGGCCTTAAGATAATATCGCCCAGAGCGGGCAGGTTAACAATATTGGGCGGGAATTGCGGTTCAAACGCGATTCCTGCCCCGTTTGTATAGGTATCTTTCCGCTTTCCCTTGATTTGGCCTAACTTATGGCCTGTATAGATTTGAAGCCCGGGAAGATCCGAAAGTATTTTTAGACGCCGCAGGCCGTCCGGCGAACTCAAGGTGACCATTGGGCGCATTCCGGTTCCCGGCACCACAAAATGATGGTCAATTTCTGTCGACCCTATTTTCGCTGATGCCCCGAGTTCCAATTCCGAGCCTTCTATTGGACGTGCGTTGCCATGATTAATGCCTTGCCCATCTGTTTCAAAATAATGCGTCGCTTCAGTCGTCAGGCCGTGCTCAGGAACGCGCCCTCCGCCCAGATTGAAATAGCTGTGTCCCGTCAGGCTGATAGGCGTCGACGCATCCGTTTTGGCTGACATATCAAGGCGAAGGCCGTCTTTTTCCAGAGCATATCGAAAATCGGCTGTCACATTTCCGGGGTAGCCTTGGAATCCGTCCGGGCTGATATGACGAAAAACAACAGAAGATCCTTCAACCCGGCCCTCCCAATTAACCCGGTCAAATCCGACGGGGCCGCTGTGGAGGGTGTTTTTATTTTCATTGGCGCTGACAGAAATGTTTTTTCCGTCCAGTGAAAATCTGGCTTTCTCAATGCGGTTGGCGACCCGTCCAATCGCGGCGCCAAAATAAGGATGAGGCGCAAGATAGTCGTCTAGATTATCAAATCCCAAAACGATATCTGTCCCGTCAGGGAGGCAGAAAGACTGCAATGTTGCGCCGTAACTCAGCAGGGTTGCGGTAAAGCCAGTCGACGTTTTTAATGTAAAACTTTCAACGTCGTCCCCGTCCGGTAATGTGCCAAATCTTTGAATAGGTATCATGCGTCTGCCTTAAGCTCTGCGCTCCCGCTTGCCAAGACGGGGCGTGATGCCGCATATTAAATTCTAATTTAGCGAGGACAGACTTATGAATACGCAAA
Organism: Litorimonas sp.; assembly: GCA_029936425.1. Taxonomy (GTDB): domain Bacteria; phylum Pseudomonadota; class Alphaproteobacteria; order Caulobacterales; family Maricaulaceae; genus Litorimonas. Next base: position 8,295 of record JAPYSU010000015.1, read on the forward strand.
GCGCCGTCAATGCCAGTTCCGGTTTCATGATCCCGGACCCGACAGAAGTTCCGAGATTGGAAGGAAAGGTCTCCGAAGCGGAATGGACACTTAGAAAGCAACTGGCGGCGACCTACCGGCTTTGCGCGCTTCATGGGTGGTCAGACCTTGTGTTTACCCATATTTCCGTTCGCCTTCCGGATGAGGACGGGGAAGAGCGTTTCCTGATTAATCCTTACGGCGTCATGTTTGACGAAATGACCGCTAGCGCTCTTGTTAAAATCGATCTGGACGGAAAAATCTGTCAGGACACGCCGTATTTTGTCAATCCGGCCGGTTTCACTATCCACTCCGCCGTTCATATGGCGCGAGAAGATGCCGGATGCGTCATCCACGTCCACACACCTTATGGCATAGCCGTAAGCGTTCAGAAAAAAGGCCTGCGCCGCTACACCCAGTTTTCCATGCAGGTTCAGCATGATCTGGCTTATCATGACTATGAAGGCATTGCGCTGGAACTGGAGGAGCGCGAACGTATTGTTAAAGATCTAGGGGATAAATCTCTTATGCTCTTACGAAATCACGGAACCCTGACATTGGGTAAAACCTGCGGCACGGCTTTTCTACGTATGTATTTCCTGGAAAATGCCTGCAAGACCCAAATTCTCGCGCAATCCGTTGGATCTGAGGACGCCCTGCATGAAGAGCCTGAAACAATGGGGCAAAAAGTTTATCAACAGGGGTCAGCCGCTTTCGTGCCGGGTATGGGCGACAATCTGGTCTGGCCGGGATTAATGCGGAAGTTGCAGAGGGCAAATCCGGGGTATGACCACTAGGAAATACACCTGAGTAGTCAAATTCTGGCTCTATCTGTCTGGGTTTTGGCTGTAATCGTCCGAATTAAATCTAAAGACTTTGGGTCAATACATGATAGAGATCGAAAAAACAGGTCTGGGGGAATGACCAAAAGGGACAGACAAGTTTATGATTTCAGAAATTTGCGCTTTATATTTATCGGGGGCGAGTTTCGTTCTCCCAACAGAATGCGCCGTTGATCCGGCCTCCCGTACAGCCGTTCATTACGAAACCTTTGACGCCAAGCCGCCTAAGCCCAAGCCCGTAAAGCGTCCGCGTCCCCGGATTATTGATCATTCCAAGCCGTCTCCGGCCTCGCGCAATATGGCGGTCATTCCGCCCGGCAGCTTCATGATGGGCAGCCCGGAAGATGAAGTGCGGCGCGATAATAATGAAGGTCCGCGTCACAAAGTAACGATAGATTATACCTTCGAGATCGGAAAATACGAAATCACTTTTAATGACTGGCGCAAATGTGTGGCGGGAGGCGGGTGTCGTGGGTATCGCCCAAAAGACGGTGGATGGGGGCGGGGGAACCGTCCGGCTATCTATATCAGCTGGAATGACGCGCAGAGCTATATTGACTGGTTAAACCGGACGACGGGCTATCGTTATCGCCTCCCGACAGAAGCAGAATGGGAATATGTGGCGCGGGGACAAACCAAAGAGCCTTTTTCAACCGGAACGTCTATTTCTGCCGCGCAAGCAAACTTTAATGGCGAACATCCTTATGGCGACGCCCCCAAAGGCCAATATCGCCGGAAAACTCTGCCCGTGGGCAGCTTTGCCGCCAATAAATTCGGTGTCTATGACATTCATGGCAATGTCTATGAATGGGTGCAGGATTGTTGGAATCCGAGCCATGTCGGGGCTCCGGTTGATGGGAGTGCCCGGCTCGACGGGGACTGTAAGTTCAGGATTATGCGCGGCGGTTCCTGGGTGACCCATGGCTATCAGATGCGGGCGTCCAAACGTCTGCGTTACACAACCGATTACAGATATGATGATTATGGATTCAGACTTGCGCGAACCATAGAGAATTAGGTTGCGGGCTGTAGGGGAAGGCAGAGTATGAAACTCTTTAAATCGGCGGTTTTATTATTTACGAGTTTAGGTCTTGCCTCATGCGGCGGAAAAGCCCCTCAACCTTCTTCCAACGCTCTTATTGAAACGCCCCAAGGGCCGGTTCAAGGGATCACCACTGAAGATGCGGGTATTTATACGTTTAATGGAATTCCATATGCCGCCCCGCCGATTGGTCATCTGCGCTGGGCCGCGCCGGAATCCGCCCCCAATTGGGTAGAAACGCGCGATGCGGCGCAATTTGGAAATCGTTGTATGCAGCCTGCTCTAACGGAGGACGGGTTTATAAACCGTCTTTTAGAGGGGCAAGGATTCGGGGCTATAAAAACGTGGTTTGTTAAACGCGTGGTCGCATCCCAAGACCCCTCGCCTATGAGCGAAAACTGCCTGTATCTGAATGTGCGCACAGGAAACGTCTCAGGCGAAGAGAATAATCCCGTCATGGTTTGGATACATGGCGGCGGTCATCAATTCGGCTCCGGCGACACCTCTTTCTATCAGTCCAACGGCCTTGTTAAAAAAGACGTGGTTTTGGTCACAATCAATTACCGTCTCGGCGTGTTTGGGTATATGGCGCATCCGGCCCTTTCAGAAGCGGATCCGAACGGCGTCTCCGGTAATTACGGCACGCTGGATCAGATGGCGGCCTTAAAGTGGGTGAGAGATAATATTTCAGCCTATGGCGGAGATCCAGACAATGTGACAATTTTCGGCGAAAGCGCCGGAGCGTGGTCTGTGACAGAACTTATGGCTAGCCCGCTTGCGAAAGGGCTTTTTGACAAAGCCATCGCCCAGAGCGGCGCCTCGACCTATCATCTGGGGCAGATGTCAGGCGAAGGGGCCGGATGGCCAAGCGGGTATTTCATGGGGCGAAAAGTAGCGCAGTCCGTTGGACTTAGTGAGCCGAGCGCTTCGGACCTAAGAGCCGTTCCGGCAAAGCAAATCATGGGAAATCTTCCAGAAAATTCGGACGAGGCTTTTCACCATATCCGTGATGGCTATGTCTTTCCGAAAAATGTGGGCGAGGCCTTCCGGAGCGGGGAGATTAATTCCGTTCCCTTTATCGCCGGGTATAATGCGGATGAGGCGACATTGTTTTTTCCGGATGACCCTGAACCTTCCGTCTGGATAGAGGGTTTCCCCAGACAGGACTCGCAAGCACAAATTGCCAAACTTAACGAAGTCTATCCTGAGCAAGGGAAAATACTTCAGGCGTTGTATAATTTAGACGAAGATTTTGTTGAAGGCGGAACCCAAATGATGGGGGATGATATTTTTGGCGTAAATATACGTTATGCGGCCCGCGGCAATGAAACCTTATCCAGCCCGAGTTATGTCTATTTCTTTAGCCGTATTCCTTCGAGTGAAGATCAAACCCTAGGATTATCACTCTGCCGAAATTCCATTTGTATTCGGCGCTCTTAGAGACGGCTTTGGATATACGGATGAAGATAAACATCTTTCAGAATTGATGACATCTTATTGGACAAATTTTGCCAGAACAGGAAACCCAAACAACGAAAACCTACCGCACTGGGACCGACATCAAGACCGAATTTGGATGGAGTTTTCTGCCAATGCCGTTGAGGGTCAGACAGGTATGAAGACAGATGTAAGGCAGAACAAAATCGACGCGCTGGAAACCGGGCTTATAAAAAAGCTTTCGGGACTTGAGGCGCTCAGTCCTCAAACCTCACCGTCGATTGACGCTGTCGATTAACTCTTAATTGAGTGACGTCCGGGCGCGAATAATGGCCCGCAGGATCAAAGTTTTGGCGCTCCTGCCGGATCTTCGCCGGGTCCAATTCGCAATAGCGAATCCCGGTTTCGGCTTTTAACGGAGGCAAGACCCAGCTACCGTCAGGTGCGGCGACACAGGAGCCTCCATCTGCTGGCATATCTCCGAGTGAGGCTCTGATCTCTTCCGCAAAGGGCGTGTCGTCTTCGACACAATCGGGAGTCATGACTGAGCCAACAGAGACGCAATAGCTCCGGCCTTCTTTGGCCAGAACAGGCGTTAAGTCCTCGGTGTTTCTCATATTCCCAGGCCAGCAGGCAATGTGAAGGTCTTCGCCCTGACCATAAAACGCCGCGCGCGTGAGCGGCATCCAGTTTTCCCAACAATTCAGGCCGCCGACCGTAAAATCGCCCAGCTTATGAGTGACAAGACCCGCGCCGTCCCCGGGACTCCAAACCAGTCTTTCTTCGTAGGTTGGCTGAAGTTTTCTATGAACTGAACAAATAATTCCCTCTTTATTTATATAGACATAGCTACAGTAAAGCGAATGGCCGGAGCGATCACGAGGACGTTCGATAATGCCAAGATAGGCGGCCACCCCCGCCGTTTTCAAAGCCGAGCAGACCCCGTCGAGATGTCCGTCCTCAATGGTCACAGCCTGATTGGCATAATGGGCAAAAATTTCTTTCTGTTTCGGATTGTCAAAAGCGGCGCCACCTGTCCCGTCGAGCCAGAAAGGATAACCCGGGACAAAGCCTTCCGAAAAGACAATGAGGTCGGCCTTTTCCTTAGAGGCTTTTTGAATGGCCTCTAAGACAGAGGACAGGCTGCCTTCGCGATTAAGCCAAACCGGGGAGAGTTGGGGAAGCGCCAATTTCAACATGTATAGCTCTTGCAATTGAGGAAAGTCGTTAAACCCACTTTAACCATAACTCAAAAGCCATTCCTAAGACAAATTTGCTAATTTCCGCCAGCTTATGGGAGTGAGCTTCAAATAGTGGGCAAAGGGAAGTGGTATGTTAAGGCAATATTTTCAATCAAACTCCGGCAATTTTGCTATGATGGGCGCTATTGCCCTCTCCGTTGTTTTACTGGCTGTCGGGGCCGCTGTCGATTTTACCTCTGCCACGAAAAAGCAGCAAAGCCTTCAAGACATGGTCGATAATGCAACGCTCGCGGCGGCCCAAATCAAAGATGGACGCCGTAAGGATATGCAGGACATGGTAGATAAGGTCATCGCGCAACATAATACTCAAAATTGGCCTATCAAAGCCAAGGTTCGCCTTAAAAATGATGTCGTCTATGTCGAGGCCTCGACCGATTATGAAACGATCCTCATGGGTATGGTCGGGAAAGACAGAGTTGAAATCAAAGCCGATGCCGGAGCGCCGCTCTCAAAGTCGACCCCAATTAATTTGGCGCTAGTTTTGGATACAACGGATTCCATGTATGGCGACAATATCAGGGATTTGAAGGTCGCGGCCAAAGAAATGGTCAAGATTATGGGCGACTCCGAGGCGTCTGTTCGCATGGCCGTTATCCCATTCGGCAAGTACGTAAATGTAGGACTAAAAAATAAAAACGCGCAATGGATTGATACTTCTCAAGACGGTACGTCGCGGGAATATGAGTATTGTTATAATGAACGAAGAACCATCAAACCCAGTAAATGTCGGGGAACCGGACGGTATCGCACAGAAGACATCATTGTTGATGGGCAATATCGAGGCAAACGGCGAATAGAAGAGAGAGAGTGCACAAAAGGAGAATATGAATATACAGGCAATCGAGTCTGCAGCATGCGTCAAACCAATTATACTTGGTATGGGTGTGTAGGCTCTCGCCAGTCCCCTTATAATGAACGAGCGCCTTACGCCTCTCGCCGCATTCCCGGCATAATGAATGAACGTTGCGGTACGGAAATGCTGCCTTTGGTCAAAAATTTGAAAAAAGTTGAACGGACGATTGATGACCTAGAGGTAAAAGGCGAGACTTATCTGCCGTCCGGTGTTGTTTGGGGGTGGCGTGCTCTTCAAAAAGATGCGCCTCTGACTGAAATTCGCAGAAGCTATAAGAAAAAAAGTAATGACCCTGTAAATGCCATGGTGGTTATGACAGACGGGGAAAATACGCTCTCCCAAAACAAAGGGCAGATTACTCATAGCGGGAGAGATAAAAAAGCCGCAAATGAACGAACAGCCAATCTTTGTGAAGCGGCAAAAAAAGACGGCATACAAATCTATACGGTCGGATATCGTATGGGCGCAGGCCGTGGCGAGATAGAAAAACTTCTCAAGTCCTGCGCGTCGGAAAAAGGCAATTATTTTGATGCGAGAAATGCAGAAGAATTAAAAGGGGCGTTTAGTGATATTGCGAATCGGTTGAATATCACTCGTCTCAGTATTTGATTTAACTATTATAATTAATTTTGATGGCCTGTGCGGATGTACGGGCCTTTTCTCTGGCCGCCTCAATGGTTTCGCCGCGGGCCAAAGCGACGCCCAGGCGTCGTGATCCATTTATTTCCGGTTTTCCAAACAGTCGAATTTGCGTGTCGGGATCAGAAAGCGCGCCCTCAAGACCTTGGAAAGACAAATTGTCTGAGCGGCCCTGTCCCATAATAACGGCAGAGGCAGAAGGCCCAAATTCTCTAATGCCTGGGATTGGGAGACCAAGAATAGCTCTAACATGCAAGGCAAATTCAGAAAGGTCCTGACTTATCAGCGTCACTAAGCCTGTGTCATGAGGGCGGGGAGAAATTTCAGAAAAAATTACCTCATCTCCTCTGACAAATAATTCAACTCCGAAAAGGCCGTACCCTCCAAGGGCGTCCGTAACTTTTTTGGCCATGGCTTGCGCTGCATCAAGCGCCGCCTCACTCATTTTCTGAGGCTGCCAGCTTTCCCGGTAATCTCCGTCCTCTTGCAAATGCCCGATAGGCGCGCAGAAGGATGTGCCGTTTTTATGCCGAACGGTCAGAAGCGTTATTTCATAGTCAAACTCTACAAACCCTTCGATAATTATTCGGGACGCTCCCGTCCGCCCGCCCTCCTGAGAATAGTGCCAGACTTTTTCTAAGTCGTCTTCATCCTGGGCCGTACTTTGACCTTTTCCGGAACTGCTCATCACAGGTTTTACGACGCAAGGCAGACCAATATCTAACGCCGCCTTTCTCATTCCGCTCTCGGTATCGGCGAAACGATAAGGCGATGTGTTCAGCCCCAGCTCTTCTGCTGCCAGTCGGCGAATGCCTTCCCGATTCATGGTCAGTTGAGCCGCCTTCGCGGTTGGAATAATGGTAAACCCTTCTGCTTCTAACTCGCAAAGCGTGTCTGTCGCAATCGCTTCTATTTCAGGAACTATCAGATCCGGGTTTTCGGCTTCGATCACTAACCGCAAGGCTTCCCCGTCGGTCATATTCATCACATGTGAACGGTGGGATATCTGCATGGCAGGTGCGTCGGCATATCTATCTACCGCGATAACTTCGATACCGAGGCGCTGAAGTTCGATCGCCACTTCTTTTCCAAGCTCACCAGAGCCAAGTAAAATAACTTTTGTTGCCGAAGGCCGAAGGGCTGTACCGATGGTCGTCATTTTCAAACCTCTTTCTTGAGAAGTGATGGCATTATCTTTGACAAAGTGTGTCAGGTAAACTGAATGGGCAAGGTGAAAAGTTTACACAGAGACGTGACATCCGTCCCTCTGGACTCTCTATAATCTGTGCTTATCTAAGAGAGATCGGTTTATAATGGGCAAGAACGGGATAATACAGCATAGTTGATGACAGATGCACCCAGTTTGAAGGAATCTGCGTATCTATTAATAGTTTAACGCAGATTAAAATCTTACAAGGGTTTATGATTCTTACTTATTTAAAGAAAAACACCGCTGAGACATAATTAATGCGCGAAGACTTGTCTAAATTATGCGTCCGGCTCAGGACAGAAGGGAAAACGGTTATGTCAGATATATATAATCTGACATCTTCACATCTTTACGGGCTGATTTATCAGGTTGTTAATGATGACAAAAAAGCCTCGCATGTTCTGAAAGCTGTCTATTGCCGCCTGTGGGATCAAAAAGATGAGTTTCAGAAAAAGGCTCTGGATCCTTTGGATTGGTTAAGAGCAACGGCGCACAGATATGCTATGGATTATAAAACCAAGAGCGCCATTCTGAACGGCACACCTGCGATATCCAAAAATAATGGCGTTGGAAAAGATTCAGACTATTCAACAGTCAGTTTGTCCGAGGATGAAAAAATACTTTTCAGGCAAGCCTATCTACAAGGGGACCCTGTTTCGGAAATAGCGTCAAAACATAATCAAAGCGAAGAACAAATTTCGCGCACTCTTGAAAATATAAATCACAAAATCAAGCGAGTTGGATAGTGACCGACACGAAAAAACATAATGAGGCTTTGGCGATTGCCTATCTTACCGGGCAGGCTAGCGCGAGCCAGATTGATTTATACAGGAAAGCTTACGCCGAGGAGGCAGGCTTTAGAGAAACTGTACGCGATATTGAAGTCTGGCTCTCTCCTTTAAACACAGACTCTGTCCACCGAACGCCTCCGCCAGACCTTTATGATAGTATCATGGCTGAAATTATGTCGGATAACTCCGAAAGCGCGCATAAAATCGTTGAGGCGATGAATGACAATTACGCAGGACGATGGAAAGCGTTGGCGGCTGCGGCCTCGGTTATTGCTATTTTGGCGATTGGGTCGCATTTCATAGGCCCCTCTCCCGCGGAGCCTGTTTCCGACCAGAGCCGGATGATGGCACTGCTCTCCGGAGAGGAAAGCCCTCCACTTGTGGCCATCATTTATAATCCGGAGACACATGAAATTGTTGCGAAACTTTCCAATGTAAATGTTCCGGAAGATGGAGATTTACAGCTTTGGCTTATCCGCGAAGGTAAGGACGGGCCGGTTTCTCTTGGCGTCATGGAAGAGGCCAATGAAGACCAATCAGTCTCATTTGCCGTGCCGGAAAATCTTCAGGACGGAACAGATATTCTCGCTATTAGCCTGGAGCAAAAAGGCGGTTCGAAATCTGCTGGCCCGGAAGGCCCCGTTTTATACACAGGCGCGATCGGTACGATTTAAACCCTGGTTTCTGTCGCGCTTTTGAAATGCGCCGAATAAGGTTTAAAGCAAGGCGTTCAAATCTGACATATTGATTTGCGAGCGTAGTTTTTTCAGGCCGCGCCTGATCCAGCTTTTGACGGTGTTCGGAGAAACACCGATCGTCTCTGCGATTTCGCGTGAGCTTAATCCGTGTACAATATTCAAGATTATCGCTCTGGACATATCTGGGGGTAAATTGTCGAGGTGCGGGTCAAGAAAGCGTTTCAATAACATGGATTTTGCGGCGGAGTCGGATTTTGCTGTTTTATCGGGAAGCGTTTCAATCAACTCTGTCGTGTCTGGCCTTCTTTTGAGTTTTCTCAACTGATCAATGGCTCTATTTCGAGTTATGACAAGTATCCAGGTGAAAGCCTTTCCCTTACTCGGATCGTAAGAGGCTGAATTCTTCCAAATGGAAATATAGGCATGTTGTAGAATATCATGGGCGAGAGTTTCATCCTGAACCATACCGCACAAAATGGCATTCAATTTTCCAGAAGTCAGCGTGTAAATTTGCTCGAAAGCTTTATGATCGCCTTGGGCACATTTGGATAGGCATTCCGCCAATATCAAATTTTCTTCGTTGAAGGTGTCCAAGGCCCCGATCCTTTGGTTGAGATTAAACTATTCAAAGCCTGATATCTTCATAAGTTCCGCAAAATTAAGCGGAAAAGTCAAGAATCCATCCTTTTTTCTATAAAAGTTCGGAATTTCTCGATTTTTATGCACCCATTCCGGAAATGGGCTCGTAACTGAAACACCACCAACCCCTTACAGTTAATCTTTGTGGGCCTGTGCGTTCGCTGAAAATGGCAGCTGTATAGTAAAATTGAGGACCAAGAATGCCAAAACTTATGAAATCAAACTCCAAGCCCCTTCGAAACCTGCTATTGGCGGGTAGTGTTATGGCCGTTGTCGGTGCGGGTGTCGCCCCTAGTTGGGCCTCCAGCCATCGAGAAGCGCCAGCCATCACGGAAACGCCAAAAGTTGACGGGACCGACTTTTACATGTTCCGCAGCTATGAGCCTGGACGCGAAGGATTTGTAACATTTATCGCCAATTATCAGCCATTGCAGGCTCCATATGGCGGACCCAATTACTTTACCATGGATCCGGATGCGATTTATGAAATTCATATTGATAATGATGGGGATGCCGTAGAGGACATCACTTATTCTTTCGATTTCGACAACAGCCTCGTCAATGACGGCCAAGGCATAACTTTGGACATCGGCGATAAAACCTTGCCCATTCCTCTGCGTTATGCTGGTCCGGTCACAGCAGGCGATAGTTCAAATCTGGCAGAAAACGAAACGTATGAATTGACAGTTGTAACAGGTGACCGGAAATCCGGAACACGCACAACATTAGATCAGACTTTTGTTAAGCCTTTGGACAATGTGGGTAATAAAACACTGCCTGATTATGAGGCTTATGCAGACCAGTATATGTATGACGTTACTTTACCGGGCTGCTCTACAGCGGGCCGCGTATTTGTCGGCCAACGCGCAGAAGCTTTTGCCGTGAATTTGGGCGAAGTCTTTGATTTGGTTAATCTCGTTCCTCTAGAAGGTTCGATTGAGCAAAGCGAAGAAAATAATGAGCTAGCCGACTCGAATGTAACTTCTTTTGCATTGGAAGTGCCAATTGATTGCGTGACCGGAAACGGTAACGGCGTGATTGGTGCCTGGACGACAGCCAGTGTTCCACAGGCAACTTTACAGGATCCGACACCAACATATGAAAATCCTGAGCTACATGGCGGTGCATTCGTGCAAGTCTCACGGCTTTCTGCGCCATTGGTAAATGAAATTGTTATCGGACTTCCGATCAAAGACCTTTTCAATGCCTCTGAGCCAAAAGATGATGCGCAAGCTGCCGATTTTGTTACCAATCCGACGTTCCCGGCTCTAATCGATATTTTGTTCCGGGACGCACTTGGCGCTGATGGCAATATTGCTCCGTCAAACATACCGCGGACAGATTTGGTTGCAGCGTTTTTGACTGGATTTGAAGGTGTCAATCAACAGGCTACCGTGACCCCATCTGAAATGATGCGATTGAATACTAACATTGCGCCGACGCCACAGGCCGCTCAGAGCAATCTTGGCGTTGCAGGCGATGACTTGGCCGGCTTCCCGAACGGACGTCGTCCGGGCGATGATGTTGTGGATATTGAACTCCGCGTAGCCATGGGAGCACTTTGCTATGAAATTCCGGTCAATGGTACGCCAACTAACCTGGGCTTTTGTGAGCCGGAAGATGCACCCGTCGGAGACCAGCCTTTCACAGACGGTGCGCCAATTTCGGCAACGGATGTTCAAAACGAGTTTCCGTATTTGAACACACCATATCCTGGATCTCCAAATAACGCTGGAGGGGAGGGCTAGATGAAAACGCCAACTAATACTGTCAAAATCATTTTGATGGCGAGTGTTGCAGCGTTCGCGCTCTCCGCTTGCGGAGGAGGGGATAACAACTTTACCCCTCCACCCACAGGTGAGATTCCGCCACCGCCACCGCCACCGCCACCGCCGCCACCGCCGCCGCCTCCGCCGCCGCCTCCGCCGCCAGCGGGGACGCCGCAATCACAGGCAGGTGCTGGATTTGCGGCAGCCTTTAATCAGGGACCTTTTGATCCGGCCGTGGATCCTGTGGATGGAGATATCATCCCTCTGGATAAGACAGCCGAGCCGATTACGATTACGGCTCCTTGAGAACTGCTAAATACTGAATTTAAGAGCCGCCTTCCGGGCGGCTTTTTTTATGGTTGATGCCCATGATCTGTTTGCGGTCAGAGGCTATTAAAGGGATCGATGACTTGGAAGCAGCGGGGTACACTACTATATGACTATCTGGGAAGTGTGCCGTTATCTGGGTGAGGAGGCCGCCATTTCGACGACTGATATCGCGCTTATCTGCCACCCTCCGCCTGAATTTGAATAAATAAGGTCAAAGCGGACCGACTTTGCCCGATCCTCGAAGCCACCCCGAAGCCGTAGACTTCCATCCGGCAATATGGCCGGCGGGATATAGTAAGTTGGGCTTAAGAAAATCGTGCGGCCAACATCAATACGGTTTTGACGCAAGGACGCGAAATTTCCGAAGAGTTGTTGAGGAGAGTTCTGCTGTTTGAAGGTGGGAGACCCTAAGGCGTATAATACGGAATAATTCCCTGTTCTATTGGCATTGTCCAAAGCGATCATTGTGGACCAGACGAGCCGGGCTAGAACTGCTTCGCTCGGAACAGAAGGCGTGCTGGCAGAGGCAGAGCTTTGCTGTGATTGCGCCGCGGCATGGGAGGGGAGCGCCAGTGCCAGGGCTGTGCCCGAAAAAAATCCCAAAGCCGCGACAGTGAAGGTTTTAGCTATTAATTTCATCATTGAGCTTCTTATCTAAAATGCATTTCTGTGAAGGCGTTAATTGTTTCGACAAGCAGCCTAATTGAAATGAAAACAAAGACAACTGATTGCGATGATGTGAGAAATGGTGCGAAACCAAAAACAGGAAATAAAAAACCCCGACCTGTAAGGCCGGGGTAAATCTTATGGCTCTCAGAAAGTGAGAGCTGTTAGAGCTGACTACCAGCTCGCTTGGAAACCAGCGCGGGCGCCAGTGGATCCATTATCAACGCCCGTTGTGACCGCACCGCTTACCTGGAAGTTCTGGTTCATACGATACGCGACACTACCAGCAAAGGCCGTCTCATCATCATAATACCCAAAGCCACCTGAAACAGCGTATGTCTGCGTTAGCGGAACATAGGCATTATCAAGCGCCAAGGCAGCTGCAATCCCTGCGCGGTTATCCAGAATACCATCAATATTCTGACTGATTTGCGCGGAGTTCGAATCGATTGCCGCTGTGTTTAAAGCGACAGCTGCATTGGTATTGGCCAAAGCGGCATTCGTTGAATTAATCGCGGCCGTGTTGGAGTTTATTCCCATCGCGTTCGCATTAATCGCGGAAGCATTCGTTGTGATAGCCGCTGAGTTATTCTGGATGGCCGCACTATTCGCAGCCTGTCCAGTTTGAAGCGAGAAGTCTGCTGCAATGTTTCCGTTACGGTCTGTGGTAACAAGTCCGATATCGCCGGTCTGAGCCGCCGTACTCGTTGCGGAAGTTAGACCTGCAAAAGTATAGGTATTCACACTCGTACCAAGCGCTATCTGATTATTACGCGTTGTTGTTGCGCCGTTACCAATAGCTGTTGAGTTTCCGAAACCTGCACTGGAGAGATTACCAATAGCGGTGGACGTGTTGCCACTCGCGACGGCGCCTTCACCAACGGCCAGAGACCGAACGCCTGTTGCCTGGGCCAAGTGACCGAAGGCTTGCGCGCGTTCTGCCGTTGCCATGGCGCGCCAGCCAATCGCTGTTGCGCCTGGACCCATTGCGGTGGATTCACCGCCAACGACCGTCGTGGACGGGCCTGAGGCTGTCGTCATCGTACCGATCGCGATAGCATCTGCCCCGTCTGCTGAAGATTGATTGCCGAGAGCTATACTTTCAAGCCCGTCTGCAGTTGCCGCTTCACCAACGGCTGTAGAGCGAACTCCAGAAGCACTGGCCAAATGACCAAATGCATGAGCGCGTTCCGCTGTTGCGGAAGACTGCCAACCGAAAGCGGTTGCTGCCAGGCCATCTGCATTCGACTCTCCGCCGACAGCTGTCGTGGAATTACCGTTCGCATTGGCCATAGTCCCAAATGATGTGGCATCGACGCCTGTCGCTGTGGCTTGGTTACCAACAGCAGAAGATTGCTCTCCATCAGCGCTAGCGGCTTCGCCAACAGCGAGAGACCGAAGTCCCTGAGCGTTCGCCAAGTGGCCCATTGCATGGGCGCGTTCGCCCTCTGCATTTGATTGCCAACCGAAAGCGGTGGCCGCGAGACCGTCAGCATTCGATTCACCGCCAATAGCTGTCGTGGAGTTACCATTTGCATTGGCCATTGTGCCGAATGAAGTTGCGTCTACGCCTGTCGCAGTTGCTTGATTACCGACAGCGGAGGCTTGCTCTCCCACAGCGCTAGCGGCTTCACCAACGGCTAAGCTGCGAAGTCCTTGTGCATTGGCCAAATGGCCGACTGCGTGTGCGCGTTCACCTCGTGCATTTGAGCGCCAGCCAAACGCTGTTGCGGCTGTCCCAAAGGCGGTGGCTTCACCGCCAATAGCTGTTGTGGAGGTGCCCGCGGCGCGGGCCTCGTCACCGACAGCCAAAGCGTCAGTGCCATTTGCAATACTTAAATTGCCAATAGCTGTAGAGTTGGCCGTTTGAGCGTTGGCATCTTCACCAATAGCGAGAGACATATCGCCTATTGCTCGCGCTTGATGGCCAAAAGCATGAGCTTGAGCCCCCCGCGCTGTTGATTGCCAGCCAATTGCAGTGGAACCAGGACCCGTCGCTTCGGATTCTCCGCCAATTGCTGTGGTGGAATTACCATTTGCATTAGCCATTGTCCCAAAGGATGTGGCGTCAACGCCTGTAGCTGTCGCCTGGTTACCCACGGCTGACGCTTCGGTTCCGTTTGCTGTTGCAGCTTCGCCCACTGCTAGCGTCCGTAAACCCTGAGCATTGGCCAAATGACCAAAAGCTTGAGCTCGCTCACCATCGGCATTGGCTCTCCAGCCGACCGCTGTCGCACCAGGGCCTTGTGCATTCGACTCTCCGCCGATGGCCGTTGTGGATGGCCCTTCTGCATTGGATTCTGTGCCAACTGCCGTGGCGTCTGCACCGTCTGCATTGGAATCCACACCGCACTCAAGAGATGTTGCATCCATGTCGCCTGTATTACAATCCGGGGTTGGGTCAGCGAAAGCCGGAGCGGCTGTCATTAAAGAAATAGCGAGGGCGCCCGCCGATATCGTACCTGTTAAAAATCTTCTCATTTTTTGTCCTCTCAGTGATAGCGCAAATGGAACTTGCCTAAGAGTTACGACGAGATAAGAGGTTTGGGTGCGCCTTTATTAAATTTTATTTCAAAAACATTAATGAGGTATATCAGGCTGCAATAAGGCGATCCACTTCGGCGACGAGCTGACGTAAATGGACAGGTTTTGACAAAACGGTCGTTTCAGATGCTTTTTCGTCGCTCATGGCAACGGCGGCAAATCCGGTAATAAACATGATTTTAATGCCGGGAGATAAGACTTCCGCCTGTTTGGCCAGTTCAATACCGTCCAGACCGGGCATCATTATGTCGGTCAGCAGCATATCAAATGCACCATCCGCAAATTTTAAAGCCCGCAGGGCACGTTCTCCGTCAGAGCAGGCAATAACCTGATGTCCGGCTTTTTCCAAAGCCTTCTCGAAAAACTTGCGCATTGCATCGTCATCTTCAGCATAAAGTATAGTCGCCATATCTTGTCCCTAGGGTTAACCTATCTAAATCCAACTTTAGCGCCCATACAATTACTTTCCTATGCAGGAATCCGGCCAGCTGCCTCGAAATATGCTCAATTGGGTGCTACGTGGGTAATATTAATACTTTCTATAACGTCTGCGCGATTTATGCGCTATAAGGGAATTATGGTGAAGTCGGCATATGAGTTGGAACATGATAGTCTGAGGGTTTTGACCCCGGCCTGCAAGCTTCTGCGTCCGTCTCACTGGCGTGCCGGCGTTCTTTTCGCCTCTCCTCATTCCGGAAACCTATATCCGCAAAGCTTTATTGAACGATCTGTTCTGAGCATTGCCCAATTACGGAAAAACGAGGACATATTCGTTGATAAACTTTTTGCGCCCTGTGTCGCCGCCGGCGCGCCATTGCTATCCGCCCGTTTTCCCAGGTGCTTTGTGGATGTCAATCGCTGCGAAGATGAAATTCCGCCGGACTGGTGCGACAGCCCGAAGAAATGCAGTGTCAGGGCCCAGGCCGGTCTAGGCGTTATTCCGACACACATTAATGAGACAACCGCTATTTATCGCCGGTCGCCTGAACCGGATGTTTTGCGTTTACGTCTCGCCCGTTTGTACAGACCTTATCATGATGCCCTGCAGGATTTGATTTCCGATTGCGTCAGCAGATTTGGACAGGGGCTCTTGATAGATTGTCATTCCATGCCGGGCTTTTCGCCAATGGGCTCCAGACGACCTGATATTATCTTGGGAGACCGGTTCGGGAAATCCTGCCATCCGGACACGCTTGCACGTATTCAGGGAATTTTTCGTGCGGCGGGCTATTCGGTGTCAACTAACTATCCTTATGCGGGAGGCTACGTCACGGAGCATTATGGTCGTCCCAATAGCGGTATTGAGGCCATTCAGATCGAAATAAACCGGGATTTATACCTTAACCCCGTCACGCTGGCTCCCAAAAAGGGATATGATTCTCTGGCGGAGAATATGACCCATATAATAGAGTCTATTATCCGTTCATTTATACCCAATAGCCGCGCGGCTCAATAATTTAGGGCTATGCTTTTGATAAGCTATTCAATTGTATCGATTTGAAACAGTCAAATCTCAAAAATTCAAATATGAGGCGAAAGACATAAAGTTTTTCGGGCTTCCGTGAGGTGAAAAGGAAAAAATTGGTGCTTTTTTAACGCGAACAACCCGCAGGGGAATTTTTCAAGCCCAGAATCGTCACTCTGGCACAGGGCTTGCTCTTGTAATGAGGCAACGCAAACAGGGTGAAAAAAAATGACCAATCATATTGACCTTCATGTCGGTAAACGTCTTCGTCGACGCCGCCGTCTTTTGGGCCTGACACAACAAAGCTTGGCGGAACAAGTCGGCATTCGTTTTCAGCAAATCCAAAAATATGAATGCGGCGCAAACCGCGTTTCGGCGGCGCGCCTCTTCGAGCTTTCGGAGGCGCTTTCTGTTCCGATCCAGTATTTTTATGAAGGTCTGTCTTCGAATGATCCCTTATTTAATGCGCCGGATCCGGATGTGATTGCTCCGGACGTTCTGTCGAAAAAAGAAACCATGGATTTAGTCAGGGCCTATTATTCCATGGGCGAAACGCCGCGCAAACATTTATTGGATCTGGCCAAGTCACTTGAAGCGAATACGAAGCCTAACCTCCGCCTCGTGGCCCGATAAACCTGTTTGTAAGGCCCGGCGGCCATGCTAGCCTTTGGGTATGACCGTAAAAGCCGAAATTGACAGCCGCCTTTCTTTTCTTCCTGAGCTGGCCGAAGCAGCCCGAGCTATAACTCTACCGCTTTTCTCAAACCCCGAAGGGATTGAAAATAAATCGCTTGGGGCAGATTACGACCCGGTCACGAAAGCCGATAAAGACGCTGAGAAAGTATTGCGGTCTCTCATTTTAAAAGCCTTTCCGGAGGACAGCATCGAAGGGGAGGAATTTGAGGATCATTCAGGCACAAATGCCTTTTCCTGGACGCTGGACCCAATTGACGGAACGCGCGGGTTTATCGCTGGCGTCCCGGTTTGGAGCACTCTTATTGCCTTGTCCTATGACGGGGAGCCTGTTTTGGGCCTCATTGATGTGGCGGCTCTGGACAAACAATATTTCGGACGAATTTACGGCGGTAAAAAAGAGGCTTGGCGCCTTGAAAAAGGGATTTCAAGCCCTCTGAAAACAGAAGATTGCGCCAGCCTACAAGAGGCTATTCTGGGCTGTACCGAGCCTCTGGCAATGCTGAAGCCGGGAGAGCTGGCGGCGTATAATATCATCCGGCGGGGCGTGAGATTTTCCAGATTGGGACTGGATGCTTTGGGCTACGGCCTCTTATCCGAAGGGCGCATGAATATAATTATTGAGGCCTTGATGAAGCCCTGTGACGTCCGCGCTCTTATGCCGGTGGTCGAAGGGGCCGGGGGACGCCTGACAAATTGGGAAGGCGGATCTGCCGTGAATGGAGGTCGGGTCGTTGCGGTGAGCGATGCGGCTTTGCTGCCGGAACTATACACCTATCTCGGACGGGCCATGGACCCGGCCTGACAGGAGATAGGCCTGAAATTAAAGGCCTTCTTCTTCCAAAAACTCATCGATTAAAGTAAAAAACTTCGTGCGGTAGCTATCGCGTTCCAGAAACAGCTCATGCAGGGCGCCGGGAATAACGTCATATTTGACCCCGGCATTCTTCGCGAACTCCTCGACAGAGCTTGGGTCAACAATGGGGTCAGCTCCGGCAGCTACCATCAATCCCGGAACTCTCAGATTCTCGGCGTTGCGATTGACATATGACATGGAAGACAGAGCAGCGCTGATCCAGCCAAAGGTGGGTTGACCCACTCGCAAACGCGGAACGCTCTGAAAATAGCTTGCCCAAATTCTATACCGGTCCTTGTCAGTTGTCAGTTTATTGACGCTGAAAGAGACAGGCATTCCGTTTCGTTGAGTTTGAAAGGGAAGGTTTTTTTCGGCCAGTCCGAGTTTGGACAAAGCCGATATTGTCCATCTCATGAAAGTGGTTTCAAGATCAAACAGCCCAAGCATGGGGGCGCTGCATATGACGGCTGAAGGGGCCAGAACTCCGCTTATAATGGCGTGCAGGACAACTGTGCCGCCCATGGAATGCCCCATGGCAATATATGGACGCGGCAGGAAATCTTCGAAATGTGAACTGACTTCTGCCAGATCATCGGCATAAGTCTGAAAACTATCGATAAAACTCTTCAATTTATCCGGCAGAATACGCTGAGAGAGGCCCTGACCCCGTGGGTCCATCATAAGAACACAAAATCCCCGGCTCGTCAGATCTGCAACAGACTCCAGATATTTTTCAATAAATTCCGTTCGGCCCGGGCAGAAAAGAATAGTTCCGCGCGGGCTGTGCGTTTTAGGCAGAACCAGTAGAACACGGAGTTTTATGCCGTCTTTGCCCTCGACAAAATAGGTCTTGGCCCGAGTCTCCATTCCAGTCGGGAGGGGCCTTCCTCCGGGCTGGATTATCTCGGCGGGCTCAAATGGCAGTGTATCATGTTGCATAAAAAGCCTGCGCCGGAGCTTTGACTCCGGTCAGAACAAGACAAACAATTTTACATATTTGAAAAAATACTTTGCAGACCCATGGCAACAGACATATCGCCCGTGACTTTCAGCTTACCGGACATAAAGGCCATCATTGGATCCATCTCGCCTTTGGCCAGAGAAATAAAGTCGGCTTTATCGACATTGATCACGCAATCAGCGTCTTTATCAGAGACTTCAGCTGACGTTCCTTGCGCCCAAACAGAGCCATCACCGTTAAAATCAAATTTAACGGATTTATCGATACCACCGGCCTTTTCCAGCGCTTCGGTCATTTTTGTGGCGATTTCAGAATTTTCCATTTTAACATCCTTCTGGGTCTAATGAATTACGAGTGTAGGCGGAAAGGTCCCGGCAGGGCGAGTCCTTTTTCGCCCCTAGATTTGCATAGAGCCTATAAAGGTTTGCGGAATTTCAGCGTGGCCCGGTCACTTTCCCCGATATTTTTGTAGAGTTCGGGCTCGAAATCAATCGCCTCTTCAGATCCGTCTTCCGGCAATCTGGAACTCGGCGGCAATGTCCAAACTCCAAAGGGGTGGTCTGCCGTATCATTCGGGTTGGCATTAACTTCGCTGGAGGCGACAAATTCAAATCCCGCACGTTTGGCCATATCCTTGATATAGCTTTCCTGAACATAGCCCGTACTTCCGCGCGGATCCTGAGAGGCTGTTTCGGGTAATCTATGCTCGACAACGCCGAGTATTCCGCCAGGCTTGAGAGCGGCATAAAACTCTTCAAAAGCCTGATCGGCATAGCCGCCGCCCATCCAGTTATGTACGTTCCGGAATGTGAGAATCGTATCGACGGACTCGGCCGGTAAAATAGGGCCGGAGTCCTTCATGAACCCGCCATATTCAATTGTTCCATAAACATCTTCATCAGAATACTTATCCCTAAAGGCCTGCATACGCTCGTCCAGACGCTCGCTTACACCTGCAGGATATTGAACCGCGACATAAGTTCCGTCATTGTCCGCAAGATAAGGCGCGAGAATATTCGTATACCAACCCGGCCAAATTTCGGCGACGCGTTGATTTGGGCCGATCTCGAAAAATTCGAGTGTTTCTTGTGGGTTGCGAAATTCGTCCCGGGCCGTTTCGTCTCCGCGACGAGGGTCCGCAATCACTTCAGAAAGCGTAAGGGAGGCTTCAGCTGGAGCCGCCGTTGAATCTTCTGTTTGAGGCGTCTCGGTTTCGGTCGTTTGAGGCTCAGCTTGATCGTTTGCGCCGCCGCAAGCGATAAGCGCCATGCCGGTAGCAGATAAAAGAGCCCATTTTGTAAATTTCATCGCCGTCATTCTAAACTCTCTCTAAAGTCGGTTTGTTTTCTTCTCTGCCAATTAACTGGCCTAAAATAAATGTCAGCACAATGGCTAATTTTGTGCAGTTGCCAAGCTTGAAGCCTAAAAATAACAACCCATTTTTGGGTTTGCAGGCCGCCATAATGGGGTCTGTAAATTGAAACCGGACGTCCCGAAAGGGAGTCCTATTATACATTGCTTTTAAAAAGGATGATACAATGAGAACTTATGATTTCTCCCCCCTCTACCGTAACTTTGTTGGTTTTGACCGGATGGCCAATCTGATTGATGCGGCCTCTCAAGCCAGTGCCAATACTGCGAGTTACCCCCCTTATAATGTCGCGCGTCTGAGCGAGGATACATACCGTATCGAATTGGCTGTTGCAGGTTTTTCTGAAGATACACTGGAACTCGAAACACATGAAAATGTGCTGACGATTTCAGGAACCAATGTGTCTGATACCGCAAATGATGATGTTGAATATCTGCATCGCGGTATTGCGGAACGCGGATTTGAACGTCGTTTCCAACTCGCAGATCATGTCATTGTGACAGGGGCCGAATTGAGAAATGGTCTTTTGACAATTTCGCTGAAACGGGATGTGCCAGAGGCGCTGAAACCCCGTAAAATCGCGATTGAAAATTCTGACCAAAAATTAATCACCCCGAAGTCTGGCAGTAAGGCGAAAGCTGCCTAAATAGGTGTTACGCGATTGCGACAGTTTCCTCCCCTGAAAACTGGTTCGTAGCGTAACAGATGCGGCGTCATGCGTTTACCCCCCTCCCAGTACGCATGGCGTCGCTATTCTTTTATTGCCTTTCCTTTACAAGATTAAGAATTTCTGTTCCTGACAGGTTCGGAGACCGCCCTGTCTTAAAGGCGTTTTGAACGGCTCTCAGAACATTTAAATTGGCGGGGGTTTGGAGGTTCAAAGTTTTGCCTTCACGCACGATCTCTCCCTGTAAGTAATCTATCTCAGACGGCCGCCCTAATTCCAGATCATCCAACATGGATGAGCGGGCTTTGGCGTCTATTTTGACGATTCTGTCCATCAGGAATTTATAGAGAAAATTCGGGAGTTTAAGCATTTTGATCAAGAGTGATGGCGATCTTCCGTTAAACTTTCCTATCTCTATATTCTTGGCTTTGGCCACAGATATCCCCTCCGCGATAACTTTTGCAAAAGCCAATCTATAATCTCTTTGTAGGAACGCTTCCCGTAATGTGCCTCCGCTCAATGTGTTGAGGGCATTGTTTAGATTGACCAAGAGCTTTGCCCACTGATCCCCTTGAAAATTTCCGCCATATATTGCGTCCTGGCCCGCAGATTTGAACGCGTCTTGCACGTCCCCAGGCAGACCGTTTTCAAAATGTAGCGCTCCGCCTGTTCCGCAATGATAAGAAGCCGGGCCTGTCGGCGTTACATTAAAGGGTATGATCGCGCCGGAGATTTGGAAGTTTTGATTATCTAAACCAGATTTCAGATATTCATTTAGAATTTCCACATTCCCGACGCCGTTTTGGCAGCTTACGATCTGTGAACCCGGTTTTGCGTGTTTCCGTATTTCCTGCGCCACATTTGCCGTGTCCTGAGACTTTGTGCAAAGTAAGATCAAATCGCAATTTTTGAGCGCGGAAGGGGTCGTTTCAACTCTAATTGATCCAGAGGGCAGGTGAAGAGGCGCGGCTTCGAAATGGGTCAGGGTCATCCCCTTTGTCTGGACGGCTTTTTTCAGGCGGTCTCGCCCAATAAAAACGACGTCCATGTTTTGGGACTTTAAAATGCCTCCCAGATAACATCCGATGGACCCCGCCCCGAAAACAGCAATTTTTGTAGTTGGACTATTCATGAACAGCTCTGGTTTTGACGCGGAAGGTTTGCAAGACCTTATGCAGGAAATCCTTTGAGCGATAGACAAGGACAGGAAAATAAGATTATGCCGGCATTAGGTTTTAAGGATATAGCAGACAGCCTGTCCCAGTCACCGGACGGCTTAAAAGCCGAAATACCGGATAACTGGCGACAGGGACGTACCGCTTATGGCGGTATAAGTTCGGCGCTCGCTCTCGAAGCTGTTAAAAGACTACATCCAGATCTTCCGCCTTTGCGGTCTTCCTTGATTAATTTCACAGGACCTGTTCCGGCGGATCCCGTATACCGAACACAGATTCTTCGTCAGGGCCGGAATGTTACGACCATTGAAGTCAAAGGATATGACGGGGAGACCCCGGTCATCAGCGTCGTTTTTTCTTTCGGAGCCAGTCGCGACTCGCAGTTAAATGTAGGTTATCCGGCGCCGGAAGCTTCTTCCCCGGAGACATGTGAGCCATATACCCCCAAAGAATATGCCAAATTTGTTCCCGTATTCTTCCAACGGTTCGATACGCGAATTATTGCGGGGGGGCGCCCCGTTACAGGACATAAGGAGGGCTATGTTCGAGTCTGGAGCCGTCATCAAGACGATGCGTCTAGGGACGGAACGTCTAGTCTGCTTTGTATTGGCGATGTCCTGCCCCCAGGCGCCCTTCCGATGCTAACACAACCCGGTCCGGTGAGTTCCATGACTTGGATATTCAACATTTTGTCCGATAAACCGTCCACCGAAGAGGGATGGTGGCATATCGAAACGCGTTTAACTGCCGCGCAAGGAGGCTACTCCACCCAGGTTATGCGGATATGGAACAGTTCAGGGGAATTGACCGCCGAAGGCATGCAGAGCGTCACGATTTTCGTTTAATAGCTTTACGGCTTCATGCAGTTAAGAGTCTTCATTAGCAGCCAGGGTTTCGGTAGCGTCCCCTTCAACCCAGGCATAAAGGTCTCCATACCCCATATCCTGCGCGGCCTCTGCCCAGACCTCGTCTTCACTCGGCGGAGCGGAGTAAAGTGTGGTAAAGCCGACAACGCCCATGATAACAGCTATTGCGGCCACTCCGATCCAGCGTTTCCAGTGAGTGTCATTTGCGGGTTTGGAGTTTTGGTTCACAGTTTGCGATTTGGCTTGCTGCAGAATACGCGCTTTTAGTAAATCGCTCGGCTCCGGTGATTTCACCTGATCAAGTAAAGAATTCAAATCGCTCATATACTCTCTCTTTCAACCAGCGGACTAAGCGCTGCTTTAAGGTTATTTCGAGCCCGCGAGAGCAGGCTTTCATAAGCTTTGACGCTTTGGCCTAAAATCTCTGCGCCGTCTTTTTGTGACACTTGCTGGTAATAGGACAATGTTATGGCCGCTCTCTGCGTTGCGGGAAGTCCTGCAAGCGCCATTTTTACTGCCTTAATCGTGTCGACTTTTTCCAACCCTTCCAGAGCTGTTTGTTGGTCATCCGCCGCGTCAGGCACGTGATCCGAATAAACCGGGCCTTTTTTTCTCAGACGATCCAGGCAGTCATTCGTGGCCACGCGCCTCATCCAGGTTAGGAGGGTCGCTTTGCCCGGCTCCCATTTCGGCGCTGTTTGCCAGAGTTTCAGAAAGGTGCTCTGCGCCACATCTTCGGCAAGAGATGCATCGCCCAGCATATAATAGCCAATGGCGGTCACAGTTTTAAGGTGCCGGTCCATCAGATGGGCCAGAGCTGTCTCGTCTCCGTCCCGAAGACCGGGAAGGAGATCATTATCAGGGTCGGATTTGGACATTAGTCTCGGTCATGACCTTTGTGACGTTTGCCTTTACGGTGTTTGCCCTCGCCTTGGGTTAGCACGCCGTCTTCATTGGCGTCCATGCGGGCGAATAAAGCGTCGGCGCGGGCCGTATATTCAGCCTGACTGATAAAACCGTCGCCATTCGCATCCAGTTTGGCCCTGTGGCCTCTTTTGCCTTTACGGCCCCATCTGCCTTTACGGTCATCATTTGTGGCTTTGAAGGCGTCGCGGGCGGCTTGTTTTTCTGCGTCAGAGACGGATCCGTCGCTATTCGTGTCCATCCGGGATTTCCACTCTTCGCGGCGCTGCTTACGGCGCTCCATGCGTTTTTCACGGCGGGCCTCACTGACCCTTTTCATTTCCGCTTCGGTGACAGAGCCGTCGCCATTGACGTCGAGTGTGTCAAATTTACGGGAAAGATATGCGTCGCGATGATTCTGGCGCAAAGCGTTTTGCTCTGTTTCATCGAGATAACCGTCCGAATTTAAATCAGCGCTTTGGAATTTTGCCAGGGACTCGGCCGAAAATTCGGCCTTTGTGACCTGCCCGTCTTGATTGGCGTCGGCCAGAGGGGTTTGGGCCATAATTGGGGTGGAAGCAAGCGCGACAGCAGCTACGCCAAGAAGTGTGAGTTTATTTAAGCGACGCATGGGGTCTCCTTTTCGTTGTGTTCATAGACACAAACGAGGCAGACGCCTAAATCCTTCGCAAATTACTGCGTTAATTAAATTTCATCTTCTGCAGCGGTTCAGGCGGCGGTGCTTGCTAAGGTATCCCGCAATTGTGAAAGGAGGCGCGTTTCCAGATTGTTATCCAGCACATGACCCGCATAAGATGGCGGCGCGCCCAGATGATCGCGAACCGTGTCGGTGAGCATCAAAGCCGTTTCCACAGCCTCAGCTTTATCTCCGCAAGAGAGAATGAAAGGATCAAATTTCGGAGCGCGGCGTCTCACGGCTTCAATCATCCAATAGGCTCGCATGAAATCGTCTTTTTGCGTTTCATATCCCAGCAGGCAAATATCGCCCGCTGCGGCCAGACGTGTGTGCGCCCGCGTGCAGCCCGGTTCGGCCACGACAAAGACCCAGTCAAAATCAAGGGACAGCGCTGCGAGGCTGCCCAAAGCTTTATCCAGTGAAATATTCCCGAGCGCGGCGGCGTTATAATGCTCGTTTGAAGTGATATAAAGCGCGTCCCTCAATTGCGCTTCGCCGGATAGAACATCTGCGAGGGTTTTGTTAAAGACTATGCCGGCCCGGTTCAGGGTCTGTCCCCCATTACAATCGAGAATAAGTACCGTCTCGCCAAAACTCGCGGCTTTCCGGCCCAGCGCGAGCGCTGTGTCAATGACATCAAAACCAACCGGATTTGCTGAGAGAACAGGCACAAGGCGGCCGGCTGGTTCATAGGCTGTAAGGACCCCGGCGGTTTGGGGGTTGAGAGGGGGCATTTTAAACTCCGTTTTTCACCTGACGGCCGTGTTTTCCGGCTCTTTCATTACAGCCTAAATAACAGGCAGGAGTTTCCGCTTCGCAAAGAGGCGTGGTAAATTTTGATTAAGGGATGGGATGCAATCGAGAGCCACCCATGTGAGTCCACACGGAAAATTCAGATTGAAGGTTTTGGAAAAATCAAATGGTGCCCCCACACGGACTCGAACCGCGGACCCCCTGATTACAAATCAGGTGCTCTACCAGCTGAGCTATAGGGGCACTGGAAGATGCGCGCGGCTCATAGCTTTGTCGCAGTGCTCTTGCAAGCCGATTATTGCAGCTCGGGTGAAAAAAATGGGGCGGCGCAAAAGCTTTTGTGCGCCGCCATGACTTAAACGCTTATTTCAGTTGCCAAGTGAGGCTTTGTCTTTTCCGCGAAACGCCGCAAGAATAAGACCGACAAGGCCATACCATAGCCAACAGCAATATGTCCTAAATCAAGAATGTCTCCGCGGAAACTTGTGCCTTCATAAAGCCAGCTATAAAGCATGATCGGAAAGCTGATAAAGCCTGCCGTGACCAGGCAGACCTCGAGGCATTTGCGCCAGCGCGCGGCGCCTGCCCAATGAATTAACCAGTTGAGACCGATGACCTGCGCCAAGGTGATCAACAGCCCATAGACAAACATCATGGGCCCGAGCGCATCATTGCGGGCCAGGGCTTCGGCTTCGGTCATGCCGGCCAGTTCCATCCAAGGCTCTGCGAAAAAGACCCCGTACCAAAGGCCCCCTAAAATATAAAAGGCGATCGTGGCCACGCCTATCCCGAGAATTGATGTATTATGAATTTTTGGCATAAATGCCTCCCCCTTCTGTCAGGCCGTGATTGACCCTAAATGAGTGTACCAAAATGTCGCACCTTGGGCAATTGGGCAGGTAATCCGATGAAAGCCCCTAAAACGACAGGAGAAAGCCCCATTTGGGCTTGCGTGAATTGGGCGCCGCGCTAGAAGGCCAAGATTATGTCTCGTATCCTCATTACCTCCGCTCTGCCTTATATTAATGGCGTTAAACATCTCGGCAATCTGGCCGGGTCTATGTTGCCAGCCGATGTCTACGCCCGGGCCATGCGCCTGATGGGACATGAGGTGCTTTATATTTGCGCGACCGATGAACATGGCACGCCGGCAGAGCTGGCGGCCCAAGCGGCGAATATGGAGGTCGCGGCCTATTGCGATAAAATGCATGAGGCGCAAAAACAGGCCGGCGCGCAGTTTGGCCTCTCTTATGATTATTTCGGGCGGTCTTCGGCCCCGTCCACCGCCAGGCTGACCCAGCATTTCGCGCAAGTTCTAGAGAAGAACGGCCTTATAGAAGAGCGCGTCTCCAAGCAGGTCTATTCAAATGCAGATGGGCGATATTTGCCCGACCGCTATGTTGAGGGAACCTGTCCAAATTGCGGATTTGAAAAAGCCCGGGGCGATCAATGTGATAGTTGCGGAAAATTACTCGATCCTGTCGATTTGATTGATCCCTATTCGGCCGTTTCAGGCAGTCACGACGTCGAAGTTCGCGACACCAATCACCTCTATCTCTTGCAGTCGAAAATGAGCGACCGTCTACGGGAATGGGTGAACGCCTCCACAGGTTGGCCGCCCTTGGCGAGCTCCATCGCGCTGAAATGGCTGGATGAAGGCTTGCGCGACCGCTCGATTACACGCGATCTCGACTGGGGCATTCCGGTTACGGACTTGGATGGGAATGTGCGCGATGGCTTTGAGGGCAAGGTCTTTTACGTTTGGTTTGACGCGCCCATTGCCTATATCGGCGCAACGCAGGACTGGGCGACAGAAAATGACGGCGACTGGGAGAGTTGGTGGCGCACGGATAAAGGCGCGGATGACGTCGATTATGTCCAGTTCATGGGCAAGGACAATGTCGCTTTTCATACGCTCTCCTTCCCCACAACAATAATGGGCAGCGAAGAGCCCTGGAAGCTGGTCGATCAACTGAAGGCCTTTAACTGGGTGACCTGGTATGGCGGCAAATTTTCGACCTCTCAGGGCCGAGGCGTGTTTATGGATCAGGCGATAGAAATTGCCCCTTCCGATTACTGGCGTTGGTACCTTATGGCGAACGCGCCGGAAGGCTCTGACGCGGCCTTTACATGGGAGGATTTCCAATCTTCGGTCAATTCCGATTTAGCCAATGTGCTCGGGAATTTCGTCAACCGGATTACAAAATATTGTGTCGGCAAATTTGACGGTGTTGTTCCATCAGGGGGAGAAGCCGGAGAAGCAGAAGAATGGCTTGTGAATGAGCTTTCAGACCGTCTGCCGAAACTGATAAAGTTTTATGAGGCCCGCGACTTCCGTAAAGCCATGGCCGAAACCCGTGCTATCTGGGCGGCGGGTAATGAATATCTGACGCAAGCGGCGCCCTGGACGCATTACAAGACGGATGTAGATCAGGCGGCCATTGGCGTGCGCCATGGACTTAATTTGGTTGCTTTATTCGGGATTATTGCCCAGCCCGTGATTCCGGACGCAGCGGGCAAAATTCTCGACGCGATTGGCGTGCCGGAGGATAGGCGCAGCTGGAATTTTGGAGAGGTAAAAGACCTCCTCGACGCCTTGCCTATTGGTCACACGGTTGCTGCGCCTGAGCTATTATTCTCAAAAATTGAAGAGGAAAGTGTGGCGGAGTGGACGGAACGCTTTGGCGGGGGTGAGGCCTAAGTGAATATGGTAGAGGCCGTTGGGTCTTGCTTTCGGAAGTATTTTAAATTCAGCGGCCGTGCCCGTCGATCCGAGTTTTGGTATTGGGTATTGTTCACAATAATTGCGAGCATTGTTTTTGGCATTCTGGATTCTTTATTTTTTGGATGGGAAGGTTCAAATATAAAACCTTTTGGTAGTTTGTTCAGTCTTGCCACATTATTTCCGGGCCTCGCAGTCTCTTGGCGAAGACTCCATGACACAGGCCGTTCAGGCTGGTGGGTTGGTGGATCCTATTTGGCAGTTATTGCCGTGAGCTTCGTCTTTGGGGTGATGTTTGTAAGTGAAAAACTTGCAACCAACCTGATAATAATTGGATTTGGGGTTGGACTAATAGTGGCTTTACTAGTCCTGATGGGGTTCGCTTACTGGATATTATTGATTGTCTTTTTTTGCCAAGACAGCCATTTCGGGCCGAACAAATACGGACCTAATCCAAAAGACGATGGCAATGTTTCGGTCTTTGATTAAACCCTGTAATCTGACGCGTCGATTTCAGGTTTGAAAGCCGCCAATCCGATTATTAAAAGCGCGCCAGCCAAAGCCAGACCGCCGATCAAAATCGAATCTTGTGTTACGAAGACCTGTTTGATGAACAGAAAGCTCAATCCCCAGATAATGGGGAAGGCGTAAGCTCTGTTGGCCCCGCTTTTGCGAGTCATAAATCCTGCCCAAACCAGCGCGGCCAGAAGCATAATAATATTCGGAACGATGAAAGGCACATTACTTCCGAAAAGTCCGATGACAATTGGCGTCCAGTTAAGAAATACCGCCAAGGAGGTCCAACCTGCGATGAGGCTGACAGGCAGCCAGACACAAACCGTTTCCAAATTATCCAGTTTATGCCGACCCCGCGTCAGGATCAGCATGGTGTTTACCAGACATAACATGGCCGGAATGAAGATGATCGCCGTTCCCCATTGCGCCCAACTTTCCCCTGCATATGCCGAAATCAGCGACCAGATACAGATACCTATAAATCCTGCGGCAGACCACTTGCCAGAATGTCTGAAAATCTTGCGGGTCCTGTTCGGCGGTAAAACCTGAATTATCCCATAGGCGATGCACCCGACAAAAATCGGAAACCAAATCGCGAAGGCGAAGCCGAGGGGAACAAGCAGGCTTTCGTTAATGTCCGATAGACCATCCGGACTGCGGGCATTGTCGTCGAACTGAGAGAGACTGGAGAGAATCCACATTGAGGGCGCGGCAACCAAAATTATAATTTGCCGTATATAATCTGTAAGGTGTGACTGCTCGTTCTGAGGTGAATTAGAGGAAGATGGAGCTTTGGACGTCATAATCATTCACCTTACATGCATTAGTCTTGAAGTTTAGCATATTCATTTTTGATTTAAGTTTAAAAGATGAGTGCCTTAGAATTTAAGCCTAAAATAAGTTTTGGGCAGTCACGGCACCTTTTTTATGTTAACCCGTATATCTATATAACAACTAAGAGAGGTAGATTATGCAAATCCAAATCGTTTCCAAAGGCATAGATGTTTCCCCTGCGCTCAGAGAGCGCATATCAGGCCGACTAGATGAGATGATGGATAAGTATATTCACCGCGAGGGCGAAGCCCATGTTTCAGTCAGCCGCGAAGGTACCGGGTTCAAGACGGTTTGCTCCGTGCATTTACCTAGCGGCGCGTCCATGGAAGGCCAAGGCGCCGCGCAGGACGCTTATGGGGCGACAGATGAGGCGCTTACACATATTGAAAAGCGTCTGCGCCGTTATAAACGCCGTTTGAAAGATCATTCCAAAGCGCAAAAAGCTGCCAAGAATATGAACCTCTTTATCCTGCAGGATCCTACGGGCGGTCAGGAGGATGAGGACGACGAGACGGAATATCCCGATCAAGATGAGCCTATGGTGATTGCTGAAAAGCAAGGCAAGATTCGTACGCTCACGCCCTCTATGGCGGCGCTGGAGCTCGGATTGGCCGATAGCGGCGTTGTCGTCTTTCACAATGCGCGCCACGGCGGCTTGAATGTGGTCTTCAAACGTCAGGACGGAAATATTGGATGGGTCGATCCGGACGGCGCAGGCGCATAGAGCTAGCGCTTTGGGCTGAAGCCCTTGATTGACCTTCGGGCGCCGCTCCTCTAAGGGAGCGCGCAACTGAGCGCGAGACCGCGCATAACTGTCACCGGCTTGATTTTTTCCGGTGAACCAATATGAGTATAGTCATGCCAACCCCGCCGCTCTTTAGCGCGGAAGGCGTTCTGTTTGATTTGAACGCCGGAAGCCAGAAACAGCTTTTTCAAGAAATCTCTTCGCTCCTTATCAAGAGCCAAAAACTCGATTCTAAAGGTATTGCCTGCCGTGATATTGTGGCGGCTGCCGTGGAGCGTGAACGGCTTGGCTCCACAGGAGTTGGAAACGGCGTGGCGCTGCCGCATGCACGTCTCGAAGGTATTGACCATGTCACAGCCGTATTTGTGAAATTGGCAACGCCCCTGAAATTCGACTCCGTGGATGACCGCGATGTCGACTTAGTGGCGTTCCTACTTGCGCCTGAAAATGCCGGCGGGTCTCATTTACGGGCTCTAGCAAAAGTTTCCCGGCTTCTACGACGTCAGGAAATGCGCCAGCGTCTTCGCTCGGCGCCAAATGCCGAAGCGCTCTATATGATTTTGGCTGAAAGTCAGGACGTGAAAGCCGCTTAAAAACGGTTTTGCTTTATAAAACTGTCACAGAGCAAGTGTGGCTTAGGACTATATTTTACGTCTTTGTCTGACTAAAAGACGGCATGACACCTCTAGACTCCAGACGTTTTTTCAATCGAGAGCTATCCTGGCTTTTCTTTAACAGCCGCGTTTTGGAAGAAGCCCAGAATCCGGAAGTTCCTCTCCTGGAGAGGGTTCGCTTTCTGTCTATCTCAGCTTCAAACCTTGATGAATTCTACATGGTGAGGGTCGCCGGACTTCGGACACAGGTTCTGGCGGGAATGCATACGAAATCCGCTGATGGTCTGACCCCGGATGCCCAAATTGCCAAAATCGGAAGGCGGGCCGGAAAAATTGTTAAACGCCAAGGCACATGCTGGTCAAAACTTATACGGGAATTAGCGTCCGAAAACATCCATATTCGGAAAGTTGGGAGCTTGAAAAAAGAACCTTTTGAGGCGGTCAAAACTCTATTTCTTGAATCAATTCTCCCAATTTTGTCCCCTTTGGCGGTTGATCCCGCCCATCCTTTTCCTTTTCTTCCAAATTTTGGCTTCGGAATGGCACTCTCCATGAATGTCGAGGGGCGAGATGACCCCATGTATGGCCTGATTACAATTCCAACTCACGTGCCGCGTTTTCTGCCTGTTCAAGAGGGGGGCAAAGGCAAGAGCTATGTTTTAATCGAAGATGTCTTGACCACTTTTGCTCAAGATCTGTTTCCGGATTTTGATGTCCGTCACACGGGTCTGTTCCGGATTACCCGCGATAGTGATATTGCAGTGGATGAGGATGCAGAAGACCTTGTTCGTCATTTTGAGTTTTTATTGAAAAAACGCAGACGTGGTCGGGTCATTCGCCTCGAATTGGGGGAAGGCGTTGTTTCAGAACTCCGGGAATTTCTAATCGACAGTTTCGAGTGCTGGGATGAGGACATTCAAGACGAGAATAAAATGCTTGGCCTCAGTGATGTTTCTCAAATAATTGACTCACAAAATCCAGATCTTCTTTTTCCTTCCTTTAATGCCCGTTTTCCTGAACGGATTCGAGAGTTTGAAGGAGATTGTTTTGCGGCCATTGCCGCCAAAGACATTGTTGTCCATCATCCCTATGAAGAATTTGATGTTGTTATTCAATTCCTCAAGCAAGCGGCTGTGGACCCGAATGTCGTCGCTATCAAGCAAACGCTTTACAGAACGTCCGATGATAGCCCGATTGTCGCTGCCCTGATCGAAGCGGCGGAAAAAGGTAAGTCCGTTACAGCTTTGGTTGAATTGAAAGCGCGTTTTGACGAGGCGACCAATCTGCGCTGGGCCCGTGATCTTGAAAGAGCAGGCGCGCATGTTGTCTACGGTTTTGTCGGATATAAAACTCACGCGAAAGTCTCACTGGTTTTACGCCGGGAAGGTTCTCGTTTGAAAAGTTATGCGCATTTGGGAACAGGAAATTACCATGCGCAGAACGCAAAAATCTATACGGACCTGGCTTTGTTTACGGCTAATGCCGAAATGGGAGAAGATGTTGGAAAGCTTTTCAACTATGTCACCAGCTATTCCAAGCCTCGTGATTTGAGAAAATTAGTCGTGGCCCCGCTGGGGCTGCGCGAGGCGCTTTATGGCCATATAGACGATGAAATCGCGTTCGCAAAGGCTGGCAAACCTGCCTGTATCTGGGCGAAAATGAACTCGCTTGTAGATGCTGACATGATCGATAAATTATACGAAGCCTCTAAAGCCGGAGTTCAGATTGATTTGGTCGTAAGGGGAATTTGTTGCCTTCGCCCCGGCGTTCCTGGCCTGTCTGAAACAATACGGGTGAAGTCCATTGTCGGGCGTTTTTTGGAGCATTCCCGGATTATCTGTTTCGGCAATGGATCGGCTATGCCGCATGATGATGCGAAAGTATTCGTTTCCAGCGCGGACTGGATGCCAAGAAATCTCGACCGCCGCGTTGAAACCCTTATTCCCATTGACGATCCGACCGTGCACGGGCAGGTTCTGGATCAGATCATGGTTGCCAATCTTATCGACACCGCCAATAGCTGGGAGCTTGACCCCAAAGGTAAATATCGCCGGTTGAGCAAAGAAGGAGAAACCGGACAATTTTCCGCCCATGCCTATTTCATGAAGAATCCGTCCTTATCGGGACGCGGGCAAGCCTTGGATAATGACGCGCCGCTGCCTCTGGAAACTATTTTTGCTGAAAAGCTGAAAGCGACGAAGTGAAGCTCAAAAAAAAAGCTGTCGGCCGAGAAATAGGGGTTGTTGATATTGGGTCAAACTCTGTCCGGTTGGTGATTTACGAAGTGTTCGGTTCGCATTTCACCGAGATATATAATGAAAAAATTCTGGCGGGCTTGGGACGGTCTCTGAAATCCACCGGCAAACTCTCAGAAGAAGGCAAAGACCTTACCCTACAGGCGCTCTCCCGTTTTACACGTATTGCCAATGCCCGAAATCTACCGCCTCTGATTTTTGGGGCGACAGCCGCTCTTCGCGAAGCGGAAGACGCCGCTCACTTTCTCCGCAAGATAAAGTCTGAAACCGGTTTGAAGATAGAGCCGATCAGCGGAGATGAGGAAGCGCGCCTTAGCGCTATGGGATTAATTTCCATGCATCCGCGCGCGTCCGGCTTGGCCGCTGATTTGGGTGGAGCGAGCCTGGAACTCGTAAATATTAAACAAGGGGAGAAAGAAGCCGTTGTTGGCAAATGCCAGTCGCTTCCTCTTGGGCCGTTCGACCTGATGGGCGGAAATCTGACCGAAATGACGGTGGATATAATTCGAAATGCCAAAGCCGCGATCTTGGAGCATCTCTCTGAACATAAAGGTCTGCTCAAAAAAGGCAGAGGCCAGTCGCTCTATCTAATCGGTGGAGCTTGGCGGAACTTAGCCTCGATCCATCAGGCCCGTTCAGGATATCCATTACGCACATTACAGGCTTATACATTATCCCCTAAAGAGGCGATAAAACATGCGCGCTGGGCTTATGGCCAGGGCCGTGAGGCGGTCTTTAGCTGGCCGGGCATGCGAAGCCGCCGGGCCGAAACCTTGCCTTATAGCGCAATATTGCTCGAAATTTTGATTGATAAAATCAAACCCAGAGAAATTGTTATTTCGCAAGCAGGACTACGCGAAGGTCTGGTACAAAATGCCATTCCAACCTCACAGCGGCAACGTGATCCGTTGTTTGACGGATGCCGCGCCTTTGCCAAGGGCTCACTTCAAACCGAAAATTTCGGGCGGCCGTTAATCCGTTTTATTGAACCTGTCAGGTCGCTCTTCCCCGATGTCTTCAACACCGAAGATGACAAAAGAATATTCGAATCTGCCTGCCTGATGGCCGGAATTGGCAAAGACTTGCATCCAGATTATCGCGCGGAAGCCATTTTTGCGGCCGTTCTATATGCGCCGGTGGCCGGTTTATACCATGCCGAACGCGTTTTTCTCGCGCTTTGCCTGTTTCGATCTTACACCGCAAGCCGAGACGTTCCGGCGCCCGATATAATTGACGCGCTGCTATCGCCCGAGCAACAGGAAGTGGCGGGCATGGTCGGGGCCGCTATACGTCTGGGCATCGTGGCGACGGGTGGATCCTCTGAACTTCTGGATTGTTTCTCTTTGGGAGAAAACGAAAAAGTTCTGACTTTAACCGTAGACACAAAAGAGAAAGCTCTTTTGACAGAGCAAGTTGAATTTCGGCTCAAAAAACTGGCCTCGAAACTTAATATGGAACACGAGGTGACTTGAGCCTGAAAGCTTATTGATCGTCATCTATCCCTTCGGGTTCAGCTTTCTTTTCTTCCGCGTCTTCAAGGCCTTCTTTTTCGAGTGAAAGCGGTTCATAGTCCCGGATAATCGTCGAGCCCACATTCAGATTGGATCCGCGATTCAAGGCGCTGGCAGATCCAATCTGACTGCCCTCTCGAATTGTCGAAACCTGCATGTCCGGCGGCCCGGCCTGGGCGATTGGTTTTGGAGATTGAGTATCCGGGGGTGCGAGAGTGGCGGGGTCTTCATTTTGTTCTGGGGCGACAGGCATAGGAGCCGCCTTTAATCGATAGATATCTCCATTTTTTGAATCGGCAACGATCAAACCTTTAGTGTCAAAAAGAAGTGGTCCGGGCCTTCCCCAGACGGACCGTCCGGAAGAAGACATAAATCCTGAAAATATTACTTTGGCTCGGAGGTCAATTTGCCCAAATCCGGCCGGGAGTGCCAAGACGTCATAGCCTCCCCCGGACTGTCGGGAAACTATGACCTTGTTCTTGAAGGCTGCGGGCCAATCACTTTTTTCAGAAATTGCGGCAGAGACAGGCAGTGCCAAAGACTTAAAGGAGTGAGAGGAAGAAATAGGTGTTATGTTTTCGAGAGAGGGGCCTATGCCATGCTCCAGCGCTAACCACGGCGCGCTGTCTCCAAAAGCGGCCAATCCAATAATTTCCTGACTCGTTTCCTTGTTCTGAACCAGAGCGGCTTTTCCGGTTTCGACATTCAGCTGTAGAAGTTTAGCTTCGCCCGCTTTCGTACTGAGGCCAAGATAAAGAGTTTTTCCATTCTCGGTGAGCGACAGAGGATGATGCGTTCCTCTGGAGCCGGAGTTGACCAATCCGGCGAGTTTTCGCGGAGGGTTCATTCCGTTCATTACCCAGACGGCGTTTCGGTCCGAGATATAAATTTTTTTTCCGCTAATCGCCAATCCGGATGGCTGATCAAAACGCTGAGGCAAAGCCTGTTTGAATTCATATCGGCCATCTTGATTGCGGTCACGAAGTCGCCAGAGCCTGCCTGCACCGCGGTCAGCCACATAAAGCGTCCCGGAGGCGTCAATTGCAAGAGCCGAAATCACCCCTAAGCCTTGTGAAAGTCTTTCAAAAACAAGTCCATCTCCGGCTCTTAGCGCCGCAAAATGACTTCCGCTCTGGGTTCTGACGGGGAGAGTGTTTTCAGAAGGTTGGTTGAGGTCGACGAAAGGCTCAGTAGGAGAATTCTGCGCCCAAACGAGAGAGGTGCCGCAATAAATTACGGTCCCCAACAAAGCGAAAACTGTAAATCTCGCGAATCGCATAGGTCTTTCTAATGGGCTATCACGCAATATGACGAACAAAAAACACAGACAAAATATAAGAAAGCGATAAAAACTAAGGGCTAAACTTATGTTATGTAAGAAAAATTTCTTCTGCTTGTCACATCTCTGTCTTTCTGATTATCTATCCCCGTATAGAAACAGTTTTTTGGAGTAAGTGGTTTCAGTCATTTATTTTGTCAAAATCATCATAGCGCCTCCTCGCTGAGGCCAAGACGCGGCTGTTTCATATTCCCCACAGAGATGAGAGAGCCCGATGAGCCTTGCTGAAATAAACATTTCGGATGCCAAACCTGTTGCTCGTGGAAATTACCCCTGCCTCATTCTGAATGCAGATTACCAACCGCTTTCCTATTTCCCGCTTTCGCTTTGGTCCTGGCAGGACGCTATAAAGGCCGTGTTTCTCGACCGCGTGAATGTCATCAATCATTATGAGCAATGCGTTCGTTCTGCGACATTTGAAATGCAAATGCCGAGCGTTGTCGCTCTGAAAGATTATGTTCCGCAAAACCGCGCCCCCGCTTTCACACGGTTCAATTTATTTCTACGGGACGGATTTGAATGCGTTTATTGCCACAGCGAAACCGAGCTTACTTTTGATCACGTCATTCCAAGACGGCTTGGCGGCAAAACGACTTGGAAGAATATCGTCGCAGCCTGCTCCAGCTGTAACCTGAAAAAGGGGGGACGCCATCCGAAAGTGGCCGGAATGCACCCGCTCGTGAAGCCCTTCCAGCCGACCATGCATCAATTACAGGCTCAGGGCCGAAGGTTTCCGCCCAATCATCTGCATGACAGCTGGCTT
Organism: Litorimonas sp.; assembly: GCA_029936425.1. Taxonomy (GTDB): domain Bacteria; phylum Pseudomonadota; class Alphaproteobacteria; order Caulobacterales; family Maricaulaceae; genus Litorimonas. The sequence goes on from JAPYSU010000015.1 coordinate 44,742, forward strand.
GATTATCTCTATTGGGACATTGAGCTCAAAGAGTAAATTCAACTATTAGGCTATCATGGCAGACGAAATAGATTCCCAACCGCCGCAATTTGAGTGGCAAAGCCCGAAGCCGCAATTCGAGGTGGGGCGGGTCTTGGGCCGCACGTTTTCGGCCATTAAAAACAATTTTGTAAAATTTGGACTGCTGTCTTTTGTAATTGTTGGGCTTCCCATGTTTGTCGTCGGCTTATGGCCACTGCTACTCTATGGGGGAGAAGGCATGCTATCGGGAGACGAATTGAGTGACGGCTATCTTATCGGCACATTCGTTGGGGCCATTGGCGGCATGTTGTTATATTTTTTATTATACGCTCTGGCGCAATCCATTCTCGTTCACGCCTGTTTCAAGGATTTTGCAGGCGAAAAAGTTAGCCTGAGACTATCTATGAGAAAGGCTTTGAGTCTTTTACTGCGCTTAATCGGATTGATCATTTTATATACAATCGGCGTATTTCTCGGTTTGGTTTTCTTCATAATTCCGGGAATTTTACTTCTGCTCGGTTGGTATGTGTGTATCCCGGTTTTACTGGTGGAAAAACGCGGCGTGGTTGACTCCCTTGGCCGGTCCTGGGAACTCACAAAGGGATATAAGAGGTGGGTTCTGCTGATCGTCATTATTCTTTGGGTGATTTCGACTGTTATAAGCGTTCTCCTGACGCTCGTTTCCGTTCCCTTTGGGGACCCCAATATGGCAACCTTTACCGGAGGAAGCGTAATTTTCTGGATTGTTTATGCCTTAGCTTCTGCTGCGGCCCAAGCGATTGCAGTGCTCATTTCTGCTTCTTCCGTGGCGGCGGTTTATTTCGAAATCCGGGACTTGAAAGAGGGCATAACCCCAGAGTCAATTGCCTCGGTTTTTGATTGATGTCAGACGAGCGCTTCGGCTTCTGCCTTTATTCGGGCGACCATCGCGTTTAATCCATTTGAGCGTTGCGGGGACAGGTGTTCGGACAGGCCGAGCTTTCCTAATATCGATTTGGCATCAAGGCTCAAAATTTTCGACGCTTTTCGTCCGGAGAAAATGACCAAGACAATAGCTACAAGACCTTTGACGATGTGGGCGTCGCTATCCCCCTGAAAGCGCAGAACCGGGTCTTTTTCGCCTTCTTGCTCGCTAATCAGCCACACCTGACTGACGCAGCCTTTGACTTTGGTCGCCTCTGTTTTCAGGGCTGGCTCCAGCGGGGGCAGAGACTTCCCCATGTCAATCACATGCATATATCGGTCCTCCCAATTATCGAGGAATTCGAAATCGGAAATCAAATCGGTTATGTCGTCAGGTAAGGTCTCGCTCATACTCCTGAAATAAGGAGCTTAAGCGGTTCCCACAAGGGCATGGCCGCGTCCGAAGGCTGTGTAAAAATTACACCTCTCACGCGAATTGACTGGTCAAACGACTCAAAAAACGTGTTTTATACCCTGTTAGAGGTCGAAAGGATTGCATTTGACTTATGCAGATACCAAACGCGCGATTTTAGTGCCGAGCCTGATATGGCTAGCCGTTATCGCGACTGCTTTTGCCGCGACTCTTTTGCGCGGTATAGACCCGCTGGATTTAGCCGGGCCGGCTTTGATCGGGGCCTTTCCGGCAATAGTTTCTGTTTTGCTATGTGTCTTCATAGAGAAAGAATGGGCGCAAATTCTGGTGCTTTTGAGCTGGCTTGCTCTTGCCATTATCGCCTGTTTATTTGTCGGCGTTGTGCCGCTTGCCATACTGTTTTTGACTGCGCCCGTTATGGCGGCTTTGTTTCGGCAGGAAAAAATTGTCGAGGCATTAGTTATGTCCGCCATTCTGGCCGGGCTTCTCTATTTTGCGACCTTGCGCGGCGCGCTCCCGGAAACGCCTCTTGATGATGCGCAAAGTCTCTGGGCGACGCAGACCGGGCTTGTAGGTCTGATAGCCCTCATTATCGGCACACTTTTCGTGTCCGCTCAACTCAGGGGCCGTAGCCGTATGGATGAGGCAGCGGGAATGTCCCACCCGTCTCATATATATGAGGGCGTTCAGGGCGGGGTTTTAGAGTTTTCCAAAAGAGGCACCTTAATCACAGCCAATCAAGGCGCTCGGCAAATATTTGATATTGATCCCAATGAACAGACTGTGAAGTTGCAAGGCTTATTGGCGGATGATGCAGAGCAAGCGGCTTTGATGGGAGCAATTAATAAAGTTCGCGAAACGAAGCAGCCTTGGTCCACACGTCTGAACCTGCCGGGACAGGAAAATTCCGCGGCGGTTATAGAGTGCTATATTGCTCCGAAAAATGATGGCCGGCTTGTACTGCATGTTATTGACCGGACAGCCGAAGAACAAAGAATAGAGGATTTACGCCGCAGTCAGGCGCTGGCTGCGCGTGAAACGGATGACAAAACGCTCTTCTTTGCCGGGGTCAGTCATGAACTTCGGACGCCGCTAAATGCCATTATAGGCTTCTCCGATATGATGCGTTCTCGGCTTTTCGGGCCCTTGCCGTCCAAATATGCGGAATATGCTGATCTTATTCATGATAGCGGCCAGCACATGCTGGATTTGATCGGGGACGTCCTGGACTTGTCAAAAGTCGAGGCCGGAAGGTACACACTTCAATATGATACGTTCGACGCCGCAGATGTCATTCGCAGCTCAGTTAAAATGATCCGTCCAGCGGCAGATGCCGCCGAAGTTCGTCTTGATGTCGCTGTCGAAATGGACGAGACACTCCTCATCGAAGCGGACCGCAAAGCCGTCCGTCAAATCCTGTTAAATCTGCTCTCCAATGCGATTAAATTCTCCCACAAAGGCGGCCGTGTTTCTGTCTCTGCCTTTGAGCAAAACGGGGCTTTGGTTCTGCGTGTCGAGGATGAAGGAGAAGGCATCAGCGCAGAAGACCTGGTCACGATCGGCACGCCATATACGCAATCGGCCAGCGGGCTATCCTCTGAAGAGCGCGGGAGCGGTTTGGGGCTGTCCTTGGTGAAATCTCTGACGGAATTACACCAGGGCGAGTTTGATATTGAGAGTCAGCTTGGGGAAGGAACGCAGGTCACCGTCTCGCTTCCGTCATCCCGTGCGGACTGAAAACCCTTAGAACTTAGGTAAAACGTATTCGCTTCGCGATGATTGATTAGTAATATTTATTGGCCCGGTTGCGCGGTTTAGAGAAGCTAAGCAAGATCATTCCCAAAAGAAGTATTCCTAAAAAGGCCGCCGCGCTTAATTGCTGTAAGCTCCAATTCTCAGCATAACGTCCGGGAATCGAGCTGCGTTTCCAATTCTGGTGCCACGTCGATTTCAAATGCTGAACGCGGCTCTGTAGGTTCGAGGCTTTCTCGTTCAACTCCCAACCCAAAACGGACGCTTTCAAAGAGCTCCACTTATTTCCTGTCCAGTGTAAGCCGATTTTTGAAGTTTGCGAAATATCCCCTGTCTCGAAAACAGAGAGTCCTCTTAGGGAGACTGCAGATTGATGTCCTTCATCAGCTTCGGGGTAGGCTTTTTTCCAAAATAAAGCTTTTTCTTTTAGCTCAGTCCAATTCATGGACGGCCATTGAAAATCGGGCAAAGCAGAACTTAGCGCCGTTAAATCAATCTCGGGCCAATCTAATTGAGAAGACGAAGAGGAAGACGGGCGAACGGATCGAACAAACTCCGGCAGAGGCGAAGACAATTCCGTCATTAAGACTGTCTTGTCATTCCAGCGGGCAACACTGCCTTCCAATTGGTTCCAATGCGTTGGCTGGGATAAATTCTCAAGGGCAGAGCCAAAAGAATCTCCAGGAATATTTGTGATAACTCCCGCGATTTTATCGAACTGGTAAGGCGACGCATAAAGCGCGGCAACGCCCCCATTTGCGATACGGTTGCGCTGCGCGGATTTAAAGGTAAAGCTTCCGCCCAGAGACGCTGCCGAGGCGTAGCGCTCAGCTTCTGCAGTTAACAGATTCTCTCCGTCCTGCGATTTACCAGTTAAAGCGGAAAGAAATGATTTGGGGGCCGCAGACTTTGCCTTCTGGGGAATGTCTTCAGCTGGCAGAATGAAAAGAACATTCCGCTGGCGGGCTAAAGCTTCAACTTTTGTGTAATCTCGCGTAAATTCTGCTTCGGACCAGCTTGCGCCCTGTTTTGCCACGAGCTTGGCGAGCAGACCAAGCGCCGCCTGATAATCAGCGTTATTTTTCGGCAAAACTAGTAACGTCTCTTTGCCATTTTCATCGGAAAAAGGCGCGCCTGTCGCGGTCAGGCGGGACAAATCAGAGAGAGGCGTTTCAGTTTCGGAGGTCAACGTAATCCGGGAGTGCTCGCCAAATATCGGGCTGTTTTGAGTGTAGCTCTGACCTAAACATCCGTTCAGATTTTCGGTTTCGATATCCGACGTCACTTTCAGAACATTATCCTGTCCCTGCAATGCGCCCTGAGGAATTTGAAAAGCCACAGACTTATTCCGCTTATCCAATGACGTTTGACCGATAGACTTTCCATTCAAGGAGAGGGTGAGTGTATTTTCGGCGCGCGCGACGACTTTCGGCGCGGTGAGGCGGAGCAGAATATCTCCCTGGCTCGCGAGCGGGTCTTCCACATCAAAGCGTAGACTCACATTACTCGGATTCCAGTTGGGATGAATATCCATCGATCCCAAATCAGAGAGCTTGGTCTGACCATTCTGAAGCGTCGCGTCTTCCGAGAGAGGCCGCTGCATTTTTAGCTCCCCCGTGCTGGTAAGTGTTCGGCGCGTTTCAGGAAGTTGGTACTGAGCGAAAGCCTGCAAGAGATCTAAGACCTGCTCATCCGTATCCCCTGTCAGGATAACTCGTAAGGGTCGGCCCTCATCCAGGGCGACACGCGGCCCGCTCACCTGTAGAACAACTTCGTTTTTTATGTGTCGCGATATGACTTCGCGTCGCCCTGCGATGAATTCAATATCGCCTGTTCCAGGGGACAGCGTAAATTCGGGCATCTGTGCTGATCGCAACCCGACAGCTTGAGCCAGGAGGGATTGGAATTGTGTTTGGTGATCGCCAAAAGCAATAAGACTGACGTTTTGAGGCGCGCTTAGAGGGTTAGAAAGCACGGCATCAATATCCCCAATGTTCAAAGCGCGGGATTTGGTTCGGCTCCGTAGAGTAAGAATAGATCTGTCTAGATTTAAAACCCAGGCCCCGTTTTGGGATTGGAGGCATTCAGCCCCGGCTGGCACGCCGTAAAAGATGTTTAGAACATTATTGCGGGGGCGGATGCTGGCCGTTTCAAGCGTTAAAAGAGCATCAAAACCCCGACCTTTCGTGCTGACTTTGACAGGAGACTCTTGATTAAGTTGCACATAAATTTCCGCGTTTCGGGGTATATTTCCGACCGGGTCGGCGGAGAGGCTTAACCGAAGCGAAGATGTCCAATTCACATCAGGGACGTCAAATGTCAGGGAGTAATTTGGATTTCGCCAATCCAATACGGGTTTTTCAGATAAGCGTGTAAAATCAGAAAGAGCCGCCGTCTGTGTCTGGCTCTTTCCAAAAGGCGTTTTAAGTCCGGGATTGTTTGCCTCGTTTATGCCCGCCTCTGCCGTGACAGCAGGTCCCGTAGCGGTTAGAAGCGCAAAGGCCGTTAAAGACATAAGTGTCTTTTGTCGGAAATGGGACATTAATCCGGGCCTCACGTTAATCATGGCCTTAACCAAGCAAGCGGGATGCCAGATATGTCTCTTGAGGCGAAAATAACTCAGTCAGGCCGCGATAAGCGAGAGATGGATTTATGAGTCCAAGATTAAAAAGTGAATTTTGGGTCGGGGCTCTCCTCCGCCGCGCGCAATCCCAAGGCGGCTTTGCCACCATATTGCGCAAGGGTGACCCTGACGCCGGAATTGTTTTGATCGTTTTCCGGGTCGGACAAGCGCTTAAGCTCTACGCGCCGGAACGAAATTTTGAGGGGCAAAGGGTATGGTGGCCTTACGATATGGCGGATCAGGCCGCGCTCGATAGCCGGGTGAACCGACGCGTCGATGACGACCCGGATATCTGGGTCATCGAAATTGAAAGTGACGTTGCTCCGGAAGCGCTTATTGGGGAGCCAGTTGAGCAGGAGACCCGGGAAGTGGATCCTGCCGAAGCTGCTGCGCAAGCCTTATTCCGAGGCCGATAGCGGCGCAGGTCAGCCCCGCCATCAAGCCATACCAGACCCCTTTGGGGCCAAGCGGGCTGTGGAGGCCAAGATAATAGGCAACCGGAAATCCGACAATCCAATAGCTGATGCCTGTAATCCACATTGGGACTGTTACGTCCTTAAGCCCTCGTAATAGCTGGTTACAGCCGACTTGAATGGCGTCGGCAAACATGAAGGCGGCCGCAATCGGCAAGAAGGTAATGACAAAAGCGATTACCTCGACATTTTCAGCTTCTTCCAAATTGAGATAGAGCGCAGCAATGGTTTCAGGCATGAGCGCAATCGGAATTGCAAAAATGCCAATGGCGATGACGCAGGATAATATAGTTGTGCTAGAGGCCCGCTTCTCGGCAGGCTTATTTTTTGCGCCGCGCGCGAGACCAATACGCACAGATCCGGCCATGCTCATTCCCCAAGGCATCATAAACGCGGTCGCAGAGGCGTTGAGCGCAATTTGATATGCGGCCTGCTCCGTGATGCCGATAAGTCCAACAATGAGAACCAAAGCGTTAAATAACATGCCTTCAAAAGAGGTGGTGACAGAAATCGGCCAGCCAAGTCTGAATATTTCAATCAGCCTTTCCCAGTCTGGCACAAAAAACCGTTTGAAAATTTCAAAAGTGCGCGCCCGTTTGTCCCATTGAATGTAAGCGAGAAAGATAAAAAATCCGATGATCGTGGCAATAGAGGAAGCAAGACCCGCCCCCACAAGCCCCAAGGCCGGAAACCCAAGTAATCCAAAAATAAGCAGGGCGTTCAAACCAGCGTTCAGGATAACAACAAAAAACACAATCAAAAACGGCACAAATGTTTTATCCAGGGCCGCCAGAAAATTTCGGAGCGCCATCGTCGCCAATCCAAAAGGCAGGCCAATGAGAATCGCGAGGACATAGCTCTGCGCTTTCGCGGCGGCGACCGGATCCTGACCTAAAAATAAAGCCGCGCGTTCCGTCATAAGCATCGCGACAAGCATAAAGGGCGTCATTAAGAAAATCATCCAGATCGCCATGCGAACAGTGCGGCGGGAATCACGCGTCTCATTTTTATCCGCGCCTATTGCCTGAGAGACGAGAGGAGAGACCGCCATAATTGGTCCGCTCGCAATCATATAGAGAAGGAAAATCATCACGCTGCCAAGCGCCGCTCCCGCCAGATCTGCCGGGGAGAGGCGGCCTATCATCACAGTGTCGATAAAATAAATCGAGAACATGACGAGCTGCGTAAACGCCATAGGAATTCCGAGGCGCAGCAGGGCGCCCATCTCGCCCCACCACGTGTCGGGGAGAGCCGTAACCTCTGGCGAAGCCGGAGCAATGATATGAGCCGTCTCAGTCATGAAGGCGGCTGTTAGTCGGTTTTCACATAAAGAAAAAGTTTAATTCGGAAATTTTATCTCGGCCCCATTCCGGCGGCGTCGTAAATCGCATCTATGGCGCGCATTGTCTGAACTGCGTCTGCGCCACCCGTCAGCGCCGACGCTTTGCCGGACATCACTTTGAGGACATGGTCGAGCTGATAAGCATAGGTTGATCGGGTATAGCGTTTTTCATCGTCTTTTTCGGTAAACGTTCTGACGCTGCTTTCGGTCTCAACTGTCAAGGTAAATTGCCGATAAGGGTGCACATACTGATCCAGGGTCGCGGTGCCTTTACTTCCCGTGACGGTAAAGACTATTTCGCGATCTGTTTCGCCCCGCATGTCACAGGCGAGAGTGCCTTTTACCCCGTCAAAATTCATTTCGGCTTTCATAGCGGCGTCGACCCCGCTTTCTGAAAGAATTGCTGTCGCCGATGTCACCTCGGGCTCTTTCATGGAGACAAGCCGCGAAAGGTGCAGCGTATAACATCCCAAATCCATTAAGGCCCCGCCGCCCAGCTCCTTGATATAACGAAGCTCTCCGGGTTTATTGGCAATCGTTACATTGAACTTTCCGTTCATGGAACGGACGTCGCCGATTTCGCCGTGATGTATAAGGGTCAGAAATTCAATGACGGCGGGGTGGAAGCGGTAATGAAAAGCTTCAATCAGATGACCGTCTGACTTTTCCGCAGCGGCTACCATGGCTTTGGCTTCCGTCACGTTCATCGCAAATGGTTTTTCACAAAGGACGGATTTACCGGCTTTTAACGCCGCAATAGTGAGATCCGCATGGCGGTTTGGAGGCAGGGCGTTATAGATCAGATCAATTTTTGGGTGCGAGATGAGCGCGTCATAATCGTCCAGAGCCTCAGAGATGCTATGTTCCTTCGCATAGGCTTCAGATTTTTCCAAGTCGCGGCTGGCGACAGCCAAAACCTGGCAGTCGTCGCGATCCTGCGCCGGATGTATAATAGCCTTGGGGGCGATATTCGCTGCGCCGAGAATGCCGATATTGATCATCTTCAGTCTCCTAAACGTTTATAGTTTTTGTCCGTGGTTAGCTTCGGTAGGCCTACGCCGCCTCGTTCGAATAAGTCAGGGACATAAACACATCTTCCAGATCCGGCTCTTCGGTTCGCAGGTCGCCGATGGACAGGCCTGCATCCTTGAACTCATTGAGCATGCCCGAAATTGAATCTGTTCCGGCGCGATAAGAGATGACCAAGTCGCCGTCTTCCATGACTTCGGCGTCCAAATGTGACAGGCCTTTTGGGACGGCGCTTAGCGGCTCTGTCGGTGTGATAACCAATTTGCGTTTGTCGAGCCGGGACAAGAGCGAGGATTTGCTTTCATTGGCGACAATTTCGCCCTGATGAATAATGGCGATCTGGTCGCAAAGAGCTTCTGCTTCTTCGAGGTAGTGTGTGGTCAGGATGACTGTGGTGCCGCGTTTGTGAAGCTCCTGAACATAGACCCAGAGCTGCCGGCGCAATTCAATATCCACCCCGGCTGTAGGCTCGTCCAGAATCAGAACAGTAGGATTGTGGACCAGGGCTTTGGCAATCAGCAGCCTTCGCTTCATGCCGCCGGAAAGCTGTCGTACATAGGCGTCACGCTTGTCAGACAGGCCGAGAGCCTCGAGAATTTCTTCTGATCGACGTTCTTCTTTCGGTACGCCGTAATAGCCCGCCTGAATTTCAAGGGCTTGATAAGGCGTGAAGAAGACATCCATGGTTATTTCTTGCGGGACGATACCGATAGAGGCCCGTGCTTGCCGGGTGGCGGTTTCAATATCATACCCGCAAATCTCGGCAGTGCCGGAGGTTTTATTGACCAGTCCGGCGAGAATATTGATCATGGTCGACTTCCCGGCCCCGTTCGGGCCGAGCAGTCCAAAGATAGAGCCGCGTGGAATGGTCAAGTCCACGCCCTTCAAGGCCTCTTTCGCCGGTGCTTTGCGCGTCGCCTTGTAGGTTTTCTTCAGGTTTTTGATTTCAATCGCTGGAGCGTTCATAATTTTGTCCAAATATTGCCGGTGGGATGAAACCGCCCGTTGACGATTCTATCGCATAAATCTAACAAAGTCCCTCCTACACATCACGCGCAGGCTTTGCATGTCAAATTCAAATGAAATTTCCCAGAACCATGACGACATTACGGTTGTGAAGACCAGACGCGTAGCTTGCGACGGGAGCGGCGTCGCTCTGGGCCATCCGCGAACCTGGCTGGATATGGGCCAGGACACAAAAGTGCGCTGCAAATATTGTGACCGGGTGTTTGTTCTGGATGAAAATGCAGTAAGCGACGGACACTAATGGGCGTCTAGGGCGAAACTATTCGGCCCGAAAGCGATAGGTTTTAGAGATTCCGGAGACGGGTACAGCGCGTCCGTTTTCAGTTCTTGGATAATACCGGGTTCGCATTGCGGCGCGCTGCGCGGCTCTTATAAAATCCCGCTCATAACGATCTGCTTCAACGCTGGCGACTTCTGTCATGACGACCCGGCCTTCAGCGTCAACATTTAGTAATAGCGTTACAACGCCGCCAATGCCGCGGCGCTCTGCTGATCTTGGATAGATTGGACGGCGATCACGCCTGACGCGTAGGGGTATGACTTCAGCCTGTTGGTTGAGAGATGGGAAGGTGCCTTCCGGACGATTCGAAAAGTCAGGATCGGCAAAGCCTGGCCCGCCCGCCAGAAAATTATCCGGCACAGTTTCGGATATTCCGCTGTTCTGTCCCTCCAGGCTCCTGTCGGGAAGGATTGTTGGCGCCTGTGAGTCCATGATTTCCACTCTCAAGCGTTCAATGTCGTCTTCACGGCTGCCTAATAAGGATCCACCCCACTTTTCTTCATATCGCTTCAAGACGCCGAGTTTGACGTCTTTAGAGAGCCGCGGATTATAGGCTGTGAGCTGCACCTGTTCCCAATCGCCTCCCTCATATCGGTTTATAACGTCAATCTGCGCCAGAACAGCCGTTTCGTGAGGGCCATTTTCAAAGGTCAAAAGATAGTCGCTCAGCCTTGCGCGGCGAAGCGCCGGGTCTTGCTCGGAAATCGCTGTGAGGTAGGCTTTGGTCGCCGCTTCTGTTTGTGACAGATCGGGTTTGGCGGGGGTAGGCGCCTGCTCCCGAAAGAAAATACTCAGAACGAGCATAAGTGCTAGCAGTCCAAGACCAGTCAGAGCGATCAGGCCTTTTGGCCGTCGCCAGACAGGCGGTGACGACCCCGCTTCCTGGCCGTCCTCGGCATCTATATCGTCAATGTCCTGATACAAAGTCTGTCCTCATTCCATCCGTTCTTGCGGTTTATACAAACCAAACCGCAACTGCACTATTGAATTCCTGCGCCCTTCCCCTCAAAACCCTCTTAGCCTTAAATCCCAGATTACTTTAAGCCTACGGTAAGTGAGTATATGTCCAAATCCGCCCCCGTTGATAAGAATTCCCATGTCGTCCTCGTTGACGGATCCGGATACATATTTCGGGCTTATCATGCCTTGCCGCCGCTGACACGCAAAACGGACGGCGCGCCGGTCGGAGCCGTGGCCGGATTCTCCAATATGCTGTTCAAACTCCTCCAGGGCCAGAATAACGCCGCTCGTCCAACCCATTTCGCCGTAATCTTTGATGCGGGCAGTCAGACCTTTCGTAATGATATTTATGACCAATATAAGGCAAACCGCTCTGCGCCGCCCGAAGATTTGGTGCCGCAATTTCCTTGGGTGCGGGATGCAACGCGTGCATTTGGTTCGCCTTCTATCGAAATGGACGGATTTGAGGCCGACGATCTGATTGCAACATATGCTCGCCAAGCGGAAGCCAAAGGCGCGCGGGTCACGATTATCAGCTCCGATAAAGACCTGATGCAATTGGTGACGGATAAAGTGGTCATGCTCGATACGATGAAGAATAAGGATATCGGCGTTGCGCAGGTCAAAGAAAAATTCGGTGTTTCGCCAGACCGCGTTATTGACGTCCAGGCCTTGGCCGGAGATTCTGTTGACAATATTCCCGGCGTTCCCGGGATTGGCGTGAAAACAGCTGTTCTGCTTTTGGACGAATACGGCACGCTCGAAAACCTGCTCGATCACGCCGAGGAGATTCCACAAAAGGGTCGACGGGAAAAACTCATAGCGAACAAGGAAATGGCCCTGATTTCCAAACAGCTCGTCACACTGAAAACCGATGTCGAGGTCGAGACGGAGCTGGAAGACTTCGCTGTTTCTGACCCGGATGTTGATGAGCTGTTTGATTTCCTAGAGCGCATGACGTTCCGCACGCTTACCGCGCGGGTGAGGGCGCAATTAGGGGAAGGCGAAACCGACGGCCTTCGCAAAGATGATGACGCCGCAGAAGAGACCGCACCGGTTGAGCGAGAAATGCCGGAAAACATTCTTTTTGATAAAGAGAAATATGTCTGCGTTCAGGACGCGGAGACTTTGAAGCACTGGGTGAAGCGAGGCTTTGAAACAGGCGTCGTGGCTGTGGATCTGGAAACCGACAGCCTTGACAGCGCCGCGGCAAAGATGGTGGGCGTGTGCCTTGCTGTCGATGAAAACGAAGCTTGCTATATTCCGCTCGCCCATGTCGGAAAAGACGGCGGCGGCGGGGACATGTTTGGCGGAGACGCCCCAAAACAAATTCCGGCGGATGAGGCGCTCGAGATTTTGAAGCCGCTGCTTCATGCGCCCGGTGTTCTGAAAGTTGGGCAGAATTTCAAATATGATTTGGGCGTGTTTCAACGCTATGACCTTTATCCGGCGCCCTATGATGACACTATGCTGATTTCTTACTCGCTCGGCACGGGGCTTCATAATCACGGTATGGACGCTCTGTGCGAGATGCATTTCGGCCATAAGCCGATTGCCTTCAAGGACATTGCCGGCACCGGCAAGGCGCAGAAAACCTTTGATCAAATCGCGCTGGATGTCGCCACACCATATGCCGCTGAAGACGCCGATGTGACGCTTCGCCTCTGGAAATTCCTCAAACCTAAACTCGCCGGAGAACAAGTCGCTACCGTTTACGAAACCATGGATCGGGGTTTGCCGGCGGTTGTGGCCAAAATGGAAAATGAAGGCGTCAAAGTTGACCGCGCCGAGCTTTCCCGCCTGTCTGGCATGTTTGCCCAGAAAATGGCGGGTCTCGAAGACGAGGCCTATGAACTTGCCGGGACCAAATTTAATCTCGGCTCGCCCAAACAGATCGGCGAAATCCTGTTTGACGAAATGGGGCTGGAGGGCGGCAAGAAAACCAAGACGGGCGCTTGGAAAACCGGCGTCGATATTCTGGAAAAGCTCGCGGATGACGGCGAGACCTTACCCCGTATCATTCTCGATTGGCGCGGGTTTTCGAAACTGAAATCAACCTATTCCGACGCGCTCGTCAAGCAAATCAATGAGCATACGGGCCGCGTCCATACCAGTTTTTCCATTGCCGCGACGACAACCGGGCGGCTTTCTTCCTCGGACCCGAATTTGCAAAATATTCCCATCCGCACCGAGGAAGGCCGTAAGATTCGTAATGCTTTCGTCGCGGAAACAGGCCATGTTCTGGTCGCGGCGGACTATTCCCAAATCGAACTGCGCCTCCTTGCTCATGTCGCCGATCTGACGACGATGAAACAGGCCTTTGCCGACGGGGTCGATATTCACGCTCTTACAGCGAGCGAGATGTTCAATGTCCCGCTGGATGAGATGACGCCGGAGACGCGCCGTAACGCCAAAGCGATTAACTTTGGCATTATCTACGGCATGAGCGCCTTTGGTCTTGCGAAAAACATCGGCATTAGCCGCACGGAAGCGGGCGAATACATCAAGAAATATTTTGAAAAATTCCCCGGCATCAAAGCCTATATGGAAGACACGAAAGAACAGGCGCGCGAAGACGGCTACGTCAAAACCATATTTGGCCGCAAATGCCATATCAGCGGCATCAAGGACAGTAATCAGATGATGCGCGCTTTCGCCGAGCGGCAGGCGATCAACGCGCCCATCCAAGGCGCTGCCGCCGATATCATGCGCCGCGCCATGCTCCGTATGCCAAAGGCGATTTCCAAAGTGGACGGCGCGAGATTGCTTCTCCAAGTGCATGATGAACTCGTTTTTGAGGTGCCGGAGAAAAGCGCAGATGACCTCATCGCCGCTATTAAACCCGCCATGGAAAACGCGGCTATGCCCGCCGTGAATGTCAGCGTGCCTCTAGAAGTAGAAGCGCACGCCGCGAAAAATTGGAACGATGCCCATTAGACCCCTACATTATAATAGGCTAGCTAACTTTTGACCTTTTGCGCCATCGTTTTACGGTGTGCGGAATGACAGAGATAAAAGGAAAACTTGAAATGACCCAACTCATTCTCGTTCGTCACGGACAATCACAATGGAATCTGGAAAACCGCTTTACCGGTTGGGTCGATGTTGACCTGACGGAAGAGGGGATTGCCGAGGCGAACAAAGCGGGCGAATTGATATTGAAAGAAGGCATTCAGTTTGACGCCGCTTTCACCTCTTATCAAAAACGGGCGATCAAGACTTTATGGCTTGCGCTCGAAGGGATTGATCAGATGTATATTCCGGTCACGAAAGACTGGCATTTGAATGAACGTCATTATGGCGGGCTGACGAGCCTGAATAAACAAGAGACGCGTGACAAACACGGAGACGAACAGGTTCACATCTGGCGCCGTAGCTTTGACGTGCCGCCCCCGCAAATTGATGAGAGCCATGAATATCATCCCTCAAAGGAAGTGAAGTATAGACATATCGCGCCGAGTGAACTTCCGACGGGCGAGAGCCTGAAAATCACAACAGAGCGGGTTCTGCCTTATTATAAGTCCCAAATCGTGCCGCATCTGAAAGCCGGCTCTAATCTTATTATCTCCGCACACGGCAATAGTCTTCGCGCCCTGATGAAAGAAATCTTCGGTGTTGCGGATAATGACATCCCCGGCTTTGAGTTCCCAACCGGCAATCCGCTGTTGCTGGATATGGATGAAAAGACATTGAAGCCGAAGTCTGCCCGCTATCTGGACGAAGCTCGCGCCAAAGATTTACCGGAAGTTTAGGGGCCCAATCACTCTTTTGGCTGCGTTTGCAGGGAGTTTAAATATTTCTGCAAATGCGGCTTTCTCTTTCCGAGAGGGTGATTATACCGCGAAGAATGGTCAGACCGCCAAAAATACTCGTGATGGGAGCCGGCTTGATTGGGCTGTCCACGGCGGACTCACTCCAGAGGCGAGGCGCTAACGTTACCGTAACGGATGCGCGGTCTGGCGCGATGCACGGTACCAGCTATTCGAACTCGGGGATGATCCATCCCAGTCAATCCCGTCCCTGGATATCGAGCGGGGATGAGAGTTTTGATCTCGAGGCGACAAAGACTGTCTTGCGCTTAGCCAAAGATTCGCAAACGCTTTTACTGGAAAGATTTCAGTCTCTCGGCCTGGGGGAAGCACTGACCCGTCCGGCAGGCTGTTATCAGATATTCGAAAACAGCCGCGAGGCCCAAGCGGCTCAGGATTTCTATTTGTCCGTTGGACTTCAGGCGGATCTGGTATCCGACGCGGTGAAAACGCTGGGACACCTTGCTCTGCATTTCCCCCAAGACCGTAGCGGTGACGCCTATCAATACGGCCAGGCCTTGAAAGCCCGCCTATCAGAGAACGGCGCCGTCTTTATATATAAAGCAAGTGATTTGAAGCTCCGTCAGGGGCGCGATGGCATAACCGCGCAGCTGAGAGGTCATATATTTGACTGTGACCATGTGGTTGTCTGCGCGGGGCCGCAAAGCGCAGAGGTTCTGGCGCAAATGGGGATCAGCTTGCCTCTGACGTCGTCCCGGGGGTTTGCCGTAAATTTTGACAGGCCGAATATCGAGCTGTCGGAGCAGCCCATTATGGATGCGGAGAGCCGCTCCGCCATGACTGTTCTAGGGCAAACGCTCCGGTTTTCCGGCACTCTGGGCGAGGCGAGTGCGCAGCCTCTATTGAAACGCTGGTTTCATCTGGCGCCGGATATCATGTCGGGCCTGTCGCCGGCGCGGGAAGTCTGGTCCGGACTGCGTCCGATCCCGCCGCGGGGACGGCCTTATATCAGCGCGACATCGATCCCGAATCTTTGGGTGAATACCGGTCACGGACATATGGGCTGGACGCTCTGCACGGGCTCCGGCGAGCTCATGTCAGAGATGATTTTAGGCGAAAAAGAGGACACGCGATTTACGCTCTAAGACAGATAAAAATCTGCCTATTATAATGTCACGTGTTTTTCGCCGGCGCTTTTTGAAATTCTCTTGCTTCTTGTCTCTGTCTTTCGCACAGTCGACTCATGAAAAAGACACTCCTCCTTCTGACGTCCGCTCTTATCATTGGCTGTTCGGCCCAAAGCGAGGATGTGTCAGAGAGAGCTGCCCCAGAATTTGATACTGCGGCAATGGACAGCCTCTTATCGGGGGCGGTCGAAGAGGGCAAAGTCATTGGCGTTTCAGCGCTTGTTTATGATGAAGGTCAGATTGTCTATGAGAACGCTTTTGGCCTTGGGGATCGGGAGCGCGATGTCGCTCTGACAGAGGACAGCGTTTTTCGGATCTACTCCATGACCAAACCCATGACCTCTGCGGTGATAATGGATTTGGTCGAGGAAGGAAAAATCGCGTTAAACGATCCTGTTTCTGATTATGTCCCGCAGATCGGCCAGATGAAAGTGGCAACGCTCGGCGAGAGCGGGGCCGTGAGTTTTGAGCCGCAAGCCGTTCCGATGACCATTAAGGATCTGCTCCTTCACCGGGGCGGACTGGCCTATGGTATATTTGGTCAGGCTAATCCGATTGAGAAAGCCTATATGGATGCGGATATTTTCAATCTCGAGGAAGATTTGGAAGCGAAGATGGATAAGCTCGCTCAGCTGCCTCTTCATTCTCAGCCGGGGACGGGGTGGTATTACAGTTTTTCAATTGATGTCTTAGGCCGAATTATCGAAGTCGTGACGGGCAAAAATTATGGCGACGTTATGCAGGAACGGCTTTTTGACCCCCTTGGAATGACAGAAACCGGTTTTTATGTGACGCCCGATCAAAAACCACGTTTTGTCAGTAATTACCTTTTGCAGGAGGATGAGAGCTTTGTCGTGGCCGAAGACGGCCAGACCTCGACTTTCCTGAAGGAAAATATGTATCAGAATCCGGGCGGCGGGATTGTCTCTACATTGGGGGATTACGCCAAATTTGCAGAGATGATGCTGGAAGACGGGACATATAACGGAACTAAGATTCTGGAGCCGCAAACTGTTGAGGCCATGATGAGCAATCAAATGGACCCGGATGACATCTTTATGATGCCTTGGCTGGGCGGCGAGACAGGGGCAGGCTTTGGATATGGCGGCGCCGTACAAATTTCGGCAACGCCTGAGCAGGTTAAGCAAGCCGGACGGCAAGTGGGGCAATGGGGCTGGGACGGGCTTGCGCGTACGACTTTTTATATTGATCCCAAGAATGAGGCGTTCGGCATTATGATGTTGCAATATATGGGGGGTGAAAATCCGCCTTTACATGACAGCTTTCAGGCGCTGGCTTTGTCCCAAACTCAAGATGAGGGGCAAGACTGAGGCGGTTGGCTCTCCATAAATTTATTCGCCCATCATAATGACGGCTGATTTTTGCAGTCAAGTTTAGAAAAAGGCTTAAGGCTCACACACTAAAAACTTCGAAATGAGCCTGAAATAGAGGCTCCCTTTTAAAAAACCTGCTGTCAGAATTTGGATCGAAACTGAAATTTCGATCAAACAAGCTCGTCCCGGAAAAGGCGGCAGGCAAATATTCGGGTTCGAAACGGACTCATTCGGAGGCTTTTCTGCGTTTCAAATTAGAAGAATCAGCATTTTCTTTTCTCGCAGAAAATATTTCTGACTTTTTTCAGATAAAAATTCGGTTTTTTTCAGACTCATTCTGATGATTGTTGGACCCGATTCAGGAAAAATGTCGTTCGAATTGCTCTTTTGTGAGTTTTCTGATATGTAGATTGTCTGGAAAAAATTGATGAAATGACTGAAAAAGGGCTTGTGAGCTCATAAAAGTCGATAAAATTCGGTTGTTTTCCACATGCCTGTGGATAAGTAGCTTTAAGAAACTACGGTTTTATGGGGGTTTTCGACGCTCAATAGCTTTTTGTAGGAAAGAAAATAGTTTTTCTGCATTTTTGTGAAAAAAGGTGTTGCGGAAAAAAATCCACCCCCCTATATAGCGCTCCTCGGCGGCGGGCACTGACCCACACCGAGCGGCGCCCCTCGCAAGGGGCATTTATTTTGGAAAGAGTGCGGTGCACTTTTTTCGCTGTTTGACATCGTAAATATTGGGAAGAGAGACGCAGGCGGCGTTTAGCTGTGAGCGGACCTGGTAACAGGACGCACATTTCTTAAACGACTGTTGTTGACGTTTCTCTTTATGAAAATAATGAAATCGCTTGGATGACTTTTGTCATTTAAGAGGTTTTCGTTATTTCTTTGAAACGCACAAACGCTGAAATATTTATATTTCAACGTCAGTGAATAACGACACAGTCAGTTTAACTCTCAACCTGAGAGTTTGATTCTGGCTCAGAACGAACGCTGGCGGCGTGCTTAACACATGCAAGTCGAACGAGAAGCTCACTTCGGTGAGTGGACAGTGGCAGACGGGTGAGTAACGCGTGGCAACCTACCCTTCACTACGGGACAACAGTTGGAAACGACTGCTAATACCGTATACGTCCTCCGGGAGAAAGATTTATCGGTGATGGATGGGGCCGCGTTAGATTAGCTTGTTGGTAAGGTAATGGCTTACCAAGGCTTCGATCTATAGCTGGTCTGAGAGGATGATCAGCCACACTGGGACTGAGACACGGCC
>JAPYSU010000058.1 GCA_029936425.1 Litorimonas sp.
CATAAAACACTATAATCACTGGCTAATTTGCATCTACTCTAATTGTTAACTCTCCGCCTCAGGCCTGTAATTGTGAGCACCCGCCAGCGAAGCAAGAAAAGCCAGTCCAAACCGGTTCGCAAAGGCCTGCACCCGAGAAACCTGCATAACCAGGGCTATGATTTTCCTGCTCTGGTAACTAGCTACCCGGCGTTGGCCTCCCATGTGAAGCCGAATCCTTACGGCGACCTTTCCATCGATTTCTCAAACCCGTTGGCAGTCAAGACGCTCAACGCCGCCTTGCTAAACCGACACTACAACATTGCCGGTTGGGATATTCCGGACGGTGCACTTTGCCCTCCCATTCCAGGCAGGGCGGACTATATCCATTACATTGCCGATCTGGTTGGGCCTGAAAATCCCGACATCAAGCTGCTTGATATCGGCACTGGCGCAAACGGCATCTACCCGCTACTGGCCTGCCGGATTTACGGCTGGCAATGCGTCGGCAGTGACATTAACGCTCAGTCGCTTGCAAATGTGGCGGCGATTATCGCCAGCAATCCTGAGCTTAAAGACCGTTTTACGCTGCGCACGCAAAACGACAAGAACCACATTTTTGAAGGCATCATTCAGTCGGATGAGTGTTTCGATGTCAGCGTATGCAACCCGCCTTTCCATGCTTCGCAGGATGAGGCACTGAAAAGTAGCCAAATGAAAGCCTCGAACCTTGCGCGCAATCGCGGTGAGGAAAAGGCGACAACAAAGGCGCCGAATCTTAATTTTGGTGGTCAGGGCGCTGAGCTCTGGTGCAAGGGCGGCGAGCTGTTGTTTCTCAAGAAAATGGTAAGAGAAAGCCAGGTGTATTCCTCCCAATGCCGCTGGTTTACCAGCCTGGTTTCAAAAGCCGACAATGTCCGGCCGTTAAAGAAATTGATGCTGAAAGTCGGCGCCGTTGATATACGGGAAATAGAGATGAAGCAGGGGAACAAGGTTGCCCGAGTGCTGGCCTGGACATTTTCCGGTAGATGAACCGGAAATAGGGGTGTTGGGGGTCAAGTATTGCCTTTTGCTACTTGGGACACGGGGAAAGATCTGACCCTCGTTACTAATTTTTTTTTCTTATAATTGTATTTGTCCCTGATGCGGTGGGCGTATTACCTCGTAAACTTTTTCAATATCGTAGTGGCAATGCACTACTTCTTGGTCGTAACCATAAG
The DNA here is from genome assembly GCA_029936425.1 of Litorimonas sp. Taxonomy (GTDB): domain Bacteria; phylum Pseudomonadota; class Alphaproteobacteria; order Caulobacterales; family Maricaulaceae; genus Litorimonas. Next base: position 1,200 of record JAPYSU010000058.1, read on the forward strand.
ATATTTCTTCGTAAAGCAATACTCGGAGTGCGTCACCCGGACGGACATCAATGGCGCGTTTTTGAAAGTCATAGAGCCATCCCGTGTGTGAGATCTTGGCATCGATCGAGTGCCCAGCGTACTGGAAAGACCACATCGATTTCCCGAGGTAATCCGGCTTTTTAACTTTAACCACCTGTCTCGAAGAGTGCTTTACCACTTCTTTCGTAAGCACGTCCCGTACAATATCGCCAGATATTTCTAAATCTCGGTTAAATGAAATTTTCTGACCATCGTATTCATAGGCGGCAGAATCATTGTTCTCAAGGTGCCCGAGACTATCTTGAATGGAGCGGACGCCTGACAAGAGGACATCGGCGCGAGGCGCGCCGTAGGCAGGCAGCTGTTTAATATTTGTATCTTCCGCAATCTTAGCGATCTCTTCTTCGAGATCTCTGACGTTTTCTCTGGTTACGGTATCATCTTGATCATTTAGCCAATGTAAAATTGCGTACTTTGCGCGAAGAAGGAAATGCCCTAAAACCTTTTTCCACTCACCATCTTTAAGCGCTTCATCAGGTACACCTGCGATCAAATCACGGAATCGTGCCTTTAGCGACCCTGTCTCAACTTCGTCCAGAACCAAGGAAGTATTCAGGGCTACATCAAATGAACTAAGAAGGTGCTCATCAAGAAATTCAAACGCTTTTATGAGATCGGACATCGTCCGAAAAACTCTAGTGGGATCACCGCTACCGCGTTCAAAGTCGATGGTAACTTCAAACGCACTTTCTTTATTGGTATCCATTCCTCTCCCTCAGTAATACCTTTTAACGCCTGCAGAATCCGAGCCCATGAAATGGAGACGAAGGCGCAATGTAATGGGTGTCGCTGTACCTACCCTGGTTAGGGATTTGTCCCATTTAAGTCCTCAATCTTTTCGTGTAGCTCTTCGATTCTTGCTGGTAGAACGAAAAAGTATTCGATCAATTCCTCTGCCAAATCCAGCATCAATTGAGAGACCTCCTGTGTCGGCTCGGCTTCCAAATCGAAATGCGCACCCAGGTTGCCTCCCTTGCGGATAGCATCTGCAATCTTCAGTATCGGTTCCGAAAGATCCTTCGTTTCGGGAAGCTTTGCTACTTGCTTGGCTAGCGGAAGAGACTGGTATTCCGGTGGAAGTAAGGATTTGGTTGCACCCTCTAGAAGCCTGCGAGTTAGTACAGCGGTCGCTC
>JAPYSU010000059.1 GCA_029936425.1 Litorimonas sp.
GTTTCAGAAGACGATGTCCAAACATGATATTTCCCGGCTTATTCGCAGGCCACAGCGGTCACTGCAGGCTTGGTTTTACGGCGCTTTTTTTGCCAAAGCTGAAACGGATAGCTAACCAGGAGCTTCAGGTTAACCTGTCCGATACAGGGCAATTCCGTACCGCGCTGCCAGGATGGATTTTGTTTTTCAAAAAACTGGATTTTTTCGTTCGCCAAACGCATTTCGTCAGAAATACCCGCCACATCGGATTTCAGATGTGTGTACCCCTCACCAAAATCAAGAAGACGGCGCTGATTGCAGTAATAATCAGAAAAGAGAGATTGGCAGTACGCATCAACCAGCGGCGCTAACCGCTGATCCTTTCCCTCTGGGTTGGGGTAATAATTATGGAAATTATTCGCCAGCAAAAGATAGGTTTTATATCCCTTGGAAATCAGCAACCAAAACATGGGGCGAAACGGATGGCGTATTTTTTCGCGAATCATCCGGAAGAAAAACTTCACTTGAAGCGCTTTGCTACCCCAGTATTTTTCTTCAATGATGGTGTCACCACTAAACACGCCCTTTACCCGGCGACCCTCCACGTTCATGTCGATAACTTTCAAGGTAGAAAAACCAACCACACGCTTGGTTGCTTTCTCCTCCACTAAAAATATACCGCTCTTTTCCACCATATCCTGGCAAAAAATATCCAGGCTTATATTTTCGTAGTACCCGGAGTAGATCTCATACATTCTTCGCATTATGGGTACCGACACCTTGGAAAGGGGCAGATATCGGGCTTTCAGGTTAGATGCATTTTCCCGTTGCATTTTCCCGCTCCATGATTATTTTTATGCGTTGAAAAGCGGTGCTCATGATCTACACGGACCGTGATTTACTTAATAGTCAAAGCGGCCATTTTTTTGTTAAAAATGGCAACACTGGTTTAAACCAGTAACAATAACGCGTCCAATGAGACGCGTATCACACCTAAAATAACAACAATGTCAGGCCATATGGCCGAGGCAGAAAAATGAAAAATAATGGAATGGCTTTGGACGTTCCGCTAATTTCTATTCGCTATGCCCGCCGTTTTTTACGGTTCACACAAAAACACGGGATAAGTGGAACCATCGTACTCAAAGAAGCCCGCATCGACCCCGCCTTACTGGATAACCCGGATGCCTTTCTGACCATGAGGCAGCTTCTCACCATGCTCCGTCATGCCGACGCCCTTCTCAAAGACGACACCGCATCATTTCGCTTTGGTCAGGAACTGGATTTACAGGGTCATGGCCTGCTGGGTTTTGCCCTGCTTCGCCAACAGGATTACCGCAAACTGGTTAATATGGTGGTGCAATATCTGCGCGTTTCATTACCTATCATGGATATGGAAATCCACTGCACAGGCGAAGACATCTCCATTCGCCTGCATGACAGCTGGGAGCTAGGCGAACTAAGACCTTTTGTTACCAACATCTACATGGGCAGCATTCATGCACTGGCATCGCTTGTCTGTCGCCGTTTCACGTTTGAATACGATTATCCGTGCCCAGCCAAAGCTTCCAGTTTCCAGCATCTTGGCGAAGGCATCGAAATGAAATTCAACTGTGAGCACAACCGCGTACTGCTGCCACTATCCGGCCGCCAGGCTCGTGATGATGACGCCACCGTGGCCAACTATCTGGCCACGGCCCGGTCCCAGGAGCAGGCCCAGGGCGATGAAAGTCTCAAGGTCGTCATTCAGGTACGCCATGAAATCCGCAACGCTCCCGGCCGTGACAGCACCCTGGAACGGGTAGCCGCCAAGCTGGGCATGAGCCCTCGTTCTGTACGCCGCCATTTGAGCCTGTCCGGGTTTGCCTTCAGCGGCCTTCGCAACGAAATTCGTGAAATGTTTGCCACCCGCTACCTGGTGGACACCGATATGGCACTGGAAAAAATTGCTGAGTATCTGGGCTACAGCGACCAGGCCAGTTTCAGCAAGGCCTACCGGGGCTGGACAGGGCACACCCCCGGAGAAGTCCGCCGCAACGCCAAAGTACCGCCCCCTTCCTGGGACAGCGCAGAAGAAGAGCACCAGAATGTACCCGACGGCGAAACACCCTCTCGGCCGGGCCATTGACTTAATATCCCGCATTCCTGACGCTTGGTGTTTTTGCGTTCCCCGATCCTGGCACTAGTATCGGGAAACGCTCCCGGCGTCAGCCAAAATACTAGCAATAACAATCAGGAAGAGACTGATGAAGAAGCTGTTCACCGCCGTTGTCACGGCCTGTGCGCTCACTGCCTCCCTCTCCGTGCAGGCAGAGACCATTAAACGCAAAATCTGTGTATTCGATATTGTCGGTAATGTGGGCCCGGTAATGGG
>JAPYSU010000060.1 GCA_029936425.1 Litorimonas sp.
ACCTGTGTGGAAAAGGAGTTTCTGGCCATCGTGGAACCGTTCATAAAACCTCTGGACAAGATAGACCAACTGATAAACAGGTTGAGGGAGTCACACGAGAAGTTCTACCCACAGATTATTCTCCAGTTGAAATTCATGTCAATCAAACAGAAAGATGGACAAAGTCCGGGAGATTTCATGCGTGAACTGGAAACAGCGCAAAGAATCGCAAAAATGACCGAGGTAAGCCCAGACCAGTTGATGGCAATCATCGCTCTCAATGGGATAAAAAACGAGAAACTCAAGGATTTTATCCTGAAAGAACAAGAAACCGTCAACACAGAGGAAATCAACAAAAGTATTCTAAAGTTTGAAGCAGCTGAGCTGACCAAAGAAGGTTTGACTGACCCAGAAAAGGAAAAGAAAAGGGTCAAGAAAATCAAAGGCAGAGAACGGAAGGAAAAGAAGAAGGAAGAAGAGGAAAAGGAAAAGGAGAAATCAGCCGAGGAAAGCGAGGGAGAAAAGAGATTTCAATGTTTTATTTGTGCACAGTACGGCCACAAGGCACCAAACTGCCCAGTTTCAGTGAGCGAGCGAGCAAAGATGTTGTGTGGCCTGTGCAACACATATGGACACACGGCAAATAACAGTTGTAACTTCAAAAAGTTCATGATGCTCTCATCAAAGTCAGAAAAGGCATCAATTGATTGCACAATTTCTAGATACAAAGGAAATACAAAGCAAGAATCGGTCAAAGGATTTCCAGACTCCGGATCAGATCTTTCCATAATAAGTTCAAGACTGGCCAGAAAGCTGAACCTAAAGATCAGCAAAACAGACGAAGTGCTTTTCAATGGAAGTGGACACCAGATACCAGTTGGCGGAGAAACCCAGCTGTACATCCAGACCAAGGGCGCAGAAAAAGTTAGATGCAAAGCATTGATTTCGGATAACATTTCGGAAGAATTTGTTGTGGGAAAGCAGGAATTGGTGTTGTTGAAAATAATTCCGGAAGGCTACCCTGCAGTGATGAGAAACAAACAAACCAAACAAGTTAGACAGATGAAACAGAAAATAGACGCTCTCGAGAAACAAGTTGCTGAAATGGAAAAAGGAAAGATGGAATCTAGAGAGAATTCTTGGAACAAGGAAGCTGGCAAATTGGTAGAGAAATTGATCATAAGTAACACAATCGAAAAAACCGAAAATTCACCACACATTGCAGGTGATGTTGATGAGGTTTGTACAGCGAGAGTGCTGCTGAGTAAGGAAACAATAAAGTCTGACCAATCAGCTATTCTGAGCGAGGAGTCCAAGGAAGCCATCAAACAATTCAGTAACGTAAAACTCACATTCATGATGAAGAGACTTGACGGATACTTTGGAGAACAGATTGAAGTCGAGAAAACATATGGATTTGGAAAGGATGGAAAATCTAAATGGTTGAAAGGGGACGGATTTTGGATTAAAACTGACATAAAGGTTCCCAAATTTGTAAGGTTTGCCAATGACTCAAAGAATGGAAAATCACAGGATCAAACTGCGCATGACAAGACGGCGTTCATGAAGCAGAGCAACTCCGGGCAGACCAGCGAGCAGTCTGCCGGCCACACCACACCAGAGGGGACGCTTGTGTCTGATGTCCAAGGTCTACAAGGTTGGGAGCGGCCTGTGTCTGACAGCCTACCCCTACTTGCCATCGCTCAACCTGCCATACAAGTGCACCGCGGAGGACTTGAGGAAGCTGGGCGAGTACACGGAGACCGAGACAGCCACCCTGAGCAAGAGCATGGGGGAGGAGAAGAACATCGACCAGTCAAACAACCTGCTGGGCATCCATATCCAAACCATTATTGGATCCAGCATGGGGTTGGTCATGCTGATCATGTGTTGCGCCATCTGCTACCTGTTCGCCCGGAGGTGCCGGAGGCTGCTGAAGAGAGACCTGACCGCGGTGGGGATCGCCACAGGGGGCAGGGAGGAGGCAGGGAGAGCGGGAATGGAAATGATGGGGCGGATGATGCCGCAGCCAACCCAGCCAACCCACTTCTTCCCACCCCAGCCGGTGTTCCAGCAGGCCAGGATGTACCCGCAGCTGCAGGGTCAGATGATGACTGGGAGCCAGGGGAAGACAGCCATGTTGGCCCCGCCGCCCATCATCGCGAGCGCCCCGCAGGACAACACTGGCCAGGCGACGCATGAGATCGGCACCTCATTCTAGAAGTTTGAAAGAAGAATCATTTTTTTTTCTGTTCTCAAAATCCGAATGTGTTTAATTTTACCATCTCCTTTATATGGAAGACCTCGACGCAGACTTTGAAAAGAGGCAGAAGCTGTTTGAAAGGAGATATTAACTCAGTAGTTTAAAAT
>JAPYSU010000027.1 GCA_029936425.1 Litorimonas sp.
CGAAACATTACCAAATTCGGTCTCCGGCAAGGATACCGACCCCGCGGGCAGTCCATTTTATTCAAGGACGAACGCAAAGGCTGACCCCCAGATGGGCAGTGGGACGAAAGGCATGGGCAATGCACATTTTAAATATTTTCCTGTCATTCCGCACAAGGCCGACAGGCCGCCGATGCGGAAGGTCGAGAGGTTGCGGGCCATCTCACTGGAAGCCTACGACCTCCCGATCTTCCGGGTTCGCTCCGCGCCCCGGACTGACAGGATGATTATGGGTAATCTATCCTATGATTCTTTCCGTTTTCATCTTATTCCCCTGCCCCTATGAGCGAAAAACCTTCAAATCCTTGGCGCGCAACGGCTTTGACCCTGTTTCCGGACGCTTTTCCGGGCGTTTTGGGCGCATCTATCATTGGCGGAGCTGAAAAAAGCGGCATTTGGCAGTTAGAGACAGTGGACATTCGAAATTTTTCCACTAATAGACACCGCACTGTCGATGATACCCCGGCTGGGGGCGGTCCGGGCATGGTTTTGAAACCTGATGTTGCGGATGCGGCGATTGACAGTGTGGCCCGAAATGGCCGACCGCTTATCTATCTGACCCCCCGGGGCAAGCCTTTGACGCAGGATCGCGTCAGGCAGCTTTCCTCTGGTCCGGGTCTTATTGTGTTTTGCGGACGGTTTGAAGGGCTTGACCAAAGGGTGATAGAAGCCCGCCAAATGGAAGAGATTTCCATCGGCGACTTCATATTGGCCGGCGGAGAGGTCGCGGCGCAAGCCATGATCGAAGCCTGCGTCAGATTGCTGCCCGGCGTATTGGGCGCATCGGAGAGCGCAGACGAAGAGAGTTTTGAAACGGGCTTGCTGGAGTATCCGCTCTATACCAAGCCCCGGAAATGGAAGGACCGGGCCATCCCGGACGTGCTGCTCAGCGGCGATCATGGAAAGATCGCGCAGTGGCGGCACGAAAAACAAATAGAGATTACAAAGGCACGCCGCCCCGACTTATGGGACACATATGCGGAAGGCGAGGCCAAAAATGGAGACGGTCATGAACGCGATTGAAAAACTGAACAAAGCCGAACAAGAGCGTCTGCTCGAAGATGGCAAAACCATCCCTGATTTTTCTGCCGGTGACACGCTGGTGGTTCAGGTTCGTATTACAGAGGGCACACGTACCCGTCTTCAGGCCTTTGAAGGCGTTTGTATCGCCCGCTCCGGCGCTGGCCTGCAAGAGAGCTTCACGGTTCGCAAGATCAGCTACGGTGAAGGCGTCGAGCGCGTCTTCCCGCTTTACTCTCCGCTTGTCGAAGAAATCGAAGTCAAACGCAGCGGTAAAGTCCGCCGCGCCAAGCTTTACTTCCTCCGTGACCGCCGCGGTAAGTCCGCGCGGATTACAGAGCGCACAACAGGCCGCGGCATGAAAAAAGCCGACGCCAAGACGTAAGCTTTTGTAGAAAAGAATAAGAAAAAACCGCCTCACAGAAGGCGGTTTTTTTTATGGTTTGAAATGGCGCGGGCGCCCGGCTCTCGCCAAATTCAGCTAAGGCGTAAATTCGCAGTGCCAGCACGTCTCCATCTGCCCCATCCCGATTGGACCACCGGGCGGCAGCGGTTTGGATTCCGTCACTTCGGGCGCTGCCGGCGCGGGTTTGTTCAGATGCTCTTCAATCCGAGTCACCAGCCAGTCTCCATGACCCGACCCGCTCCGGCTCAGATCCTCCTGCAAACGGCGAAGCATGGCGTCCGTCCGCGCCTTTATCCCCGGGCTGACATCGCTATTGCTCAGATCCATCAGGGAAAAGACATACCGGGCCTGAACGACTTTGGCGATTTCGCCTGTTCGCCCCCTCTCCGCTGGCGTCATGACTGAGTCTTCGATGAGGCGCATCATTTCGGTAAAGCCCAATTGGGACGAGTCGCGGCGGTTAAATTCCACAAGACGCGCTACGCGCCGTGGGTCGAGCAAAATCTCAAACGTCATCGCGGCGGCCGTATCAGCCGCTGTGCTGACGTCAAAGGCCGGGTAAGCCGTGCGCTCAAAGAGTTCGCGCTCACTATCAGCGATGGAATAGCTGGCCAGAGCCGGACCTAAAAGCGCAAGGGTTTCATCCGGCAGGTCAAGCGTTTCAGGCTTTATCGTCTTTAACAGGGCGTCGAGAGCGTCCTTTTGACGAGACACAGACACAATTTCTGCCGCCGGTTGCCCGTCGCCTTTAAGGCCGTAATGAAACGACATGCCGCCAATAAGCTTCCCGGCCGCAGCCGTTTGATAACGATGGTATAGATAAATGGGGACAATGACTTTATTTAGGTCAGAGACAGGCTGCCCGGATTGAATGTTCCGAAGTCCAAAATTGTCCAATGCAATACGCCGTACGGCTAATGTTTCGTTTAGGGCCTCAACAGCGTCCAGCCCATTATCCCAAATATTGCCCATGGGATGCGCTGTGCCGATACTGCGCGCGTCGGTGTCGGCGACGTAAATAAGGCCTTTCTTGACAGACTCCTGCACCAGCGCCTCTCTCTCAGGCATTGTCATATTTCCATAGAGCCAGGTAGCGGCAAATTTATCCCAAGTTCCGACGCCCACACCGTAAACATTTGAAAAATCGAGTTCCCCATTCTCAACCCGCACATCAGGCGCCGGGTAATCCATGACCGACTCTTTACCGTAAGCGCTGGCGGCAAAGTTATGGGCAAAGCCAAGAGAGTGTCCGACTTCATGAGCCGCAAGCTGTCGGATACGGGCCAAAGCGAGTTGAACAGGGTCATCAGAGGCGCCGCTATCCGTTTTGGCGACCCCGGCCAGACCCTCAAATATCATTCTGTCCTGCCGCACGCGGAGCGAACCAAGATTGACGTGGCCCTTGAGCATTTCCCCTGTGCGCGGATCAGAAACCCCGCCGCCATAGGACCATCCGCGGGTTTGGCGGTGCACCCATTGCACCACATTATAGCGAATATCGAGAGGGTGCGCGTCTTCAGGTAGAATCTCTACGCGATAGGCATCTTCATAGCCGGCCGCCGCAAAGGCCTCTTTCCACCAACTTGCGCCTTGGATCAGAGCCGAGCGAATAGGTTCCGGCGCGCCGCCATCTATGTAGAACACGATCGGCTTTATAACTTTGCCTTCGGCATTTTTTTGAAGGCGGTACCGCCGTGCCAGGCGCGTTTCAATCGGTGCTGAGAGGGGCGCGCTGTAATCATAATGCACTTCTTCTATGGCGCCGACCCGTGGATCCGATTTCAACGGGGTGTAGCCCTCTTCCGGCAGTCGAACGAAAGAGTGGTGTTGAATAAGCGTCGCGTCATTTCCATTTGCCGCTGTTGTCGCAACTTCACGTCCCGGCTTGGATGAATTGAGCGTGAAAAAGACGTCAACTTCGACATTATCGGGAAAAGCGAACACATTTTTGGTGTCAACGAGGGTTCTGTCTTTTGCGACTGTGAAGGTTCCGTGTCCGCCGTCCTGTAAATATTGTGTCAGGCCAAGAATATCACTCGTCAAAAAATCAGTCAGGTCGACTACGCGCTTAGACCCGTCCACAATATCTGCACTGGCAAGAAAAGATCGCGCAAAGCTTTCCTGAACAGCGCGCTGCTCCAGCGGGTTTTCGGGACCGGCCCGGTAGGTCAGGTTTTCCGCCTCAATGATAACCTTATTGCCCATCTGACGGAAAACGATGATCTTACCGCTATCCCCCCATCCGCGGTCTAGCCCCACAGGATTGGAACCGAGACCCGCCGTCAGACGCGCCGTATGAATAAGGCGGAGCGCAACGCCGTCCTTATCAGCCTTGGGAAGTTTGGCGAGGACGCGATTGTCATTCGTATCAACATAAAGTTCTAAAAAGCCGTCCCGTTTTTCCAATCCGGCCAGAGGGTTGGGGTGATCCGCAACCCGTGTACAGGACGAAAAAAACAAAACGATTATCAGAACAAGAAAAGCGCGCATAATTTCCTCAACAAAAAGTTTTTTACAGACCTATGATGCCGGGCCTCATTTGTCGAGACGCGGCGAGATAAACCTAGACGAAACGGGAACGAGCGTCTCTACCAGACGTAATTTGTTCACATAAATAATACTTCCACCCACCTGAACGAAAGCAAGGCCCATGGCTCAGAGAATAACTGACAGCGGATTTAAAGATTAGACGGAAGAGCGCCTACCCGATCTGAAAGGGAAAGTGTATCTGATCACCGGCGGCAATTCCGGTATCGGTTTCGAGGCCGCGAAAATGCTAGGCGAAGCAGGTGCGTCTCTTATCATTGCCGCTCGTAACCAAGAAAAGGGTGAGCGCGCAGTGCTAAAGCTGAATGAAACAGTTTCAGGAAAAGTCCACCTCGTTTCTCTCGATTTGGCTGATAAGGCTTCTATTAAATCCTGTGACAAACAAGTGCGGGAAATAACGACTAAACTGGACGGGCTAATTAACAATGCAGGCCTGATGCAGACCCCCAAGCAGAAAACACAGGACGGGTTTGAAATGCAATTTGGGGTCAACCATCTGGGGCATTTCTTGCTGAATGGAATGCTTTTTGATCTCGTTAAGAAAGCCTCTGGGCGTATCGTCGTGGTTAGTTCCATCGCGCACAAATATGGCCGCATCCATTGGCTCGATCCCATGCTGGAAAAAGACTACGACCCGTCCAAAGCCTATTGTCAGAGCAAGCTCGCCAATCTTATGTATGCGCTGGAATTGAACAGACGCCTTAAAGCCGCCGATACCGGTGTGACGGCCTATGCCTGTCATCCCGGATATTCAAAAACCTCACTTCAAAGCACAGGTCCCACCGGATTTTTCAACCTGCTCTATAAGGTTCTAAACCCCGTCATGGGACAAGATCCAAAGCAAGGCGCGCTGCCAACCGTTTTATGCGCCGCGGGTAAAGAAGCCCGCCCCGGCGGCTATTACGGCCCGCAAAATTTCAGAGAAATGCGCGGTCCGGTCAGTGACGCGCTTGTCGAAGATAAAGCTCTTAAAAAAGACAGGCAGAAACAGCTTTGGGAAATGAGTGAAGAGCTTGTCGGTTTTCAGTGGGATAAAGTTCTGAAAGCGTCCAAATCCAAAAAAATAAGTTTCAACTACCCTCGAGGAAAAGGCGTGCCATAGCGATGGGCATAATACCGACCAAAATCGCGGGCATTATTGATGAACCGATGCCCATTCTTCTGCATTATCCCGCAATCCTCATATGACGGGCTGTCAGTGTGTAAAACCAAAGTCGGGCAATTCTGGTTCTTCTCGCCAAGTTGTACGGCCATATCCCCACGCGGCTTGTCGATGGGCTGGTAGGAAATTTCAACGCTTTCTTTGATCGCGGGGAAATACGACAGAAGTCCCCAGACCTCGGCGCATTCCGGACAATATTCCCGCCTCGAATTATCTGCAAAGCCGGGCGGGAGGAGGAAAAGTCTGTCGCGTTGGGTCATTTGTTTATTTTCTTTTCTCATCGGATTGAATTTAGGATTCCAAATATGGCGCTAATTTCTCCACCATCCATTTCGGCGCGCGTTTTGGGCGTCCTTCGGGCGTGATACTTGCGGCTTCGCTAGTAGCGGTCACGAGTAGCTCGCCCCCGCAATAACACGCCTGACTGACCCAGAGCCTAGCGCCTTTGAAACGGTCATAGGTCGTGACGACAGTCAGCGAGTCATCAATCCGGGCCGGCTTTTTATAATCCAGTTCTATCTTGCGTATCGCGAATGCGAGCGGGTCATCTGCTTCCCATAAATCGGAATGATTAAAGCCGACAAGGCGGAAATAGCTGCTCCGCGCCCTCTCAAAAAATCGGAGGTAATTGGCGTAATAGACTATCCCGGTGAAGTCCGTATCCTCGTAGAAAACGCGGATGGGGTAGTGATGTTCACGTCCCTCAAACCACCCCATTGTGGGCTCTTTTCGATTAGGTTGCTCTGTCATTTTTCGCCTCCGTCAAACAGACTCGGCGCGGGGGGCTGTTTTGGCGGGGTCAGGCCTAGATGTGCATAGGCGCGCGGCGTGGCGACCCGTCCGCGCGGCGTACGTTGTAAAAACCCCTGCTGTATCAAATAAGGCTCAATGACATCTTCCAGAGCGTCCCGCGCCTCTGACAAAGCCGCCGCCAATGTGTCCGCCCCGACAGGGCCGCCGCCAAACATTTCGGCGAGCGCGTGGAGGTAGCGCATGTCCTGCTTATCCAATCCAATATCATCGACGCCCAAACGCCGTAGCGCCTGATCGGCGGCAGAGGCGTCAATCACGGTGTGGCCTTCATGTTCCGCAAGATCGCGGACGCGGCGCAAGAGACGTCCGGCCACACGCGGCGTTCCCCTCGCCCGCCTCGCGATTTCCCGCGCGCCATCCGGTTTCATTAGCAGTCCGAGTTTGCCCGCTGCCCGAGCAACAATAGAGGTCAGGTCGTCCGTATCGTAAAATTCGAGGCGTACCGGAATACCGAAGCGATCCCGCAGGGGCGTGGCAAGTAGTCCTGCCCGCGTTGTCGCGCCGATCAAGGTAAATGGCGCAAGATCGATCTTGATACTCCTCGCGGCCGGACCGTCACCAATAATCAAATCAAGTTCAAAATCCTCCATCGCCGGATAAAGCACTTCTTCGACGACCGGATTGAGACGGTGAATTTCGTCGATGAACAGAACATCATTCGGCTCAAGATTGGTCAGCAAAGCCGCCAAATCTCCGGCCTTTGAAATGACAGGGCCGGATGTGGCGCGGAAATTCACGCCAAGCTCTCGGGACACAATTTGCGACAGCGTCGTTTTCCCCAATCCGGGCGGCCCGGACAGCAGGAGATGATCCAATGGTTCGGCCCGGCGCCGCGCGGCCTCTACATAGACCTGCAAATTCGCAATCGCGCCTTTCTGTCCGACGAAATCTGCAAAAGACAGTGGACGAAGCGCCCGGTCATGGCCATCACCGAACTGTCCCTCGGAGGATATAAGGCGGTCTTCGGTCATGTCAGACACCAGACGACTTCGGAAACGGCGGAACACATTTTTTCAAATCCCTCATATTTTCGTCCTGTCAACCGTTCAATTTCATATGTTGCGCCATAGAGGCGGTTCAATGCCTGGCGTTTAATCGAAAAAGGCGGCCCTTCCATTTCGGCCTGATTATATTCAAATGTAATGAGAAGCTGAGGCGCAGAACCGCTTAGCCTCATGACTTGATCGGCATAATTTTTACGCATTTTTTCGGGTAATGCCACGAGAGCCGCCCGATCATAGACAGCATCAATCTTACTTACCTCCGCCACATCCAGATCAAAAATATCCCCGACATAGATATCAATATTGTTAGCCCGATAGAGTTTCAGACTTCCGCGCTTTATTATGTGAGGGGACAGGTCAAGCTCCTCAAAAAGCTCTTGCACGGCCGTTTCAACCAATTCGACCCCCACAACCTGGAAATCCTGTTTTAAGAGCCAATGGATATCAAGCGTTTTCCCGCATAGGGGCAGAAATATTCTAGCTCCCTCGCTCAGAGCCAAGGTAGAAAGCTGGCCCGCCAAATAGGGATGCACATTTGCCGTATGAAACGCAATCTCCCGATTAGACCATTTCTTATTCCAGAATTCCGGTTCCATATTCGGGCCTATTTTCCCAGTTCTTTAAGCGCGACACGGATCAGCGCATCAATATTTGGGTCTTCCTCAAAAGATGCGTAAGCCTGAGCCACCGCTCTTAAAGCTTCGCTTTGACCAATTCCCAAATTGACGAGCGCGCTGACCGCGTCATTACGAAGGCCCATATCGGACAGGCCTTCATTGCGGCTGCCCTCCGTTCCGGCCTCGCCGGACGGGGCCGTGAAGACTGGCTGAAAGCCGCGTCCGGTCGGGGCGGGCTTGCCAGAGAGTTCTGTCGCTATCCGCGTAGCCAATTTCGGCCCTACGCCAGACGCGCGGGAAAAGGCGGTTTTGTCTTCCAATGACGCCGCAGATAAAATCTCGCCGGGGGAAAGAATGTCCAAAATAGCAAGCGCCGCTTTCGGCCCCACGCCCTGCACGGATTGCAGACGAACAAACCAGGCGCGCTCTTCCTCTGAGTGGAAACCAAATAAGATAATAGCCTGTTCGCGCACATGGGTTTCAACATGCAGGCGCGTAGCCTCACCTTCCGATAGTTTGGCAAGGGTGCGGGACCCGCATTGCAGCAAATAGCCGACGCCGGAGCAATCGATAATCGCCTCGCCCGTCCCCGCCATCAGGCAGACCCCTGAAATCATGCCGATCATGTGAAAAAAACCATAAAATGAATCATGTTTCGAGTTGTAAGGATTCGCGCGGTAAACGCAAAGGGAATGGCGTTAGCGAAGCGTTAAGCGGTTTCTGCGAGTCTGTTGATAACTTTTATGAGAGAGATTCGCTATGTTCAGCACTCCTACGTCCCGTTTCGCCCTCTTGGCTGTGCTCGGCAGCGTCGCCTTGAGTGCATGTTCAACCCATTCCGCAGATACGCGTTACGGCGCGGGCCATGGAAGTGGATATGATACCGTCGCAACATATGAGTCGTCGCGTTATGGCTCTGAAGCCTGTGACACAGCCTTTGCAGACTGTGGGTATGTGCAGCCTGATCCGTGTTGCGTGCCGTGCTGCGCCCCGGTCGCGCCGCCGCCGGTTTACATGCCTCCCCCTCCTCCGCCTGTCTATATTCCCGAGCCGGAGCCAGAACCGGAGCCGCCCGTTTACGTGCCGCCCGCCCCAGAGCCTGAGCCGGAACCGCCTGTTTATACACCTCCGCCGCCGACCTATTATCCACCGGCGCCTGAACCGGAACCCTATTTGCCGCCGCGCAAATAGATAGGTCAAAATAAGCATTCATTTTACGGTCTTATATCTATAAGGCCGCGAAATGACCGACGACCGCTTCGCCGCCTTTAAGCACCGTTCTTTTGCGCAATATTTCAGCGCGCGATTCTTGACGTCTTTCGCCACCCAAATCGTATCCGTTGCTGTTGGCTGGCAGATTTATGATGAGACGCAAAACGCGCTCCTGCTAGGCCTCATCGGTTTAGTGCAATTCGCCCCGGCGCTCTTACTCGTGATTGCAACCGGTCTCGCTTCTGATAAATTGGGCCGCCGTATGGTTATGGGAACCTCGATTATTGTCGAGATGGCCTGCGCGGGAGCAATACTTTATCTAGCGGTCACCCAACAATTTTACCCTGTCTGGGTGCTGTCTCTACTTGCCATTTTCGGCGTGGCGCGGGCGTTTCATAATCCGGCCTCGTCATCACTGGTCGTTAATCTGGTTCCAAGATCCGATTTCGCTAATGCGGTGGGCTGGACAACGTCCTCTTGGCAGCTGGCCTCTATCTTCGGGCCTGTTGCAGGTGGTTTGCTTTACGGCCTCTCAGGGCCGATCGCTTACGGGACAGCGGCCGTTATTTACGCCGTTGCGGCTTTGCTCATCTTTTCCATTCCCAAGCCCCCTCAAACCTTTGAAAAAGCCGGGACGTCGCTTTCCACTTTGATCGGAGGTTTCAGCTATATCTGGAAAGAAAAAATCGTATTAGGCGCGATCTCTCTGGATATGTTTGCTGTACTTTTGGCCGGGGCGGTGGCGCTTCTGCCGATTTATGCGCGTGATATTCTGGAAGTCGGACCTATTGGCTTGGGGCTGCTCCGGGCGGCGCCTGGCCTGGGCGCGGTCATCATGATTACTCTCCTCATCGCGTTTCCGATCAAACGACATGCCGGAGTTCTTTTGTTTGTCACGGTCGCCTTATTCGGCGTGATGACCACGATTTTTGGGTTTTCAACGGTGGCCTGGCTTTCCATTTTGGCGCTGATGGGGGTTGGGGCGTTTGATATGGTGTCCGTCTATATCCGCGAAATCATCCTCCAGCTCTGGACGCCGGACCATGTGCGGGGCCGGGTGAATGCGGTTAATTCTATCTTCCTCGGCGCGTCGAATGAGTTGGGCGAAGCGCGGGCCGGATTAATGGCGGCTGTTTACGGCGCCGTTTTCACTGTCACTGCCGGCGGAATTGCGGCCATCGGAGTCGCGGCATTATGGGCGAAGCTCTTCCCGCGCCTGCGCCAAACCAATACGCTCGATTAGAGGCGCTTGTGATGAGCGTGGGTCAGCGCAATGGCCAGGGCGTCGGCGGCGTCTCCGGCTTTGACCTTGGCGCCGGGGAGCAGGATATTCATCATATGCGCGACTTGGGCTTTGTCCGCCGCGCCTGTGCCGACCACGGATTTCTTAACCAGACGGGCGGCATATTCCCCAACATTTAGTCCATGTGAGGTCGCCGCCAATATACAGGCCGCCCGCGCCTGTCCGAGCTTGAGCGCGCTCATCGCATTGTCTTTCATGAACGCCTCTTCCACGCCGGCTTCAATCGGCTGATGGTCTTCAATCACGTCTATAATGGCGTTGAACAGGAAGGTCAGACGGCTCGCGAGCGGTTCTTTCTTGGGCGGACAGATCACGCCGTGAGCCACGTGAGAGGCTTTGTTCCCGCGCACATCAATGACGCCCCAACCACACGCCACAAGGGACGGATCGAGGCCGATAATGCGGCGGGCCTCAGCCATTAACGCACATAGCTCGCGCCGTTAATATCAAAGGTCGCGCCCACGGCGGACGGACACGCATCGGAGAGCAGAAACGCCGCGAATTCGGCGATCTCTTCGGGTTGAGCGACGCGGCCCAGAGGAATTTCGGTGACGGCCTTTCTGCGGTTTTCGATATCCTGCGGGGCCATACGGGTTTCCACCCAACCCGGCGCGATGGCGTAAAAATGCATATTCTCGCCTGACAGCGCCCGCGCCCAGGTCTTGGTCATGGCAAGTATGGCGCCCTTAGAGGCCGCATAGGCGGCTTGGTCCACGCCGTCGCCGCGCTGTCCGGCCCGGCTGGCAATGTTGATAATGCGTCCGCCGCCCGTTTCGCGGTAATGCGCAATCGCGGCGCGGCAAATATCGGCCGGGGCGCGGACATTGACCGCCATGGTCCTGTCCCATCCGCTGTCCCAGTCATCCCCAACGAGGGAGGACGGCAGATAAACCCCTGCATTGTTAATCACGGCGTCTATGCGGTCATGCTTTTCCAGCGCCATATCGAACAGCTTCTGCCCCGCGCCGGCCTCGCTCAGATCGCAATAGATAAAGCTGTCATCGGTATTGTCGCTCGGGCCGCTGGAGTGGGGAATCACGGTTGCCCCCCTTTCGGATAATAAAGCGTTGAGCGACGCGCCGATACCGCGAGAGGCGCCAGTGACAAGAATGGTTTTTTCGGAA
Source organism: Litorimonas sp. (assembly GCA_029936425.1). GTDB lineage: Bacteria > Pseudomonadota > Alphaproteobacteria > Caulobacterales > Maricaulaceae > Litorimonas. The sequence goes on from JAPYSU010000027.1 coordinate 11,248, forward strand.
AGTGAGGTCATAGCGAGGGTCTAACGAAGCGAAGGGCAGGTTTCAATCATGGTGATAGGTCTGCGGGATTTTATGTCTTAACACCCCGTGAGAAAAATTCTGCAAAGATTTGGTGAAGTTCTGCGTCAAAAGCCGTAGAGGCAAAGTCATCATGTTGAAAACAGTCCTATCATGAAACGGTTTTCTCCGAGGCGCTGGCTCTGGATCGGCCTTGGCACGACTTGCGTTGCGCTCGGCACGATTGGCATGTTTCTCCCGCTGCTGCCGACCGCCATATTCATGATTATCGCGGCCTATGCCTTTGCCCGCTCCTCTCCGGCGCTACATGACTGGATTATGGCGCATAAGGTCTTTGGCCCGATGATCAATAATTGGAACGAGCACGGCGCCATTCCGACGAAAGCCAAAATCCTCACCATTATTTCCATTCTGGCCTCTTTCGGCCTCGCTTTCCTCTTCCACCTCCCGGTCTGGGCGATTACCGTACAGGGGATTTGTCTGCTCCTCGTGGCCGTTTTCGTAGTCACGCGGCCCAAGCCGCCGTCACCATCCGAACGCGGCTCTGCGAAGCAGAGGTAGTGAGGATGCAGCTGCAGTTTCTCTAACAGTCCAATCTATCCCTACTCCCCTCTCCGTCATTGCCCGACTTGATCGGGCAATCCATACGATGTTCTTTCGACAAGTAGGAATTTGCAGTTCGGCGCAAGAGGCGACTGTTAAATGTAAATTAGAGATCTCATTTAGCCGAACCTTCACCATATGGATTACCCGATCAAGTCGGGTAATGACGAAGGGTAAAGGCGCAACCGTAATTTCTGAATCGTGCATCGCCCAAGCGCTTCCTCCCACTGCCCATCTGGGGGTCAGCCTTTGCGTTCGTCCTTGAATAAGGTGGACTGCCCGCGGGGTCGGTATCCTTGCCGGAGACCGAATTTGGTAATGTTTCGCAAGGACCAGGCCCCGCGGCAGCGGTTTTATCGCAGCGGCCTTGTAGCGATCCTCCTGTGT
>JAPYSU010000016.1 GCA_029936425.1 Litorimonas sp.
GCCGTCTCGTGCTCCAGAAGGTGACGTCTTCCTGTCCATGAGCAAAAGAACAATTCTGAATATAAGGGCAAATAGGGAAGTGAGGATCTATCTCTTGGAATTTTGATAAGTGTCTGAACGGATTTGGGTTTTTAAATGGATAAGTGCGGAGAGGGTTTGTCCTTTGCAAAAATTTGACTATTTTTATGTTCTTGATATGTTCTGTGTGTGTAAGTCGAAACACCAAATTTGTTATTCTAGCGGATTAGTCTAAGTTCCCTTAGAGAATCGGGAAGAGTGTATGGAACATGAAGCAAACGAAAATCTAAGAACTTTCTTAGATGGCCAGAAATTTAAGACAATCATGGCCGATCCACCTTGGCGGTTCACGAACCGCACCGGGAAAGTGGCGCCCGAACACAAAAGATTAGCAAGATATCCGACTATGAAATTAGATGATATATGCGCGTTGCCAGTTGAAGAGCATTTGGAAGACACCGCTCACTGCTACTTATGGGTTCCCAACGCCTTGTTGCCTGATGGACTTCGAGTCCTGAAAGAGTGGGGATTTACATATAAGTCTAACATTATTTGGCACAAAATACGAAAAGACGGGGGATCTGACGGGCGCGGTGTGGGTTTTTATTTTCGGAATGTAACCGAAGTAATATTATTCGGCGTTCGCGGCAAGAATGCTCGAACATTGGCTCCCGGACGAAGTCAGGTAAACCTAATTGCATCGCGTAAGCGTGAGCATTCTCGTAAGCCCGATGAACAGTATGATTTGATTGAATCTTGTAGTCCTGGCCCCTTTTTGGAATTGTTTGGGCGGGGCATCCGAGACGACTGGACAGTTTGGGGGAATCAGGCTGATGCCGACTATAAACCGACCTGGAAAACGTATAGCTACAATTCAGAATTAGAAGCTGCGGAATAGTTCCAGATGTCTGAAAAAAATGATGTGTCTTTTGGTCGTGGCGCAGACCCAGACAAATATACTTCCCACTATTTTGATGATGAATTATTGCAAAAATTCGAAATTCACAGTTACCGAAATGCAGCGGGGATTTTAGCCACAAGTTTTCCGGCCCAATTCGATTCTTTGCTCGAAGCCCTACGAAAATTTGAAATATCTGAAACCATGATCCGCGTTCCTGGTGGCAGCAAGGGACCAATTGCTAAGTATGTAGATACTTTATTTAGTGACAACTGGCGCGAACTCAGAATTTCTGCCGACCTACACGTTAAGCTGCTCGATGCTAAAAAGCGTTCTAAAACTGTTCACGAGTATACAAAGGTTGGTTATCTTGATGGTCACCGGATTGATTTTGTAAGCGACAAAGTCGCATTAGATCTCGAGTGGAACAGCAAAGATCAAACATATGATCGAGACCTCTATGCTTTTTCTGCCTTTTACGAAGCTGGTGCAATTGATTTAGGAATAATTCTGACGCGCGGATCCTCATTAGACACTAATTATTTTAGAAGTTTGGGAAAGGTACTTAAAAAAGACGGCCTTACCGAAGGCAAAGAAGATGTTTATAAAAAATTCGGTGCTTCAACAACTTGGATGGGTAAATTGTTATATAGGCTTGATGCAGGGCGGAATGGAGGCTGCCCAGTTTTGGCGATTGGAATTCGTCCTGAGTGTATAAGAAAAACCTAATAAAGTTTATCTAGCTGTAGAAACTGGCGACCAGTTTTTCGACCGAATGTGCTTTACCTTTTTTAATATCTTTCATTCTGTCTTTAATCAAACTTCCCATCAAATCGTTACAGAATTTTCTATTTTTCAAGTCAGATTTGAAGTTAAATTCCTCCAAAACATTCTGTTCTTCATGATTTAGATCAATAATGAGATCGTCTAAAATCTCTTTTGAGACAAATCGCAATACCTCAATTTCGCCATTTGCCACAATTTCTGAAATATCTTTGAACAAATTATATTCACCTACTTCGTCTTTAAAAATCTGGGAAAGTGTTTGAAGTATTAAGTATTTTGTTTGAGCATAACTTCCAAAACTTTTGTTCTTCAAGCCCGAACAAGCATTTTCTACTTCGCTATAGATTGCATCAATCCCTATTATTCTAGAGGCATTAACGATTGGACGTGCAAAAATGTCGTGGTACCTTGTTTCAAAAATATTAGAGAGTTGGTGTGTTGAAAAAGACTCCATCAAATCAAAAGTAATTAATAACTTTCCGGCCTTTTCGTTTGTTATAACAATTTTATCGGTCTCTGCTCCCCGTTTGATTTCGTATGCGTAGCCTAGGTCTAGTTCTACAAATTCTCCGGCAATTCGCGATTGGATCAAGTCGTTTGACCGTTTATCTCGTGGTCGAACTCCATTTTGAGTATTTGTTCTTTCTGTTATGTTGCTGGCCAATTTAGACATTATTTTAGCATCAATAACTCTGGTGAGAACGTGCAAGTCGTCCGTTAAATTATCAGCATTTAAATACAGTTGTTTAATGCTTTGCGCGCCGTTCACCACTGCGTAATTTTTAATAGAGATTTCAGATGTATTTTTATCAACCTGTAATTCGTCACATAAAATAATCACACCATTATGAAAGAGCGCGAATAAAGAATGCTCCTTATTATTTTCTACGGATTTTTTTATTCCCTTATTTACCTTCGTGTTACCTAATGGATATCTAACATTAATATCAAATAGTGTATTGTCCTGAATTCCATCCAAGGTTATCAGGTCGGTTGCCTTTGCCATAAAGGTGATCTGTTTTACATTGGTAGAAGCCTGATACTCTAGTGGTTCTGCATCATACTTAAACACCTTTTCCCCTGTTACCCCGCCTCCAGTTGCTGGTTCTATAAATATTTTGGACAAGCTGACTCGGTCATAGATAGATATATTTCCGGCCACCCCTGCTGATTCTTCTGCGTGAGAATTTGCCGTACTGTTGGTAACAAAATATCCTTTTAAGTTGTATCCATTTTTAATCAATTCATCGACTTTATTTGTTTCTAGAATGTTGGAGAGTTCTTTGTTTGGCGTTCCTTCTAATATTTTTTGGACTTTTTCTTCGCTGTCGAACAGTTGGATACTACCAGAAAAACCGCGTATTTCAGCGTCGCCAATTTGCTTGTCATCATTTTGCTTTAGTTTTGATTGGATGAAAATAATTTGTTCGTTGTCGTGATCAATAAAGAGTCCATCAATTCCTTTATCATTGCCCCCATCACAAATCGCGTCAACTGAACCTATTTCGTCCAGTCCTACAATATTTAGTAAAAACCACTTTAAAAACTTTAATGAATTTGAGCGATTGTCATCTTCCATTGCTTCTAGAATCTTTGAGATATTTTCAAAATTGAAGTCATCTGGCGTCATACAAAAGTTCACTATACAGTTAAGGTTGTAATTAATTCTGCTTTATAGAGACTGGCGAACTGTTAGCAATAGAAAATGTTGACTTAAAAAAGAAAGCCCCTGAAACAAATTAAGAGCCACCTAATTATTATATCAATAGAATTTTTCGATTTACGCTCCTTTGAGCCGATTGCGGTCGGCAGCTCTCAGTTATCAAAAGAAAATCAGTTTGTTCGAGCGACCTTTTTTATCTCCCCACACGGAACCCCACACCCCCTCAAATCATTCTATCTTTCCCCACCTTCGATTGACGGAGAGAGAGTATGATCAAGACAAACACCACCCAACTCCAATTCAAAGACGGTATTGCCTTTATGACCGTGACCGGAAAGGTTTCCGAGGCGGATATGGCGGCGGCGTTGGACTGGCTGCAATCGCAGGCCGAACAGCAGGCGGAGTTCAATCTGTGCATAGAGATGGAAAAGCTGGAGTTTCCGAGCCTCGGCGCCTTCAAGGAAGAATTTGGCCGTCTGGGCGAAGTTTTCAAAATGGCCAAATTCATGAAGAAATGCGCGCTAATCTCGCGGAGCGGGTTTGTCCGTACCTTTGCCAAGGTCGAGGGCGCGCTCTGGCCGGGTCTGGAAATGCGGGTCTATGAGCCCGAAGAGCGGGCCGAGGCCGTGGCCTGGTTGAAGATGGGTCTGGGGTAGGGGTGTAATTTCCTCCCCCCGTTCACGGGGGAGGTGGGCCGCCCATGCGGCTCGGAGGGGGGAGCTACATAAAATGGAGGTTGGCGAAATACGCTCCCCCCATCCCCGCTTTGCGGGACTTCCCCCGTAAACGGGGGAAGGAGTTTTGATCAATAAAAAAGGCGGCCCGAAAGCCGCCTTCATAATATTTCGCGAGACTGGAAAGTCGGCGAGGGATGCAACACTTGGACAATTTTGCTTTGGCAAAATTTCCAAGAAACTTCGGAGCGCAATTTTATTGCGCTAGTGTTGGGCGCATTTGCGTAAAAAAGGGCCACCTTTTCAGGTGACCCTCAAAATACTCGGACTGAGAGATCAGCGAGTGAGGCGAACGCTTTGGCAAATTTGCTTTGGGCAAATTTCCAAAGAAGTTCGGGAGGGCGGCTTTGCCGCCCTAATTTAATCCGCAGGGGCGGATTAAATCCCTCACTTACATCATACCTCCCATGCCGCCCATTCCGCCCATATCGGGCATGCCGCCTTCTTCCTTTTTCGGCGCTTCGCAGATGGCGGCTTCTGTGGTCAGGATGAGACCTGCGACAGAGGCAGCGTCGAGAAGCGCTGTGCGGACGACTTTGACGGGGTCGATAATGCCGGCTTTGACCATATCGACATATTTGTCGTTCTGGGCGTCATAGCCGTAATTGGCTTTGTTTTCGGCAATGATGTTGCCGGCCACAACCGCGCCTTCGACGCCTGCATTGTCTGCGATTTGGCGCAGAGGATATTGCAGAGCGGCTTTGACGATTTCGATACCCGCTTGCTCGTCATCATTGAGGCCTTCGACATCAATGAACAGAGAGGCACGCAAGAGAGCGGTTCCGCCCCCTGGGACGATGCCTTCTTCAACAGCGGCGCGCGTAGCGTTCAGCGCGTCATCAACGCGGTCCTTACGCTCTTTCACTTCGATTTCGGTCGAACCGCCGACTTTGATCACGGCTACACCGCCGGCGAGTTTCGCCAGACGCTCTTGCAGCTTTTCCTTGTCGTAATCGGAAGACGTCGCTTCGGCCTGGGCGCGGATTTGCTCGACGCGGGCCGTGATGTCTTTCTTCTTGCCGGCCCCATCAACGATCGTTGTATCGTCTTTGGTGATGTGGACGTGCTTGGCGGTGCCGAGGTCTTTCAGTGTGACGTTTTCGAGCTTGATGCCGAGATCGTCAGAGATCACTGTGCCGCCAGACAGGATCGCGATGTCCTGCAACATGGCTTTACGGCGGTCGCCGAAACCAGGGGCTTTGACAGCGGCGATTTTCAATCCGCCGCGCAGTTTGTTGACCACGAGCGTTGCAAGCGCTTCGCCTTCAATGTCTTCCGCGATGATCATCAGAGGCTTGCCGGTTTGGACAACCGCTTCGAGGATCGGCAGCATAGGCTGAAGGGAGGTCAGCTTGCCTTCGCAAAGTAAGATGTACGGATCGTCCAGCTCGGCTTTCATCTTTTCAGAGTCGGTGATGAAGTAAGGGGACAGGTAACCGCGGTCAAACTGCATGCCTTCCACAACGTCGAGTTCTGTTTCGGCTGTTTTGCCTTCTTCGACGGTGATGACGCCTTCATTGCCCACTTTGGACATGGCTTCGGCAATCATTTCGCCGATGGACGGTTCGCCATTGGCAGAGATTGTGCCGACCTGAGCGATTTCCTCGGATTTCGAGATTTTCTTGGCTTTGGCCAGCAGGTCTTTCGCGATTTCAGCCGAAGCTTTGTCGATACCGCGTTTCAGATCCATCGGGTTCATCCCGGCGGCGACGCGCTTCAGGCCTTCGCGAACGATGGCTTGCGCCAGAACGGTCGCGGTGGTTGTGCCGTCACCGGCTTTGTCATTTGTTTTGGAGGAAACCTCGCGGAGCATCATCGCGCCGAGGTTCTGGAACTTGTCGTCCAGCTCGATTTCTTTCGCGACGGAGACGCCGTCTTTGGTTGTGCGCGGGGCGCCGAAAGATTTTTCGATAACAACGTTACGACCTTTTGGGCCGAGCGTGACTTTAACTGCATTGGCGAGAATATCTACGCCTTCCAGCATTTTGGCCCGTGCTTCCGAGCCGAATTTGACGTCTTTAGCCGCCATAATAATATCTCCTTAGAGAATTGAGTGTTCAGGTATTAAAATACCCGCCAGAGCGGGCATGATCGAGGCGTGCTGGCTTAACCAATCACACCCATGATGTCGGATTCTTTCATGATCAACAGGTCTTTGCCGTCAATCTTGACTTCCGTACCGCCCCATTTGCCAAACAGGACGCGATCGCCTTTTTTGACATCGAGGGCAACAACTTTGCCGTCTTCGCCGCGGGCGCCGGGGCCGACTGCGACAACTTTGCCTTCGGAAGGTTTTTCAGTGGCGTTATCAGGAATGATAATGCCGCCGGAAGTTTTTGTGTCTTCTTTGACACGTTCGACGACCACGCGGTCGTGGAGGGGACGAAATTTCATAGTCTCACTCTCTCAGGTTCTCAGGGTTAACGTTTAGCACTCCCATAGGGAGAGTGCCAGTGACCCGCATATGAGAGGGCGCCGGAGCGTCCGCAAGTGGGCTTATGAAAATTTTTTGTACTTTTTTGATTTTCTGCAGGCGCCCCGCCTCGCTGCGCCAGAGATCCGGCCGCCGAACCAGAGACCCGGCCGCCGAAAACGCAAACGCCCTGCAAAACCAAGCCAAGAGGGACCGGTTTTGCAGGGCGCGGCAGGACTGCGAGGAGAGGGGGGCAGTCCCGGGGATAGAGACGAAAGGGCCTAGTTGATCACCTCTGGCCATTTTGCATCCGCCTGGGTAATGAGATTGCGTTTGTCCGTTTCCCATTTGCTCTGAATGTCGTCATTATAGTTCAGGTAAAGCTTGTCATCGACAATTGTCCAGTTCTTGGCGTCGCCCTTGGCCGTTTTGCCCTGCGCGGCGGCCCAGGCGCAATGGCCGCCATATTGCGGCGCGTATTTTTCCGGGTTGGAGATAAAGGCGTTGAGATTTTCCAGGGAAGAAAATTTCCATTCCGCGCCTTTGTATCGGGTCGAGAATTTTTTCTCGCCTTCCACGGCTTTCCCCTGTTTGAAATAGGCCACAGCGTCATAGCCCTGAAGGGCGTCATCAGAGAAGGTGCCGGTATAGACCGGGGAGTCATCGGCCATGGCAGCCGGGGCCGCCGCCAGAGCCGGCAATCCGGCCAGAGCGAGCGCGATAATATAGGGTTTGATCTGCATAGCGTTTCCTTTCCGTTTCGGGAAAATGATATCTGGTTTGCCGGCGAGCCCTAAAGGTGTCAGGCCCGCCAACAATAAATTCCGCATAGCAAAATCCGTTCCCCGCGTCTCTAAACAGAGGAGTCACATCTCTGTGAAAGGGGGCGGACGGTTAAGACGTCACGGGAGTGGGAGGGGGCGAAGGGAGTCATCAAGCTTACAGGCCCTTTAATCAACTCTTTCTCTGTCATTCCGCACGTAGCGAAGCGAAGATGCGGAATGACAGCAAAAAAGAGCCGGTCTAACCCAAATTCATCTCTATCGTTTTCATGATCCGGTCGGTCTCGGAGAGGATTTTGATGATTTTCTGATAATGGCGCAGATCGTCAAAGGACGGCTCCCGCCCCTTTCGGTCTTTGAGCCATTTCTGCGCGGGTTGATAACCGCCAATATAGAATTCCCAAGAAATGAGCGGGACATTATCGAAATACTGGCTCGGACTGATATGGACGCGGCCCATAACTTCATCGAGTGGCTTAAATGTCGGCTTCACGACAGTATCGCGGCCGTCCTCGTCTTCACTTTCGCCGATAAGGCAGGTGATTTAACGCTCAGCGCATATAAGGGAGGCGGCAGCGGTTATCGGCACAATGCGGCTATGACAGCAGTAAACGGCACGTCATGGCTGCTCGGTGTTCTTATCACCGTCATCCCGTTCAGATTTCACAAGGGTTGTTATATTACAGCGAAAATGCGCGGCGGCGCTCTAAAATGAGACGGTCTCTAATTACGCCTGAAGAGGTGCTGAATATGGCCGATGATGAAGTGATTAGCTTCATTTCTGGCAAGGACATCCCGCCGATATTTCATAATAAATAGCCATATTATCTCAAACTCAAAGCGGGGCAGTTTTATCCAAACCCCAATCATCCGCCTACAGATCGGGTGAGCGTGAAAACATGGCGCGGCACAAAAACACTACCAGTGCGCCGCGTTCGTGTCCCGCAACATCTAGCGCATTTCCCGCAGCACCAAGATGGGTGGATGCAAATAATCGAGTCGTAGAATCGTCTGAATTGTTCTAGTTAGATGTGGCTATGGAGTTTTGGTCTGAAATTACCTTATTGATTGTAGGCGCGTTAATTGCGCTTCTTTCGTCCATTTTGACGGCGTATTTCAGTCATAAAAACCAAGCTAAAACTCAAAAAGCGCAGTTTGAGCATGAAGTTTTCCAAAGCGACCGTCAGAGAAAAGTACAGGTGGCAGAGGAATTATATGGCTTGTTTTCGAAATAGAACACACATGTTTTGACATCTCACTTGATGCTGACCAAAGTGATGGAAGGTCAGGTTGATTATAACAAATACCTCGACCAGTTGATTGAAGTGGGGGAGGAAGCGGACATTGACGCTCATCGAATTGAGCTTTTGTTTAAAGCCTATTTTCCTGAAATTGATGAACTTCGGGAGCGAGTCTCCGAAATGTTATCAGACCATAATTCTGTCATTCACGCTCACAAAAAAGCATACAAAAATGGCGAACGCGGCGAGGATTTCATTGGAGCGTTCACCTTTACTCAGATTGAGTTTGATAAAGCTTGCAAGGCCGTCAAAGAGGCTTTGATTGTGGAATTGCGGAAGATTGATGGATGAGTTTTATGCCAACGCGTACCAGACGCCGCGCCCGCGTCCGTGCATGACAAGATGGCCTTTATCAACAAGGTTGCGGAAATGCTCTTTGAGCGTATTGCGGCTTGTACCCGTCAGTCTAATCATATCGCCAATAGTCACACGCCCATGTTTACGGGCATGTTCAAGGATTTGAACAGACAACTCTGGCAATGCGGCCAGCACGATTTTCTCCCGCTCGACTTTGACCGAGAGGTTTTTCATCTGGCGATGTAATGAGCGCAGGAAGAACAAAATCCAAGGCTGCCAGTTCGGCGCATCCGTTCTGATCGTGCCTTGGGTTTGGCGCAGCGCCAGATAATAGCCTTCCTTGCTTTTCTCGATGATACTTTCCAATGATGAATAAGGGACATATTCATAGCCGCAACGCAAAAGCAGAAGCGTTGTCAGAACGCGGCTCAATCGTCCGTTCCCGTCCTGAAAAGGGTGGATTTCCAAAAACACGACAATAAACACCGCAATCACTAGCATTGGATGCAATGACTTGTTTTCAAGAGCCTGCTGCGTCCATGTCACCAGCTCTTCCATGAGCCTCGGCGTATCGAACGGCGAAGCAGTCTCGAACACGATACCGACTTGCTTGCCCGTTTCATCAAAAGCCGCGACGCTGTTGGAGCCTGTCTTGTAATTCCCGCGATGGCGTTCATCTTTCTGGCTATGCATTAGCAAATCACGGTGAAGCTGTTTGATATGGTTCTCGGATACAGGGATGTCTGTCCATGCGCGAAACACTGCTTCCATCACGTCCGCATATCCCGCGACTTCCTGTTCATCGCGTGTCTCGAAGGATTTGATTTCAAGATTGGAAAGGAGCTTTTCCACATCACGGTCTGAGAGTTTGCTCCCCTCAATACGTGTGGATGATCCGATACTTTCAATGGTCGCCACACGCCGTAGTGCCGATAGGCGTTCAGGCGCTAATGTACCAAGCGCCCGCCAAGCGCCCTTGAATTCATCGATCTCTGAAATCAAAGCCAATATGTCGGGCGTGATCGTTATGGTGTCTATTTTTATCATTCCATCCAATAATACACCCAATTACACCCATTTTACAATACCAATAACACACCCATAAACACCCAATTAAGCAATCTTTCCTCCAATGGCTGGAGCGGTCAATGATAAGCCTCGTCTCTCAACGACGGAGACAAATCATGAGCCAAAAGCAAACTCAAGGGCAAATACAGGAAAGCGACAAAGCCCGCGCATCGAAAACAACCCGTGATTTCGATGCCTAAACGTCTTGGACGCGCTGCATATATTCGGCGATATGGTCAGTTTTCAAAATAAGTCCTCCCTGAACTCACCCCTAGCGTGTTGTCTTTGACAGGGACACTGTTTTTTGGGCCGTAACACGGCTCGGCCGTCTTATTTAAACGTCTTTAAACCTGTCCAAATTGAAATGCTGTGGCCGCATTCCGGCCTTATTTGGGCTGTCTTTGGCGGGAACTCCGATGGGGAATAACCGTTTAATAGCCCATGGAGAAAAAGAAAGGACATAACATGTCAAAAGAATTCCTTAAATCCGGAGCCGCCGGCTTTGCGCTTGTGGCTTCCCTCTTCGTTATTTCGCCTGCCACGGCCCAGCTGGGCGGCGTAACCGGTCAGGTTGGAGGCGTTGTCGATTCGACCGCGCGCACCACAACTGACCTGCAGTCCAAAACCCGTCTGGAAAAAGAGTCCGATCTGCGCAAGGCCAAAGCCAAGGCTGACCTTGAAAATCAGACCGATCTTTCCAATCAGACAGAGGTCGGAGCGGACGCTATGGGCGATGCTCAGAGCCGTCTGGGCGACGACGTCATGACGGACACAACGGCTGACGCCGCGGCGAACGCCAGATCACAGACCGATTTGTCCAGCACGACACGAACCGGCGCCGAGATTGACGGCAGCGCTGTCAGGCAGGAGATGCTCGACACCATGACCGAGGGTCAGACAACCGTTGAAACAGCTGGCGAGGTGATGGTGGATACGGCGACGAAAACGTCGGGTAGAACCGCCGCTTCCATTGAAGCTCAGAATGACGCCATGTCAGAGACTATAGTGGGTACGGGCGAAACTGTTCAGAGCCAGGCAGATGTTGACGGGACGGTTTCCGGCGACGCGGAAGCCGGCACGACCCTCGGCGTGACGGCTCCTTCGAGTGTCGGCGTTGGCATTTCCAGCCCGGTGGCGGTTGGCGTTCAGTCTAACTCCTCCGCAGATGCGCGCTATTCAGGCCGGACAGAAGCGGGCGTGGCGGCCAGAGCGCCTACGACGTCTCTGGACGGTATGCTGACGATTGGCACGACTGTCATGTCAACTTCCGGCGCGATGCTCGGAACGATTAGTGGTCTGCAAACGACAGAGGCCGGCGTTATCAGCGCTGTTAATCTCGAAGGACAGGCGAAAGCCGTCCCCGTGAGCGCGCTGTCGGCAGAAGGCGATGTCTTGGTGTCGTCCATGACGGAAGCTGACGTAAAATAAAGAGTCTCGGTAAAACGAAGCCGAATATTAGGCCCGCTCCGTCTAACGGGGCGGGTTTTTTATTGGCGCAATGGCCTAACGTGTTGCCATAAAAAACCGGCCCGAGGGCCGGTTGATTTGATAGGCATCGTCTTTCGGCACTACGCCGGAAGCGGTTCGCTGCCGGATGTCGGCTTACCGCCCTTGGGGTTGCTGCCGATTTGCTCGGCGGCATGGCGAAGCGCAGTCAGGCGATCTTCGAACGCATAGTTCGGATCGAGCGCCTCGTCGATGCGCAGGCCTTTCAGCTTTTTCATGACTTCAGGGCTGATGCCGCTCGTATAGACCCGCTTGCCGGAGGCTTTGGCATCCACGGCGATGGTTTCAATGGCGCGGGCCGCCGACACGTCGACAAAAGGCAGACGCGAGAAGTCCAGGATGATAGCGCCTGAACCTGCTGGAACGCCCTGACGGACATGATGGCCGAGGTCGGCCGCGGCGCTAAAGCTCATCGCGCCGCCGAAATCGAACATGGAAATCCGTCCGTCGGACTCTTCGAGGATTTTGCGTTCTTCCGGCGTAGTTGTGCGGGGCAGAACGTTAGACGCCTCTTTGAGCTGAACATCGGCTGTGCGCCAGACAAAGGCCAGAGCCGCCAGGACAACGCCGAGACCGACCGCCGTGATAAGGTCGACAAAGACCGTCACGAGAAGAACCAGCATCATGATGACATAGTCAAAACGCGGGCCTTTCAGGGCGCTGCGAATATAAGAAAAGTCGATAATGTCATAGCCCACCTTGACCAGAATACCGGCCAGAACGGCATGCGGGATCTTTGCCGCGAGCGGCGACAGAACCAATACAATGGCGAGAAGGACCAAGCCGTGCACCATACCGGAAATCTTTGTCGTCCCTCCGGTTCTGATATTGACCATGGTCCGCATGGTGGCGCCGGCGCCCGGAAGCGCGCCGAAGAAACCGGCAATCGTATTGCCCACGCCCTGACCAATTAATTCCTGATCGGAATTATGACGGGTGCGGGTCACATTATCGGCCACGAGAGAGGTCAAGAGACTGTCAATCGCGCCCAGAACCGCCAAGATAACGGCGGCTTCCAGGACAATCACCAATGTGTTTCCTGAAAGTTGCGGAAGAACGAAGTCCGGAATACCGCTCGGAATAGCGCCGAGGATCGGCACATTGGTCAATAGGAGGCCGGCCAGCGTCCCGACAATAAGCGCTGCCAGAGTGCCCGGTAGAAATTTGGAGAATTTCTTGGGCCACAAAAAGACCGTTGCCAAAGTCAGAACCGCGAGGCCCAACGCGCTATAATTAATATTGGAGATGGCGACCGGAATGGCCTCTATCGCGGAGAAGACAGTGCCGCCTTCGGGCGCGCCGCCAAAGAGACGGGAAAATTGGAGCAGAATAATGATAACGCCAATCCCGCTCATAAAGCCTGAGATCACCGGATAGGGAACAAGTTTGATATATTTACCAAGTTTGAAGACCCCGGCCAGAATCTGCATGATACCGCCCAGAACGACCGCTGCAAACAAGAGCGGGATAGCCGAGAGGACCTGCTCTTCGACGGTCATGGACGGATCCATGGTCGCGACAAGAGACGCCAGAAGTCCAGCAAACACCACGACCATCGGGCCGGTAGGGCCTGAAATCTGAGTGTTGGTCCCGCCAAACAAGGCCGCGAAGAACCCGACAATGATCGCGCCCCAAAGGCCGGCAATCGCGCCGCCTTCCACGCCCGGCGGGAAAACACCCGCGCCAAAGGCCAAAGCCAAAGGAAGCGCGACGATACCGGCGGTCAGGCCGCCATAAATATCTCCGCGGAGATTTGAAAAGTCGAAAATGGGCGGTTTCCCCGCCCGGTCACCAAGCAATGCCATGGCAAAGCTCCTTTAAGAAATAAGGTTTAAATCAAGCGGCTGAGTCAGAAAGGCCGGACACTCTGGCGACTTCCTTGGCGTAGCGCTCATCAACAAATTGGAATTGCTTCTGTTTTTCGTCGTAAGCTGTCACGGCGCCGGATTTGATGTCATACACCCAGCCATGAAGTTGAACTTCGCCTTTGGCCAAGGCAGCCGCAACAGAGGGGTGCGTCCGTAAATGCTGAAGTTGGAGCAGAACATTCTGCTCAATCAGAAATGACATTTTCTCGTCATCCGTCATGTCATCGCCCAGTTTGTCAACGATGGACACAGCGGCCTTTGAATAGCCGAGCCAGCGTTTGACATGTGGCAGGCTATCAAGACCTTCAGGGTTCATGGCCCCCGCCATCGCGCCGCAACCGGAATGTCCGCAAACAACAATATGCGGCACTTTCAACACAGCGACAGCATATTCAATGGAGGCGGTCATTCCGCCCGTATGCTCCGTATGAGGCGGCACAATATTACCGGCATTGCGGCAGATAAATAGCTCGCCCGGGCCGGTTTGGGTGATCATACCCGTTTCAATGCGGCTATCGGCACAGGTGATGAAAAGCGCTTCAGGGCTTTGACCATGGCTCAGCTCTTCGAATAAAGATTCTTTTTCAGGGAAAACGGCGCTTTGAAATTTTAAAACACCAGCGGCAAAACTCGGCATAGAGAACTCCTGTTGGATTAGCGATAAATAATTCTGAAGTTGAAAACTGTCGGTTTTTTACGGGCCATTTGACGGAATAGCAAATCGGGTGGGCGGACCATCTTTCGCCAACCTGTCTCTTTGCATGTCAAAGGCCTTTCAAAATGATTGGGCCAAGCTGAAACAGAATGAGGGGGTAAATACACAACGAGGGGGAGTGCATTTCTCTGTTTCGCCTGACCCAAAACTTGGGGACAAAATTGACCTGTTTCCAAGTCATATTGCCTATAGCGCCGTCAGGATTATAGGTAATATACTAATTCATTATCTTATTCATAGCTTCAAACTATGGAAAGGGAATGATCCGAACGGGATAACCATATGAGGATCGGAAGTATGAACCTCATTGATTTCGGCTTTTAAATTGAGGCGCTTCGACTTTGTCCGACTGGCTCATCAAATGGCAGGCAACCTGACGAAAAACTACGCCGATTTTTTCAAATTTTTCAAAGAGCGGAGAGGAGGGACGCCATGTCAGGCTAATTTGACGCTTAGCCAGAGGGTGGTCTATGCGCCGGACAATTAATTGCGGATCGCGCTTGGCCTCTGAAATGGCGTATAGACTTGGCAGAACCGCGATACCGCTGCCCATAGACGCCATTTGGCGAATGGCGTCCAGACTCGTTCCCTGATATTC
The DNA here is from genome assembly GCA_029936425.1 of Litorimonas sp. GTDB lineage: Bacteria > Pseudomonadota > Alphaproteobacteria > Caulobacterales > Maricaulaceae > Litorimonas. The sequence goes on from JAPYSU010000016.1 coordinate 14,648, forward strand.
CTCACTGGTCGCAGCGCCAGCCTCGCTGGCCAGCCTTTCGACAATGTTGGAAAATTTCTGGCTGTTTCCGAGTGTCAGCAATTCCCGGCCTTTCAAATCTTTGAGTTTTATCGGTCCGCGAGAGCTGGCGAGTTTATCATCGGGGGGCACACAGATATAAATATTTTCTGTCACGAGCAGGAGGCTTTCCATTTCAGGGTGATCCTCTGGCGTGGAAAGAATAATATCGAAACGGCCATCCTGTAATCGCGCTTGGAGATCTTGCGTCGGTTCCTCCCGTACGGCGAGGCGCAATTCGGGATAGGTCGTGTGAAGCTCGCGGGTGGCCTTCGGTAAGAGGTAAGGCCCTATCGTTGGCAGCACGCCCAAGCGTACCCGCCCGGCCAAACGTCCATCCGCTTCCTGTGCCAAGACTTTCAACTCTTCGGTTTCACGTAAAATCAGTCGCGCGCGCCGCACCACTTCCTCGCCAACCGGCGTCATCATCGCGCCCTGACGACCGCGCTCCAATAATGTGATGGCGAGATGGTCTTCCATATCTTTTATTTGCGCAGAGAGACTCGGCTGACTGACAAAACAGCGTTTGGCCGCAGCGCTGAAAGATCCGGTTTCTGCGATTGCGACGAGATATTCAAGTTGCCGGAGCGTGGGTTTCATGACGCAAACTTAAAGAGTTTCACCCTATGATGAAATGAAATTTCTGTGATTTAACCTATAGGTCGCAGGCCAGGATATGGCGGAAGCGCCCTTTGAATAGGGCGGCGTCCATCCCATATGAATCATATGAAAAATTTTTCCCTCCTTGATCTCTCCCCCGTTCCCGAAGGCCACACAACCGCTGAAGCGTTGTCCAACACTGTTGAACTGGCGCAGTTAGTGGACGCGTCAGGCTATCACCGGTTTTGGCTGGCCGAGCATCACAATATGCCGGGCATTGCCAGCGCGGCGACTTCCGTCGTGATCGGCCATGTGGCAAATGCGACCAAAAATATACGGGTTGGGGCAGGCGGAATCATGTTGCCCAATCACGCGCCGCTTATGGTGGCAGAGCAGTTCGGCACGCTGGCAACATTATTCCCGGATCGCATAGACCTCGGTTTGGGGCGCGCGCCCGGCACGGATATGACGACGACGCGAGCGCTTCGCCGAAATACCGGAGCAAATGACAGGTTTCCGCAGGATGTGCAGGAATTGCTGCAATATTTTGGAGACGCTCAAGACGGCCAAAAGGTTCGGGCCATTCCGGGCGAAGGCACAAAAGTGCCCATCTGGATACTCGGCTCCAGCCTATACGGCGCGCAGCTCGCTGCCCATTTCGGATTGCCCTATGCTTTTGCCTCGCATTTTGCTCCGGCCATGCTCGAGCAGGCCTTGCAGATTTACCGCGAGACCTTCCAGCCGTCGGAATATCTGGACAAGCCGCATTTCATGCTCGCCGCCGGAGTCTGCGTGGCCGACACGGATGAGGAAGCAGACTATCTTCGCTCATCTCAGAAACTCGCCTTCGCCCGGCTGCGTTCCGGAAACCCCGGCAAACTCCCTAAACCCAGCCGCGATATCGACGCGCAAATTCCGGCGGAGATGAAAGCGCAAATCGAGCACGCCATGTCCTGTTCTGCCGTAGGTTCGCCAGAGACAGTCGAGGCTCAGCTCCGCCAATTAATCGATAGGCATAAACCTGATGAAATTATTGTTACGGGTATGATCCATGATCATCAGGCGCGCCTGCATTCTTTCAAAAATGCGGCGACGATATTGAAGGGTCTGTGCGAATAGAGCTGAAACCTATTTGGGGTTTATAGATAAGCCATAAAAAAAGGTAGCGATAAACGCTACCTTTTAGAGTCAAGCTAGGAGGAATTAGCTTTTGACCCGAGAGTCTCTAGTAATCGAAGTTTAGCTCGATCCCGACCTGACGACCGCGGCTAAGCGGCGCGAATGTGCCGCCGAGCGGAACGCCGCCAAGCGCAGCCGGAAGCTGCGTGTCATTGCCGTGCTGCACATCATTGGTGAGGTTCTTCCCGTAAATTGTGAAGGAGACATTGTCGCTGCCCAGTCCGAATGTCAGGCTACCATCGACGCGGTCAGCGGGGTTCAAGACGCCCAAATTGCTATCCGTGTAAGCGGCGGCGTCTCTATGCGCATAATTCACATTCAGAGTGGTCTCACCCAAAGCCGGAATGGTTTTAGAATAAATAAATCCGGCATTGGCTGTCCAAGGGGCCAAGCGGGCCAAATCCAAATCTTCATCTGCTTCGTTGATGACGCCGTCGCTGTTTAAGTCAAAAATAACAGATGTATAATCACCGTCCGTATAGCCGACCGAACCTGTTAAAACGAGATTGTCCGTGACCGGATAAGTGGCTTCTAATTCGAAACCGCGAATGTCAGCATCGGCAACGTTACGAATAACCTGTACAACGCCTGTTGTCGGATCCGACAGATTGATCTCGCGCTGAAGGTCCTTGGCTTTATTAAAGAAGGCCGCGCCGTTAAATCTCGCGCCCAAAATGGGCTCTGATTTAAAACCAAGTTCAAAAGAATCGATTTGCTCGTCTTGGAAAGGACCCGGGCCAAAATTGACTGTGTCAGCCGCCGTGTTGCGGAAATTATATCCGCCCGCCCGGAAAGATCGAGACCAATGGCCGTAAACACGGAAATCTTCATTCACCTCATATCCAAAGCCGACTTTAGGAGACCAGTTGGAGGTTTCAAATGTATCGTTGAAGTCGAAGTCACATTCTCTGGAAGAACGCGTATCGCCCGGCACAACAATACAGGGAGAGTTGACGTTTGCCACGAGGGACGCGATTTGAACGTCCTTTCGTTCATCTGAATAGCGGATGCCGGCGTTCACACTAAATTTGTCTGTGACATCATATTCACCCGCGGCGAAAACACCGAACGTTTCAGAGTCCTGAAATCCGCCGCCATCTTGGGTCAAGGCGGGCCTTACGCCGCCTGTCGCAATGCCGAGAAGGTCACGCTGCTCGCCATAGAAAAGGTCCTGTGTAAAGTAAAAAGCCCTGTTGTGAAATCGAGCCTGTCGTCCAGGAAACGGCCATTATAGCGAATTTCGTTAGAGAACTGTTCCTGGTCGGTCGCAAAATTTGCGTGGAAGAAATAGCCAGGAGAGGCGTCAATATCGCTTCGTCCGAACTGAGTGTAGCTCCGATATCCGAAGATATTTGTAATCGTGCCATTGCCAAATCCGACATCCAAATCCGCCCGGGCGCTGAACTGATCCCATTCGGCATCGTTCGAGCCTTCTTCATCAATCGAGAAGTTGAAAGTTTCACGATCAAAATTTACCACTTGGCCGTCAATGCCGGACCCATTTGTATGGCTTTGACTTGCAGGGCCGTCGCCTTTGGTGTCGCCCATTTCATATTTCAAGAGCAATTCGAAATTGTTGCCGGGCGTAAATTTGGCGCCTGTCCGAATAAGGGTCGTCTCGGATTCCCCGTGATTTTCGCCGTTGAAGGAGTTTTCAAACCAGCCTTTGTCATTGTTATGATAAACGCCGAGTTTTACGGAAAGAAGGTCTTCGACAACGGCGCCCGACATTGTGCCGGAGGCAAAGTAGTTCGCGCCCGTTCCGCGCAGGCCGGATTCAGCCGCAAGCTTTCCTTTGAACGAAAATTCTTCTGTTGGGTCGCCTGTGTTGATTAGAACAGCGCCGCCCGTGACATTGCGGCCAAATAAGACGCCTTGTGGGCCGCGCAGCGTTTCAATGGATTGCAGGTCGAACGTATCCAGAACAACGCCGGCATTAATGCCGAGATAAACGCCGTCCACGAATACGCCCACAGCCGGGTCAATCGAAGGAATTGATGAATTCACGCCAAGGCCCCGAATGGAGAAGTTAGCCGTGCCTTTGGCTGTGGCAATATCATCAAGCGCCACATTGGGCATCTTGAAGCTCAGACCGGAAATGTCCCGGACTTGCAGGGCGTCAAGTTGATCTTCTCCGAAAGCCGTAATCGCCACGGACGTTTCCTGAACATTTTCTCCGTCGGCTTTTTTAGTCGCCGTGACGATGATTTCGTCCGTCAGGACGCTGGCCGATTGCGCGTAGGCACTGGCAGGCACCAAGGCGGCTGCTGCGATGAGTGAAACGGCAGACACATTTGTAGTGAAAAAAGCACGCATATAAATTTCCCCGAAATTATAATTTCATTTTATGGTTCACTTTCGCGGCTTTAAGGACGAGATACAAATATATTTATTATTGTTACTTCCACTAAAATATGTATTTATGAGCAATGCTCAAATTTGACCATATCCGGCATTTTATAGCGACCGCCGAGACTGGGAGCATTAAAGACGCTGCGGAGAAAATCCGAATTTCTCCAACCTCTATTCGCCATTCAATAGAGAAATTGGAATCGGGATTAAATGCGACGCTTTTCGTGAGACGGCCCTCCGAAGGCGTCTCGCTGACAAATGACGGCTACCGCCTGCTTGAGCGGACAACACATTTAATAAGCGATGTCGAAGATATTGAATCGCTTTTCATCACGTCGAAAAGAAAGCTCCGGGGCAATCTCATTATTGGTTGCCAGGAGGGACTGACTTGGTCTCTCGTTCCGCGCGCCATTGAGTTGATGAACCAGGCGCATCCCGATGTGAATATTTCGGTTAAAACAGTCTGGATGGAAACGCAGTTTGAAACGCTTGAAAAGGCTGAGGTCGATGTGCTTCTGACCTTCACTTTGGAGGAGGTTAAAGACAAGAGGTATCAGGCACATGTGCTCTGCCGTCCACAAGCCTGCGCGATGATGCGTAAAGGTCACGACCTTGATACCGGTAAGCCTGTAAAGCTCTCTGACCTCGCCAATTATCCTCACATCTTCATTCAGGACGGGCCGGCGATGACCTTGTTTTCAGGGATGTATCAAAAAGTCGGTCTGGAGCCCGCCATATATATGTATAGTAATATCAGCACCGGCGCTCAGTCCGTTGTCGGCCGAACGGACGCTATCTCCTTACGCATTCTTCGCCCTGCCATTGGTCTCACGCCTCTAGGGGACGGGATGGTTGTGCCGATGATAAAAGATAAAGTTCAAAAGCCCTGGCTTGTCGCTATGACGAACAAGATAAAGCGTCCTTTAGCCCTCGATAAAAGAACCGAATTTATAAATATCTGCCACGAGCTGTTCGATGGCGGCCAGATGAAAAAACATATTTATTATTAATTCTTTGGCACAAGAGGCGTTTAAAGAGAACCTTTTACGACTCGTTTAAATAACTCTGAAGTGCAGCGATAAATGCTTCATAATCTTCCAAATGCGGGAGATGACCAATGCCCGGAAACTCCACCAGTTTCGAGTTTGGAATCCGCGCTGCCGCCTGTTTGCCGAGGCGGTCGTAACGGCCTAGTTCCTGACGCTCCGTCTCGCTCACCAAGTCCTTATTCAAGGCAGAGCGATCGCGCGTGCCAATCAAGAGGAGTGTTGGCATTTCGAGTTTATCCAAATCCTGCACCACGGGCTGGGTGTAAATCATATCATATTGCAGAGCGCTAATGCGGGCGAGGCGGGGGTAGTCCGGACTTTTGAGGGGTGCGGCAAAGATGTCCAGGCTCCGGTCAAATTTCTCTGACCATTTCCCGTCATAATAGCTCTCGCGCATATAGGATTTCATCTTGCCCCGCGTCATATCGAGATTGCGCGCTTCCCACTCTTCGACGGTGCGGTAGGGGGTGAGCGCTTGGTAATCCTCAAGTCCCAGCGGATTAAGCAATATGAGCGTCTCTACGCGTTCCGGGTAGCTTAGCGCCATTCGGGTTGCCAAAACGCCGCCTGTGGAATGGCCCAGAATCGTGGCTTTCTCAACGCCAAGATGATCCATTAATTCCAAAGTTTGCGAGCCGAGGCGCTGGAAACTAAACGGCCCCATCGGTTTGCTGCTTTTACCCCATCCGATATGATCAGGGATAATGACATGGTGGCCCGACGCCGCAAGGTCGCGCGCCGTCTGGCCCCAATAATCACCTGTGAAGTTTTTACCGTGCAAGAGAACAATTGTACGCCCGCTGGCCTCTGCGGTGGGGGCGACATCCTGATATGACATGACGAGCGGCCGCCCCGCGTCATCCGTCCCGTCCAGTTCCAAGCTCTGGCTCGGATAGGCATAGTCTATAGATTCCAGATTTATTCCGGTGACAGGGGGAGTGGATGTCTCCTGAGCCGCTACTGTCGTGCAGAGAGCAGACGCTAAGAATAGGGTTCCGGCAAAGATAACAGATTTGAATGAGGTCATAATAATGGGCTCTCAAAGTTTAGACGGCGGAGGAAATTTATCTTTCACGACTTGCAAAGCCCCGCGTCTTTATTTGTTCCCTTCGACCGACAGGGGTATCTAGATTGTTTCTGTCCACTTCCGGCTCAACAAGGCGGCGGAATTAATTATCCCGACCATACAGTAGGTTTGCGGGAAATTGCCCCAGAGCTCTCCGGTCTCTGTGTCCACATCCTCAGAAAGAAGGCCGAGATGGTTGCGTGTGGAGAGGATGTTCTCGAACAGGCGGCGGGCTTCGTCCTTGCGGCCAATGCGCGATAGCGCGTCGATATACCAGAAGGTACAGGCGGTGAAGGCGGTCTCAGGCCGACCGAAGTCATCCTCGACTTTATAGCGGTAAATGTGATCGCCTTCGCGGAGTTCCGCCTCTATGGCTTCGACCGTGCCGACATATCGCGGATCTTGCGCAGAGATAAATCCGATTTCAGCCATGAGCAGGACAGAGGCATCCAGAGCCTCTCCGCCGAAAGCGGCGGTGAAGGCGTTGCGCTCTTCATTCCAGGCTTCAGCGAGAATTTTCTGGTGGATCAGGCCCGCGCGTTCTTCCCAATAGGTTTTGCGGTCAGTCTGCCCAAGATGCGCGGCGATTCGGGAAAGCCGGTCACACGCTGCCCAGCACATAATGGCGGAAGAGGTGTGAACCTGCGCAATGGTCCGAAACTCCCAGATACCCGCATCGGGTTGATCGTGCATGGCATAGGCGCGTTCGCCCACAGGCTCGAGTGCTTTGAACTCGGCAAGGCCGGGATTGTTTAAGAGGCGTTTGTCGAAAAAGCTCTGCGCGACGCCGAGCACAATCTGGCCGTAAACATCATGCTGAATGTGTTCTGCTGCCTGATTCCCGACGCGCACCGGGCCCATATTGCTATAACCGGGCAAAGCCTCGGCAATGGTCTCGGTGAGTTTTTCTTCCAGGCTGATGCCGTAAACGGGCTGAATGTGGCCGCCCTTGGAATGCGAGACGATATTGCGGACCCAGCGCATATAATGCTCGAGCGTTTCCATCTCGGACAAGCGGTTCAGGGCTGTCACCGAGAAATAGGCGTCCCGAATCCAGCAATAACGATAGTCCCAATTACGCTGCGACCCGGAATGTTCCGGGATAGAGGTTGTCAGCGCGGCAACAATGCCGCCGGTCTCCTCGAATACGCAGAGCTTGAGCGTGATGGCTGCGCGAATAACGGCGTCCTGCCATTCAATCGGGATGGCCAGGCTGCGCGACCAGCGATACCAATAGCTCGCCGTGCGGCGATACCAGTCATCTGCCAGAGCATGGACGCTATCGGCCAGAGCTTCGTCGGCGTTGAGGATAAAGGTCACGTCATTATCGAGCAGGAATTGCGTCCCGTTCATGACATAAGAAACGGGCGCGTCTGTGGTAATACGAAAACGGGTGTCCTCGGACTCATATCGGATATGATTGACGCCGCGCTTGGGCTTGATCTTTGTTTTCCCCCATTCAGCCTCGACAGATAGTGTGATCGCAATTTTGGGCTCGCCCGCAATGACATGGAACTGCCGCACGACGGCGGCGGGACGGAAAGTGCGTCCGTTTTTGTCAAAGCGCGGCGAAAAATCGACAATTTCCAATATGCTGCCGTCTTTCGCTTCGAGCCGCGTACGGAGAATTGCCGTGTTTTTCTCGTAACTCTGGCTGTGTTTCTCCAGACCTTCCATCCAGACGCCGAACGTGCCGCCGCCATTCATGAGGCTGTTAAAGACGGGCTCTCCGTCCAGACGCGGCAGGCAGAGCCAGCGATAGGCTCCGCGTCTGTCTATCAGTCCGGCGACCGTGCCGTTGCCGACAATGCCCAGATCCAGACCTTGTTCTGTTTTATTTTTCTGCGTCATGAAACTCTTTCAAATATATATAGACGGCGGCCACATCCGGCAGGCGATATTGCGCGAAGGTGTCTTCCTTCCCGACTTTTATCGACATTCCGCCGAGTTCATTTACCACCTTGAACGCGTCTTCATCGGTCGTGTCATCGCCTATCATGACCGGGCGGCGCCCCTTAAACGGGGATAGGGTCATGGTTTTGACCAGGCATTCGCCCTTATTGGCGCCTTTCGGTTTGATTTCGAAAATGCATTTCCCCTCCTGCAGACTATAATCTGGATAGTTTTGCGTTAGCGGAGCAAGCTTCTCTCTCAAAGTGGCCTCGGCCTTTGGTGCTTTTCGGTAATGAAGGGCGACAACCGGCCCCTTGGCCTCGACTTCTACGCCTGTGAGCGGCTCCGTCAAAGCCTTGAGGCCGTTCATAAAGTCATCAGGCAAAAAGGAGGTCGGGGCCATTGCCGCTTCTTTGGGCCCGGCAGAAAATAGGCCGTGATTGCCAAACCGCCAAACCTCGCTCGGAACGCGTTCCGATAAGTCGCGCAAATCCCGACCGGAAATCAAGGCGACCGCGCCGCCCAGTTTTTGCGACAGGCCCAAAATTATTTCTGCGCCGCCTTCGGGCAAAGTGACCTTATCCGCTTCCTCCTGAATGGGGGCAAGCGTTCCGTCAAAGTCGAGGAATAAGGCATCTTTTAAAGAAAGGGGCGCGGGGTATGACGACAAAACTGGATCCAATTAATTAACGGAAACGGTTTTGAGAGCCGTCAGGAAGCGCTCGCGCCACCATGAAATGTCTTCGGAGCAAATTCCCTCATGAAGAGATTGCCAACGTTTTTTTCGTTCGATCAAGGGCATAGCAAGAGCTTTTGCAACAGCATTGGAAATCTCGCTCGGACTGTGTGGATTGACCAGCAGAGCATCTTTCATCTGCTCGGCAGCCCCCGCAAATTGCGAAAGGACCAAAACGCCCGGATCTTGCGGATCCTGCGCGGCGATAAACTCCTTGGCCACCAAATTCATGCCGTCCTGCAAAGGGGTTACTAGGCAAACCTCCGCCAGACGGTAAAGGCCTGCCACCTCTTCGCGAGCATATCCCCGCGCCAAATAGCGAATGGGAATCCAGTCAAGATCGCCATAATCCCCGTTGATACGCCCGGCAAGAGCGTCGAGTTTCTCTCTTAGATGCATATACTCATCGACCATCTCCCGGGATGGCGGTGCGACCTGGGTGAAGGAAACTTTACCGTGCTGGCCGGGATAGTCATCAAAGAATTTCGCCATGCCTTCAAAGCGCTGAGGCAGGCCTTTGGAATAATCCATGCGGTCCACGCCGAGGACAAGACTTCGGTTGCGCTGGAATTTTGATAATCGATCCCGCGCTTCTTCTGCCGCTTCTCCGGTCGAAGTCTCCTCAAACGATTTTACATCAATGCCGATCGGGCAGTGAAGAATTTTTACTTCTCGCTCGCCGACCTTGAGAACCGTATCACTCATGGGCGTGGCGTCCATTTCCCGCTCCAGATACATTTTCAGGTTCGCGACGTCCCGCTTACCCTGAAGCCCGATAACGTCATAGGAAATGAGACCTTCGATTAACAATTTATGATCCGGAATGGACCGGAAGGCGTCAGGACTCGGAAAAGGTATATGGAGAAAAAAGCCGCAGGACAGAGTCGATTCCATATCTCTCAGAAATTTCGCGACCAAGAGAAAATGATAATCATGCACCCAGATGATGTCATTTGTGTCGGCCATATTCACCGTGTTTTCGGCGAAACGTTTATTTATTTCGACATAGGTTTTGAAGTTTTTATCGTCAAATTTGGCGAGATCGACACGGCCATGAAAGACAGGCCATAAAACGCTGTTGGAATAGCCGAGATAAAAATCCTCATATTCCGTTTTGGTGTAATTGCACAATGCAAAGTCAACGCCGTCCTGTTCGGTCTCGGAAAATCGCGTGCTTGGAAAGTCGTAAATCTTGCCGCTCCATCCCATCCACACTCCCTGGGAGGATTTTAACGCGTCCCAAACGGCCACGGCCAGTCCCCCGGCTTTGGATTTTGTTCCAAAAGCGGTCCGGTTGGAGATGGCGATCAATCTGCTTTTGACAGTCTCTGGTTGGGCCAAGATGCGATCCGACAAGGTTAAAACATATAGTCAGACAAATCCTATAACAGGAATTAGTTTCAATCTAAAGACAGGGGCGGGCAGAGGGAGATTTTAGAAGCGGCTACTCTGATTTAGCGGCGGCGCAGATAAAAATTGATGCAGAGTAGGGCATGTCGCGGAAAATTTCATCACATAGGAGGCGGGCTTGACCGTTTAACGCTCTTGCTCCGCTTCCGGCAATCCCTTAGAACGCCACAAATTTTCGCTTTATTTCAAAGGGACTCGCCATGGCAGGTCATTCCAAATGGGCCAATATCCAGCACCGTAAGGGCCGTCAGGATAAACTCCGCTCCAAACTTTTCTCAAAACTTTCAAAAGACATCACGATCGCGGCGAAAATGGGCGGCGAAGATCCGGACATGAATCCGCGCCTTCGTTTGGCAATTGCCAACGCCAAGGGTCAGTCCATGCCGAAGGATAATATCCAGCGCGCGGTCAGCAAAGGCGTCGGCGGCGACGGAGCGGATTATGAAGAAATCCGTTATGAGGGCTTTGGCCCCGGCGGCATCGGATTTGTGGTTGAAGCCAGCACGGACAATAAAAACCGCGCCGCGATGGAAGTTCGCACGGCCTTTTCCAAAAACGGTGGCGCTTTGGGCGAAACCGGATCCGTAACCTTCATGTTCGATCAGATGGGCAAAATTGAATATCCGCTCGCCGTCACGAGTGAAGACGAGATGATGGAAGCGGCGATTGAGGCGGGCGCCGAAGACGTCGAAACAGATGAAGAGGCCGATGATCAGTGGGATGAATATGAACCCGTCCACACGATCTGGACGGCGCGCGATGATCTTGGTCCTGTCGCGGGCGAACTGGAAAAGAAATTCGGTGAGGCCAAATCCGTCAACTTGATCTGGAAAGCGCAGAACGAAATCGACAATCCGGAGCAGGCCGCGGCAGTTATGCGCCTGAATGACGCCCTCGAAGATGTCGACGATGTCTCAACGGTCTTTCACAGTTTTGCCATGACCGAAGAAGCCATGGCGACTATCCCGGATGATGAGTAAGGCTTGAATACATAACATAAAAAGAAAAAGGCGGCTCTTTTGGCCGCCTTTTTTATTGGATTGGAGGTTAATCAATCCAGATCAGACGCACTGTGGCGTTCTCTTAACTGCTGGTCTTCCTCGCCCCAGGTGCGGTTGACGCGGCGGCCGCGTTGAACGGCCTCGCGTTTTGCAATCTGTTTGGCCCAACGCAGAACGTGCTCATATTCGTGAGTTTGCAAAAATTCTTCGGCGTCATAGACGTTTCCGGTCACGACGCCGCCATACCAAGGCCAGACCGCCATATCCGCAATGGAATACTCGTCACCGGCCAGATATTCATTATCGGCCAGACGGCGGTTTAAGACATCCAGTTGACGTTTGGCTTCCATCGAAAATCTATCAATGGCGTATTCGATTTTGACCGGGGCGTAGCTGTAGAAATGTCCGAAACCGCCGCCAAGATAGGGCGCGCTGCCCATTTGCCAGAAAAGCCAGGAGAGCGCTTCGGTTCTGGCGGAGGCGTCTTTGGGCAGGAAGGCGTCAAATTTTTCTGCCAGATATAGAAGGATAGAGCCGGATTCGAACAGCCTCTGAGGCGGGGAGACGCTGTGATCCATCAAGGCCGGTATTTTGGAGTTGGGGTTGATCTCGACAAAACCGCTTCCGAATTGATCGCCTTCACCGATATCTATCAGCCAGGCATCATATTCGGCTTCTGTGTGACCGGCGGCGAGAAGCTCTTCGAGCATAATGGTCACTTTTTGGCCGTTGGGTGTTGCGAGAGAATAAAGTTGAAAAGGGTGCTTCCCAATTTCCAGAGTTTTGTCATGGGTCGGTCCGGCAATAGGGCGATTGATATTTGCGAATTTTCCGCCGGATTCTTTGTCCCATTTCCAGACTTTTGGCGGGGTGTAGTCTTGTTCATCTGCCATCTTGTGTCTCTCTCATTCTCGTTAATCTATGCGTCCAATATGGGTTATATTTATAGGAGAAAAAGGGGTTCACAATAATTTGACCAACAAGCTTAGTTATAGCGCGACCTGTCCCAGACTTGATTGAAGGGTTTACTACGGCCGGAAGATTGTATGACCATGAGGTGCTCTCGTTGTAATTCACGTGGCCCTTCAACGCCGCAGGCATGAGCAATCATTTCGACTTCTTTTTGTATATTCTGGACATAGTTTTTAACCCGAACGGCTTTGTTGGACGGATTAAGTCCGCGTTGAAGCCGTTTATTATGGGTTGTTACGCCTGTTGGGCAGGTGTTCTGATCGCATTTTAAGGCCTGGATACAGCCCAGTGAAAACATGAATCCCCGCGCGGCATTGACGAGGTCAGCGCCGGCGCAAAAGGCCCAGGCGACATCGGCTGACGTTATGAGCTTGCCACTGGCAACCAAAGCGACGCGGTCTCGAAGGCCATGCTCGCGAAGAAGATCATCCATCAACGGAAGGGATTCCCGTACTGTCAGCCCCGTATTATCAATCAGGGGGAGCGGGGCCGCGCCCGTGCCGCCATCCCCGCCGTCCACGACAATGTAATCCGGGGCACTTTCCTTGCCGCGTTTTTGAATAGCTTCAAGAAATTCGAGAATAGGGGCAGGATTGCCGATACACATTTTAAGGCCCGTCGGTCTCTCGGAAACGCGTCTGACCTGATCAATCAAATCCAGCAATTCTTCGGGATTGGAAGCATCCACATGACGATTAGGCGAGATCGCTGCTTTGCCTTCAGGAATGCCCCGTATTTCGGCAATTTCTTTCGTGACTTTGTCTGCCGGTAATATGCCGCCTTTTCCGGGCTTTGCCCCTTGTGACAATTTGATTTCGACCATACGAATATGATGGTTTTCGCAAATCTTGCGTAGTTTTTCTTCGTTGAGCGTGCCGTCTTCATTGCGCGCCCCAAATTTGGCTGTTCCAAGTTGATAGATAATGTCGCATTCCCCCTCCAAATGGAACGGGGAAACGCCGCCTTCACCTGTATTTAGCCAGCATCCGGCCATGCTGGCGCCGTGGGACAGAGCCTGAATAGCGGGTTTGGATAAGCTGCCATAGCTCATGGCTGAGATGTTGAAAAAGCTTTTGGGGGCGTAAGGGTGCGGTGTTTGCGGGCCAATTATGAAAGCCGGGAGCGTTTCGTGTTCCTCTTCCAGGCGCGGAAAAAGTCCATTGGCAAAGATAGGCGTTCCCGGGGAAAGGACTTTGGTAGACCCGAACGGAACGACATCCTTTCCTTCTTCGCAGACTTCATAGACCCACTCTCTTTCGGCGCGGTTAAACGGCATTTCCTCGCGGTCTTGAGAAAAGAAATATTGCCGGAAAAATTCTCCCAGTCTGGAAAATAAATTCCGAAATCTTCCGATGACAGGATAATTCCTGTGCACCGCATTTGAGGTTTGGTTTACGTCGATAATGAACAGGATAATGCCGGCAATTACCAGCACGCCAATGACGAACAAAAAGAGAGAGCCCAGAAGATCAAGGCCTCTTGAGGCAAAGGTTGCGACATCTTCCATCTTTGTGCCGTTCGGGCCGATCTGGGCAAATAAGTGTTGGATATAAAACAACATGCTTAAGCTCCTGTTTGCTTAGGTCGAGTATGGGCCTCTAAATGGCTGCCTGCAAGGACGGTGCCTGGGGCGATCTGATAAGTTATGCGGGCTGGATTATGAAATCAGTCTCACCTAGAGTCGCGCCGTATAAAAGGAGTGTTGTGAAACTTTTTCTCGGAATTGTATTTGGCATTTTCAGCCTTTTTCTTGCGGCTTGCGCGGTAGGTTATTTCTTGCCGGCGACTTTAGAAATTGAGCGCTCCACAATTATCAACGCTTATCCTGATGATGTCTTTCCTCTATTGAATGACCTGAAATCCTATAAGAGCTGGGCCGCATTGGATGACCGGTTAGGCCAAGTCCCTATCCTGACAGGCGGGGCAGAGTCCGGCATGGGGCAAACACAGGCCTGGCAGAATGGTCCCAAAGGCTATGAAGTAGGAAGTCGGGAAATAATGCAGGAGTCAGCGCCGGAATTTGTACAAATACAAGTTTCGGTCAATGGACAAGTTTCCAGCACAACACACGCCATTCTAAAAACGGAACCCGGAATTGTCACTGTGCTTTCCAAAAGAGAGTTACCGCAGCCTGGCTTTCCGTATATTGGGCGGCTTAAAGGGCTTATGATGAAGCAGGAAATTGCGGATAATCTCGACGCAGCCCTTGAAAGACTTAAAACCCAGGTTGAAACAAACCTGTAGCGCCCCAGAACCGTTGGAAATTAAGGGTCAGGGTCAGGGTCTGGTTCCGGCTCCGGAAGCGTTTCAGGTTGCATCCAGTCCGGCAGTTCCGGCCTGTCATCAGGCTGTTTCAACAGATCTCGTAACCGGCCGGGGTCTTCCTCAATGATGATGGGCTTATTCAGAAATTCCCGATCAAAGCTGACTTCCGGTGCATCCGTGAATATTGTGGAAGACGGACCGCCTGCATTTACGGAATTGTCCCCGATAGGAAGGCCGAGAGAGCGCCGCGATGCGGGTGCCTGCTGACGCTGACCTCTATCCGTGCCTGTGCCGGCTCTGCCGTTAAAGCTTTCCCATCCGCTAGCGTCGCGTCCTTGAAACTTCTTGAGATATTCAGGGCAATTTTCATGCGTACGATTAGCCTCCCGGCACCTTATGTCCATATTAAGTCCGTCATAGCCTGCGCCGGGACTGGTACTTGGCGTCAGTGTCCATCCATCTGCTCCGCGGGAGTTGCCGCGTCTTGTTCCGCCGCCGGGGACCGCTTCGTTTCCCCCGCCTGCTTTCGGGCCGGAAACGGTTGGCCCTCCGGCGCCGGGGGTGGAGGGCGGCAGGCCGACAGGGCGTCTCAATAAATCCCCTAAAGGATCGGATTGAGATTGCGGAACGGCTCTATCGGCTTCGCTCTGATTTGAGGGCGCGTCCGGTGACGCCAGAATAGTGGGCGCTGTTGAAATAATATCCGGATTGCTTGGCGCGGGTTCGCTGACATCCGGCGGATCAATGCTGTCCGGTGTTTCTGGCGTTTGCACAGTCGGAGGCGTTTCAGAGGGCTCCGTTAAAGGCTCTGTCTCAACCGGCGGAAGGGTTTCGACCGGCGGTAGCTCTTCCAAAGGCTCTTCGACAACTGCGCCGGGTGCGGCGGGCTCATCCACGGGTTCAGGCGTCTGAAAGGGTTCAGGTTCTAGCTCAGATTCCGGTTCGGTCGCTGGCTCGGGCTCTATGATGGGCTCAGGTTCCGGCTCAACTTCAGGCTCGGGCTCGGGCGTCATATCTGGCTCAGTTTCCGTAATCGGCTCAGCTTCCGGTTCGATCACTGGCTCAGGCTCAATTATGGGCTCGGGTTCCGGTTCAATAACGGGCGGCTCAGGTTCAGGCTCCGGCTCGGGTTCAGGAACGGGCAGGGGTTCAGGCTCGGGAATAACCTCGGGTTCCGGTTCCACCACAGGCTCCGAGATAATGTCTGGGGGCGGAGGGGTGATTTGTGGTTCAGGTTCAACTTCCGGTTCCGGGATTGGCTCCGGTTCAGGTTCAGGTTCGGGCTCAGGCTCAGGCTCAGGCTCAGGCTGTGGAGGCGGGGGCGTTATGACAGGTTCCGGCTCTGGTTCCGGGTCGGGCGGCGGAGGCGTTGGGGCGGGGCGTGGCTTAGGCCGGGGCGCGACCGCCGGGGCTGGAATGGCGGGCTGTATGACTTCGGGGTCAGGGGCCGGTTCTGGTTCGGGTTGCGGCGCGGGATCAAAGGCGACGATCTGGACCGGGAGAACTTCCGGCTCTTCAGGTTTCAGCTCAGGCATAATGAAATGCGGAGAGAGCATAAAGAACAAAGCAAAATGGACAGCCAGGACAGTGACAATGATGGAGGTAAGACGCGAGCCATCATCATCGATAAAATTGCTGATCGCATCGTCATCGTGATAGGGCGAGAAACTTCCGCCCCATCGCCGCGCGTCATATGTGATGGAGTGATTCACCCGCGCTGAAATCCTCAATTCTACGTCCGATGCCGGAGCCCCTTGACCTTAGCCATAAGGGCAAGCCAGGGGCGAGCCAAGGGGGTGAGGGCAGTGTAAGCCGGAGAACGGGTTAAATCTTGTTCAGAACCGTGGCCTCAAAGCCATTTATCAAAGGATTTCTGTGTCATCCGCTCTTTGTTTGTTGCGAAAGAGAATAACTCCTATGCCTGACAAAGTTAATATCGCTCCGCCAATAAGCCGCGGAGTTAAAGGTTCTTTCAAAATGAGCGCCGCCCCTGCAACTGTTATAACCGTCATCATCAGCCCTGACGGCGCGACAATATGAAGAGGCAGGCGCTTGAGGAGCCAATAATAACTGCCATGCGCGAGAATCGAAGCCAGGAGAGCGGAATAAAGCACGGCGGCTGCAAAATTCCAGCGAATGTCAGCCGAGAAAACCCGGAATTGATTGTCTTCAATTATAAAGCTGGCCGGCCAGAGTAGACAGGCGCCCACCAGAGTAAACCAGCTTAGCAGCTCCAACGGGGCAATATTTTTAAGTCTTTTGACGATCAGAGCGCCAATCGCTTCGCTCAGCGCCGCGCACATCAAAAATATAATACCCAAGAAGTATAACGGCCCGGCAGCTTCTCCGGGTTTCGCTGTGGCAACAATAACGACTCCGCAAAATGCCATAATGACGCCGAGTGACCGCCAAAGACCGACTTTTTCTTTGAAGAATATAACCGATAATAGAATAGAAAACGGGACATAGAGCTCTATCGTGACAGCCCCGGCCGCCGCCGTGGTCATTTCCAGACCCTGAAATATGAATAGATAATTGAACCCCGCAAATCCCAGCCCGCCGAGAATCAACCAGAGCATTTGCCCTTTGTGCCAGCGAAGCCAGGGAAGTGTAAGTAGAGTCACCAGCGTCACCCGGGTAGCAGCGTAAAAAACAGGCGGAATGGATTCCCCTACGGCCAGTTTAATGACAATAAAATGCAATCCCCAGACCGTGCAGATCATGAAAAGCACCAGAAATTCTTTTAGAGTCATGCTATATCCTCCATAGCCTGACCCCGTAATTAGGTTTAGGGTCATTGTGAACCCGAAAAAGGCTCCTGCACCGTGTCCGAAAAATTGCTCTCCAAATCCATTCTCTCTATCGCGCCCTCTGCTACCATGGCGATGACGCAATTGGCGCGCGAATTAAAAGCCAAGGGTCGGGACGTTATCGGATTATCCGCCGGGGAGTCGGATTTCGATACGCCGCAGCATATTGGAGAGGCGGCTGTTAAAGCCATTCGAGATGGTAAAACCCGTTACACGGCTGTGGACGGAGTGCCTGAATTAAAAGACGCTATTATTGAAAAGTTCAAACGCGAAAATGGCCTGACCTACTCGCCATCTGAGATTAACGTCTCTCCGGGCGGCAAGCCTGTTATATTTAATGCCTTGGCAGTGACTTTGAACCCGGGCGACGAGGTTATTATTCCGGCGCCTTGCTGGGTCTCCTATCCTGGGATGGTGAGCCTGCTGGGGGCGACGCCGATCATTGTTTCCTGTGGTGTGGACACAGGCTTTCGATTGAGCGCAGAAGCATTGGAAGCGGCCATAACGCCAAAGACGAAATGGCTGATGCTCAACTCCCCGTCCAATCCGACTGGGTCCGCCTATAGCCGTGAGGATCTAGCCGCGCTGGCTGAGGTTTTGCGGCGCTATCCCGAAATTCTCGTTCTCAGCGATGATATATATGAACACCTCATTTATGATGGTTTCGAATTTGCGACTTTGGCCTCGGTTGCGCCTGATTTGAAACATCGCGTCCTAACAATGAATGGGGTGTCCAAAGCCTATGCCATGACAGGATGGCGCATTGGATATGCAGGCGGGCCAGATTGGCTTATCAAAGCCATGGCCAAATATATGGGGCAGACGACCTCCAACCCTGCTTCGATTTCTCAATGGGCGGCTGTAGCGGCATTGAACGGGCCGCAGGATTTTATTTCCGAGGCGAGGGCGGCCTATAACACCCGACGGAAAAATGTCGTGAACGCAATAAATTCCGCCAAAGGCTTGAGTTGCCGGGAGCCGGAAGGAGCGTTTTATGCCTTCTTTGACTGCCGTGAGGTTCTGAGAGACAAGATTGAAACGGACAGCGATTTTACCAAATCTTTATTGGGAGAAACTGGCGTGGCGCTTGTGCCGGGCTCTGCGTTTCATGCGCCCGGCTTTGTCCGCTTGTCATATGCAGCAGACCCTAAACTATTAGAAGACGCCTGCGCCAGACTGGATCAATTTTGTCAGGCGCTTTAATTTAATGAGTTTGATATCGGAGCAGAAGACCCGTCTGCTTACACAGCAATGGCCTTGGTTTCGCCGCCTGAGCTATAATATTCCAATTTTTCCAGTAACTCGGATTGTTTGACCGGCTTGGTTAGGTAATCGTCCATTCCGGCATCCAGACAATCCTGACGGTCATTTTTAAGAGCGTGCCCCGTGAGCGCAATGATCGGCGTATGGGGTAATCCGTTGGTTTGTTCATACTTATTGATTTGGCGAGCCGCTTCATATCCGTCCATGACGGGCATGGAGACATCCATTAAAATAACTGGAAAATTCCCATTTTCAGCCATGTAGCGGTCAAGGCCTTCTTTGCCGTTATTCGTAAATACAGGCTCGAAACGTGAATCGGACAACATCAGCCGCACAACATCCTGATTCAGAGGAAAGTCTTCTGCAACAAGAATTCGCGTTTTACCATTGGAAGAATTGTTTTCGCTTGACGGGTCATTTTGCTGCGAAGCGTCATCTTCAGACTTGGTGTTTGACGTTTCAGGCAGGATTGATGAAATATCATCTGTATCAGATTTATCTTCCGATGTTTTCATCTGCTCAGATGTCAACTGATTTTCAGGATTTACAGAACTGCTTTCGGCTTCAAGAGCTGATTGAAGTTCAGCCTCCAAAACGGACTCAATATCGTTATTTTCTTCAGGGGAAGCGTCTTCAATCTCCAAAGCACCAGCTTTTGCCGAATTGAATGAACTGACAGCTTCGACTATCGCTTCATGTAGGCGTTTTTCCCGTACCGGCTTTATAAGGTAATTTGTAATTCCGATTTTATTCAACTCACTCGTCGAGACAGATTGATCGCAAGAGGAGAGCATGATGGTCGGCGGTGCGTTAACGGCCTTGTTGTTATGAACCATTTCTGCCCATTCCTGTCCGTTCAAACCCGGCATGAGATAATCCAACAGGACGAAGTCATAAGGCTCGTTTAGCTCTTGGGCCTTTTTCAACGTTTTCAAACCTTCGACCCCATCCGCGGCGCTGTCGGACGTAACCCCCCAGCTTTCTAACTGCTCTTTCAGAACCTGCCTATTTACCGCGATATCATCGACAATAAGGGCCTTTTTACCTTTTAAGGATGAGACGTCATATTTGGTAACTTGAGCATTTGGGTCTAGCGGGAGAGGGAATTGAAGTGAGAACTGTGATCCGTGTCCAATTTCCGATGTAACGGAAATTCGTCCATCCATCATCTCTATAATACTTTTTGTAATCGCAAGGCCGAGGCCTGTGCCGCCGTAAACTCGTGTGGTCGATCCATCGGCCTGAGTGAATTTGTCAAAGATATGATTTAATTTGTCCGCCGGAATACCGATACCTGTGTCGGAGACGTCAATGCGAATACAACTCACGCCGTCGCGGGCTTCGGAAACCGCAACTGTCACTGTTATGTGGCCTTCCTTCGTGAATTTGATCGCATTTCCAACCAGATTGGTAACAACCTGTCTCAGACGGCCTCCGTCGCCAATGAACCTGGAGGGCATGACGGCCGGATAGTTGATAACGAGTTCGAGGCCTTTTTCTTGAGCTTTGGCCACAAGAAGCGATGTCACATCACTAATCGCTGACTTAAGGTCGAATGGAATCGGATCAAGTTCCAAGGCGCCGGCTTCAATTTTGGAGAAATCGAGAATGTCGTTAATAATCGTCAGGAGTGCGGAGGCACTATTATTAATGACATCGACAAATTCTTTCTGGCGAGTGTCTATTTTTGTGCTGCCGAGCAACTCTGCCATCCCCAAAATGCCGTTCATAGGCGTCCGGATTTCGTGACTCATATTGGCAAGAAATTCGGATTTTGCTTTGCTTGCGGCAATGGCATTATCCTTGGCCTCTTCAAGCGCTTTTTCCTGTTTATGCTCATGATGCACATCCCGAACGAAAGCCCAGATAGAGAGGGGGCGGCCAGAAGGGTCTCTAACCAATTTGGCGGTTGAGTGACTCCAACGGACGCGGCCATCATATGTGAGTGATCTGATTTTGGCCATGGCCTGGCTCTTGCCTTGGGACAGGCTGTTAATCATTTCTTTCAGATATTTTCTGTCTTCGGGATACATGATGGCGGCTATCCCGTGGGTATCGATTTTTTTGACGCCTTCTGGACCAAAATAAAGTTTGAGAGATTCACTCAGGTGATAAGTCTTGGTTTTCAGGTCGTATTTCCAATAACCGGCTTTGCCGAGCATTAAAGACTCTTCAAACATCTCATCCATTTCGACAAATTCAGAAATGTTTTCTGCCATAGAAAGCGTAAAGCCATTGGGTAGATTTTTGCGCACAAAGCTATGTGTACTTCCGTCTCCCATTTGGAGTAGCTTACGCTTCATACCAATTTTTGCTTCGTTGGAGGCTTTTTGAGCTTCAGGAGAGAGATTATCCTTACTTAACATTTCAGGAGTCAGCATGCCGTTTGCAAACATGGCGTCGTGACAGGCTGAAAGGGGGTCCCCGACTTTCAGGTCTTTGGGGTCTATTTTTAATTGTTCATAGGTGTGAGAAGAAATGAACTGATAATTTAGGTCTTGGTCAAGAACAGAAACACTAATGTCCAGATTTTCGCACAGGTAATCAAGAATGAGATCCCGGAATTCAGGCGCAATTTGTTGGCTCATATCCCGGCGAGCTGATTCTTTGCTGATTTCCTGTCCCATATATCTACCCCCACCTTACTATTCTGAAGACCATTCCCCGCGCGCTTTGTGACGGGTTAAAGTTAAGAAAAGGCGAAAAAAAACCGGGTTTGAGTAAAAACTCAAAACCCGGTGAAGTCTTCGCAATACAAATCGGGGAGAACTGTATGCGGTAAAAACAGGGCACACAAAAGGGGAGGACGTTGCCGTGTTTCTTGAGTGTATATAAAGATTTATTCTGCCAAGAGAACACACAGAGCCGCAAAGGACCTATGCTTTTAAGCATAGCTGGACAAAATAGCGCTTAAACCCTTAGTTCTAGGCTTTGACAGGACGCGGAGGCGAGGCAATCCAGCTTCTGGTGACGCGTTGCAGAAACTCCCGGAAAACTTTTGCCCTGACAGAGCCCCTCAATTGTGTCGGATAGACAAAGTAAAGGTCAATCGGCTCGCCGGAAACGCTCGGGAGAACTTTGACGAGCCGCCGGGATAAAACGGTCATGTAATCCGGTATGCCGGCAAGCCCGATACCGGCTTCGGCGGCCCGCATGATGCCGTGCAAATTATTGACGCTTAGAACGGGTTTACGCGGCGTGGAGGCCCCGGCGCTCAAGACCCAGTTGGAGCTGTTGAGATTTTTGGGAATCAGCTCGCCGAATGCAATGATTTTATGATTATCCAAATCCTCAGCTGATGAAGGCGCTCCGTGCGCGGCGAGATAGGCGTGGCTGGCATAAATGCTCTGCGTGATCTGGCCCAGTTTTCTTTCTATTACATCGCCTTGTGTGGTCGGCCAAGGCCGCAGCGCGCAGTCAACGTCAAAGGCGGAGAGGTCATGCTCACTATCCTCGAGGATGAGCTGGACTTCGATATCCGGGTAGGTCGCCATAAATTCCGGCAGAACCGAGGTCAGCCAATTGGAGCCGAGGGAAATAGGCGTGGAGACGCGCAAAAGGCCTTGTGGTTTTTCCCGACTGTCCCGAAGGGACGACTGGGCCATGGCCACTTTCATGGCCATATCTCTGGAGGCGTAGAAAAGAATATGCCCCTGTTCGGTCAGAGTCAGTCCGCGCGCATGACGGTGGAACAGGGAAACTTCGAGATCCTGTTCCAGGGCCGTGATTTGCCGAGAGACCGCCGACTGGGAGATTTTGAGAGCGTCGGCGGCGGCCGTCAGTGACCCATGCTCCGCCGCAGCGTGAAATGTTTTGAGCTTATCCCAATCGAGGGAGTGCGGCACCTATTCCGCCGCTTCCTGAACCGGTTCGGCTTCGTGATGCTCGGCGAGGAAGCGTTCTGCTTCGAGAGCGCCCATGCAGCCCAGTCCTGCCGCTGTCACTGCTTGTCGGTATGTTTCATCCGAGACGTCACCCGTGGCGAATACGCCCGGAATATTCGTGGCCGTACTGTCCGGCGCGGTCGTTATATATCCGCCGCTGTTCATCGCAACATGACCCTCAAAAATTGTGGTCGAAGGTTTATGACCAATGGCAATGAAGACGCCGTGAGTGTCGCGCGTATGTTCCTCGCCGTCCTTTGTGCTTTTCAATCTAACACCTGTGACGCCAAGAGGATCTTCATCGCCCAGAATTTCTTCAAGCGTTGTGTCCCAGAGAATTTCGACCTTTTCGTTGTTGAAAAGGCGTTCCTGCAAGATCTTTTCAGCTCTGAGGCTGTCCCGGCGATGAACCAGTGTAACTTTGGACGCAAAATTGGTCAAAAACAGCGCCTCCTCGACGGCTGTGTTGCCGCCGCCAACAACGACAACTTCCTTGCCGCGATAGAAAAACCCGTCGCATGTGGCGCAGGCGGAGACGCCGAAGCCCTGGAATTTATCTTCCGAAGGCAGGCCAAGCCATTTGGCCTGCGCGCCTGTCGCGATGATAACGGAGTCGGCCGTGTAAACAGTACCGCTATCGCCGTTCATGACAAAGGGGCGCTTTGAAAAATCAACCGTTGTAATAGTGTCTTCGTAAAAGGCTGTGCCGAATTTCAGCGCGTGTTCCTTGAATTTGTCCATTAGCTCGGGGCCCATTATCTCGGGAAAACCGGGGTAGTTTTCGACGTCTGTCGTAATGGTCAATTGCCCGCCGGGCTGAAGTCCGGCGACCATGCCGGGTTCCAGCATCGCGCGCGCGGCGTAAACTGCGGCAGTATAGCCGGCAGGTCCGGAGCCGATAATCATGACTTTGTGGTGAACGGAGTCGCTCATAAGAATGCCTCTAATAAATATCCAGACATAAATAAGGGGGGATGGCCGGATTCGCAAGCGGAGCGAGCGATTTACGGGGGATAAATTCCCGTAAGGAGGGGCATGAAGCCAAGCGTGTAATTTATCAGCTTGCTTGCAGTTTGAGCGAAGCTCTGCCAATTTCATAAAATGAAATCTATATTACACGTTTCCACCGCTTTTTTATCTTTGTCTTTAATGGCGTGTTCAAACATCCCGGTAGCGTCCGCGGAGGAGATGCCATGGCCAAGAAGTTATGAATATTTAGAGGAAAACTCTGTTCTGGTTTTTTCCGGCACGCGCGATTGGCGGCATGATAGCGGAATCGCTGGCGCCACGGCTTTCTGGGCGCGGGAGTCCGACCAGAACGGCACAGGTATTTATACGACTGAAAATCCAGCCGTTTTTTCCAAAACTAATTTGAAAAAGTTTTCGGCTATCGTTTTGAACTCAATGACGGGTGATGTGTTAAACACTGCTCAGAAGTCGGCTCTGGAAGAATTTGTCGAAGGCGGTGGGGGTCTGCTCATTCATCACGGCGGCGGGGACGGAAGTTCCGGCGAAAACTGGCCGTGGTATAAGGACTTAATTGGAACGGTGTTTATCAGCCATCCGATGGATCCGCAGATGCAAGAGGCTTCAGTGGTCACGCTCGCTGGGGATCATCCCGTAATGGCCGGATTGAAAGATGAATTTTCTCAGACGGATGAATGGTATAGTTTTGACGGCCCCGTAACAGGACAAGTCACGGTGCTGGCGGGATTGGATGAAAGCAGTTATTCGCCGGTCAATAACGTATATGGAGAGGTTTCGGATTTACGCATGGGGCCGGAGGCTTCGGACCATCCTATCATTTGGGCGAAATGCCCCGGACAGGGCCGCATGGTCTATTCCGCCCTCGGCCATAATATTGCG
This sequence comes from Litorimonas sp., assembly GCA_029936425.1. Lineage (GTDB taxonomy): Bacteria > Pseudomonadota > Alphaproteobacteria > Caulobacterales > Maricaulaceae > Litorimonas. The sequence goes on from JAPYSU010000016.1 coordinate 39,051, forward strand.
AGTTTCGACAGTCACGCTCATCAAAAACTGCTCCGAAATGCGATGGCCTGGGTGACAAAAGAGAGCGATGCCGAAGGTCAGTTCTGTCCGGATTGAGGCTGAACAACCCGGCTCCTGCCTAGTTCAATACGGCATCACGGCGGTCATAGTGCGCCCATAGTTTCTCTGCCAATCGAGCTGTTTCGTCGAGAGGAGGATAATCTGGAGCTGTCGGATCGCCGCTGTAAGGATGAAGATGGCATTTATCTGTCAAAGCCTCGTGCAGCTGTTTAAACTTTCCGGCATCTCCGGAAAGGGGCAGGGTGAACACAGCTTTGCCGGTGGCGGCTGCTTCGGTCAGCATATTTGTGCTTTCCTCTGTGACTAAAATGATTTCAGCTCCGCCAAGGAAGGCAAAATAGGGGTTTTCGCCTTCTCCCGTATGGAGCCAAATCTTGTCATTGCCCTTGGCTAAGTCGGAATAGTCTTTTTGAACCCAATCCGGTGTGCGGCGGGACGTTGTGATTAAGAGGCTGTAGCCTTTGCTGAGAAGATCATTGGCGGCGCTGATGTGATTCTGATGATCGGCTTGAGTGAACTGAAAGCGCTTGCTCGGCCCGCCGATAAGCAGGGCGGCCCTCGGCATCGAAAAACGGTTTAATTGCGTTTCGAAAGCCAGAGTTTCTTTTATAATTTCATCGCGAGTCACGCGATTAGGCGACCCGATCATGGTTTCGACATTGCGTCCGGACAAATTATCGTGCTGCGGTGCGATGACCAGATCAAAGCGATCCGGATCAATCTTCGGATCCTGTATATAGACCGTGAAACAGGTGGGAATGGTTCTTTTGATGGCGAGCAGGGCGGCAATCGCCTGTCGTCCACATCCTATTACCAAATCAGGTGTTTCGCGGGGAAGGCCGTAATCCGCCGGGCGGTTTTTAAGTGCAAATTGCATGAGCGGCGTGGCCGCCTTGAAGGCCATGCCCGGAGTTAGAACGTGTTTTGTAAAGGAGAAGGGACGCAGCCGCGCCGAGGCTTCGGCCAAGCCTAGAGCCTGATTTTCAATGCCGCGCCGCCCATCGCTGATGACCCAGCCTTGCAGTGCCTCTTCATAAGCAGAAGAGGCCATTGTTTAGACGAAAGAAACTTCGAGGATTTCATACCCTTTCGATCCGCCCGGCGCGATCACTTCGAAGACGTCGCCGACGACTTTGGAAATCATGGCGCGTGCAATCGGAGAGGTGACAGAAACTTTGCCTTCTTTGATGCTGGCTTCGTCTTCACCGACGATCTGGTAAGTGCTTTCCTCGTCTGTGTCTTCATTGACGATTTTAACGGTGGCGCCAAAACGCACGGTTTCGCCCGACATGGTTGTCGGATCAATTACCTGCGCCAGAGACAGTTTGGATTCGAGTTCCTGAATACGGCCTTCAATGAAGCCCTGCTTCTCTTTGGCAGCGTGATATTCCGCATTCTCAGAAAGATCGCCATGTTCGCGGGCTACTGAAATCGCCTGAATAACTTCAGGTCGCTCAACAGTTTTCAAATGCTTCAGCTCGCTTTCGAGTGCGGCATGGCCATTTACGGTCATAGGAAATTTTTGCATAATAATTCGTCCAGTTCGCAAAAAAAATGTAGCAAAGACCCATAAGGTCTTGAAGAGTTGGGTCAAGACCAAATAGCTCAAAGCGTGTCTTGTACCTGTCTTAAATCAAGCCTTCTAGATGGCGTTGTTTTTCACTTTGTCAAGAAATTCAACTCTTAAGGGGCGCTGAAACTCTCGGGACAAAAGAAAATGGCGACAGGGGTGCCACCCTGCCGCCTATGCCCAAACCCCATTCGAAAGGAGACGAAATTTAGTTTGTGCCATAGCAATTTGTAATGTGTGAGCATCAGAGTCAATTCACTATTCTTCATGCTCTCTGCGGCGTCTCGTCTTATATTTTGTTCATCACCTTGTTCTTAAGGCCATTTCTTTCCATATAATTGGCCTATGACAGAACGTTCTCCAAACCTAGAAATCGAAATTTTCCTCTGCCTGTCTGATAATTACGGTATTTTATTACATGATAAACAAACTGGTCAGACGGTTGCAATCGATACGCCTGACGGAGAGGAAATTGCGTTGCAGTGTGAGAAGAGGGGATGGAATCTCACCGAAATCTGGAACACTCATCATCATTGGGATCATACGGGCGGAAACCTGTTCCTGAAGGAAAAATTCGACCTGACGATTACCGGGCCGGGTATGATTGAGGATCGAATACCGGGGCTGGATAGGGGCGTGGGAAATGGAGACCAGTTCGATTTCGCCGGTCATAAAGTCCATGTCTGGCATACGCCGGGGCACACTAAAGATCACATTGTTTTTTATGTCCCTGCCGCGAATTCGGTTTTCGTCGGCGATACTTTATTTTTAATGGGCTGCGGGAAACTGTTTGAAGGCACGCCGGCGCAGATGCGTACTAGCTTGAAGAAACTGGCAAAACTTCCGCCGGAAACTAAGGTGTATTGCGGACATGAATATACGCTTTCCAATGCCGCATTTGCCCTGACGGTGGAGCCGGAAAATGAGGATTTATTGGCCGCGATCAAATCCGCCACTCTGAAACGCGAACGGGGCGAGCCAACGCTTCCCGGCACAATCAAGCAGGAATTGGCAACCAATCCGTTTATGCGGGCCGGCAGTGATGAGGCCTTGGGCGAAATTCGGGCGGCCAAAGATAATTTTCAATAAAATAATTTTGAATGAAAACAACGATAGAAGATGAACAATATGTGAACGTGGCTTTCAGCCTGCGCCTAACTTCTGTATAGTAAAATTACATATGGACAAAAAAACATTTCTTCGGACCGGGCTTTTCGCCTCGGCACTCTTTTTAACCACTTCGTTGGCCACAACCGGTTTTGCCGAAGAATACCAGTCTCTTCCTGATCTCAGTCCAGAAGAAATCGCTCTGGATGTTAAGCAGGAATTTAATAACAGAACAGGTCAGACGGAATATATTGCTCCGACTTATGACCCCTTCGAAGAAGACCGCGCTATGGCGGGGTCAGTAAATCTTCGGTCTGTCTCCGGCCCTGTTACAGCGATAGACGGAGAGGTTTTCACAGGCGGCGTCATTTTGGATATGGCCTTTTATTATAATTCACACAGCGACGATCCGTATGATGTACGCGGATTTACAGACGCCTCTTTCCTCTCGGGGTCACTGGCTCCGGCTCTGTTGCGCGATAACCGGGTGCTCGAATGCTCTCGCAATGTTCAGGACGTTGTTTACGATCACAGTTTTTATTACGCGCCCACATTCAGTTATAATATTTTCAGACCCAATCGTTATTATGGCGGGTATCACCGCTATGGGCGATTTGACCGTCCGTATTGGCGTCATTTCGGATCCGGCTATGGTCGGCACAGTGGCGGCTGGAGCCGTGGAGGTTTTGGCGGAAGGTATGACGGGCGGGGCGGACGCCGTGATCGAGACGGAAACCGATATGATAGAGATCGAGATCGGGATCGTGGTGACCGAGATCGCGGAGATAGGGACCGCGGCGATAGAGATCGTGGCGACAGAGACCAAAGACAGGACCGTCAGGCAGATTTCTCTGACCGGGTTATCCGGTCTGACCTCTCCGGACGCAGCCGCGTCACGGTCGGCCAGACGCCATTAAGAGCAGAAAATCGCCGCGACAGGTCGGATCGTGACAGATCAAACAATGACCGCCGCAGTCGCCGCGGAAACGATTCCCGAGACAATAGGGCCGAAAATAGAGGCTCGAACACAACTCGTACGAATACGGTTATTCGGGCTGTGCCGGAGATTTCTCAAAGGCGAGAAAAAAGACCGGACGTTCAGATACCTCGCGTCAATTCCAGTTCTGACCGGGTAAAAAGACCAGCGCCCCGCCCAAGTAACAGAGCGGCGCCGCGCCGAGAGACCCGTTCTGTAACCACACGGTCAACTGTGAAAGTTCCAAGTGTTTCCACCCCTCGCGCCGCGCCGCCAAGAGCTGTAACGCCGCAAAGATCGGCTCCGCCCAGACGCTCAATGCCGCAACGCTCAGCCCCCCAGCGTTCAGCGCCTAAAGCCAAACGCGAAGGCACGGTTAAAGGAAATGTCGTCATGAATTTTTTCCAATCCGGTTCCAGTTATTCGCGTGATGTCGTTCGAAGTGTGGAGGTGGATTGCGCTCGGGAAGAAACATTAAGTGTGTTTATTCCGGCCGGGCGTTTGGACGCTGCCAGATATGACGGATTAACAATCCTGGCCCTGGATGTAGAAGGACGTGAATACCCTATTTTCGTGCCGCCAAATTATATTGAAGGCTTCAACCTGGCTGTCGGCGAAAATTATAATGAGCGTTCGTCTGTAACCGTGACAAACCCTCAACCTGTCTACAGGTCGACAAGTCCTTACCGGGAAATTGAGCCAGTGGATTGTCCCGAAGGTACGATTACGCAATCTAACGGCACTTGCATGATTGATAACTCGAATAAATATCCGCAATAACTGTTTCAAATCCGGACGGTGCTGTTCCAATTCGTGTCCTGAATGGGAAATGATTGTTTATAAGCTCGGATATCGCTTTAAAATTAGGCCTCTTCGTTTGGCATGAGGTTTGCAAACCAAGTGGAGAAAGCCGGATTGATATAATTCGGGATTTCCACGAAAAGTTTTGCGCTCCCACGCGAAGTTTTTCAAATGTTAGTCAGTTCACCCGGTTGTCTTTTGGACAGCCGGGTTTTTCTTTGGAAAAAAGCCCGTGGTTTTCAACAGCCGCTTGATTCCAATGAGCCTGTCTTTATTGTCCGATTGAACGATCAATTATACGGGCAGATATAACGGCCTGACCAACGGGAAAAATCATGGGTTTTATCTCCACTATCAAACGCGAAGTCAGCTACCTCAGCGGCCTGCTTCGGATGCTGCGTTCCGTCAAAGATGTGGACGCAGAGAGCAATCATCTTGTGGCTGACGAGCTTGAAAAAAGAGTCGATCAGTATGGCTCAAATACAGCCTTTATAGAGGATGATAGAGAATGGACTTATGACGAGTTTGAAACTTATGCCAATAAGGTTGCAGGGTGGGCCCGTGCTCAAGGCCTGAAAGCCAATGATACCGTCGCCGTTTTTGTCAGAAATCGGTTGGAGTATGTCGCGCTCTGGTTCGGCCTGTCCAAGCTTGGAGTCGTACCGGCTCTTTTGAATTTTCAACTCTCCGGCGCCGCTCTGGCGCATTGCGTCAATATTTCCAAAGCTAAACATCTGATACTCGACCATGAAATGGCCGATCAGTGGTCGGCTGCAGAAGGCGATGTTAAAGTTGACCTGACAGTCTGGGCCGCTTTCGGAGAGGTAAGGGATTATAGAACATTTGACGAAGCGCTGACAGACGTCGTTCCCAATCGCCCGGCGAAATCAGAGCGCCAAGGCCTGAAAGCCGGGGATCAGGCCATTAAAATGTTCACCTCCGGCACGACGGGCATGCCTAAAGCGGCAAAAGTCACTCACGTCCGGGCGCAAAATTATCTTCGCGGTATCGGAACGGGAGCTAAATCCGGTCCGACAGACCGAATGATGATGGTCTTGCCGCTTTATCATGCGACAGGCGGGCTGGTCGGTATAGGATGCGCACTGACCCATGGCGGCGCCGTCATTGTTCAGCCTAAATTTTCGGCGACAAAGTTTTGGGACGAAGCCGTGCGCCACGGCGCAACACAATTTACTTATGTAGGAGAGCTCTGCCGGTTTCTTCTTTCGACTCCGCCCCACCCCCTGGAAAGAGACCACAAAATCAGATGGGCGATCGGGAACGGCCTTCGGAAAGATGTCTGGGAAGGGTTTACCAAGCGATTTGATATTCCTCACATTATCGAATTTTACGGGGCGACTGAGGGCAATGTCAGCTTGATAAATGTTGACGGCCCGCCCGGCGCGGTCGGACGCGTTCCGGATTATCTGAAGTTCAAATTTAATGTCGATATTATTCGCTTTGATGTCGACACCGAGGAAAATCCTCGCGGTGCGGACGGGTTTTGTATACGGACCGACGTCGATGAAATTGGCGAGGTCATAGGCGAAATCCGAACAGATGACGCCCGTTTCCGCTTTGACGGTTATCAGAACAAGAGCGCGACGAAGAAAAAGATTTTGCGCAATGTTTTCAAAAAAGATGATGCCTGGTTCCGGACCGGGGATCTGATGAAACGCGATAAGCTCGGTTATTATTATTTCATGGATCGTGTCGGGGACACTTATCGCTGGAAAGCAGAGAACGTGGCAACCGGCGAAGTGGCGTCTATTCTTTCAAAATATGAGGGCGTCACTCAGGCCAATGTTTATGGCGTGGAAGTCCCGGGATATGACGGGCGCGCCGGTATGGCCGCTATAGTTGCGGAGAAGGAGCCGGATTTGGAAAAGCTCATGGAGCTCATTCGGACGGAACTCCCTGCCTTTGCGTGGCCCGTTTTTCTGCGACTGTCCAAAGAGTCAGATACGACAAGTACGTTTAAATTTAAAAAGACCAATCTTGTTAAAGCCGGTTATGACCCGGCCAATATTTCCGAGCCGCTTTACTTTGCAAACCCCGAAAGTGGGCAGTTCGAAAAACTCGACAAGGCGGCTTTCAAAAAAATAAATTCTGGCGATATTCGACTTTAGGCGGCTTGTTTCAGCTCTGGTTCTCATGAAAAACGCTCAGGACATACTCAGCTTTTGGTTTGAAGAAACGCCTAAGAAATATTGGTTTCAAGCCACAGCGGCTTTCGATTCTGACATCCGTCACCGGTTTGAGACAACGGCGACAGAACTTGCGGCAAAACTTTCCAAATCTACCCCTCATCAATGGGAAGAGCAGGCAGAGAGCTCTCTGGCGCTTATTTTGGCCCTCGATCAATTTCCGCGGAATATGTATCGGGACACACCTGGCGCCTTTGCCTGGGACGGCTTGGCGCTCGGCGTCGCCGGACGCATGGTCGAAAAAGGTTGGGATCTCAAAATCAAACAAAGCCAGCGCGCTTTTGTCTATATGCCGTTTATGCATACAGAAGACATAATGGCGCAAAATAAATGTGTCGATCTGTGTGACTCGCGCCTGGAGGATAGCAACACACTCCATCACGCCAAGGAACACCACAAGGTTATCAAGAAATTCGGACGTTTTCCGCACCGAAATAAGATATTAAACCGCGAGAGCACCGAGGCGGAAGAGCGGTTTCTCGACGCCGGAGGATATTCTCCGTGACATCCAGATAAAGTCTTACAAAGTCATAATTTATGCGAAACCCTGCTAGTCCTCTCCGCGCCGCTCGGTTATAGCGGGGACATGTTCAGTCCCAAAGAATTTGCTGATAATTTCCGCGAGAGGTTCGAGCGCCTCAAATTCGATCCGGACAAGATTTATTCTATTCATAATAATATTCGCCGATTGACCAATCAGTTCGATCATCCCGGACCCAAGATGAAGGATGTTTTGGATTTTAATGTCCCGGGAGAGGATTGTGACGTCCCCGTCCGGCTTTATATTCCCTTCGGCGCAGAGGATGTGGCGGGGCCGTCGCTGATCTATTTGCATGGCGGCGGGTTTGTGACCTGCTCTATTGAGAGCCATGAAGCGATTGCTTTGCGTATTGCCAATGGGGCCAATATGCGGGTGTTGTCCGTGGATTACCGTCTCGCGCCCGAGCATCCCTATCCGGCGGGACCGATTGATTGTGAGACCGTTTTGAAATGGGCTTTGTCGGGGCAAGGCAAAGACGCTTACGGCATAGACCCGGCCGCCCTTTCGATTGGCGGAGACAGCGCGGGCGGAAATATGAGCGCGTATCTGGCGCAGAAATACCGTAATGATCTCCACGCACAGATCCTGCTATATCCGCTCATGCAATTGACGAATTTCAAACCGCCAAAACCGGGGCCGCAGGACTGGCTTCAATTTGGTTTCATGGCGCTGAAATTTATCAATGAACATTACGTCGCCGGGGCCAACGCAAATGAAACCCGCCTGTCGCCCTTGTTTGAGAAAAACCTGCGCGGTCTCCCGCCCGCATATGTACTAACTTGCGGGCTCGACCCGCTTCGGGATGAAGGCAAGCTTTACGCCGATAATATGTCCTGCCATGGCGTTAAGGTGAAATATCATCATGAGAAGGCTATGCCGCATGGATTTTTAAACTTTTCCCGTGTCTTTCCCAAAGGCCGTACAATCCCTCTGGAGGTTGCCGAATTTATTCGGGATTACGCTCTTCGTGATCCCGTGAAATCTATCACTGAAATGGCCGGAGAAGCCGTATAGCTTATCGTCCTGCCACAGCAATTTATGAGTTGGGCGAAGCGTTTTATGACCCGGTCAAGCCCGCTGAGTTTCCTGAAACAATCTTGCGCTATGCCGACGAGGCATTAGCAAAAAGCCTCGGTCTGCCTACTGACAAAGAGGGGTGGATAGCCCATTTCGGCCGGTTTGAGCCTTTGCCGGATAACTTACGTGAGCCATTGGCCATGCGTTATCATGGTCATCAATTCCGGCACTATAATTCTGACCTTGGGGATGGGCGCGGGTTTCTATACGCGCAGCTTTATGACCCGCAGGGACGGCTATTGGATCTGGGTACAAAAGGCTCCGGACAGACGCCCTATTCCAGACGTGGAGACGGACGGCTCACTCTCTTGGGCGGAGTCAGAGAAGTTCTGGCGACCCGATATCTTGAGCATTTGGGCGTAAATACGTCCCGCAGTCTCAGCCTCATTGAGACGGGCGAAGAGCTTATACGTGGGGATGAACCATCCCCGACGCGCTCGGCGGTTTTAGTGCGCTGCAATCACAGTCATATTCGGTTTGGCACGTTCCAACGCCACGCTTTTTTTACTGATCGGGACGCGATTGAAAGTCTCATTCAATATTGCCTCAAACATTTTTATCCCGACGCGAATGACGGCGCGGACCTGTTAGAGCAAGTGTGCCTGAAAAGCGCAGACATGGTGGCCGGGTGGATGGCCGCCGGCTTTGTTCACGGCGTAATGAATACGGATAATATGAACATTACCGGAGAGAGTTTTGATTACGGCCCTTACCGTTTTCTTCCGACATTGAAATCAGGCATGACGGCGGCTTATTTCGATCACAACGGGCTCTACGCTTTCGCCCGGCAACCTGAATCGATGTACTGGAACCTGGCGCAATTGGCGCAAAGTCTGTCCCTCGTGACCGAAGATGACACCCTTTTAAAGGCTCTCGAAAGTTTTGCGCCGGCGTATCAACGCGCGCTTCGTGACCATGTCTTTCGCCGCTTGGGCCTTCAAGTCACTGAACTCGATAAAGATACGGACTTCGTTCTATCGACTTTTCGCCTACTGGAAGAAAGTCAGGTGAGCTGGCCGCATTTCTGGCATGACTGGCGGGGGCAGGCGTCTGAGAAGGAGATTTACGGCTCTGGTTTCAAAGATTGGCGAAAGGACTACGCCCAATATGAGTCCTCATGTGAGGGGCCTGATAATGACGCCCCCGCCACTTTGATATACGAAGAAATCGGAGAATTATGGGAACCAATTGCAACTCGAGACGATTGGAGTCAGTTAGAGGGTAAGCTGAAATCTTTCGAGCGGGCACCATTGTCGGGATGAAATAGTTTGACCTACTCAGACGGTTCTGCCGTACTAAATTAAACAGGAGAGACTTTATGACGACGATAAAACATCTAACAACCACAACGGCTTTATTGGCGGCGACGGCTCTGATTGGCTGTTCAGACGGTAACCAGACTGCGGAGCAAGTGAAAGAGTCAACAACGGCAGCGGCGCAAGAAACAAAGTCAGCTGTCGCGTCTGCGACTGAAAAGGCTAAGAACGCCACCGAGAAAGTTGTATCTGACGTCAAAAACAAAATGGACGCGCCCGGAGCCGATTTGTCGGAGCTTCCATCCGGAACTTACACCGAAGATTCGGGTCACGCCTATATAGCTTTCAGCTATTCCCATATGGGATATTCTAATCCCATCCTGCGTTGGGGAGAAACCGATGCGACTATCGTTTTTGACAGTGAGAATCCAGAAATGTCGACTTTGAATGTGACTATTCCGGTCGACTCTATTGATAGCGGCGTTGAAAAGTTTGACGAGCATTTGATGAGTTCGGATTTCTTTGATGCCGAAACCTATCCGACGATCACATTTACCAGCACGGACGTTGAACAGGCTCTTATGGGATCTGGTTCCGTAACCGGAGATCTCACTATCAAAGACATAACAAAACCTGTGACCTTCAAAGGGAAAGTCACCAAAGTGGGTGAAAATTTCCAATCAGGTGTTGATATGTTCGGTATTTCTGCAACCGGCTATATTAAACGGTCCGATTTTGGCGTGGATGCCTACACACCGAATGTGGGCGATGACGTTGAAATCATGATCGAGATGGAATTCGCCAAAGAAGGCGCGTCTGATACAGAAGATTCTGAAATGGAAGATTCCGGCGCTGAGAATTAAGACCTATGGCGGCCCAAACCCGCTATTCTAAAACCGCAATTGCCCTTCATTGGACGATTGCGGTTTTGATTATTGGCCTGATTATTTTCGGGCTTTTAATGACAAATCCCAACATGCCGAACCGATTTGTCCTTTATCAGCTTCATAAAAGCTTTGGGATTATGGTGCTCATTTTATCTATTTTCCGTCTGATCTGGCGGTTATTACACACCCCGCCGCCTTTGCCGGAGGGCATGAAAAAATGGGAAGTTGCGGCGGCAAAATTCACTCACATAGCGTTTTACGTGATTATGATCGGGATGCCTCTATTGGGCTGGGCCATGGTCAGCGCGTCCCCTTTACCGATACCAACGGAGCTGTTCTGGACGATACCCTGGCCGGATATTCCCTTCATTCCGGAGAGCGAAGAACTGGAAGACACATTTCAATTCCTTCACGGCAATATAGGTAAGTTGACCATCGGTCTTATAGTGCTTCATTTTGGCGCCGCTATGAAACATCATTTCGTCAATAAAGATAATGTGTTTGTTCGGATGTTCCCTTGGGCGCGCGAGAGGGACTAGCTTATTCGGGCGCACTAAAATCCTCATTCGCATTGCTCATTCGGCGCTCCACTACAATTGATGCCCCGCATCTATTGTGGACGTTGCGCGCGTCCCCGACTGGATTCGAACCAGTGGCCTCAGGATTAGGAATCCTGCGCTCTATCCGACTGAGCTACGGGGACCGCATGAGAGCTCATATCAATTTGATTTAAGATCGCCAATGGAGGAGTCGACTCTTCCCTATATTTCGGCTTTATTTAAACTGTGTTGGCGCAAGTTCCGAATATCCTGTCTCGTAGAACCATTCTTTTGGGCGGCGGGTATTTCTGTTTGGCGGGAAACGCATTTGCCGCGTCCGCAGGAGACTTAGAAGACTTCGGAAAATTAGCCCGCGTTTTCGACGGTGACAGTTTCGTGCTTGGCTCTGGTCTCAAAGTACGTTTGGCGAATATTTTTGCGCCTGAAAAAGGACAGGATTATCATAGGGCCGCTGCGTCTGCTCTTGCGGCGCTGATTGAGGGGCGGAAAATTGGATTGTCCTATACGGGTCCAAAACGAGACCGTTATGATCGGGCTCTGGCGCAGGTCTATACCTTGAAACCGGATGGGACGCCCGATCAATGGGTTCAGTCGGAGATGGTGCGATTGGGATATGGACGGGTAAGATCTTATGCGGATACCGCCTGGAAGATAAAAACGTTGTTGGAGGAAGAAACGGTGGCGCGGGATGCCGGGCGCGGCCTTTGGCAAAGCCCGGATTTTTCAGTTCGACCCCCCGACCCTAATCCTCTTGCGCAATTTGTTGACAGTTTCCAAATCGTTGAGGGCCTAATTATTTCAGCGGCGCAAGTCAGAGGCATGACATTTCTGAATTTCGGCTCCGACTATAAAACGGATTTTACAATTTCAATTGCCCGGCGCGATCGACGGAAATTTGAAAAAGCCGAAATTAATCTGGAAGATATGGAAGGCCGCCGCGTTCGCGTCAGGGGATGGGTCGAGCTTTATAATGGCCCTGTTATCTGGCTGGATCACCCGGAAGCGATAGAATTTCCGGGAGATGACTTCAGTTAATCGCTTGCTATAAAAAAGGGGGCCGGAGCCCCCTGATCATTAGTCTTTAAAACTATATCCCTCTGGCAGGGTAATATCTCGATTGTTTGACAGAACGCTTTGTTCGAGCCGCTCTTGAGGCGGGATGAGTGCGAATTCTGATGAATATTGAGCCTTGGAACTGACTGTCTGAGAAATTTTCGTCCCTGACGAGGTCGGGCAGCTATTATTGTCCCGATAGAAGAGAGCGGTGTTCAGCAAGGCTTCATTTCTGTCACCCAACTCATTATTGATATCGTCTCCGATCGTGCACCCTTTGACGCGCTCGCCAAAATTAAAATTATTATCTTCCGGGACAAAGCCGTCGGAATAATCTCCAAAACCCTTATCATTAATTCCGCGGAATTGGATTGTGTAATAAGTCTCCCCGCAATTGCCGGTTGGGAGGAAACCGTAAGGTTTTCCGCAGGTAATGTCGCCGATTAGAATGATTTCAACATCAATTCCGCGTAGGCCGTTGATGACGGCTTCACTCGCAGAACAGGTGCCGGGCGTGGATAGAATGAAGACTCGCGGTAGGTCCACAGTGCTAAGAGGTTCACCCTCCGGAACAGAAAATCCGACGCCTTCGCTAATAAAAGGGATTGGCTGAACCTGAGCATTGCTGTCATTGGTCGGGTTTGTCCCCATAGCATCTTCGTTATATTGCAGAAGCTCAAACGTTTTGCCGTTTGTTCTAGCATCGCCGGCCACCATATAGCCCAGTTGCGCGGCAACAGCGAGAAGTCCGCCGCCATTATAGCGAAGGTCCAGAACAAGGTCATCAATGTCCTGGGTGCTCAAATTTTCAAAGGCATCTGCCAAAGACTTTTCAGAGGCAAAAGGGCTGAAGGTGTTGAAAAGCATATAGCCGATTTTGTCGCCGTCGCTTGTTGTAATGATTTTAGTCCGATTGACAGGCTCAGGCGCGATATTCTCTGAGGTCAAAGTAATTGTACGGGAAGAGGTCGCCCCAACATCCTGAACAACCAAAGTGTGCTCTTCGCCGGCTGTTCGAGGGAACAGACCATTATTGAGGGCCTCAACATTATCGCTGTCAACGACGCTGACGCCGTCCACTTCAAGAATTTTTGTTCCCCGTGGAAGGTTGACCTGACCATTCACAGTCGCAGAGGCGGGAGAGTCGCTTTCCGTGTATAGAACCCGAAAATCGCGGGGCGGCGTGTTTTGACCATTCACAGCGACGAAACGCGCGCCGTAGCCTGAACGGGGCGCATTATTACGCTGTTCCAAGAATTCGGAAGTTGGCTGACTGAAGTGGAAGTCATCCTTAAACTCACCAGACGCCGTTCTTTCAAACGTTTTCAACTCGGGGAAATACTCGACGGGCGAATTAAAGTTTCCGGGGTCCTGATCCTCGATTTCGCGGTTCCAGAGATAGGTTTCATGTGACCAGGATCGGAGCCAGAAATTTTCTTCTAAAGTTGAACCCGCTTCATCCGGGAAGGGGTTGCCTTCTGAGTCGGTACCTGTGCGCACAACTTCGCATTTATCTTTAAAATTACTCGCATCCTCAAAAACGCCCGCAGTATAGGTTGGAGCCTCACTGGTTGGTGGTGGAGGCGGAGGTGGTGGTGGGGGAGGGGGTGGAGGTGTTACTGCGACATTTCCGCCGCCACCGCCTCCGCCTCCGCAGGACGCAAGGGCGAGTGCTGTTGCACTGACAACTGATAAGAGAATTGACTTGGTGCGCATGAAATATCCCGCCTGAAAATAGTATTTTGTTATAGTATAATATCGTTTGGTAAATTGAAGGTTGCAAGTCACTTTGTCAGAAAAATTCGAATTTTACATATAAAAAAAGGGTCAAATCCAAAGAATTTGACCCTTTTAGATGTAATTTTAACAGAGGTTATGCGGCTTCTTCGTCTTCGCCTTCTTCTGCCGCTTTAGCTTCAGCCTCTTTCGCCGCTTTGGCTGCTTGGCGATTTCGCGCGACCGTCAATGTTTCAAGCACTTCGCTCAACGCAACATCACGAGAGGTTTTGTTTATGGCCGCAACCTCACGTACCATTCTGTCTATGGCAGATTCATAAAGCTGCCGCTCGGAATAGCTCTGCTCGGGTTGTTCATCCGTGCGGTGCAAATCCCGGACAACCTCAGACACCAAAATCAAATCACCTGAATTGATCTTTGCTTCATATTCTTGTGCCCGGCGTGACCACATTGTGCGTTTGATACGCGCGCGGCCTTTCAACGTCGTGAAGGCATCTTTCAATATGAGTTCGTTGGACAGTGCCCGCATGCCTGAATTTGCGGCCTTTTCGGTCGGAACGCGTAAGGTCATCTTATCCTGCTCGAACTTGACGACATAAACTTCGATGTCAAAGCCGGCGATGACTTCCTGTTCAATCCCTGTGACTTCGCCGACGCCGTGAGCCGGGTAAACGACATGCTGGTTTACGCGGAAAGCCGGTTTGGCGGTTTTCTTTTTAGAAGATTTCTTCGTACCGGTTTTTTTACCGGACGTCTTTTTTTCAGTTGCCATGAATGCTGAGCCCTTAAGTTTGGTCAGCGCGTGAAATTACACGTCGCAAATACCCATAATTATAAACAAACGGCGCAGCCTTTTTATGAGCTGCACCGCTAATATGAAGGTAGTATAACACAAATTTATCGAAATAACCACTGGCTTGGCCAGATTTACGGCTAAAACTACTGAAACGGGCTTATTCGTCGCCTGTGCCGGGTTTTTCAGAAAAATATTTCTCGAATTTTCCAGTTTCAGATTCAAACTTTTCGCGATCCGCAGGCGGGTCTTTTTTGACGGTGATAACGGGCCAAAGTTCGGCATATTTTGAGTTTATTTCCAGCCATTTTCCATCTGGATCGTCTTCCGTATCCGGAACGATAGCATCGACAGGGCATTCAGGTTCGCAAACACCACAATCGATGCATTCATCAGGGTGAATTACGAGCATGTTCTCGCCTTCATAGAAACAGTCGACGGGGCAGACTTCGACGCAGTCCATGAATTTACATTTTACGCATTCGTCTTTGACAATATAAGTCACGCGAGAGCTCTCCGTTTACGGTTTGACAGGCCAATGCCGATTGAACGGCATTTTGTCAATATTCGCCTGTATACAGAAGGGTTATTATCAGGACTGGATTTGGGGTTCACCAAGCCATTTGTAAAGAGCCTGAGCCTCTGGGGCCGGGCCACGGCGGGTCCCAGGCGCAACCATTTGCACTGAAATGAGATTTGTTCCCCGCATAAACGTAATGTGATCACCGGGTTTGATAAGGGTATGAGGCTTTTTGACCTTTTCGACCTGACCATTTCTGAAAACACGAATTTTTCGGTCCCGTATTTTCCGCGTTGCAAGAGTTCGGGTCTTCAAAAGCCGCGTTCGATACAGCCAAAGATCAAGGCGACAGGCAGATCTTGTCATATCATCTAAGGCGGGTGAAGACATGCAGTGACTCAACTCTTTTTACTCTCCTTATCGCTATCAGACTTTTTCTCAGTGCCAGAAACTTTCTTATCTTTCTTTCCATTCTTGCTTGATTCGTCAATGTTCAAGGCGGCGAGGGCCGCAAATGGAGAGTTTTTGATGGACGCTTTGCCTTTCGGCGCGGAACCACCGGATCGCCCGCTAGTGTAAACGGCTTTCGGTTTGCCTTTGCCGCCTTTGTGGCGAGGTTTTTTATTCTGTGAGGAGCCGCCTTTGGGCTTGAATCCTTTTTGGCCTCGCGATGGAATCAGCCATACTTCCTTATTGGCAATTTCCGTGACTGAGCCGTCATCGCTCTGTACGCGGTTATTATAAAGGTTGAGGTCGTTCCGGCCCGAGGTTTTCTTCGGTTTCGACGTTCCGGCCGATTTAGGTTTCTCTGATACCGTTTCCGGCTTATTCTCAGGTGAAGACGTCTTTTCAGGGCTAGCCTCGGATTTTGTTTCCTCTTTAGTTTTCGGCGTAGCGGCAGATTCTTCTGATGAACTTTCTTCGGTCTTAGATAGATCCGGTAAACTCTCGCGAGTCTCAGATTGATATCCCAAAGCGGTCAGCACCTTTTGCGTGTCTTCATAGGTTCCGCCGAGAAGAGAAAGCATTTCCTGCATTATCTGGAATGGTCGGCCTCTTGTATCTGTCCCGGGGATTTTACCAAATTGATCCTGCGCCTGACGAATCATCAAGCTGAGACGGTTCAGGATGTCCAGCCGGACAATACGGGTCCCGACGGCGCGATATCCTGCGAGAGCCAGTGCGCGTTCGCTGAAGTTTTCACTGCTTAAATCGCCTTCATTCGGAATGGAGGTCACACCTGCAAATGGAATAAATGGATTCTTATCTCCTCCCGCGCCATAGGCATTTAACAGGCTCAAAAGGCGAGCCGGCTTTGGCTTAAGCATATCCGGCATATAGACATTATAGAATCCGAATTGTACTCCGAGCTCGCGTAATTGACGGCGGGCGTCCTGATTGAGATTCTGGATGGTCTTCAGATGGTCGCGTCTTTCGACCGAGCCGTTACTTTCCAGCAAGGTATAAGCAAACCCTTTTGCCTCAGGCAGGACGTCTTCTCGGTCCTTCATCTCCCGAAGGCCCTTCAAGGGTCCGAGATGGGCGGCGACTTCGGCGCGTAGAAAATCTCTCATTCGATCGGAGGCGAGATTACGCAGATTGGAATTGGCAAAATCACTGGCAATGACTTCAGCATCGGGCGTGAAAACTGAACCGCTGGGAGCGATACGCCCCACAACCATACCGCCCCAAAGGATCTCGCCCCTATCGGACAGAGTAAAGATATTGTGCGCCCCGCCGCAAAGGCTCGTCAGGCGCCTGTCGATTTCGGGACCAACGGCTTTCGCGGCGGCCGCGTCCAGCGCTTTGGCCTCAAGGCCCGAGCCGCTTACGTCTGGTTTGAATGTCAGGCCTTCTAATTGGCCAATCAGATGATCGTCTACGAAGACGTCCCCATTGTCTTTTATTGTCGCGCTCATATAGGCGTCGGCTCCTATGCCTTTTAATAGCTTGCTGGTACGCTTATCTACAAATCGCGCAATGAGGCTCGCATGTAGCGCATCCGATAGGCGGTCTTCAACCTCGCGAGCGTGATTTGCCAAAGTTTTTCCATAATTAAGGTTTTTTTTTGGCATCCAGTTGGTTTTTGACGCGCAATAAGCCCAAGTCCGTATGCTTGCGAGGCGCGATGACAGCTCATGGACCCCGCCGGAGGTGTCGTCCAGACGGTCTATGCGTTGAGTCATAAAGTCAGTGGAGAGCTTTCCGCCGCCCCTTACGAGTATTCTGTATATATCCTGCAATAGTCGGACGTGCGCGTCGATCGTTAGATTTCTGAAATCCGGTATCTGGCAAATTTCCCACAGTTGCCTGACTTGGGCCGGAACTTTAATCCGTTGAGAGATATCATCAATTGCCATAAGCCGCTCTAGCGCGGCTTCATCTTCCGTTCCCTTTATTCTCCGCAGGCGCTTGGTCGGCCGCGGGGCGTGCAGAGTATCGACCAAAGACTTCAGGCTTGAAAAGTCGAGTTTGGAATTCCTCCATTCCGCATAATCCAAAGGTTCAAATTCGTGATTTTCGATGCGTTTGACGAGCTCATCGTCCATCGGCTGACAGTCCCCTGTTGTGCCAAAGGTCCCGTTATTCCGAAAGCGTCCCGCCCGCCCGGCAATCTGTCCCGCTTCCATAGGGGTCAAATATCGTCTACGCCGCCCATCATATTTTGTCAGACCGGCAAAAGCGACATGATCCGTATCCAGATTGAGGCCCATGCCGACCGCGTCAGTGGCAACCAGAAAATCAACTTCGCCGTTTTGAAACATTTCGGCCTGAGCGTTTCGAGTCCGGGGCGAAAGCCCGCCCATTACAACGGCGGCGCCGCCTCTATATCTGCGGATCAATTCAGCCAGGGCGTAAACTTCGGCTGTGGAGAAGGCGACAATGACAGAGCGTTTTGGTAAGCGAGTCAGTTTCTTGGCGCCATCATAATGCAGCGTGGAAAAACGTTCGCGATGTTCAAATCTTATTTTCGGGACAAGTGTTTTTAAGACGGGCTTTACAGTTTCAGCGCCCAGAAAAAGGGTTTCTTCCTGTCCTCTTGCGTTGAGAACCCGATCCGTAAAGATATGGCCTCTTTCGTGATTGGCCATTAATTGCACTTCATCAACCGCCAGAAAGGCAAATCGCCGATCCACCGGCATGGCTTCAACGGTACATATAAAATAGCGCGCGGAGGGCGGAACGATTTTTTCTTCGCCTGTAATCAGAGCAACCTGAGCTTTGCCCTTTTGTGCAGTCACGCGATCATAAATTTCACGGGCCAGCAAACGCAGCGGAAGTCCGATAACTCCGCTTGAACGCCCGAGCATTCGTTCAACCGCGTAATGGGTCTTGCCGGTATTTGTCGGGCCGAGAACAGCCGTGACCGTGGCGGGATTGAGGGGGGCTACCATGGCGCCTGTCTGACTCATCCAGATTAGAATGACAACGCCCGAGGCCATTCTCAGCGGTGGGAGATTCTAATAACCAGGCTTTCAAGCCTATAGTAAATCAGGCAAGTTTAATCATTGGCGTACCGAATAGTCTCTTCGCCCGGCAGGACATATTCCATTTCATCCACTTTCAAAACAGCCGTAATGGCGCTGATTTTATAGGTAAAGCGGATAGGTATATAGAGGCCGAGTTCAGGGAAATGCTTGAAGTAAACATTGACCGGAGTGCTTTCTTCTTCTTCCTCAGGCAGATCTTCGGGATCGAATCCCGAAATCGGTTCATAATAAACGTCACAACTTATCGTTTCGGATTTATAGTCATCGAATTTCAGTTCCCTCGTGCCGTCGCGTTCCATGCGCAATCCGTAATGTTGTTTGGAGTCAAAGACACGAACTGTTCCGTCGCAGACCTCTCCCTTATCTGCCCATCCCCGCATCATCATATTTAGAATGGCGGAAAGTGTATCATCGGCCAGGTAACGTTCAGCAGGTGTCGCCGCTGGCACGCCTTGGCTGCCCAGTGGGGGATCAATGCTGACGTCAATGCTCTCGGCCAAATTGTCGTAAAGCATTTCAACCCGCCGATTCTTTTTATCGAGATTTTGCTGAACATGGAAAGCGGGGCGGAGTCCCTGCGAATCATGAGTGCCTCTGGAGATCGCCCATATCTCCAGCTTTTTTAAAAGGGCTCCCAGGCCAGAGGTCTTTATGTCGGAGTAAACCGCGTATTCCGTCTGATCATACCAGCCGGAATAATGGGAGCGGATCATCCGCAGTCCAAAAACATAGCCTTTAAGTTCAAAACGAAATTGGGTCGCATCCTGCCCGGGAACCGGCAGCGGATAAAATACATCCTTGAGATTACCGTCATTCAGACTTTCAATATTTCGCTCTTTTTGCATCAGATTGACGGAGCTGGCGGGAGCGGCAAGGGCCGTTCCAGCTATCAAAGCTACCAAAGCAGGAATCGCAAAAGATTTAAGGCGCATTCAATTCTCTCCTCGCAGGTGTCTACTTTGCCATGACATGATTTTCTTAGATAGAAGCTGAATGTGATAACGTGTAATCGGTTCATCTGCGTGACAAATCCGTCACAGTTGGTCTATAAGAATGAGAGTTGAGGCAAATTTAATACAGATATCTTCGCTTAAGAGGGGTTGACCTTCTGCGAACATGGCTCTAATTCGCCCTCAATTCTGCCCGCCACACGGCATATTGTCGTCTTCGTGCGGGCCTTTAATGTTTTTAGGTGCACTATGTCCCGTCGTTGCGATCTTTTAGATACCGGCCCAATGTCCGGAAATACAGTATCTCACTCCAATATGAGATCCCGTCGTCGTTTTGATGTAAACTTATGTAACGTGACGCTTCTCTCCGATTCTCTCGGTCAGAAGTTCCGTGTTCGTGTCGCGGCGAAGACTCTTCGTACGGTTGACACCAAGGGCGGCCTTGACGCTTTCCTTATCGGAACGAAAAATCATAAACTGACTGAAAAAGCGAAAAAAATTAAAAAAGCGGTTCTGAAGAGCCGCGCCGAGATTGAAGCGGCTTAGTCTGCTCCAACTCTCGAGAATGAACCCGCCCCATGAGGCGGGTTTTTTTATGGCTTGATACGGCCTTGACCTATTTTGCCGAATAGGGCGTTATGAAGTTATGAGCTTTTCCCCGCCCATTCGCCCGGTTCAAGCCGTACAGGCGTTTTATCGCAAGCGCTTCGACTTTGAGTCCCGCTCGCGCCGCTCAGAGTTTTGGTGGGTGCAGCTGATTTATTTGTTCTTCGGTCTCATTGCCGCATTAATTGATATTGAAGTCCTCGGATATTCAGAAGATCAAATGGCCACTCCTGTTTTTATGCTGCTGGAAATAACCCTTCTGATCCCGATGACGGCTTTGACCGCGCGAAGGCTTCATGATGTGGGGCTGACAGGGTGGGCGCAATTGCCGACATTCTTTTTTTATATAGAGTATATTCCAGGCTATGAGGGATTTGTTTTTGGCGGACTTGGCGAAAGCGGCGGATTGGAAAAGGGCGGAGCAGAGTTGGGCTTTGCTCTTTTAATGTGTCTCTATCTTTTCTGGTTGATATTCTACCTCGTTAAAGATGGTGAGGGGGGTGCGAACCGGTTTGGCGAAAACCCAAAAGAACCCTCTCTGTCCGAGACATTTGATTGATATTTACCCGCGCCGCGCTTCGTAAAGGGCAATGCCGGCTGCCGTCGCCACATTCAGACTTTCTGCCTGACCTGGAATGTCCCGGCTCATCATGGGTATCTTGGCAAGTTGATCACAATTTTTCCTGACCCGATCCCTTAGGCCTGGTCCTTCCGCGCCCATCACAATGACTTGCCGCCCTCCGCCGGAAAGGGCTTGAGACAGAGTAAGGTCGGTTTCGCCGGCCAAACCCGTTACGATCCACCCTATACGTTGTAGTGTCTGCAGGGTGACGCTGATATTGGTTTCGAGGCAGACCGGAACCGTTTCGAGGCACCCGACGGCTACCTTGGCCAAAGCTCCGGATAGAGGCGGCGATTTGCGGGTTTGCATCACAATTGCCGCCACGCCGAACGCGGACGCCAAGCGCAACATGGCGCCGACATTGTGAGGGTCTGTAATCTGATCAAGGACGAGGATGATTCCGTTTCCATTTGTGTCTTCAAATTCAGATTCCGCCAACATTTCCAGGCTGGGCCATTCAAGGGGCGCGGCTTTCACGGCAATGCCTTGATGCGCGGTGTCTGAGCCCAGAATTTTACTTAGAGCTGAGGGAATCACAATTTTAGGAGAGGGACAGCCTTGGGGGAGTTGAATGCGGCCTTGCGCTCCTTCGGTCATGACGACTTCATGAATAGTGCGGCGAGGATTGGACAAAGCGGCGAGGGCGGCATGTGTGCCCCAAATCCAGCCGGCTCCGCCCTCCCGGCCTGATCCGGAACGATTGCTCTTTTTCTCGGCGCGAGGTGAGTCGTCTTTACTGCGGGATTTAGGCGGTCTGGGTTTAGAAGTGGCGCCATGTGAGCGCATTCCATAGGCTTTCTTGCGCGGGCCACTTCCGGATTCAGCTGAATCAGGGCTGTGACGTGCTTTCTTGCCTGTTTTTCTTTGAAATCCGCTATTGCGTGATGATGTCATGGTCTTTATACGTCCGCTGATATTGAACAGGTCTCTGTGCATGAAGCGGCTAACACGCCTGCCGCCCAACTGACAGAGCATTTTTTGTTGGAGGCAACGAAACTTCGATTTTGTTCTACGGCCAGAACGAAATCTTCGGTAGGAGAGGTGGCCGAGTGGTTAAAGGCGTCAGACTGTAAATCTGATCACTATGTGTACGTTGGTTCGAATCCAACCCTCTCCACCACCTTCAACAGAAGGTAACAAATTTTACCGCGGGCGTTGTGTAGTGGTAAGACCTCAGCCTTCCAAGCTGATGACGCGGGTTCGATTCCCGCCGCCCGCTCCAAATAACCCCTAGAGCAGGGGCCCTTGAAATAGGGTTACGGAGCCCTATTTTAGGGCAAGCAATCAAACCGGGTTCGGATAAGCGATCTGTTCCCACAACATGTGAGAGTAAACATGGCAAAAGAGAAATTTGAGCGTAATAAGCCTCATGCCAATATCGGCACGATTG
>JAPYSU010000061.1 GCA_029936425.1 Litorimonas sp.
GCTCAATGGAAGTCTGCTAAACCTAGCTCAGGATGAAGATGGACCTTACTGGACCTACAAGCATCCCACTGTCTCTGACTCTTATTCTCGATACTTAGCGGGCAGCCCCGAGAAGATCGAAGTTTATCTGAAAGGCGCTCGTTCTAGTACGTTGGTTTTTTCGGTGGTTTGCCCGGGAATAAACATTGGCGGTGCCCCGGTAGTCGTGCCGAAAAGCCATTTTCCGCTTCTTCTCAATCGAGTCTCCAAATTGGACGTGAGGTCGCTCCGGACCTTTATCTCCTATCGAGCAAACAGAGAGTTTGCTAAAATGCTCTTGGAAACCCGACCTGATATCATGGAGATTAGTTCCTTCTTTCCCCCGATTGCTGAGGACTCAGACTCATCGGTTTTTTCACGGCTTCATAGCTTTGACCTACTTCCAGAGGATCGGCGGCAAAAGTTTGTTGAAGCTGTTCGTGACGCGGCAATAGAAGCAGCAGATTCTTCGGCCTTTGACGGTGGATTGGTTGAAAACGTCCTTACGGAAGGTGAAAAAGAAGAGATCTTGAATGTCGTTCGCGATGGTGTCTTGGCGAACATTGAGCAACAGGTCGAACTTCAAGCAGATAGCTGGGACAGGGATTATCCGCCAGACAACCATTTTGATGACTTGGTGGAGTCCATCGAGCGCTTCGTAAGGCTCACAATTCCAACAACTGAACAACAAGCTTACCTAACGAAGCTTCAACATGAGGTCAGCTGGGCAGTGAGCCGCCTCGACGAGGATTATTCGCCCGAATCTTCTACAAGCGCACCCACAGCACGTTCAAAGCCAGCGCGTGCTGGACTTGCGGATCTCTTTCGAGACGTAGATGCGGACAACTCATGACTTTCAAAACCAGTCATAATTTGCAGCCTTGATGCTTTAACAACAAACATTTCACGAAGGAGGCGGACACTTGCGAGTTGCTACAATTATTCTGGAAAATTTCCGTTCATACAAAGCGCTGACAAGGATTTCGATTTCTAATCTCACAGGGATCATCGGGAAGAATGATGCTGGAAAATCGACGATACTTGAAGCACTGGATATCTTCTTTGAAGGTAAGGTAATCAAAATTGATCCCAGTGACGCTAGTAAGGGAGGCGATGCAAAAACGGTACGGATCGGCATAGTCTTTGAGGATTTGCCGACCGAATTGATCCTCGATTCAAATGCGTTGACGACCCTTCAGGCAGAGCATCTGCTAAACGAAGAAGGGCAACTCGAAGTTCATAAAATTTTCAACTGCCAGAATCAAACACCGAAGGCGACGATCTACGCTCACGCCGTACACCCAACTACGGAAGGCGCGGACGATGTTCTTCAAAAAACGCAAGCCGAGTTGCGCAAGACCATTAAGGAACGGGGCCTCGAAAACAACTGTAATCAAGCTGCAAACCCTTCTATGCGGCAAGCGATCTATGATTCATTTGGCGACCTCGCACCGACATTGCGTGAAATCCCGTTAAACGATCAAAACGGCAAAGCTGTGTGGACATCACTTCAATCATACATGCCGATATTCGCACTCTTTCAATCGGACCGACCTAGCAGTGACCAGGACCCTGAAGTCCAAAATCCAATGAAATTAGCTATTGAAAAAGCTCTGGAGGATCTGGAGCCGGAGCTAGAGGCAATTACCAAGGAAGTGCATAAGCGGGCACAGGAAACCGCGCAACGAACGCTAGACAAGCTAAGCGAGTCGTATCCTGCAATCGCGAATACGCTCGAACCGAAATTCAAGAAGCCACCTTGGAAGAACATCTTTAAACTTGATCTTGAGGCGGATGATGGGATTCCGCTTAACAAGAGGGGCTCGGGCGTCCGGCGCCTAGTGCTTATGAGCTTCTTTCAAGCGGAAGCTGAAAAACGTCGAATTGATGCACAAGCCGGGCAAGCCCCTCAGAGACGCGTAATTTACGCAATTGAGGAGCCTGAGACTTCCCAACACCCGGACAGTCAGGAACAAATAATTGGCGCGCTTCGAGCCCTCTCAGAGGCTGGCGACCAAGTAATCCTTACTACCCATGTCCCTGCTCTAGCAGCATTGATTCCGGTTGAAAGCCTCCGGTTTGTTGACCGCGATCCCGTTTCCGATGGGGTGCGCGTCAGAAGTGGCTCGGAGGATGAAAACGTCTATGAAGAAATCGCCGCCACCTTGGGCGTCCTTCCTGATCCTCTCGCGCAACAAGGAATAAAGGTGGCCGTATTGGTTGAGGGTAAAAC
>JAPYSU010000062.1 GCA_029936425.1 Litorimonas sp.
CTCAATTTATCTTGCTAGTTGGAGCCTTTCAGTCACTGCTTGGAATTCCTTCTTTAGCTCAAGATTTTCGAATGGAACTAAAGAGGGCGTCTGCAATTGCATGACTTCATCATAAAGCCCTTTGGAGTCTTTCATTAGCGAGACCAGGTCGGCGGCAACTTTAACTGTTTTCAGTGTGTTTTCAGCCAATTTGAGAAGGCTTCTTACAATCTCACGAGCCTGCAGTGCCCTAGCTCTATCTTCGAGCAATGCTGTTTCATAGATTGAGGCAACCTCGACGGTGAACTCTTGGGACTGCAAGTTGTTTTCGTATGATCTCAGGTGCTCTTCTGGCATGCTCTTCATAAGCGCTTGCGTTTCTGCAATGAGTAATTCGGCGTGTTGCTTGATTCTAGAAATACCGGGCAGATAATTCTTATCCATCCGTTCGATGTATTCTGTCTGGATAAACTCCTGCAGTTCCAACAATCCGATATACATCGCGTAATATTTTTGTGCAGTAGACGTTTTTTCGCCGCTTGCTTGTTTGGCTTCTGAGAATTGGATCGTAAGCTGCGATATGATTGCAAAGACAGTGGTCATCTTTGTCACGTCTCCAGAATCAATTCGAGACAGTAACACCTCAGCTTGATCCGTGCTTATGACAACATTGTATATCTCGAAATGTGCCACGAAGTCAGAAAGTAGCCGCCTTCTTTCGTCCTGCAAGCTGGTATGGAGCAACTTCACTTTTTTAAGCCGCTGTTCTAATCGATTTTTCTCTTTCCCAACTGCATGCGAGGACCCTGCAATCAAGTCAGAAATGTCTTCCTCTGTCGATTTGATTTTGGCTAGACAATCAATATATCCAATACGCACTGCCTCGAGGTTTTTGTCGTTAAAGTCTATCTGCAGCCGATTGAGAAGTGCATTTATACGCCTGTCCGCCATTGAGAAAGTTGATTTCTGAGCAAGCGAACGATTGCTATTAACCTTTTCTCTGATTGAAGCAGAAAGCCGATCTAAGTCCTTAGCCCGGCGGCCCCAAGCTTCAGAAGCTCTGTCTGTCAGAGCTGGGACCGCTGAGATTGCTTTTGGGTTACTCGAAAATAGTGAAAGAAAATCATGGATATCAACTTTCCCATCACCGTCTCGATCAAGAAAATTTAAGTAAGGCGACTTCGATTTGGTTTCAGACATTAAACGCTCCATAAGCTGCCGTCAGGAACATAGCTTAGGGTAGACCTCCAACTCTAGCCAGCCCCCATCCTATCCCCCATTACTTACCCTTATCTTCTCTTTTTTTTTATTCTTCTTCTTCTTCCTCTTAATTATTCATTACTTATACCTATTACTCAGTAGGAAGCCCTAGCCCATAGTAGACCCCTCAGAGACCCCCAATACGGGAAGCCCTGAGTAGGCAATCCTCACCAACGGCGCTGGGCATGACCTAAGAGCGCTAATTAGTTGGGTGACCTGAGTGATTGTTCATCCTAGGGGTCCAGTTTTTCTGATCGCAGGGGTTGTTTTCCAGATCTGCTGATGCCATACGTTCTCTCCCCTATGAAACAGATACAGGGGGCTCACACCCGGCTGATTTTACGCCACAACCAGTGAGCAACGTGAGGTACTTACCACATGTCCATTATTACAATTACGAATACGACCACTACTACCATTTTTACTACCGAGACCTTTGACAGCCACGGCCACGACCTTTGTATGTGCGAGGCAGCCGACAGTCACAAAACTCCCGAATACAGCTACGAAGTAATCAGTCTGGACAAGCAGAGCTGCTTTTTTGTCGAGCCTGATGGACCTATTACGAGCGCTTGTGCCTGTACAATTTCTGATTTTACAGAAGATACAGGGGTCGATTTAGCAACCCTCCAAAAACATGCCTTATCTGGTGAACCGATGACGATAGCCGGGGAACCTGGGCTGTGGACCGTAGGGAACTGCATTTCAAACTACCCCTAAAATAGCTTTCCCGTCTGGGCATCCTTAGGGGTGTTCAGGCGGGGACCTCCCCACCTCATTTTTTTGCTTTTCCCACAACCCTTCTTCGGGGCGCAGGACACTCTCTGAGAGATCCCAAAGTTGGTCTCTCTGGCCCTGTCGCCCCATAAAAAGGGCCCAACTGAACTGATGGCTGATCCTCCCCATTCTAGGCCGAAATGCCCCCAAAACTGCCCCGCTTTCTGGCCGCTATGACGTAAGCTGATGAAAGGGCTGGGTTGGCTGGGGTTCCTACCATCCCAGCCA
>JAPYSU010000063.1 GCA_029936425.1 Litorimonas sp.
TAAATATACACTCCTTTGTGCAGTAGATTTGAATTTAAAGCTTTTAGATTGAGAACATTTGTCAGGCTGACCTGCAGAAACGTTGGTTCTTCCATAGCTACGGGTTTCTACATTTTCAAACAAGTGGAGAAACTGTAATTTGTTCAACAAATACACGGTAGGCTAGCAATATTGGGTTTATACACAAGTCTTCTTAGAAGCGGGCGAACACCGAAGAACAACTAACTCAAAATAAAAGACAAATGGAACACAGAAAGCATGACCCGAGTCAATCTGCCTCTTTCTTCAGGCAATTGTGGTAGCTTTTAAAAAAGCTGTTTTTCTATCGGGCCTAAAAAGGCACCGTGATGATATCACTGGCTAGCAGCAACAGTAGATCATTCAACCACCAAATCCGTAGAGGGTTCTGCCTTGTCGCTTTAGGGCGTAGACGACATCCATTGCTGTGACAGTCTTGCGCTTGGCGTGCTCTGTGTAGGTGACAGCGTCACGGATGACGTTCTCGAGGAAGACCTTCAGAACGCCGCGTGTCTCTTCGTAGATCAAACCTGAAATTCTTTTCACACCACCACGACGGGCCAATCTTCTGATGGCTGGTTTCGTGATTCCTTGGATGTTGTCTCGCAGAATCTTGCGATGACGCTTGGCACCTCCTTTTCCAAGACCCTTTCCTCCTTTACCGCGTCCAGACATGGCGAAAGTAACTGTGCTGATCTGTAGATTGCAAAATAAAAGACAAATGGAACACAGAAAGCATGACCCGAGTCAATCTGCCTCTTTCTTCAGGCAATTGTGGTAGCTTTTAAAAAAGCTGTTTTTCTATCGGGCCTAAAAAGGCACCGTGATGATATCACTGGCTAGCAGCAACAGTAGATCATTCAACCACCAAATCCGTAGAGGGTTCTGCCTTGTCGCTTTAGGGCGTAGACGACATCCATTGCTGTGACAGTCTTGCGCTTGGCGTGCTCTGTGTAGGTGACAGCGTCACGGATGACGTTCTCGAGGAAGACCTTCAGAACGCCGCGTGTCTCTTCGTAGATCAAACCTGAAATTCTTTTCACACCACCACGACGGGCCAATCTTCTGATGGCTGGTTTCGTGATTCCTTGGATGTTGTCTCGCAGAATCTTGCGATGACGCTTGGCACCTCCTTTTCCAAGACCCTTTCCTCCTTTACCGCGTCCAGACATGGCGAAAGTAACTGTGCTGATCTGTAGATTGCAAAAAGATACGTTCTTCGAACCGTTCAGTTGAAGTTGTGATGTGAATGCTGCATGTATTGAGCTTTATTCAAAACAGCAACTGGGAAACTGGTAATTAGCGCGACACACAGCGAGCGATACGGCGAACTGGAACGGAGAGCAGTGGCGCTTGAATTGATTGTCTGGTTGTTCACAAACAACATGCAGAACATGGAAATAGCTTTTGAATTTGATGAATGGAAAAAATAAGGGAAATGGAGGGATGGAGGGATTAAAAAATGTTTCTGAATCTGAATTTACGTAAACGAAATGAAAGAAACGATTTTATGCACGATTCCCCAACAAGAGTTGGATATGCAGCTAAACATTGGGAAAAACCCTGACCCTAAGTTTGCTGTTATCCAATCAGTTCTTTAGGCTATGCCCATTCCACCAATCAACGACGTTCCTTTGTTGCAGTGACATGTATGAAAATGGTGTTTGGGCGCCAAGTTAGCTCAGTTATTATTCGCTTCCGAAAGTAATCGAGTGAAGACAGGATTTTGTGAGCAACGTATTTTTGCTGTGAAAAAAGATGGCACGTACCAAGCAGACTGCAAGAAAATCAACTGGAGGAAAGGCACCTCGCAAGCAATTGGCAACCAAGGCTGCCCGCAAGAGTGCACCAGCAACCGGTGGTGTAAAGAAACCTCACAGGTACAGACCTGGAACAGTGGCGTTGAGAGAAATACGAAGATACCAGAAATCAACCGAGTTGCTCATCAGAAAACTTCCGTTCCAACGTCTGGTTCGTGAGATTGCTCAAGACTTCAAGACTGATCTCCGCTTCCAGAGCTCTGCTGTCATGGCCTTGCAAGAAGCCTCTGAAGCCTATCTTGTTGGACTTTTTGAAGACACGAACTTGTGCGCCATTCACGCCAAGCGGGTGACGATCATGCCCAAGGATATCCAGCTTGCAAGAAGAATTCGTGGGGAGAGAGCATAAGCCACTCACCAATCAGTGACATCAATCAGTGACCATGCACCTTTGCTAGGT
>JAPYSU010000064.1 GCA_029936425.1 Litorimonas sp.
CTGTGCCTTCAGTAGGTTTGCCTCATGCTCAAAGGGGATCAGGCCCTGGAAACTGTATGGGAGTATGTCCTCTTCTTTGTCGAAACACCGGTCTTCGCCATCATTGGCACAGGTACCAAGGGTCAAGCGAAAGGGAGTGCTTTCTTCATAGGAAGCGAATTCGAGCTCCTGTGCCCAGGACTTGAGGTCAGCGGTAGAGTATAGGGACACTGATGCTGCTGGATCATGTTCTATCTTCTGGTAAGCCAGTTCTCTGGGAAACTTGTCTGGTTTGGACATTATATTCAATCTTGGAAGACTCAAGAATCTTCCTGTTAGAACTTGAATGCCCTGCCTCCATTTTCTACAAGGAACCATTATTGCATTCTCACTGATGACATGTGATGGCAGAGACAGATATTGCTGTTTGTCACCTCTTGCTTTTTGACTAAGGGCACTTTGTCGAAGCAGCGATGGTGGGGCTGGGCTATCCTGACAGTGGGAGTACACTGGATGACACGAATTAAGTCTCCGGCGATTTGTATTTTGGTTCCTTTGGTTCCTGGCATATC
The DNA here is from genome assembly GCA_029936425.1 of Litorimonas sp. Lineage (GTDB taxonomy): Bacteria > Pseudomonadota > Alphaproteobacteria > Caulobacterales > Maricaulaceae > Litorimonas. The sequence goes on from JAPYSU010000064.1 coordinate 552, forward strand.
AATGAGAGAATTACCACTGTTTTCTATCGCTCTGCAGAGTGGTGAAGTTTTGGCCAAATTTATTGCTTTTTCAATTTCCTCTTCAAGGTGATGACTTGTGCTTGAGATGGCAGCATCTATTTGCAGGCTAATTCTTAAATCTCGATGGTCCAAATTTTCCCATTCATCTTTTTTGAAATGGCCCTTTGCCATGTATACTCCTTCATGCTGGGTTTGATATATTTTGTTTGAAGCACATTTCAACGCCGCTATTTTCGGACTTTTCTGCTGCAAAACTAACTTTGACCCCTCAATCCCCACATAAGTATTATTTTCCTCTTTCTTCATGAACACATCTCTAATTCTTGCCAATGTACACCTGTCGGTCTCTGGAGGAGTCCACTGGTAGGTCCCGGATGACGTAACACATTTACCGTCATGGATGTTGCATCCGACCAGGCGGAGATGATCTCCTTCTGCCTCGAGATGGTGAGGTATTGGCTCGGTGAAGGTCATCTTCTTGATTGTGATTTTGCGAATCTTGACCATCATCATGAAGTTTATGGTGACTCCTCGAACGGTGCCAGGTTCTCCGCGGCACTGGGGCTTGTCAGGTGTCAGGCTCAAGGCACCCAAGGGGAAGTCGCTGAAGTGGCTGGTGCCTGGAACAGCGAGCTTGTGCTGCTTTCCTTTTTCAGCCACAAACATATTGGTTTCGATCCAATCTGAACATGAAGAAGGGGAAACTCTGGTGTCTCTCAGCAATTGTGGCGTTCGGAGCCAGAGTTGGTGACTCCACACCTGGTCCAAGTGGAAGATGAGTTATATAAATATAAATTATTCAATTATATAAATATAAATCCCTCACACAAAGGCCATGGTGTGGAAATGGTCAGTTTACCATACAACCGATAAAGAAGGATGAGGTTTGCATGGAACACCGGTAGCCACTTGCTGACTTGCGCTCCTGCTCCTGGAGGATGGTAATTGGCTCTGGGACCACCTTGGTCTTGACCATCCGGGGGGTGGCGCACACTGATGCTCTGTCGTACAAATGCATCTGGCGGGGATGGTCGCAAGACCAAGCCTTGACAGAGCGCCCGGCCGGGCTGGGAATGTGATGGGTGAGGGCCTGCGAGGCCGCTGCAACCCAAAGGGTAGAGAACACCACTGAGGCACTCCACTTCCCTGCGCGGCACATGGCTGACTGAAGTGTACTGCTCAGCCGCCATAGACTAACACTGGAAACAGGTTTCAGATGCTGAATTCCAATGTACACTGGGTGGCTTCATCCATGAATTATCAGTGTTATTTTATGTTAACAACTTGAGCCCCAGCTTTGGTTGTTTGCTTAATGTTATTCCGTACTTGATTCTATTTTCTTTTTGAGGGTCTTTTTCTTTTATCCCGTACTTGATTCTATTTTCTTTTTGTAGGTTTTTCTTCTTTTATTATTTTTTCCTTTGGTTTTCTTTGTGTTTTCTTGTTAATCCCTGGTACTAGATTTATTCGCCTCGGGCCTCTGCATTGTAGGTGACCGTTGGCACCATATTGAAACTCATCCGTTTCTTGACAATGCCTGAGCATGGAAGCACGATGTTTTTGAAACAGATTCCTCCAACTCGATATCCGCAGGCGACGGGAAAGAACAGCTGAAGTTGATCCCCAATGGATCCCAGCTCGTTCTGGTTC
>JAPYSU010000065.1 GCA_029936425.1 Litorimonas sp.
CCTCTTGACCAGGTCATTCTTCGGTCCAGACAGATACAGTCCCGCATCCCTCAGACAATTTTTGAGTTTCTTTATAGGCCAGGACTTCAGTCCATCCTCCGTGGGTAGCTTTGCTGGAACTGGTTCTGGCATTGGTGGTGGTGTTGGTGGGGGGAGGAGTGGGCAGGGTTGGGGTAGAGTAGCAAGTAGTGGAACTGGTTCTGGTACTGGAACTGGTTCTGTGGGAGGTTTTGGTGGAACTTTTGATGGGTTTTTCTTGTAATACTCCAACAACCTCTTGACCAGGTCATTCTTCAGTCCAGACGGATGCAGTCCCGCATCCCGCAGACAATTTTTCAGTTTCTTTACAGGCCAGGACTTCAGTCCATCCTCCGTGGGTAGCTTTGCTGGAACTGGTTCTGGCATTGGTGGTGGTGCTGGTGGGGGGAGGAGTGGTCTGCCATTCTGGGGCTGGTTGTGGATGAGATGGCTGGTTCTGTTGTTGGGTTGTAGTGGGGTGTTGTTGTGAGACATGTTGAGGCTGCAGAGATTGTCGCTGACTGACTGTGAATCTGGAAAAAAAAAAGATAAATCATCATTCCGTTGTAGTGTTATATAGATGGACATATTTGAATTACATAGATGGTCTGGTACCTTCAAAATATACATATCAGAGGATTTTGGTTACACATTTGGTTGGTACATTGGGTATTTACAGATTTATAATTTACTATTGATGTTGTACGTTAGTCCATCTGTGGCATTTGTTGCATCTCTGCAACTTGATCAGGAGTTACTCCTTCTTGCTCGAAGCCATCTTCATCTGATGCACCAGAGTCATTCTAACCATTGAAGTGGTGTGTGGTGTGGTGGTCTCGAGGATCTAAATAAATATATATTAATGATGATTTTTTTACTGCATAAAATTTCCATTTTTCTATCAGTTTAGTAAATGAAGGAAAAAACTTACACAGTGGATTTCCTCCTCAGCAAGAGATAGGGTGAACATATTCCTTCATGGTTGATTTCTATTTAGTTGACAATTGACATTGCATCATTGTTCATTACACTTTCTGACTGATATATGGGTGCATACTGCATTTGGTGTTCACTTTATCTAGGCCTCTGCTTTCCACCAGAGGCATGACTCACACTCACAGTCTTACGCTGGCTTGTCAGTCTCGCAGCCTGAACCATACTCGTCTGTGTTTACGTCTATCTCACTACCATCTAGGGACTGTTCATTATCACTCCAGTACCAGTCGTCTGCAGTCCAGTTGAAATTTCCAGCATCTGTTTGTGCTGTCTTTGTCTCATCATTATCTGTTTTGTCCATCTCATCATCCGTATTTTCTATTGGATTACTTTGGACCATCAAACCTATATCTGGGAAATCAATGGGGATTTGGCCAGGTGTTCTCTGATGATTGGATTCAGTTTGAATCATACGGGCTATTTCAGCCCTTTTTGTATCGAGAAGTTGTGGATGATACCAGTTATTTAACTGGCTGTTGAGTGCCCGTTCCTGTGGAAGAAACATTGGTTAATTTAATAAACAGATACATATTGAAAGATGTTTTGGTGGTTGAGTTAGGTTGTGTAATATACCTTAAAATCCGGGATATCCTTGGTGACGAGTTCCACATTGTGCATTAGAAAAAGTGCACAGTCCACATTGTTATGTTGCTTTGGTACTTCTGGAATGTGGACTGAAACATTCTTTTTAAGTTCTATTTCAAAGAACCTCTTTAAGTCATATGCAGTCTCCTGCTGTTTGCCACAGCTGGAAAGTGAGTTCAACACAAAGAGTTTTGGCTGGTCAGTGTTCAGATCGGTGGCCACTACTGCATACCAATGTGATTGTTTGCAGATTGGTATAATCACTGCATCGATATCTAGTAGGTTTATTCGACGTATGTAGCTTCTGACTCTCTGATGTCGACGCTGATGTAGACTGGGCGAATTTTCCGATGCATTTTCCCCTCGAGACTCTGCTTGTTGGTCATTTATAAGTTGGGTATAAAAAAATGACCACAATACGGGCACAACATTATTCTTGTCAGAATGATTGAACTGTAAATAACCATCCACGATTTCATCATTAATATATTTTGCTGGTCGTAACGACATGTAACTTGATCTTCTGATAATGTACTGTCTAAATTCACAGAAAACTTCATTACCAGCAGGTGCAGGTGTTTGGTCATCTGTTTGGATTTTATTGTATAGGTATATGT
>JAPYSU010000066.1 GCA_029936425.1 Litorimonas sp.
ACGTTGTCGAATCCGTTCTCCAACAACTCTTTCGTGGCAACGATGCCACCAGGGACAGCACCAACAACAATACACTAATATATATTTTATTAAGATTCAATATTCATTCTTCCACTAATGAACAAAAACCGCCTAGCCGGCAGCAGTCGATAACTAACTAACAAAAAGAGACGAAGAGAACTTCTCGGTTATGATCATTGATTTTTCACCGCAGGAATAAACACTATATGTTCGGGACAGCAATTCACTGTCGACTGGAACCGAAAGGTACCCAGATATCTCAACATTGGAATTTTCACTTTCTGCGGAAAAGTCTGTTTTATATGTTTCAAGCTTATGCTTTGACCAAAGCTTTCCAATTGGTGTTTTCGAATCAATTAATTCATTACGAAAACATTCAGGAAGCCTATCAATGAGTATTGTTGACTCAGCATATATATAGTTTTCATCTGTATGCTTCCCTTTAAGAATTATCTTTCTTATCAATACAGGGCCTTCATTCTGGTATACGCCGTGAGCATGTGATGCGGGAACCTCATCATGGTTATTGATAATCGCCTGATACAATTTCTCGATTACAATCGGCTCGCGAGAAAGATGTTCTAGAAGCTCAGTCACCGTGCCATCAGTCATCAACAGTATTTTCTGAAGGTGGCTTAATTTGTTTTTGTTAATGTTTTTATTGATCAACAGCTTATCAGGGTAATAGTCCGCATTAGCAGTTTCCTGGCCACCACACTCAAGACTTGAACGATAGTGGCTATAACCACTTCCTTCCTTACTTCCTTCCTTATCGGCATCCATTGTCCGCTCCTGACATCCCTTCTCTTTTCTTTATTTTTACTTGGCACCCATCAAGGTCGCTGCTTTTCTCTCGACCTTGTCCAGACTTTCACGATCAAACCCCGCGACTTTCTTGTAATCTTTAAGAATGAACTGCAGCTCCTCATGAGCGATGACATCATCAATGTGATCAAAACCAAGTGGAGCTCTTTGCTCAACAAGATCAATACATCGCTCGGGCCCTGCCCGTCGGTTTTTCATGACGATTTCAGATGTCGCTGGCCTTCTCTCTTGATCGTACCGATCAAGCGCCAAGCCGATACCGGGCTCACTCATGAGTGACTGCGACAACGATTCAGCATCCAGAATCGCTTGCGACGCACCATTGGAGCCAGAGGGGTACATTGGATGAGCGGCATCACCAAGCAAGGTGACGTTATTCAGATTCCAGGAAGGAAGGGGGTCACGATCTACCTGAGGGTATTTGTATATCACTTCGGCATTAGCGATCAGCTCAGATGCCATCAGAAAATCAAACTTTCGGAAATCTTCTGGTATCTCGCTATCTTCAGCCTGGTGTATCCAGTCCTGGCGCGGCATTTCCTGTGCTGAAGCGGTCTTGTATTTAGCAACCCAGTTCACCAGATAACGGCCATCCCCGCCCTTCTCGATGGGGTACATAACCATTCTGTGCTCGGATTTTCCGGCAATTATCATGGATTCGAAGATCGTGTTGGCCGGCATATAGGACACCGCCCGCCACATTGTAATCCCGTCCCATTTGGGATCACCTTCATTGGGATACATCTCTTTTCTTATTGCAGAATGAATCCCATCACAGCCAATCAGTAAATCAAATTCTTCCTGGCCATTCTCAAAGTAGGCCTGGGCAGGCGCCCCTGGGGTGGACGAAAACCCCGTACAACGGTGACCTGCCTTGATTCTATCTATACCTAATCGCTCGACTACGGCCGCGTGCAGTTTCTGTATTAATTGTGATCTATGAATAGAGATCTGAGGCCAACGGTAGCCTGCGTTTATCCCTCTCTCATCTGAAAGGATCAACTGCCCCCATTGGGTGTAATAACTCAGGGTGCCCGTTTCCACGCTGGCCGCCACAAGCGGGGCCAGTAAACCAAGCCCGCTCATAACCTGCATGGCATGAGGAAGAATATTAATGCCTACACCGAGATCGCTTATCTCTTCTGCCGCTTCGTAGATCTGTATGTCTCTGTAGCCCTTATCTATCAGAGATAACGCCAGCGTCAGCCCTCCTACACCGGCCCCCACAATACCAATTCTCATTATCCTAGTTCCTTTAGGAGTCCAACCAAAAACAAACAAGAACGATCATTCCAGTATTGGGCAACAAACTACATAAGCAAAATTTCTTTTGCAACAGAGAATTTAAATATATG
>JAPYSU010000067.1 GCA_029936425.1 Litorimonas sp.
GCAATATCTTTTATTAGAGGCTCAACGCCTTCTCGCAAAGAACCAGAATAAACAAAATCAAACTCTTTCTTCGAATTAGCGTATTTCTTGGCAAGCTCACCATCAAAACCCATACATCTTGTCTTATACTCTCCGCCAACCAGAGGAAGAGCGCTCCTGACTTTCTCATTAAGAAAAACACTAACATCCCCTTTGATATTAAAAACGGACTTAATCAAATCTTTGATCCGAGGAGACCGTCCTGTGCTGAGAGAGTGGTATTCCGTTATCAGAAACCTTGGTCTTTTCAACCAAAAGGGGAACACTCCCATAAAAAGGAAAAGAATATCAGATCTTTCGACTGCCGAATGATAGTCATCGAAGACAACCACTTCTGCTTTAGGAATTTGAGAAAAGCAAGATCTATAAGCATAAAGTTCAGGAATAAAAGCTTTTCCCTCATTCACAAAACCAATAATCACCGTCATACTAACGACCACTTTCTTTCATGATTAATTCATTATATAAAAATCATTGGAATATTTAATTTTACATTTCAAGTCAAAACAATTCTTTAAGACCAGAGGCCTTTCGCTGCAAAGTGTCACAACCTGCGGGAAAGTTACTTCTTTATTCTTAATAGCCGTTCTCGATTCAGTTTTCTATCGGGTGCAGGTACACTTTTATTTTCCAGCACTGTGATCGACTCACGCAAAGTAGCTACATAAAACGATGATTAGCTTTTCTCTTGATACTCGTAAGCATAGTAGCCGTATTCGTTGGAAGCACGGCGCTCCATACAATTAAGAATCGCACCTTTGATTTCCACATTATTCTGCGCGAAGCGTGTCAGAGTGATGTCTACTTCCTTAACGCTGTTTACGCCAAAGCGGGTCACGATCAGGCTGCTGCCGGCTAGCTGACCCACAATGGCGGCATCGGTAACTGCAAGAATGGGGGGCGTATCCACTAACACAATGTCGTGCTGGGCGCTCAGGGATTCCATCAGGGCTTTAAAGCGATCGTGCATCAATAGCTCGGACGGATTCGGCGGTATCTGGCCGCGAGAAATAAACGACAGATTTTCCATCTGCGAGGTTTGAACAATCGCGTTTTGATCCACCTGGCCTGACAGGTAATCCGATAGCCCAACATCGTTATGATTTTCAAAGAATCGGTGCAGGTGGCCCTTGCGCATATCGGCGTCAACCACCACCACTTTTTGCCCGGTTTGGGCTAACACCGCCCCCAGGTTGGCAGAAACAAAGGACTTGCCTACCCCTGGACTTGGGCCAGACACCATTAGCACCTTGTTGCTCGCCTCCATCATGGCAAAGTGCAAACTGGTGCGTAGACTACGCAAGGCTTCAACGGCGAGATCATTCGGGTCTGACAGGGTCAGCAACGGAATGGCCTCTTTATCGTGTTTGCGTTTACGACGGCGTTTCAGTGCTTCCAGCCGGTCCACCTTCTGCTGGTGCTCCGACAACGGAATGGAGGCATAGACTGAGATGCCTTGCTCTTCCAGTTGCTCCGGGCTGTCGATACCACGATTAAACGCCGCTTTAAGAAGCACCACACCAACCGACCCCATGGCCCCCAGCATGGCAGCCAGAATGGCAATCAGCGCTTTCTTGGGTTTGACCGGCTCAGTTTGCACCAGGGCCTTGTCGATAATGCGTACACTACCGACGGTGCCGGCGTTCATGATGCGAAGTTCCTGCACCTTGTTGAGCAGGCCAACGTAGATTTCCTGGTTTACTTCTACATCGCGCATCAGCCGCAACACTTCCTGCTGGGTTTCCGGAAGAGCCTTGATCTGGCTGTTGAGCTGATCTTTTTCCTGGTTTAGCGACGCCCGTTGCTGGATCAGGGTGCGGTAGGCTGGGTGCTCACGGGTAAAGCGGGCGGAAATTTCGCTTTCCTTGATTTTCAGCTCATTGATTTTTCCTTCAATGGCCACCAGCCGCTCCAGCACGGACTGGGTTTCCAGGGACAAATCCACGGATTCGCTTTTTAGGCGATAGGCATTGAGCTTTTCTTCAGCCCCATTGAGTTTTTCTTTAATTTCGGGAAGTTGCTCGTCCAGAAAGTCCAAGCTATTTTCCGCTTCTGCGGACATACGCTTAATGTTTTGAAGCAGGTAGGTTTCGCCAATGGCATCCAGAATAGCGCGAATACGCGCTTTACTCGGCCCAGTAATGGAC
>JAPYSU010000068.1 GCA_029936425.1 Litorimonas sp.
GATGGCTCGCGATCTCGCAGGGCATGAGCTGATCCAGGATCTTCTGGTGCTGCGCAGTCAGCGCCTGAACTTGACTGTCAGTAAGCGTTCCGCTCCAATAACAAGAGGTAAACAATGATGGGCAATGCCATGTCAGTTTTTCTCATGTTTGGAATCGTCCTTACCCTGGTAGGCACAGTCGGTACCGGCTTTGTGATCTATCAGCGCCGACTTCAGTGGCAAGAGATTTGTCGCCTGGCGGATCAACAAGACTGTCGAAAATCGAAATAGACCTTCAAGACCCGCTTCGGCGGGTTTTTTATTAAGTTCGATGGCGCCATGCCTCCATTTTAGAGAAAAGCGAACATTTGCCTTTAGCAAGAAATCCGTGAAAGGTCCCGTCTTACCGTTTCTACGAAAGTGCTCTAGGTTCACGCAGCAAAGTCAGAGTGATAACGTCGACCAGAGCTTTTAAGGTTGGTGCTTTCAGGGCGCCCGTTACACCGTTATTGGAGCCTTCATGACAGAGCAAGCACCATCTGATCCGAATTTCTCACCACGGCAATTCATGAAAGAGCGGCGTCCCGAGCGCTTTTCAGATTCTGTAAGTCGAGAGGTGGGGAAACTTGATCGTGGATTCCTCGAATATCAGCTCGACACTCTCAATCGCAGAAATAAAGAGTTGGCGTTTGAGGGGTTCGCGAAACAGCTTTGTGAGCGGGTGATATGCCCAAATCTCCTAGAGCAAACTGGTCCCGTTGCTGGCGGGGATGGCAAAGTTGATTCGCAAACCTTCCCTGTCAGTGAACAATCTAAACTGTGCTGGTTTGTTGGTTTGAATGAGAGTTCGCACAAGGAGCGATGGGCATTTGCCGTCAGTACTCAAGAAGAGTGGAAACCAAAGTGTCGGCGGGATATTCGGAAGATCAAGAATACGGATAGGGATTACGCAAAGGCCTTTTTCGTAACAAATCAATTCACAAAGAGTAACCAGCGAAGTGATCTTGAAGACGAGCTGGCGAAAGAGACTGGAATCGATGTCCGGATCCTAGATCGCTCTTGGATCCTTGATCAGGTCTTTTCGTGTCGCCTTGAAGAAATGGCGATCGATACCCTTGGCATAGAAGTGAATTGGCGGAGGGAGGTTCAAACCGGTACCGCAGACTATGCACGGGAATTGCGACTAAAAGAGATTGAGGAGCACATCAAATCTGAGGTCAACCCTTCTGAGATTTCCACGGAAGAAGTCAGCGAGTTTCTTGAGGCTGCGATCCTCTCCAAAGAGCTGGAAAATCCTGAAATTGAAACGCGTGGTCGTTTTGATCGGGCGGTTAAGACTGCAGAGAAATTCGGAACTGTGTTTCAAAAGTTTAAAGCTCACTACCAATACTCCTGGGCGGCCTATTGGTGGTTCGAGGATTTCGATCTCTTTCGAGAGGAGTTTCTATCGAGTTTGGAGGTGGCACAAGAGCTGGACCATGCCTCGCAGTGGGGCGACATCGTCACTCTTTTCGGCCTTTACTCAAGTGCTTTCAGGATCCGGATGCAAGGTGATAAGGCAGAGCTAGCGTCCCTGCGCGATCAGGTTCGCAAAGCTTTGGATTCGATTGTCGACATAGAGGAACGCCCGAGTAATTCGCTCATGGGTGAGGCCTATATTCAGTTAATGAATTTACAATCAGTTGAAGCTCCAGAGGAAGCTGATCCGATCTTTGCCTCATTGCTTGAAATCTTCCAAAAGGGTGAAGGGTTAATTGGCTTCGCTCACTCGGAGCTTTACAACTTGGTCCTTGAACTTGACGGATTACTTGGCGATAGCGAGAGCTACGAGGAGCTTCTCGATTATGTCACCCAAAGCTATTCGGACCGCGAAGGACGCTCAAATGCCGCACGAATGTGGGTTAAACGTGGCGCGAAGAGGCTGGAATCCGGCAAACCCTACGAAGCTATTAAGCTCCTTGGAAAATCCTTGCATGGGCTTTACCAAAAGGGATATGAGCAGGACCTTTATGCTGCATTGAACTTTTTGGCTCATGCGTATACCGAGGTTGTTTTGTTGTGGGCGGCCAGATCCAACTATCTCTTGGCATCGACCTTGGCAACCAATGAATATTGGACGAGCGGGGAGTTGCTGAGCGGCCAAGTTTTTTCATATCTGCGATTGGCGAAGCTGGAGCTGAGGTTGGGCCGGATTTACGCG
>JAPYSU010000017.1 GCA_029936425.1 Litorimonas sp.
CAAGGCCGCTGCGATATAAACCGCCGCCGCGGGGTTTGTCCCTTGCGAAACATTACCAATTTCGGTCTCCGGCAAGGATACCGACCCCGCGGGCTGTCCACTTTATCTGGAAACCGTGAAAAAGGCTTGGCCCTCGATGGCAAGCGGGAAGGAACGCTTGGGCGATGCACAATTCAATTTTTCCTGTCATTCCGCACAAGGCCGATAGGCCGCAGATGCGGAAGGTCGAGAGGTTGCGAGCTAACTTACCGGAGGCATTCAGCCTCTCGACCTTCCGGGTTCGCTTCGCGCCCCGGAATGACAGGGATAAAGGGAAAGCTCCCACCCTGTCATACCGACGCGACCCTTGGGTCGCCCAGTAACGTGCCTTGTCGGTTCAACGCAGAACGTCTTTTGCGTATTCAGTGGCCAAGCTTAAGGAACGGCACCGGGCAGGCGTTGCCTGCGTCGGTGTGACAAAGTTGAAAAGTCTGCTCCCTATCTTGAGCGAGGGTTCCATCATAAACCTGAAACAAAAAACCCGACCATGAGGCCGGGTTTGGAAGTCTTGTTTTGCGCCCAAGCTGAGCCTGAGCCGCGTCCGGTTAGACCGCTAGATCATTTCGTCTTCTTTGAAGAGCTCTTCTTTATCGACCTTCTTGTCTTTGACTTCAGCCTTGTCGATAATCAGATCAACGACCTTCTCTTCGTAGATTGGGGCGCGAAGCTGCGCAATCGCATTCGGGTTTTTCTGATAAAATTCAACAACTTGCTGTTCTTGTCCCGGATATTGACGCGCTTCGGCGATCATGGCCTGCTGAAGCTCTTCATTGGTGATTTGAACTTCGGCTTTCTGGCCCATTTCAGCCAGCACCAGACCCAAGCGCACGCGGCGTTCGGCAATTTTGCGGTAATCTTTTTCAAGTTCCTTATCGGACTTCTTGGCGTCGTCTTCGTCCAGCTGCCCGGCTTCTTTTTCGGCCTTTACCTGGTTCCAGATGTTTTCAAACTCGGCTTCCACCATGTTTGGAGGAAGGTCGAAGCTGTGCTTTTTGTCGAGCTCGTCAAGAATGGCGCGCTTGAGCTTCATACGAGACTGCATGTCGAGTTCGGACTCATACTGCTTTTTGACGGCGTCCTTGAGTGCGTCCAGATCATCAAGACCAAAGTTCTTGGCAAAATCATCGTCAATCTCTGCATCTTTCGCGCCCTGGACTTCGTGGACTTTTGTCGCAAAGACAGCTTCTTTACCTGCCAAATCAGCGGCCTGATATTCTTTGGGGAACGTGACTTTTACGTCCAGCTCGTCGCCAGCCTTGGCGCCGATGAGCTGTTCTTCAAATCCGGGAATAAAGCTACCGGAGCCGATGACCAATTGGTGACCTTCCATGGCGCCGCCATCAAAAGCTTCGCCGTCAATTGTTCCGACGAAGTCGATCAGGACCGCATCGTCTTTTTTGGCTTTGGCCGTTTTGGCTTTTTTCTTGTAAGTCTTCTGACCTTTGCCCAGTTCGGCCAGACGCTCTTCCACGTCGGCATCGGTGGATTCATATTTCAGACGGGTAAATTTCAAAGTGGACGGATCAACCGGCTCGAAATCGGGAATCGATTCGACCGTCAGTTGATATTCCAGATCCGCATTACCTTTGGTAACATCTTCGCCATTGGCCCGAAGATCGATTTTTGGCTGACCGGCCGGGCGGATTTTGTTGTCATTGATCGCTTGCTGGGACGTCTCATTGACGGTCTCTTCGACGATGTCTTTCATGATGGACTGACCGAACATCTTTCTGATGTGAGAGGTCGGCACCTTGCCGGGACGGAAACCTTTGAGAGAGACTTGCGGCTGCATTTCCTTGATTTTGGCATCCAGCTTGGCGGAAAGGTCCTCTTTGGGAACTGTCACCGCATAGGTGTAGCTAAGGCCTTCGGTTTTTACTTCTTTGATTTGCATGACGGACATCCATCCTGTGTCAATGTCGGGTGCGGGTCCGCCGGCCATAAGGCACATAGCTTCGCCGCCCCGGGTCAGGGGTTAAAATTTCGCGCCTTATGTCACGGAGACTCGCATCTTGCAATGGCAGCTTATGCTTGAAACCAGCTTATTTTCAGCGTTAGAAGAAAGAGCATTCATAGGCTTTCTTAAACTCCGACCAGTAGAGACTGTATAAAGATGGAACCCAGCTGGCTGTTATATCTCGGCATTGCCGCAGGCCCCTTTGTACAGGAAGATGCGGCTGTTCTGGCCGCTGCCACACTTTCGGCCTCAAAACCCCAGCATTTTCCGGAAATTTTCTTTGTGATTCTAATTGGCCTAATCTTGTCTGACGTGTGGAAATACTGGATAGGGTGGGCCGCCCTGAAAAACCCCCATGCCAGAGCCTTTGCTGAAAAAAAACATGTCGCGAACTTGCAGGACAAGGTGCAACGTCATCTCTTTTTTACATTATTGGGCGCTCGCTTTTTACCTTTGGCTCGGGTTCCCGCTTATGTCGCCTGCGGGTATTTCAGTGTCTCCTATTTGAGATACTGTCTTTATATAGCATTTACAGCCACATTATATTCAATCGTTGTTTTCACGCTCTGCCATTATCTTGGCAAAGCCGTCGGGGACAAGCTAGAAGTCATAATGCCTTTAGCTGCCCTCACTCTGATTACAGTTTTCGGCACGGTTATATGGTGGCGACACCGTAAAGGTGATCGGGCAATTGACCCGCTGAAAGAATAAAGAAGGAGTGCTTGCCGGCCTAACTTTTCGACTCTTGATAAGACCGGGATTCTGTTGCCAACCAATCTGCAACATCTGAAAGCGCTTCTTGATTGGCGATAGAAATTGCCTCGACGATTGAGGAGACCGTTGCCGCCTTCGTTCTCTTTGTTTTAACGGTCTCGAATGTGCCTATAAAAGACCGATCCGACGCATCCGCAAATGTTGCTAGATATCGGACGACAGCTTTGGGCGCAGAATTCGGCCCCTGGTCAAACTGAGCTTCGAAATTCTTGATCGAGAGCTGAACGCGCGTGTCTGTTCGGGCACCTGATGACGGCAGAACCCCAATAATATCCGGCCTTGCAGACAAGACTTCAATAAAGGAGTTTTGCACCAGAATTGGGGTAATTTCAGACCATTTCGCCTGAGAGGCGGAGGCAAGACGCTGTCCATCTGGAGAAACGACAACATCCCGGTTTTGAAACACGATAGGGGCACTCGGCCTATCAATACGAATTACAACAGCATCGAGATCATTGGTGACAGATTCGGACATTGCCGGCAGACGATAAATTGTATCTGCAGGAGCAGGTTCCGGTAAAATCGAACAGGCGCTCATAAACACCGCCGCAGAAAGACCGATAATAGCCGAAGCAGAATATCTGAAAGAATTTATCATTGAGGAATATCCACTGTTTCACGCTCTGACCCAACAATGAATTGGGACGGGTTTTGCTCTAAACCATCGGCAACACGTCCAAGAGTTTCGACAAGACGGCGGATGGCATCGACTGTTTCTTCAAGGTCTGTCAGACCAGAATTTGACAGTCGGTTAATGGCATCTCGAGTATCCACAACCAACTCATTACTTTCAATAGCCAGGCTATCGTAGGAGGCCAGAGCGGTATCCAAATTATCAAGGCTTTGTTCTGTTCGGGCCAACAACTCTTTTACATCTTTATCGACTACACCTTTAAGAGAATTGGACGTGCCCGTTATACTCTCAGCCGTAACCGCGATTCTGTCTGCAGCCTGAGCAACGGAGGCAAACATGCCGTTTATCTGTTCCATATCGAGTTCTGAAGTATTCAAATCCGCTGTAATTCTTTGAATATTTTCGAGGATTTGGTGGAAGTCCTCAACCGCGTCTTCCGAAAGCACCACATTTACAGCATTCAGAGCTCGACCCGCGCTTTCAATCACAGATCCGCCTCCATCGAGGAAGGTATCCAGTTGACTCATCTGGCCTTCAATCCGCTTCGGACCTTTCCCTGGCAAATCTTTCAAAAGTGGAAATTCTTCTCCCCCCGAAAAAATTTGGATATAACTCAGGCCCGTCAATCCGAGAGGCTCAAGCCGGGCATAGCTTTTCGTATCAACTGGCGTATCCGCGATCACCTGAATTTCTGCAAGAACCGTATTGGTATCCTTCGGGTCAAGACGCAGGCCAAGTACCTCCCCGACCTTAAGTCCATTAAACCGGACTTCACTGCCCTGAGACAGCCCTCTGACAGGTCCGCTAAAACTGACCTCATATTCATCAAATTGTTGGTCAAATTGCGCATTTGAAAGCCACGCCATAAACGCCAAGGCAGCGATCATGGAAAGCAGAACAAAAAGTCCAATCAGAGCATAATGGGCTTTATTTTCCATATTCAGTCAGCCGCTTTCATTATTGATTTACCGCCTGCCGCCATCGCTGCGCGGGAACGGGGTCCGCCGAAATATTCCTTTACCCAAGGATGGTCGTATCGTTGAACCTCTTCAAGCTTATCGGCAATCGCAATATGTTTATCAACCAAAACTGCCACACGGTCACAGATCGCATAGAGACTGTCCAAATCGTGTGTGACCATCAGAACCGTCAAATTCATCGCATCCCGGAGGCCCAGAATTAGTTCATCAAAGGCGTGAGCGCCTATCGGGTCCAGTCCTGCGGTTGGCTCGTCCAGAAACAAAAGAGACGGATCCAGGGCAAGAGAACGGGCCAGACCCGCCCTTTTTCTCATCCCTCCGGACAGATCAGAGGGGTAAAGCTTGGCCGCTTCAGGCGGGAGACCAACCATATGTATTTTCATGTCAGCCAACTCGCACATAAACTCCTCTGAAAGGTCTGTATGCTCACGCATAGGCACGATAATATTCTGCCGGACGGATAATGAGGAGAAAAGCGCCCCTCCCTGAAATAGGACGCCTATCTCGTTATTAATGGCTCTGCGGTCTTCCAATGACAATTTTTTCCGGTCTTTCCCAAAATATCTGACAACTCCGCCGTCAGGGTCTTTCAGTCCCAACATAGTATTCATCAGAACAGACTTACCTGTACCTGACCCCCCCACAAGCCCGACAATCTCTCCCCGATTGATACGAAAGTCGAGATTCTCGTGGATGACGTTTGTTCCGAACTGCGTCAGTATTCCCCTCGCCTCCATGGGCGGAGCTTGCGTGTCAATTTGCGTCTTCATCAAACACCCAACTGATAAAACAGAATTGCAAACATAGCGTCCACGGCAATCACAGCAAAAATTGCCTGAACCACGCTAGTCGTGGTTCTGGCTCCGAGAGATTCAACGCTTCCCGTAACAGCCAGGCCCTGACGGCAGCCGATAATTGCAATGATAAGTCCAAAGATAGGCGTTTTGACAAGCCCAACTCCGAATTGCGTTAAATCTATGGCTTCACGAAACCTGCCCATAAACATGATGGGCGAAATATCCGTTCCGCCAGTCCAAGCCACCAACATACCGCCGAAAATACCGCTCATCATGGCGAGAAAGGTCAAAATAGGGGTGGCAACAATACAGGCAATTGCTCTGGGCACGACGAGGGTTTCATACGTATCCAGACCTATGACCGTCATGGCATCAATTTCCTGACGCATTTTCATGGCCCCAATTTGCGCCGTAAAAGCGGAATCTGATCGCCCCGCCAGCAATATAGCCGTGATAATAGGGGCGAGCTCCCGAAGCACAGAAAAACCGACTAAATCAACCATGAAGACGCTGGCCCCAAAAGACGCGAGCAAATTCGCGCCCATATAAGCGATAACAGCTCCGATAAAGAAACTCAGCACCATCACGATCGGCGCCGCATCCAGACCTATCTCTTCAATAAGAGCGACAACTGACTTCCAGCGAATTTTAGTCGGCGTTAAGATAAGACGCCCGGTCACAGAGAAAAAATGGCCGATAAAAGCCAATGTTTCCCAAACTTCTTTTCCAAACCGTTCCGTTGCGACGCCAAGCCTTATTAACGTGTCATACCATTGCCTCGTTTGATGCGGCGGGGCGCCGCGGATAGCTTCACAGGCTGCCTTCATCAGGGTCAACTGCCCTTTCGTGCCTTTCTCAATTTTCCAGCTCAGTCTTTTTTCATCCTGACCTTCCAGAAATCTTGCCAATAGATAGGCTCCGGACGTGTCGAGCTCAGTCATTTCCGAGAAGTCGTAACGAATATCTTTAAAATCTTTCGATGGCGACCGAACGGATAGGCTCTCATACAGCTTTTTGGCGTTTTCAAACGTCCAATCCCCACGTGCTTTCACAAGCAGTGTTTGGCCCTGCTCTGTAAGTGTGTATTGTTCGGTTTCAGACATCCGAAACAAGGTGCAAACAAGCGGCGCCCCCGTCAAGCAAAGGTTCAGTTTTGCGGCAATTATCTGTGAGAAAAGTATCGTGGCCTGTGAAAGGAGCGTTTACCATTTCACGCTCTAGCCTGACGAAGATACCAACGGTCTGGGTAGAGATATCTGAAAATAGTCAGATTGGGCGTGCGGAATGCCGCCCTTATGAACGCTATGGCGACACGGTGGAAAGCGTGATGCAGCAGATTGAGTCACTCCGAGGTGACATAGAATCTGGATTGAAAGTTGAAGAACTTCAATCACTTATTGCGCCTGGACCGGCGCGCAATGCGCTCGACTGCGCGCTATGGGACCTTACCTCCAAACAATACGGTCAATCTGTCAGCAACCTTTTGGGCCTTCCAAAGCCAAAACCGCGCACTACGGCTTATACGCTTTCTCTACAATCGCCGTCCGAGATGGCAGACGCCGCCCGTAAAGCCGAGGATTACCCCGTGCTAAAAGTCAAAGTGGATGGGCACTCCGCGGTAGATTGTGTTCGGGCGGTCCTGAACACTCGTCCTGACGCTTCCCTTATTATCGATGCGAATGAGGGTCTGAGTCGCAGCGGTGTGGACGCTCTGATCCAAGCCATCCCCAATGAGGCTATTTTAATGCTGGAGCAGCCAGTTTCTTCCAAGGTTGATGTGACCCGACCCTTCTCTTCTATTCCCGTCATTTGCGCAGATGAAAGCCTTCATAGCCAGCAGGAAATATCGATTTCAGACTTAGAAAAGCTCCGTGAACAGGGTTACCGAGCGATAAATGTAAAATTGGATAAATGCGGAGGTCTCACCGCCGCTTTGAATTTGATGAAACTGGCAAAACAGATGGATTTTCAGATTATGGCAGGATGCATGGTCGGTTCCTCTATCGCTATGGCGCCTATGCTGATACTGGAGAGTTTTGCCGATATTCTGGATTTGGACGGGCCGCTGCTCTTGGCGGAAGATTGCGTCAACGGCCTTCGCTATGAAGGTCCAAAGGTATTCCCGCCCCCTTCGGAACTTTGGGGTTAGACTTCAGGCTTAGGGTATTGTGAATGGAATTAATGAACAGTCTAACCAACAACATTCTGTTCGTCTGCTATAGCGTCAGACCGGACTCTGTCTCCAAATGCATCCGTCGCTTGTCGTAAGAAGTCGACGCTAGCCGAAAATTGCAAATATTCTGGGTTGTCATTCCCTTGTTCTTTAAAGCTCAACGCTTGAGCAAAGGTTTTCTGAGCCTCATTCGACGCGATCAGGGATTTCTCCAAACTCACCAGCTCCTTTCGTAAGGAAGTATCCCCCGGAGCCATCGCCAGATAAATCTCTGCAGCTTGCCGTGTCTGATCAACATAACCTCTGGCCATCGCCATATCGGCCTCCAAAGCCTCCAGGGATGCAACCGACTTTGCGTAATTTACATCTTCATTAAGAGGCTTATTCTCTAACCCCTTTAGGAGTGTTTGCGCTGCCGAGCGCATTTTACTGCGGGAGTCTTTTGCAACGAACCCACGATTGGTAAAAACGGAATATAGTTTAGCCGCCGCCCGTTCGACCACATTGACGTCTATTGAACGGGTTTCTTTTCCGGAATTGGCAGAGGCCATATCCGTCATATCAACAGTTGCACAGGCTGAAACCAACACACAGGTCGAAACCGCTAAAGCACGACAGGCTATATATTTATGCGAAGAAAAATCGCGCATATAGAGGTCCCAATATCCCCAGCACATTTGTGCTGATTTCTAATTTTATTGCCCTACGCTCAACAGTCTATCTGGAGGCTATTCGTCCATCTATGCCCAGAAAGTTGTTAAGAATTACATACGGCGCTAAGGACGCCGCTGCAATAAACAAATAACAGTCCTTCCAAGAATTAACCTATTAAGCCGCGGATATAGGCCATAATCGACGTAACCATCACAAAACCGACAAATATCGGCGCGACCCAGCGGCAAAGGAAAAATATAATATTTCCTAGCGTCTCGCCTTCCCCTTTTATTTGCTCATGTACAATACGTGAGTCCATTCTCCAGCCGACGAACAACACGATGAGGAAGCCTGCCAAAGGCAACATGACCTTACCCGTAAACCCATCAATCGCATCCAGGGCTGGGGTTGATCCCCCGTCTCCAACGCCAAAAACAGAGATCAAACCAATCAGGATCATCAACCCGCCAACTACCCAGGCCGCTTTAGATTTAGACATGTTGAATTTTTCACTCGCGTAAGCTGCAGATGGCTCTAGTAGCGAAACGGAGGAAGTAATTGCCGCGAAGAACGCCAGGAAGAAGAACGCAGCTCCCACAACTGGCCCAATGACTCCCATCGCTTCAAAAGCATTTGGAAGGGTTATGAAGAGGAGTGCCGGGCCCGCGCTTTCTGACAGACCAGACCCGAAGACGATCGGGAAAATCGCCAAACCAGCAATCAACGCAACCAGTGAGTCCATGATAGCGACTGTCGCAGCCGCTTTGGGTAGGGAAACGTCATTTGGTATGTAAGACCCGTAGGTGATCATAATCGCGCTGCCCACACTCACGGAGAAGAATGCCTGCCCAAGCGCAGCGTTCGCCACACTGCCGACATTGAAAACCTCAGAAAGCTCCGGGTTCTTTGTCATCATTTCATTCCAATCAGGGACATAAAGAAACTCAAGAGCAGCCGCCGTACCTCCATCGCTTAGATTGGTAACTAGCGCGAAAACAGCCAAACACGCCAAAAGTACGAAAAAGGCCGGCATCAGCATTTTAGCGGCCCACTCAATTCCTTCGTTAACGCCCCGGCTGACAAGCCAGATTGTGATCAAAGCAAATGCCAAAAACCACGGCAGAACAGCAATCGGATTACTTATAAAATCAATAAATCTCGCAGCTACGTCATCCGGGGACATTCCTGCAAAATCGTTCAATAAAAAGAAGAAGATGTACCTGAGAACCCAGCCCGCGATAACGCAGTAAAATGTCACAATAAAGAAGCCGGCCAACATGCCGACCCAGCCTGCACCACGCCAATTGCGACTACGGCCCGATCGTTGTGCAACGTCGTCAACCGACCCAACGGCATTGGCCACATTGCCAGAACGGCCGACCATATATTCGCTCATCAAAACCGGAATGCAGACAAAAAGAACGGCGAGCACATATATCAGAATGAATGCTCCCCCACCATTTGTCCCTGCTTCAGAAGAAAATCGCCAAAGGTTCCCAAGGCCGACTGAAGAGCCAACGGCCGCCATAATAAATGCAAAACGTGAAGACCACTGAGCCTTGCCCGGAGCCGCAATTGAAGCCATTTGAAATCCCTTCTGTGTTCCCTATTGATGTCGCTTCTTATGAGCGCATTCAAATATGATGCTGTGATTAAGGAAATCCGTCCTGTGGTCAAGCGAAGAGCGTGAAAGAAGAGGCTTAATTCACATTTTTAACACTAAAATCAGTCAGATAAACGTCGTTAAATCAAAGCCGGCTGCGGGGTAGCTCGCTATTACGGTGTAAATGCGCTGACAAAATCAAACCGAAGCCGGCCATTACGGCCATAACGACTGTGCCCCCATATGAGATCAGCGGAAGGGGTACGCCAACCACGGGAAGCAACCCCATTACCATACCGAGATTGATGAAAATATAGAGTGTAAATGTCGTAGTCAGTCCGAGTATCAACAACTTTGCGAAACTAGATTTACATTTCATAGCCAGATAAATGCAAAGACCAATGACGGCTATATAAAGCGCGATCGTCATAAGACTTCCGATCAGGCCGAACTCCTCCCCTATCACGGTAAAAACAAAATCCGTTCGGTTCTCTGGGACATAATCCCCTTGCCTTTGGGTGCCATGCATGAAGCCTTTTCCCGATATCCCGCCGCTCCCCAGCGCTATTTTGGACTGCGTGATGTGATAACTTGCCCCGCTTGGGTCCCGGGAGGGATCGAGGAAAGTCCAGATCCGGTCCCTCTGATATTCTTTCAATCCGAATTGAAAAAATAAAGGCAAGCCCACAGCCATTATCAAAGAAGCGAAACCAATAACGCGCCAACTTACCCCCGCTAAAAAAACGATAGCGACACCTGTCGCCCCAAGAAGAAGAGTCGTTCCTAAATCAGGTTGATGAAGAATGAGAACCATTGGAACCGCAATAAGAAGCAGCGCTCCGGTTAGGCCGGAAATATGTGAAACCCGCCAGCGGGAGAGATCATGGTAATAGCGCGCCAAAGCCATAACGATGGCAAGCTTCATGATTTCCGAAGGCTGAATCCTCATAATGCCCAAATCGAGCCAACGCTGGGATCCGTTTACACTGACGCCCATAAATTCCACACCAATCAAGAGGATAAGAGCCCCGAAATAAGCAGGATAAGAAAGGGTATACCAGACTTTGACATCTATGAGCGCTATGACCAAAAGGAGTAAACCCGCAAGTCCGATCCTTATGGCGTGCTGTGCAGCGCCTTGCGTCCAGACACCATCCGTGGCGGCAAAAATCATTGCCACTCCAATGGCTCCAATAATGGCAATCAGCACGGGTAGAAGCCAGTTCAGTTCATATAGCTTGGCCCTCAGGCTCAATTTAGATGAGTCGAGTGGGAGAAGACCGACCATTTAGAGCGCCGCAGCCTCTTTCTTAGGTTTCGGGCCCATTCCGTCACGGCGAAGAGCCTCAGAAAGCACATTCCGCGTTATGTCCGCGGCTCTCCCTGCACCGGAGCCGCCATGTTCAACAATGGTGGCAACAGCAAATCGGGGCTTTTCATAAGGCGCGAAACCCACAAAAATAGAATGATCTCGAAGCTCCCATGGAACGACATTATTCTTCCGAACGCCTGTAGCCCGTTCACTGGCGGAAATCCCCCTGACCTGACCCGTACCGGTTTTGCCGGCCATTTCAATTCCGCCTAATTGAAGACTGTCATATCTATAGGCCGTTCCGCCCGGTTCCTCACATACGGCGTGCATAGCGTCTCTGACGAAAGCCAGATTTGCGGGATC
Organism: Litorimonas sp.; assembly: GCA_029936425.1. GTDB lineage: Bacteria > Pseudomonadota > Alphaproteobacteria > Caulobacterales > Maricaulaceae > Litorimonas. The sequence goes on from JAPYSU010000017.1 coordinate 11,287, forward strand.
AATGTCGAGAGCCTTGAAAGGCGGTATGCCCTGCCCGATGATAAGCGAAGGCTCCACTGCGAGTTTTGCATTTGCCAATCGCGCCGCCATGACCGAGAGTTGTAAAGGTGTTGCCAGAACAAAGCCTTGCCCGATAGAGGCATTCAGCGTGTCGCCCATCCGCCAACCCGACCCCAAACGGGCCTGTTTCCAAGCGCCGTCCGGAACAATTCCGGAATTACTCCCGCTAATCCCGATGTCATACGTTTGGCCAAGGCCAAGGCGGCGCGCCATATCCGCAATACGGTCAATCCCAATAATTTGTGAAATTTCGTAAAAATAGGTGTCACAGGAATTTTTGAGACCGTCACGCATATTCATTGCGCCGTGCCCCTGCCGTTTCCAGCAATGGAAGTTACGGTTTCCAAGGCGCATTTTCCCGACGCAGAAAACCGGTCTTTTCGGATCGATAAGCCCGCTCTCTAATGCTGCTAACATCACCGCCATTTTGAATGTAGAAGCAGGCGGGTAACCTCCGCCGATAACCTTATTGAATTGCGGTCGTTTTGGATCGCTATTCATACGATCCATATCCGCCTGGGTGAGTCCGTTCACAAATAAATTGCCGTCAAAACTCGGCATGGATAGAAGGGTTCGCAGCTCTCCCGTCATGCAATCCATGACTGAAATGCCGCCGGAATCATCTTGAAACTGCTCTGCCGAAAACTTTTGAAGCTGGGCATCCAGGGTTAGGTAGACATCTTTGCCAGGCGTTGCCGCCTCTTTCGGATCCGGCCACTCCCTGACAATTCGCCCGACGGCGTTCACTTCTACCTTCAATTTGCCCGATGCGCCGCGCAACTGCTTTTCGACAGCAGCCTCAACCCCCGTCTTGCCAATTCGAAAAGTAGGTTGGCGCAAAAGTGGATCTTTGTCTTCGGCAACGTCTTTTTCTCCGGCGCGGCCGATATAGCCTAAAGTATGGGCAAAAATCCCTTCATTCGGGTAGGCCCGACCTTCAGCCACTTCGGGAACAATTCCTGGAAGGTCATGCATTCTCATATTCAGCGCCGCGAACGCTTTCCAATCAACATTGTCTTGGATGGTAATAGAAACAAATTTTGGATTGTTTTTGATGTCCTGATGAATACGTTTTAAATTCTTAGGGTCGAGGTCAATAACCTCGCCCACATGTTTTAAAACCTTGTCAATATCATCAGAGCGTTCCGGAATGAGCACCACTCTATAATTGGGTTCGTTGACCGCCAATGGTTCACTATAGCGATCCAATATGCGGCCGCGGCTTGGCAGGATGATATTGTAATTGAAACGGTTGTTTTCCGAGAGGGCAATATAGTTTTCTGCCTTGCGAACCTGCAAATCATAAAGCCTTGCCCCCAAGACGCCAAACATAGCCAGACCGCCTGCGCCTAGAAATAATGTGCGGCGGGTTAAGACAGCTTCGGACTCCGCTTGCTCAGCGGCGCTGTTTTTATGTGTAAGTTTGGATTTACGCGCCATTATAGCGCCTCTTCCCTTCGACTAAACCAGGACTGCATTCTATTTCGTAAAATCCAAAACAGGGGAAAGGCAAGCGTCGCCAGCAGCGCGGGCTGTAAAATGGCGCCCCAATATGGCCAATCCTTGAAAATAATCCGGCCACTTAACGTTAATACGAGGGCGGCTATTAACATTGCCCCAACCCAGAGCCGCAGCCCTTTGCCAAAAGTCAGAGGTTTCAGCCGTTCAAACGGGCGAAATAAAAATATGACAAGCAAATAAGTCAGGGCCCACTGACCGGGAACGCCCATATGTAGCCAGTCCTGAGCGAGACCGAGTAAAAAAATAGCAATGACTGAGCGGATTGGCGGAGCGCCATGCGGCCAAAGGGCGATAACCAGAAGCGGCAACCAGGACAGGGAAATGTTGAACTTCATAATGTTGACGTTCAAAGTCCCCAGAAGCGTCAGTAAAAGCGCCGCGAAAAGAGCCTGAAAAAACTGTCCCTGCCGAAGCCCCGATTGTGAGCCCAAAAATGTCATCAATTGGCTTCCTCTGGGGTCGACGTAGCCGAGGATTGTGATTGAGCCGTCTCAGATGGCTCGGCGTCTTCGATCCGGCGCCTCTCCGGAGCAAGAACCTCATCATTATCCAGTTCAACAGTCGGGCTTTCGACGGCAACCGGTGTTTCTATGGGTGAAAACAGAGCGACCCAAACCCAGTCCAGAGGCTTGTTAAGCCCGGACAGTTCCGCCTTTAGTTCGCCGTCAGAAGCTTCGACAACATTTCCGACAACGAGTCCTCGAGGCAAACGACCATCATCTCCTGACGTCAGGATTAGATCTCCAACCTGCCAATCCATGCCCACATCAATAAATAAGAGCTTTGGAAAATCCGTATTATCCCCAGCCAGAACAGCGACAGCCTGACTGCGTTCACTCATGACAGGGATGCGGCTGTTCAAATCATCCAATCGCAACACCCGGGAAGAATCTGATCCAACGAGAATGACATGACCCACGAGTCCTTCCGGCGCCATTACCGCTTGTCCAATTTCTACACCGTCTTTCTGTCCGACATTAAGCAGAAGGGCCCGCACAAAAGGGCCCTTCAAATCATTAACGGCTCGAGCAACAAGCTTACGAAGCGGAATTTCCGTACGATTTTTTGAACCCAATATCTGCTCATAGCGCTGCATTTTCGTTTCTATGACAGCATAGCCTGCGATTTTCTCTCTTAGTTCCTGTAATTCTATTCGAAGAGCTTTGTTTTCTTCAAACGCCCTCTGGCGATCAGCGAGGGAGTAAAAGAAATTTTCGGTCGCCCGAATAGGTTGAGAGACAAGTGATGTCAGGGGCGATACAATCTCATCAGATTGGGATTGAACAGCTTGGCGTAGACGCGCGTCCCGTCCCTGAGTGGCCATCAATGTAATAGAGATTATAATTCCGACAAGAAGCACCCAGTAGACAGCGGCGCTGTCATGGCTATCAAAATGAGAATAGGATGTGCGAGGCATTGCCCGCCTCCTTTCCTCTTATCCCATCGCCGGGATTTCGATGTACTAGACTCCGCTGGACAGTACGCTCTTCCATTTTTTCAAATTCTCAACGACTGTACCGGAGCCTCTAACCACACAGGAGAGCGGATCATCCGCTATCGAGACTGGTAACCCTGTCCGGGATCGCAATTCCGTATCCAGATTTCGTAGCAACGCCCCGCCGCCAGTTAGCATGATACCTTTGTCAACAATATCAGCCGCTAGCTCAGGAGGCGTAGATTCGAGTGCCATTTTAACAGCTTCTACAATCTGTTCTACAGGCTCAGCCAGGCTTTCCGCAATCATCGCTTCGGTCACGCGGATTTCCCGCGGAACGCCGTTCATCAAATCACGGCCCTTAATCTGGACAGTCATACCTTCATTGTCAGCCGGCATTGTAGCTGAACCAATTTCTTTTTTCACGCGCTCAGCAGACATTTCACCGAGTAGCAGGTTGGTTGTGCGGCGAACATATTGAATGATCGCATCATCCATTTTATCGCCGCCAACTCGCACAGAACGTGAGTAGACAATGCCGTCCAAAGACAGGACTGCAACTTCGGTCGTGCCGCCGCCAATATCCACGACCATGGACCCGGATGGCTCATGGATAGGAAGACCCGCACCAAGCGCTGCAGCCATTGGTTCTTCAATCAAGTACACACGTTTAGCGCCAGCCTGTTCGGCAGACTGGTGAATGGCACGACGTTCCACAGCGGTCGCGCCGGACGGTACGCAGATGACGACATGCGGACGACGACGGATCAAACCGCCCTTATTCACTTTACGAATAAAATGACCAATCATTTCCTCGGCCACTTCAAAATCGGCAATCACACCATCTTTCATTGGACGGATAGCTTCGATATGGCCCGGCGTCCGGCCCAGCATGTTTCGGGCCTCGTCGCCTACAGCGTGAACCACCTTGCGGCCATTTCGAATCGAAAAAGCAACCACAGACGGTTCGTTTAGAACAACATCGCGTCCCTTGGCATAAATCAGCGTGTTGGCTGTACCAAGATCGATAGCAATATCAGATGAAAATGCGCCGAGTAGTGACGAAAACATTTTAGGCCTTTGATTTTATGTGTTCCAAACTTTAAATTGTTGCTTTCAAATCTGTAGGCTCAGATTCAATTTACAGGCGATATATCAAGTCGGAATCATTCCCTTATCCGGCGTTAATGGGAAGTCGCGCAATTAATTGCAAGTGGAACCTCTCCAGATTGGGCGCAAACACTGAATTAATTTTAGTTAAAGATAGAAATCCATGCCTAATAAGTCGAAAGATAGCCTGCAGCCGTGAAAAGCTTGCGGTGCTCGGCGATAGCAAAACTATCTGTCATCCCTGCAATATGGTCACAAATTATCCGGGCTGTCTCAGGCGTATTTGAACCATTACATTGCCGCCTCAGCTCTGTTGGAAGGATGTCCGGGTCATTTATAAATAGCTCGAAGAGTTCTGAGACGACCCGACTAGCCTGTCCCATCATGCGGTTCACCTTGTAATGCCGATATAAATTTTCGTACAAAAATTTACGGAGCGGAGCCTCCTTGGCTCTAAAATCATCAGAAAAAGCGACAATAGGCCGATCCAGCTCTCGTATATCCTGAGCGCTTTGCGGATTGTGCTCGGCCAGCCTTGCCCTTGTTTCGGTAAGCACATCAGAAACCATATACCCAATCAGGTCTCTTACCGCCTCATGAATCATTCTGTCTTCTGAAATACCCGGATAGCGTTTTCGGACATCTGCGAAGGCTTCGCCCAGTAAAGGAACTTGCTCAACTTCCTCCACACTCAATAGGCCGGCGCGTAATCCATCATCAATATCATGATTATTATAAGCAATGTCATCTGCAAGCGCCGCGACTTGGGCTTCGGGGCCAGCAAAAGTTTCGAGCTCCAAACCCTGCCAATTGTCGAGCGCCTTTAAAGCCCAAGGGAGTTTATCTTCATCCCCGTCCTTGAGGATGAGCGGCCCGTTATGTTTGGCAATCCCTTCGAGCGTTTCCCAGGTCAGGTTCAGTCCATCAAATTCCGCATAGCGCCCTTCCAGATGTTCAACTATTCTAAGCGTCTGAGCATTGTGATCAAAACCGCCATAAGGCTCCATGGCTTTGGCCAAAGCATGCTCTCCGGAATGTCCGAAAGGCGGATGGCCCATATCATGCGCCAAAGACAAGCATTCTGCGAGATCCTCATCCAGCCCTAATACCCGCGCAATGGATCGGGCAATCTGGGAGACCTCGAGAGAGTGGGTCAGGCGCGTTCGGTAATAATCCCCCTCGTGAGCGACAAAAACCTGTGTTTTTCCTTTGAGCCGGCGAAAAGCGCTGGAGTGAATAATTCTATCCTTATCGCGCTGAAAAGGGCTTCGTTCTGAGTTTGAAGGCTGTGAAATCCGTCTTCCCCGCGCTTTGGCGGGATCAGAAGCAAAAACGGCTCGTGTCTGGCGATAGGGTGAAAAATTCAAAACGGGTTCGGCAGACACAAAAATCTCACTTGGTTAGTAGTCAGTGCTATGACTAGTCAGAACGGCAATTACCGCCTATATAGAAGCCATGACTGAAATTACCACACCAGTTTCTCAATCTGTCTCTATGTCCGCTTCGGCTGCGGCTCAAATCAAGACAATTATGGAAAAACAAGGCACCGATAGATATTTGCGCGTTGCCGTAGAAGGCGGCGGCTGCTCGGGTTTTCAGTATAAATTCGATTTTGCCGACGCCCCAGAAAAAGACGACCTCGTTTTGGAACGGGACGGCGCCAAGATCCTGATTGACGAGGTCAGTGTCGGGTTCTTGGAAGGATCAGAGATCGATTACGCAAGAGAACTCATTGGCTCAGCTTTCAAAATTCACAATCCGAATGCTGTCGCGGCTTGCGGTTGTGGGACGAGCTTTTCTATTTAGCCCGTCCCGGCCCCACATCACTTATTCAAATGACTAGAAACGCTTGGTGATTTCTGCGCCGTAAATTGTCGGCTCATTGATGAAGCCTGTCAGATTGTTGAAGTCGACCGCGCCTTCCAGCTCGGTGGCGTTGAAAATATTACGGGCAAAGGCCGCAATTTCAAACTCCCCCCCATTGTGAACGTAGCCGCCCCGCAAACCGACCTCAGTCAAAGAGTCGCTGGAGAACTCGACGCTCTCATAGAGGAAGAAATTGACTTTGCTTCGGTAAGCAACATCGCCATAGACAAAAATTTCACCGGAGTTTGAAATCGGAACACCATATCGCGCCGTTGCATTGGCAATATATTTTGGTGCTTGGGGCAAAGGATTGCCGTCAATCAACGCATTTCCTGTGGCTGGATTAATGTCGTCCAGAACCGTACAGCCTGCTCCGCAAGCCCCAACCTCCAGATCATCGTCCTGAATTTCCGTATCGTTCAGACTGAATCCCGCTGTGAGATCAAGACCCTCAACCGGGGAAAGAGACCCGTCAATTTCGACGCCGTAACCGACAACAGAATCAGCGTTAAGAAGCTGGTTGAAATTCCCGGATCCACCAACAGCCGTCAGTTGCTGATTATCGGTTTCAAAATAAAAGCCCGTGACATTGAACGTACCGCGCCCCCCAAAGAATTTTGTTTTCACACCTGTTTCCAGTGAATCGATCGTTTCCGTATCGGCGACTGTGACGACATCTCCGAAAACAAGGCGGCCTTGGACATTGGGCGCGCGGAAACCTCGGGCGTAACGGCCATAGACATTTACGTTTTCATTCACCTCATAATTAAGCGCAAGATCTCCTGACAGAACTGTGTCTGAGAGGTTACGCGTCAAGGGACCCAGAGGCGGCGCTCCAAACGGGCCTAAAGTACGGGACGCCTCAAAATCCTTATCTTCATAGGAAAGCCGAAGACCAGCCGTTAAAGTCAAATCCTGAGTGGCCTGCCATTCTGTCGACCCAAAAAGCGCAATCGCGGTTGTTTCCTGATCCTGAACGGCCCGGCCATTTTCGATGTCTCCGGCTAGCGTATCATAACTCAAATTTTCCAGCTCCAGATTTTCGTAGAAAACAAAGCCGCCAAGCGTCACATTGACGTTTTCGGTATGATCCCAATTGTAGCGAAGCTCCTGAGTATATTGGCCGTGACCGGTAATATTATCAGCGCTTGCAGCCGCAAATGGAATGAAGCCTGGTCCGGAAGGCGGTGCGAAAACGGCTCCAAATCCACCATCAACATCGCCGCGCGCTTCGATACTGATATTCTCATATGACGTCAGGGACGTAAGGACGCCTGGCCCCTTTTCGATATCAAGCTTCAAGCTGGCCCCAATATTGTCCACATTCAAATTTTGATTAGCATCTTGTGCCGCCGTAAAACGGTCAAACTCCGGGACAAAATCATTAGTACCGGGCTGAATAACATTGGCACGGAAAACCCGAGAGCCTCCGTCAAGTGAGCGCCCATGAATATTCAATAAAGCTGTTACATCAGCTGTCGGCGTGTAGAGAAACTGCAGGCGACCAGCAAACTCTTCATATTCTTCAAACCCTTCTTCTCTTGGGTTCGGCGCCACATTATCAATGTAATCATCGCGTCGCTGATAAAGACCGGAAAGACGGGCTGAAAGATTTTCCGACAGACCGCCGCTGATGGCCCCTTCCGCGTCAAATGTATCAAAACGACCATAAGCCAAACGGCCATAGCCTTCTGTCTCTTGCGTTGGCTTTGCACTCTCAAAAGCGATAACGCCTGCGGGCGTATTCCGGCCAAACAACGTACCCTGCGGCCCTCGCAATACTTCAAGACGATCCAAATCAAAGACAGGGAAACCTTTTAGAATAGGGTTTTCAAGAACAACGCCATCGTAAACCAGGCTGACAGGCTGGTTTGCGTTCAAATCGAAATCAGTATTTCCGAGACCGCGAATGTAGAAACGAGGAAAAGCACGTCCAAAAGAGGTTTCGGCGTAAAGGCTAGGGACGCGTGCATTCAAAAACAGAATATCTTCTCCGCCAGAGCTGAGAACATCGAGTTTTTCGTCCTGTAACACTTCTACCGAAAGAGGCACGTCTTGCAGACTTTGCTCACGTTTCTGGGCTGTCACAACGACTTCGTCCGACGTTTGAGCGAAAGCCGGTGTGAGCGCGGTCGTGCCGTAAAGGGCAGCAGCCCCAAGGGCGGCTTTGGCGGTTAATTTAAACAAGGGCGAATCTCCGTGAAATCCATATTGAAGGCAAAACTTGATGAGCCGCCTCACACACAATTTTTATTGAAACATCAAGTAGTTTAGACGTGATATCCCTTCACAATCAGTTGATTGCGAAGTTTCGTTGTAAAAATGTCACTTTATATGCTGGTGGATGGAAAATAAGTCGCCCTCAGCAGACGACCAAGTGATTAAACCAAACGACTTTGATCAAGAGCCGCTTTGACAAAGCCTTTAAATAAGGGGTGGGGGGCGAAAGGTCGGCTTTTTAGTTCAGGATGATATTGAACACCAACAAACCAAGGGTGATCCGGAATCTCCACGATTTCCGGAAGAACGCCATCCGGAGACATGCCGGAAAAGAGCAAACCAGCCTCTTCTAACTTGGATTTATAATCGACATTGACCTCATAGCGGTGCCGGTGACGTTCCTCAATTTCGGATTGGCCATATTCTTCCGCAACAAGCGAGCCTTTCGTCAATAAGGCGGGATAGGCGCCGAGTCTCATTGTGCCGCCAAGATCGGTCTGGCTGGTCCGCATCAGACGTTCATTTCCTTTTTTCCACTCCGTCATCAGCCCGACAACATTTGTACCGGTTTCGCCGAATTCCGAACTACTGGCATCCTCTAAGCCGGCCATATTTCGGGCGGCTTCCACTACGGCTAACTGCATGCCGAGGCAGATTCCGAAAAACGGAACTTTCTTGGTTCGCGCAAAAGTAACAGCTTTGATCTTTCCTTCCGAGCCGCGCCCGCCAAATCCGCCTGGCACCAGTACAGCGTGAGCATCTTTAAGCATATAGGGGTCATCCGACTTTTCGAATTCTTCGGCCTCGACCCAGTTGATATTGACCTTTACCCTATTCGCAATTCCGCCGTGAACTAGCGCCTCCGTAATGGATTTATAGGCATCCGGTAGGATTGTGTATTTACCGACGACTGCAATATTTACTTCCCCGGCATCAGGGTTTTCCAATGTTTTGGAAATGTCCCACCATCCGCTAAGGTCTGCATCAGGCGGATTGACCACGCCAAAATGGTTCAGCACTTCAACGTCCAGACCTTCGGCGTGATAAGCGAGCGGAACATCATAAATAGATGGCGCGTCCAAACCCTGAATGACAGCGCTTTCGCGAACGTTACAGAACCGGGCAATTTTTTTACGGTCCCCGGCTTGCACGGGACGGTCCGCGCGGCACAAAAGAATATCCGGTTGGATACCAATGGACCGAAGTTCTTTAACGCTATGCTGGGTGGGTTTGGTTTTCATCTCACCTGCGGCGCCGATATAGGGCAAGAGGGTAACATGGAGGAAACAGGTCTGGCCGCGCGGGAGTTCCTGATCAAGCTGTCGCAAGGCTTCGAAAAACGGTAAGCCTTCAATATCGCCGACTGTGCCGCCAACTTCGCATAACACAAAATCGACATCTCCTGCATCTGACAGGACAAACTCTTTTATTTCATTGGTGACATGAGGGATGACCTGAACCGTCGCGCCAAGATAGTCCCCGCGTCGTTCGGCGGCAATGATATTGGAATAAATGCGGCCTGTCGTGATGTTGTCAGACTGGGCAGCACTCACCCCGGTAAAGCGTTCATAGTGGCCCAAATCCAGATCGGTTTCCGCCCCATCATCCGTGACGTAAACCTCGCCGTGCTGGTAGGGGCTCATAGTGCCCGGATCGACGTTCAAATAAGGATCGAGCTTGCGCAAGCGAACTTTATAGCCCCTCGCCTGTAAAAGCGCTCCGAGAGCGGCTGATGCCAATCCCTTGCCGAGTGACGACACAACGCCGCCTGTAATGAATATATAACGTGGCATAGCCCGCTCTCTTTACTGTCCGCGGGCTGAATTAAGACGGATTATTCGTCCTCAGGCGTACCCTCGGGTTCTGAAGCTGAGGTTTCGTCCGATGTTTCAGTTTCTGTGGTTTCCGGCGTTAAGTCCGGTATTTGCACAGCAATTTCGGGCGTCTCAGTTTCTTCTTCCAACGGGGTTGTCGTATCGTTTGAATCGAGGGCTGGCGTCAAGGGGGCAACAGCATTTGTATCATCAAACTCTGAAGATTCTTGATTTTCCATGTTGAAAACAACTGAAAGCGCCAAACAGTTGATAATGAAAACTGCTCCTAGAATCGCTGTCATTCGGGCAATGGATGTTGTCGCCGAACGGCCGGACATCAATCCGCCGCCACCGCCGCCACCGCCGCCGCCAATCCCAAGCGCACCGCCTTCGGATCTTTGGATAAGAATAAGACCCGTCAGGATGACGCTGATAATCAACTGGATGATAAGGAGGACTGTGGACATGTATTTTTCTCTGCAACGTCTTATGGTGCGGGATGAATTTGCAGCGCGATTAGACCATTCAGGTCGGCATGACCAGAGGGAATTACAAGTCCGAAAGCTCAGAGACTTGCTTTAACATTCTTTTGCCGCCGCTATTCCTTTTAAATATCCGCGGCGGGCGACCCCTTTGCGATAGGACTTCTCGACTTCTTTATCATATTTGGCGGCTCCAGACGCCTGTCTTATCAGACTCCGAAACGGAATGAGCCCACCTACAGTGGAGGACACGGCGTTTAAAGCCGTCTGGCTCATAGAGCCGTCCGACTCCTCTGTGTTGTCAACATCCTTACCCAATAGCTGGGTCAGTTTATCAATTTCGACCATCAATTTGTCACAGGAACTATCTGCCGGCATGAGATAGGGATTTTCCATACTTTCCAAAAGATAAGGAATTTCTGATTTTCTGAGGTTAATATCACCCAAGGGGGTAAGAACCGCCTCCCCTAAATTAGGTGAGTCATCCAGACTGTCGATACCCTCGGGGGAGGCACCGGTTGTCACAACGCTTGCCGTTTGACTGGCTTGAGAGCTCATGCGGTTAAACGTTTCTTTCGGAGACGTTGAACAACCGGCCAATGCAAAGACCACAGCCAGGAATGAAAAATATAATTTCATATCCAAAATGTAGTCCGACCGAAATCTATTGTAAAATTGCCAATCGGACAGATTACCGTAATCTATGGTCTAAATTAGTCCCGCGAGTGGAGAACTGGGGTCAGCATACATTTTCTTGGGCATACGTCCCGCGAGATAGGCTTCGCGCCCGGCAATCACAGCATGTTTCATCGCCCGCGCCATTCGAATCGGGTCTTTGGCTTCAGCGATGGCTGTATTCATTAACACACCATCGCACCCAAGCTCCATCGCTGCCGTGGCGTCAGACGCCGTCCCGACCCCTGCATCGACAATTACGGGAACCTTTGTCTGTTCGACAATCAGGCGAATATTGACAGGATTCTGTATACCGAGACCGGATCCAATCGGCGCGCCAAGAGGCATAATAGCCGCGCAGCCCATATCTTCGAGCTTTTTGGCAAAAACGGGATCATCAGAGCAATACACCATCACCTCAAAGCCGTCTTTCAAGAGTAGTTCTGCGGCACGAAGGGTTTCTTCCATATCGGGATAAAGATGTTTCGGGTCAGACAAGACTTCCAGCTTCACAAGATCCCAACCACCGGCTTCACGGGCAAGCCGCAAAGTGCGGACCGCGTCTTCACCCGTAAAACAGCCCGCCGTATTTGGCAGGTAAGTCGTTTTTTCCGGACTGATAAAATCCGCCAGCATCGGGGCCTTTGGATCAGACAGATTCACCCGCCGCACAGCCACGGTCACAATATCTGCGCCGGAAGCTTCAAGCGCGTCGGCATTCTGGGCGTAATCTTTATATTTGCCTGTTCCGATAATCAGACGTGAATTGAATTCCCGTCCGGCAACAACAAGTTTGTCAGATGTGTCTTGCACGGCTGAGTCTGGCACTATCCGCCTCCGATAAAATGAATGATTTCAAGTCTGTCGCCTTCGGACAGCTTCACATCGCCAAATGTCGACTTGGGAACGACTTCCAAATTGCGTTCAACCGCGATTTTCTTATTCGGCAGGCCCAGATGCGCGATCAATCCAGTTATGGTCAAATCGTCGGGCAAAGTATGAATTTCACCGTTCAAAGTCAGCTTCACAAGGCCTCCTTACAGGCTTTAGCATTGCAGAGCGCGTTACCATGGCATAAAGGCTCTCTCAATGACGAAAGCCATCTATATCCTCAACGGACCAAACCTCAACAGGCTCGGCTCAAGAGAGCCTGAGATATATGGGTCTAAAACCTTGGCCGATATTGAATCCGAGTGCCGGTCGGCCACAGATCACGATATCGTTTTTAAACAGAGCAATATTGAGGGCGAAATCGTTGAGCATATTCAAGAGGCTGCAGATAAGGCCTCTGCCCTGCTGATTAACCCCGCCGCCTATACGCATACTTCTATAGCGATATATGACGCCTTAAAGCTGCTCGATATTCCAATCGTGGAAATCCACTTGTCGCAACCGGCAAAGCGTGAAAGTTTTCGGCAAAGATCCTATGTGGCAGAAGCCGCAACAGGAACAATTAGCGGTTTCGGTGCTAATTCTTATCAATTGGGGCTGCAAGCCGTTCTAAATTTGTTAAAGATGAAAAATTAGGCGACTCGCAGACACAAAACTTAACTCGACTAAAAGCCTGAACGAAAAGAGAGAGACGTAATGGCCACGCCCAAAAAAGAAAACGAAAAAAAAGATAACGCGAATGAAGGCAGTGATGTCGATTTGGTTCGCGAATTGGCGGATATTCTAAACGACACCGACCTCACCGAAATTGAAATGAAAAAGGGCGATTTGAAAATCCGCGTCGCCAAAGGCGGCGGACAAATGGTTCAAGCCTACGCCGCCCCGCAAGCTCCGACTCCCGTTCAGTCGGCGCCCGCCACATCTTCCGCGGCGGCTGAAAGCCAAGAAGACACCGCGTCTGGTCCGCATAAGGATTCGACGACCTCGCCTATGGTCGGCACGGCTTATACCCGTCCCTCCCCCGACGCGGATCCATTTGTAAAAGTGGGTGATAGCGTCGAAGAAGGCGACACAATTTTGCTCGTCGAAGCCATGAAAACCTTCAACCCGATTACAGCGCCCCGATCCGGTAAAGTTGAAAAGGTATATGTTGAAGACGCTCAGCCAGTCGAATTTGGCGAAGCCCTCTTTGTGATTGTTTAATCGATATGTCTCCTGCGACCGAAAAAGGGCCGGGAAAGCCGGATATGTTCAAGAAAATCCTGATCGCGAACCGGGGCGAAATCGCCTTGCGTATCCACCGTGCCTGTAAAGAAATGGGCATCAACACGGTGGCCGTCCATTCAGAAGCCGACCGCAATGCCATGCATGTTCGCCTCGCCGATGAGAGCGTTTGTATCGGCCCGAACAGCGCGACCGAAAGCTATCTTAATATTCCTGCCATCATTGCGGCGTGTGAAATCACTGGCGCCGACGCCGTCCATCCTGGCTATGGCTTTTTGTCTGAAAACGCGAAATTCGCTGATATCGTCGAAGCCCATGGCATGGCCTTTATTGGCCCCACGGCAGAACATATCCGCATAATGGGCGATAAGATCACGGCAAAGAAAACCGTTATGGACGCCGGAATCCCCTGCGTACCCGGTTCCGAGGGCAGCGTCGAAACATATGAAGATGCTCAAAAAGTCGCGAAAGATGTCGGCTTCCCACTGCTCGTAAAAGCCGCAGCTGGCGGCGGCGGGCGCGGTATGCGTCTGGCCGAGACCCCTGAGAAACTAAAAGAAGCTCTCTCTGCGGCGCAGCAGGAAGCCATCGCCGCTTTTGGCAATGGTGAAGTATATCTAGAGCGCTACCTCACAGGGCCGCGCCACATCGAAATTCAAGTTCTGGCCGACACCCATGGCAATGTTGTCCATCTGGGCGAACGGGACTGCTCTTTACAGCGCCGCAACCAGAAAGTTTTAGAGGAAGCGCCCTCTCCTACTCTAACGGCTAAAGAGCGCGAAGACATCGGCATGGTCGTTGCGAATGCGATTAAGAAAATCGGTTATCGCGGCGCGGGCACGATCGAGTTCCTCTATGAAAAAGGCGAGTTTTTCTTCATCGAGATGAACACCCGACTTCAGGTCGAGCATCCGGTGACAGAGGAAATTACCGGAATTGATCTGGTGCGCGAGCAAATTCGTATCGCCTCAGGCTTGCCGCTCAACTACTCGCAAAAAGATATCAAATTCCAGGGTCACGCGATTGAATGCCGTATCAATGCGGAAAACCCAAAAACATTTGCGCCGTCACCTGGAAAAGTTATTGAGTTTCATACCCCGGGCGGCATGAATACCCGCCTCGATTCAGCGCTCTACGCCGGATATTCCATCCCGCCCTATTATGACAGCCTGATCGGCAAACTCATCGTCTGGGGCAATACCCGCGAAGGCGCGATTCTGCGTTTGCGCCGGGCGTTGGGAGAGATGGTTATCACAGGGGTCGAGACAACAAAGCCTCTTCACGAAGCCTTGCTGGATGATCCTGACTTTCAGAAGGGTGATTATAACATTCACTGGCTGGAAAAATGGCTTAAAGAACAAGAGTAAAGTTCAGAGTATTTTCTTTCTGCGCTCCCGGAGCTGCAATCCCATCCGTTGGTGATTTAACCATGAAACGAAAGTATAGAATTCCTGTTTCTTACAACGTAAATTAAGGCTCTCTTACTATCACAATACTCAAAATCCGTTCCGCTATGGACTGTTTGGGAGTGATGATCGCCATGATCAGGTAAAAAAGTACAAGCCCTTGCGCCACAATCATCATAATCAAAGCCCCTATTGAAGGCGGCTCCAGGAACGGTTTGGCAGACCCATACCAAATTGCGCTATGCGCAATTTCCCAAGGTAAGAGTAAAATAATAGCACGCGAAAAAGCACGCTTAAATGATACAGGCCTGCCTTCGATAGTCAAAACTTGCAATCCAAAAACGCGTTTCCCGAATGAAGCCTTTTTGGAAGAAGATTCTGTCGCGGAAAAGTACAATAAAGCAGGTAGAGTAAGAGTAAAAAATGCAATCAGATGACCAATAATTGCAGATTGGTATAATGAAAAATGGAAGTAATTTTGAGCGGCTAAAACTATTAGGCCAAGACAGATAGCAAAAGCCAAAATCAGACTACAATCAAAAATATAGGCAAATATTCGCCGCCATAAGATATCAAGGTCTGTCATAAAACCCATTCCTTGGCGTAACCTCCACACTTTTCCGCACCATCGCAGGCCCAACGGCCCCCATCGCCAAAACCAATTTTCGACCCTTGCCCGCGCCGACCCGGCCTTCCCACGCGTCAGGGCCACCTTTTCGTAGATTCTCTCCGATCTCGCGATAGACTTTCAACGCCGCGGAAATTGCCCAGGCGCAGCGGAAGTCGAGCTCCTTTATGCCGACTTTCGCACTTTGATAATACTTTTCCGCAATGTCGAGTTGTTCGCAGACGGCTGCGTGGGCGGCGGGCCAGTTTTCGCGTTTTGCCAGTTCTGAGGCGTCTATCGGCGCGCCGTGTTTCAGGAGTAGATCCTGCGGGATGAACACCCGATCCGCTTTGGCATCGTCAATAACGTCCCGGGCGATATTGGTCAGTTGAAACGCCAGTCCCAGATCGCTGGCTCTGTCCAGAGTTGCGCTGTCCCTCACGCCCATAATGTTGGCCATCATGACGCCGACAACGCCCGCCACATGATAGGAATAATCGAGAATATCCTGAACCGTTTCATAGACGCGGTTTTCCGCATCCATTTCAAACCCTTGGAGCAAATCAAAGGGATGACGGTGATGAATATTATGGGCCTCCACCACGCGGGCCAGTCCGGCAAAAACAGGGTTCTCTGTCGGCTTCCCTGCAAGAACATTCGACGTGTATTCTCGGAGTTGGCTTAGGCGCTGTTTTTGTCCGACCTTATAGTTTTCAATCTGTCCGTGGCCCATTTCCTGGCCATCAATGACATCATCGCAATAGCGGCACCACGCATAAAGCATGGCGGCATCATCTCGCAAGGCAGGCGGCAGGACGCGGCTCGCCAAAGCAAAAGACTTGGAGCCTTTTTTTATAGAGGCGTGGCCGTGTTGTATGATGGAATCCATTAGGCGCTAGGAACCGCCAAAATAGTCGAATTTTCCAAGAGGCACGCCATTATGACGCAGAATATTGTAAGCTGTCGTGACATGGAAATGTACATTTGGAAGGGAGAAACCTGAGAGATAGGTAATCCCGGTAAAGTCGACGTCACGTGGACCCATTTTAAGAGAAAACTTCCGTCCTTCTTTTCCGTTGAGGTCGGCTTCACTCACTGCCTTGCAGTCTTTTTTCGCGCGCGTGATAAGCTCGTAGGCTTCTTCAAAAGTTTCCGGCGTCGTGTCGTAATTCGGGGCTTCTATCCCTGCGATACGATAAGGTGCGTTTTTCACCAGCTCGGCGGCGATCTGAACCTGTTTTTTCAAAGGGTACATGTCGGGCGCGAGACGGGCGTTCAGAAAAACCTGCGGATCAATCTCGCGGTCCTTTGCATTCGCCTCACCTTTTTTCAGAATATGCTCAAGATTGGAAAGTAAGCGCGGCAGCGCGTCGACAGCATTATACATAGAGAGTTGAGACATAAATTAACCTTTCAGCTTTTGAGAGAAATCTTCGGCTATGACGCCCGCCGTGGCTTTGGCAGAGCCGACAACGCCAGGAACGCCGGCTCCGGGATGTGTGCCGGCCCCAACGATATACATATTCTTGATATGGTCATCGCGGTTATGCGGACGAAACCAGGCCGATTGTGTCAGCACAGGCTCGACCGAAAACGCGCTTCCTAAATGGCTATTCATTTCATCGCGAAACCCAAAGGGTGTGAGCGTTTTCAAAACGGTCAAATCTTCTTTCAAATTCGGGATGGCGTGTTCTTCCAGATAGTCCAAAATCGTTTGTGTATATTTCGGGCCAATTTCGTCCCAATCGATATCAGCATGACCAAGGTGCGGCACAGGCGAGAGAACGTAGTAAGAAGAGCATCCTTCCGGCGCCATATCCGGGTCGGTAACACACGGGGCGTGTAGATAGAGCGAAAAATCATCGGGTAGATTTCCGCCCTTCCCGAAAATCTCGGCTATCAATTCCTTATAGCGCTGTCCCAGCAGAATGATGTGATGTTTCATGTCCGGATGCGTTGTCTTGAGACCAAAATAGATCACGAAGAGCGACATGGAATGGGACTTTTTCTTGAGCGCCTTACCGTAAGTTTTCCCGCGCGGCGTATTGCGCAGGAGTTGGCTGTAAGTATGCACCACATCCGCGTTTGACGCGACGAGGTCGGCGCTCATCGTCCATCCATCGGCGGCTGTTACGCCCGTCACGCGGTCGCCCGTGGACTGAATATCTGTAATTTCGGTTGAAAGACGGAGATCCCCGCCCAAGTCCTGAAAGAGTTTGACCATCCCCTGCACGAGCGCGCCCGTCCCGCCCTTGGCAAACCAGACGCCGCCTTTACGTTCCAGCGCGTGAATCAGCGCGTAGATAGAGGATGTTTTGAACGGATTACCGCCCACGAGGAGCGACTGAAAAGATAAGAGCTGGCGTACTTTATCGTCTTTGACGAATTTAGCGACCATATCATAGACAGATTTATCCGCGCGAAGCCTTACCAGTTGCGGGGCGGCAGCGATCATTTGTGAAAACTTCAGGAACGCGGTAGTGCCGAGCTTCTCATACCCTTCGCGGTAAAGCTCTTTCGAATAGGCGAGAAATTTGTGGTATCCTGCCACGTCGTCCGGGTTACGTTCGGCAATCTGCTTTTCCAGAAAGTCTGTATCGTTGTTGTAATCGAACACGTCGCCATCTTCCCATTGCAGACGGTAAAACGGATCAACTGGCAAAAGCGTGACGTAATCGTCCATATTTTTACCGGACAGATCGAATAGCTCTTTCAGACAATCCGGATCAGTGATGACGGTCGGCCCGCCATCGAATTTATAGCCGTCTTCCTCATAGACATAGGCACGCCCGCCCGGCTTGTCCCGATTATCGACGAGCGTAACCTGAAACCCCATGGCCTGCAGACGAATGGCTAAGGCAATTCCGCCGAAGCCAGCGCCAATAACGATCGCGGTCGGCATTTTGGCGTCTTGCGTTTTGGCAACCGCGTCAAAATCGGCCGGATTGGTCTGTACATTCATGCTTTATCTCGTTTCGCGCGTTCGCGTTTGATAAATGCTTTTTCCGAGAAATTATACAGCGCCTTTGTCACAGGCACAGGCGGCTTGCCGATGAGGAGGCGGGCTTTGTCGGCTGTGGTAAGCTGTCCGGCATAAAAGCGTTCGATGAGACCTTGTGGCAATCCGTAAAACCGTTGGAGGACTTTATAGCGTCGGTCGGGGTCACAGGCACGAAAGAGCATCCGGTTTAAGAGGCGAAGAAAACGCTCCTCTTTCCACTTGATATTCTGCATGATTGCATTTGCAGCTATCATATGGCCTTTTGCAATTTCGGGACTTTTGCCTTGAAAGCATGACAGATCCCACGCCAGCCAGTAGGCCGTTCTTAAAGCATCTGGAAAGCTATAGCCTGTAACAGCGTGAAAATGCCCTCCACAAATACCTATAGATAAAGCATTGTAGGCATCAATCTCGTTAGCCAAAGTAATCGGCAAAACCCCTTTCTCCTGCCGCAATACCTCATGATCTCCCCAGCCGTGCGCCTCGATATAATCATCCACCCGCACGGCCACACCGGCTTCTGACAACTCCGGCCCGTCTGTATAATAGGTATCCTCCACCAAAATCTGATGCTCTGTGAAAGGCAAGCAATAAACGAATCGATAGCCTCCGAGTTGCTCGACAGTCGCATCCATGATGACCGGATATTTCAAGCCATGCGGCTTTTTCGTCCGGATCGTCTTTCCAACAAATTTTTGATAGCCGAGGAAGACATTCTCGTTCGGCGCAAAGCCCCGCGCGTCGAGAACGCAGGCCGCGTCCAAAGTCTCCCCATTTTCCAGCGTAACGCTCTCGGCATCCAAAGACGCAACTTTCGTCTTCAACATAACCTGCATCCGTCCGCTCTCAATAAACGGCGCCACACAGGCGCGAAGCGTTTCACTGTTTCCTGTGCAATAGGGTATCTCAAGCGTCCGTTCACGCTTTGGGAATTTCACGTCGTATCGCGGCCATTGATAAGCAATAAATGGGTTTATCCAGTCTCGCAGGCTCTCCTCCACATCGGTCAAATTGAATGACCAGGTATGGTCCCCGGCGATTTTGTCCGATGCCTCGACAATCACGACAGTCAAATCCGGATTGACATCCAGACAACGCCACGCCGTCAGCAGACCCGAAAGCCCTGCTCCGACAATGATCATATCCGGCGTTTTTTCCATAGATCTGTCTTAAAACAGAATCGCTTCACTACAACCATTGAACTCTCAATCTTTTCATTTGATTGTAAATTGGCCTAATAAAACCTGTTATCGTCATTCAATATGTCAATTCATTAACCTATTGAAAAGGGTAGATAAATATTTCTACCTCAAGATGTGTCTGACCAATTTAATCCCCAGAAATAAAGGTTTTATCAGCTATAGACGTAAATTCTTACAGTGAATCACTCCCCAAGGGAAAAGAGCTATGTCATACAGACAATGTCCTATCGCAAGATAGGCGGGCGGGCGGCGAGGTTGCCCCACATCGGCCAAGCTGTCCGCCTCCATTTCAAAAAAAAAACTAGTTGCGAATTGTCCTTTTGGACAATCACAAAAGCGTGTAGGCCTGCTGCTTAATCGAAAAGTGAATATTTACTTTTCGTCTTGGTAATTGATTTTCGGTTGATAGTTTTCATCGTGTTTCGCGAGTACTTCACTCGCCATAAAGATTCCGTCCGTCGCCACCTGGCCTGTGACAACAACGCCTTGCCCCTCCCGAAACAAATCCGGCAAAACGCCATCATGTAAAACGGTAATCGGCGCAGGCATGTCGCGTTCAAAATCGGCAACCGCAAATTCTGTCAGCAATCCGCCTTTACGCTCGACAGACCCCTCGACAACTTTGCCGCCCATCCGGAATGTTTCAGACCCCGGAACAAACCCTTCCGCCACGACGTCACTCGGATTGTAAAAAAACTGTGTGTTCTCTCCCAATGCTGAGGCGATCAGAGCGACACCCCCGACAACCAAAATGCCGAATCCGGCAATCGCCGCCAATCGACGGTTACGATGCGGAGGCTTTACGCGTTTTGGTTTTAGAGTTTCTGACATGGGCGCGCTTTTACCACAGGGCCTGTCCTGCGCAATGCGGCGTGACATGACGCGTCAATTTGGCCATAAGCCGCGAGATGACGTCCTTCCCTGATAAAACAGATATGGAGCCTTTCGAGGTGAAGCTGAAGTCCATCTCGCTCCGGCGGGGGGAGCGGGTTTTGTTTGAAAACTTGTCGCTAGACCTAAAGGCCGGAGACCTTCTCTATGTTTTAGGGGAAAACGGGATTGGCAAAACGAGTTTGCTTCTAGCAATGGCGGGACTTTTGAAACCCCATAGGGGCAAGGTCAATTGTCCGGACGCTACAACACCGGCTCTGTCTTCCTCTCTTATGATCCGACCGGATGGAGCCAGCCGCGGACTGACCGTGCTTGAGGATTTAAAATTCATGTCGAACCTATCGGCGACATCTAACGACCCCAACGCTTTGCTGAAAAAAGTGGGCCTCTCTGATTTGTCGCAAAACCGGACAGAAACGCTCTCCCTTGGTCAGAGGAAAAGATTAAGCCTCGCAAAGCTTTTGCTCGGTCAACGCCCGCTCTGGTTATTGGATGAGCCATTTTCGGCTTTGGACTCAGAAGGCCGAGCCCTGTTTGCTCAAGAGATTGCTCGGCACCTAGGCCGCGGCGGCATCGCCGTAATCGCCACACATCAGCCAACGGAAATTCCTGACCGCTCGGCAAAAACCTTACTGTTGAAGGTGGCCGGATGAGTGCCTTTTTAGCCATATTGCAAAGAGACCTTCGCTTGGCATTTCGAACTGGCGGCAGCTGGGTTCTCGGAACCGTCTTCATGGCTGTTTTTGTAACGCTTTGCGCCATAGCTTTAGGCGGACAGATGACGGAATTACGCAGGCTTGCCCCAGCCCTGCTCTGGCTCGCCATAGTCTTTTCCATGCTGCTTTCTTTTGCGACAGTGTTTCAAGCGGATTTCCGTCAGGGTACACTGACACAAATATATCTGAGCGGCATCTCGACCCTCACTCTGGCGCTCTCGAAATGGGCGGCCTTTCTCTGCCTTGGCTTCCTGCCATTATTTCTGATTACGCCCATTATGGGGGTCGTTTTGGGCCTGAGCAGTGAAGTGATACTCGCAATTCTGTTGGCTCTAGGTCTGGCCGCCCCCGCTCTCGCCGCTTATGTGACCTTAGCCGGAGCAATATTTTGCGCTCGATCCGGCGCAGGGTTTTTGGTTGTTCTTTTGGTCACGCCGTTTCTCGTGCCATTATTGATATTTGGTCTGGAGGCCAGCCAAGGTTTTGGGATGGCGGGCTGGACTGCGGTTGAATTACGCATCCTTGCCGGTTTAACTCTCATTTCTATTGCAGTAGGAATTCCAGCGTCAGCTGCCGCGCTTCGCGTGAATTTGGAGCCTTCATGATTTCCTATCTCGCCAATCCTGCCCGCTTTGCGAAGGTTTCAAAATGGCTTACACCGCTTTGCGGCGGGCTTGCCGCTTTGTGTCTGGTCATTGGGACTTATATCGGTCTGATTAGCTCTCCGGCGGCCGACCTTCACGGCGAAGGCGTTCGTATGCTTTACGTCCATGTACCGGCGGCGTGGTGCGCCCTCGCCGCTTATACAGGCCTAGCCGTTTGCAGTCTTATAAGCTTTGTCTGGCGCCACCCTCTGGCAGATAGCGCTGCGCGCAATCTGGCCGTTCCGGGTCTTGTTTTTGCTCTGCTCTGCTTGGCCACCGGCAGTCTCTGGGGCCGACCGGCGTGGGGAACCTGGTGGCAATGGGACGCACGCATGACGTCTGTCCTGGTGCTTGCCTTCATCTATGCTGGCTACCTCCTGCTCTGGGGCGTGATAGAAGATAAGCGCAAAGCCGCGCGCCTTGCCTCTATTGTCGCGATGGTAGGGTTTATCAATATTCCGATTATCAAATTCTCCGTTGATTGGTGGAACACCTTGCATCAACCCGCCTCCGTGTCCCAACCCGGCGCCCCCGGTATGCCCGCAGAGTTCCTTCTTCCGCTTTTCATCATGATGACCGGATATACCGCGCTTCTGGCTTGGTGCGCACTGCGCGGCATTGAAGCCGACCTGGTGAAACTTAAAAACCGCCGCGCACCTAAGGCAGCGCCCGCCACAATCGAATTGAGTGAGGGCTGAGATGGATTACGGCGCAATAACGCCCTTTATAATCGGGGCTTACGGCGTGAGCCTCTTGGGCATAGCCGGACTTGTAGTATGGACTCTGCGAAAGCCAAAACTGTGAGCGGGGTAAAAGGCGAGACGCCCTATGAACGGGTGAAGGATTTGATGGAGCGTTTACGCGCCGAGTGTCCGTGGGATCGTGAACAGTCATTCGAGTCAATTGCGCCCTACACAATCGAAGAGGCGTACGAAGTCGCCGATGCGATTGAACAAAATGACATGGGGGCGCTACGCGAAGAATTGGGCGACCTTCTTCTCCAGGTCGTTTTCCACTCAAAGCTGGCCGATGAAACGGGCGCTTTTAATCTGGACGATGTTACCGATGATCTCGTCAAAAAAATGGTGCGCCGTCACCCGCATGTTTTTGGCGAGGAGAATGTAGAGTCGGTTCCCGGCAATTGGGAGAAGCTCAAAGAGGCCGAACGGACCGCCAAAGGTCACACAAGCCGACTTGACGGCGTCGCCCTTAGTCTTCCTGCTTTAATGCGAGCCCAAAAGCTTCAAAAACGCGCGGCCAAGACAGGATTTGACTGGCCTGATCTGAGCGGCGTCTGGGACAAGATTGAAGAAGAAATTTCCGAAGTGAAAGAGGCCGTGGACGCCAAGAACCATACGGAAATGGAAGAAGAAATTGGCGACCTTCTCTTTTCGGTTGTCAACCTCTCCCGCAAGCTCGGAGTGGATTCAGAAGTTGCCCTGAGACGGGCCAACGCGAAATTCTCCCATCGTTTCAGAGGGGTCGAAAGCCGCGCTGGCGCATCTATACAAGACCTGGACCTGGAAACGCTCGAATCCTACTGGCAGGACGCGAAATCGGACGACACCAAATAATCTGATCTAGTTGTTGATAAGGGCCGGATAGTTTGATCTGAATTTCCCGGCATCGGATTCCGACAGGCGAACCCGCATATCGACATTTCCAGATTTCCGCATATCTTCCAAGAGCACATTACCGTGAGAATGGAGCCACGCCCGCGCCGAAAAATTTGCCGGGTCAATCGTTACCGTCAGGGTCTGATCATCCACGCTCAGAGCGGCTTCGACACCGTGGAGCAGGTCTGAAAGACCTTCCCCGCTCAAACAGCTCACCAGATAGGCATTCATCATGTCTTCAAAATCTAACGTCGCCGCCGCCCGCTCGTTCAGAGCTGCGCGTTCGTCGCCCATTACAAGATCTGCTTTATTCCAGACTTCGATAATTTCCTGACCGTGTTCGGGGCCAGCATCGATTTGGTCCAAAACCTCCAGAACTTCGTCACGCCGCCGCTCCGTTAGAGGGTCAGATATATCCCGGACATGCAAAAGCACGTCGGCATCTTTTACCTCTTCCAAAGTCGCGCGGAAAGCGGTTATCAAATCTGTCGGCAGGTCCGAAATGAATCCAACGGTATCCGACAAAATTGCCGATTGCCCGGATGGTAAAGGCAGCACGCGGTGCGTCGTATCCAGCGTGGCAAAGAGCATATCCTTGGCCATGACGCCGCCTGTTGTCAGCGCGTTGAACAATGTGGACTTTCCGGCATTGGTATAGCCAACCAGAGCGACGACACGCTCCGGAGCCCGCTCACGTTTTTTACGTTGCAGCCCGCGCGTGCGGCGAACATTTTCAAGATCACGGCGGAGCTTGGTAATCTTGTCGTTCAATATGCGACGGTCACTCTCAATTTGCGTTTCGCCCGGCCCGGCCAAGAAGCCCTGTCCGCCGCGCTGGCGTTCCAAATGGGTCCAGGTACGAACAAGGCGGGAGCGTTCATAGCCCAGGCGCGCAAGCTCAACTTGCAGCCGCCCTTCTTTGGTGGCGGCGCGGAGACCAAAAATTTCAAGAATTAACCCAGTCCGGTCTATGACCTTGCACTTCCAGTCTCTTTCCAGATTACGTTGCTGTATTGGGGAAAGAGCCGCGTTCACGATTGTCAGAGTCGCTTCGCTGGCCTGAATCAGAGCTGCAATCTCCTCAATCTGGCCTTTTCCGAAAAAATTTGAGGCCCGAAGTTCTCTCACCGGAATAATGCGGGAGTCGACACATTCCGCGTCTAACGCTTCGGTCAGGCCGACGGCCTCTTCAAGATCATAATCCGCGTCCCCGGCGCGCTCATTGGCAAACCGCGGATGCAGAACGAGCGCTTTCTCGCGAGGAATTTCCCGCTCAAGCATTCTGAGCTTTCAAAAAGGAAGTGATAATACGGGGTATCAGACTAATCTTCGTCTTCGTCATCAACGACTTCGGGATCGAAAAGTTGAACCGGGCCCGAGGGCATAATTGTTGAGATCGCATGTTTATAAACCAATTGTACTTGTCCGTCACGGCGTAGCAAAACGCAGAAACTGTCGAACCAGGTGACAACGCCTTGCAGTTTAACACCATTCACGAGAAAAATCGTGAGAGTCGTCTTGGACTTACGCACGGAGTTAAGAAAAGTGTCCTGAAGATTTTGTTTGCGATCGGATGACATTGAATTTGTCCCTTATTCTTGTTCTTTGGAAGTTGATTGCGCACAACTCACAAGGGCGCTTTATCGGCATTCACACCGCTGACGCAAGTTTTTTCTCCGTGACAGTTTTGTAAACTCTATTGCCGCCAAAATGAAGGCGACATCAGAACGAGGACGGCTAAGACTTCAACACGGCCGATTAACATCAGTGCAGAGGACACTAGCATTTGCAATTGAGTCAGCTCCGGCCATCTTAAGCCGGTGTCTGGTAAGGTTGATGGCAAGAGAGGTCCTATATTGGAAAGTGTCGCTCCGCTGACGCTGGTGGCATCCGTGAAATTAAGACCTACGGCTCCCAAGCAGATAATTCCTAACCCGAAAACAAGAGTATAACCAAAGAAGTAGAGCCAGATTGAGAGAAAGGCCCGGTCTGGTACCTGTCGGTGCTTGAACTGAACAGGTAAAACTCGCGAAGGGTGAGAGGACCGGCTGATATCCGTTCCGAGATGTTTAAACAGCAAAATAATGCGGATAATTTTAAGCCCTCCGGCCGTAGATAAGGCCGAGCCGCCGATTAACGCCAGAGAGATCAAAACCACGCTCGGAACCTGCTCTAAACTGATGGGATCATATACAAATCCGGCTGAGCTTATAAAGAAAACAGCTTCAACGAAGAGCGGAAATAGATTCTGAAGGCCTGCATAAAACAAGCCAAACAATGTTAATCCCAGTCCCAACGCGATGAGAGTTCTATGTTCAATATTTGTGATTAAACGCCGGAAATTTACCCAATTGCGCAATCGTATCGCATCCCAAACGACTGCCACATTCATAGCGCCGAAGCCGCACGCCAGCATCAGCACAAAAGTTGAAAAGCGGGGGACATAAAGAAATAAGTCCTCCGATCGGGGCGTCATTCCGCCCGTCGAAACGCCGCTTAGAGACAAACATAAGGCATCAAAAACATTTGTTCCGCCTAAAGCCATCAGAACAAAACAAATGGAAGCGATCAAAAGGTATACCCCGGTAATCACGCGGCCAATTCCCACTAATCGAGTAAAAAGCTCGCCTTTTTTGAGGGTAAACAAAGCCGAGCGGTGAATACCTGTCCCGGTCAGATTGAGCGCAGCCAGAATGACGACAGCGAAGGTCGCGACGAAGATACCGCCAAAAAACTGAAGCAGCGATTGCCAGAGAACTAAAGTGGAGGGCAGAGTTTCGACTACATATCCATTCGCGCCGGTCGTCGTCAGAGCGCTAACAGCCGTAAAATAGCCTCTCAACAGTCCCAATTCGGGAAAAGTTATCCAGTAAGGTATTGCGGCCGTCAGAGGAACAAGACCCCAAAACAGCAATAGAAAAACCAAAGCGTCGCTATTGGTTTCGCGGGAAGGCGTTTTGGTGGTTGTCAGAACGAAAAGCGATCCGAGCACGACCAGACAAATTGCCGTCACGCCCATAACGGTCACCATTTCCAGGTCGACCATTAAAAGGGCGGCAAAAGCGGTTAAGGCCATCAATGCCGCGATCATTATGACCGAGCATCCTAGCCAATAAATAATCCGTGTAATAGCCATAGGTTAGAAACTAGACTTCTGTCCCGAAGTGCTGTCCGCGTTAAAACTGGTCATGGCAATACCATTTAAAAATAGTCCGTACTAACGCGGAACATGGCTTCAATGGCTTTCATGGCAGATCGTTCTGCCAGAAGGATGACCTTATCACCCTGGCGAACAAGCAAGTCGGGTTTGGGGAACAGAACTTCGCCCTCATGAATGACAGCGCCGATGGTTATATCGTCTGGTAATTCGGCTTCGCGCAGAGTTTTTCCGGCAAGAGGAGAGGTTTCAAGGACTTCACCTTCCATGACCTCAGCCCCGCCCTGCTCAAGTGAGTAGACGTCCAGAATGCGGCCACGGCGAACATGACGAAGAATGGAAGAAATGGTACTTGCCCGCGGGTCAATCACCATATCAATGCCCAGCTCGGTCTGCATTTCCTGCATGGAAACCTCATTGATCAAACTGATCGTATGATCAGCCCCAAGCTTTTTCGCCAAGACAGCGGAGAGAATATTGATTTTATCATCATTGGTAAGGCAAACGACCATTTCAGAGTTGGAAACGCCGGCTTCCTCCTGAATATTCGCGTCCATCGCATCGCCATTGAGAATTACGGTGCGTGATAATTCATCGGCTGCTTTTTCTGCGCGATCCTTGTTGAATTCTATCATCCTCACCCGCATTCCGGTAACGGACTCCAGCTGTCTCGCGACAAAAGTGCCGACATGCCCAGCCCCGATAATTACAACATGTCTTGCTTTGGTTTCATGATTACCCACGACTTCCAGCAATCTGGCGGCGTGTTCGGATTTCGTAATGAAATAGGCATCATCGCCGACATTCAGCGGATCATCTGACGTCGGTGCAAAGACTAATCCATCACGCTTTATCCCGACAATTGCGGCGTGTAGACCTTCAAACAAATCCGGAATTTGCCGAATGGGGGTATCAATGATGGGACAGTCCTCTTTGATTTTAACGCCGAGCAGGAGAACTTGACCATTCCCGAACGGGACAACGTTGAACGCACCGGGCGTATTCAGACGCCTCAATATCGCTTTTCCAATCTCAATTTCCGGAGAAATAATGATATCAATCGGCATGTTTTCGCGGCTGTAGAGATCATTCCACTGGCTATCGAGATAGCTTTGCGCCCTCACTCGGGCGATTTTAGTCGGAACATCAAACAGCGAATGCGCCACCTGGCAGGAGATCATATTGACTTCGTCCGCATGGGTGACCGCAATAATCATATCCGTATTACGAATTCCCGCCCGCACAAGAACATCCGGATGCGCGCCATTTCCAATAACGCCGCGAACGTCCAAGTCTGTTGTGATCTGCCGAATGAGTTCCGGCGATAGATCAATCACCGTAACCGTATTGTTTTCAGCTGCCAGACGAGATGCAAGGCCGTAACCAACCCGCCCTGCGCCGCAAATAATGACCCGCATGAGTCCTCACAAAATGATAGGGGCCAAGACCCCGGCAATTATCAAGAGGCGTCTTCGCGCCCGTTCGCGCCCAAACCTAGCGACTTTAGCTTTCGGTGCAAGGCAGAACGCTCCATACCGACAAAACTTGCCGTGCGTGAAATGTTTCCGTCGAAACGATCAATTTGGGCTTGAAGATATTCGCGTTCAAAATGTTCTCGGGCATCCCGCAGTGGCATTGAAATCATTTTTTCGGATTCGGCGGCGCCTCCGGAAGATCGGACCACAGAGACTTCAGGCGGAAGCGTCGCCAAGGTAATCGGCTGGCCTGGCTCTCCTGTCGCCAGAATCAATAATCGCTCTACATTATTTCGGAGCTGGCGAACATTGCCCGGCCAGTCATGAGCCTGCAAGGCCGCCATAGCATCGGCGCCAATTTCTCGCGCCGGGAGACCGGTGGACGCGGCAAGTTGCGAGATAAAATGCTCCACCAATAAGGGAATATCTTCACGCCGCTCGCTCAGAGACGGCGCTTCCAGAGGCATAACATTCAAACGATGGAATAAGTCTTCGCGGAAATTTCCGGATTCGACATCCGTCAGTAAATCTTGCGAACTGGAGGTAATCACGCGGACATCAACCTGAACGTCCTGGCTTCCCCCCAATCTGTGAAAGCGCTGCTCTACCAAAAGTCGCAGCAATTTGCCTTGCGTTTCGGCCGGCATATCCGCGACCTCATCCAGATAGAGCGTGCCGTTATGCGCGGCTTCCAACAAGCCGGTTTTAACCACGGTGCCGTCTTCATTCTCAACCCCGAAGAGCTCTTCCTCGACTCTCTCAGGCACCATAGAAGCAGCGTTGACGGCCTTAAAGGGCCCTTCTGCACGCTTTGACTGAGAATGCAGGAGTCTGGCAATGAGTTCTTTTCCGGATCCGGAAGGCCCGGAGATCAGAACTCGTGAATTTGTCGCGGCGATACGTTCAATTTTGGAGCGTAATTGCTGCACAAGGGTCGATGTTCCTACCAATTTCGTATCGGTTTGGGCGCGCCCTTTCAGATCCTCATTTTCCTGTCTGAGCCGAGCATTTTCCAATGCTCTGGAAACCGTCACGATCAGTTTTTCCGACTTAAAAGGTTTGACGATATAATCATAAGCCCCTTTGCGGATCGCAGAGACAGCCGTCTCCACCGTGCCGTGTCCGCTGATAATAATAACCGGAAGGTTGGGATAGGAGGCTTTCAGTTTATCCAGAAGCTCAATCCCGTCCATGCCGCTTCCCTTTAGCCAGACATCCAGTACGACCAGAGAAGGCTGGCGTTTTTTGACAGCATCCAGCGCCGCTTCGCTTGTGCCCGTCTGGCGGGTCACGTGACCTTCATCATCCAATATACCGGCAATCATTTCCCGGATATCGCTCTCATCTTCGACGATCAAAATATCATTTTTCATGCTCAGTCCTTTAAGGGTTTACCTTTTTTCGGCGTGTCATCATCTTCGTTGGTCTCAGTTTTTGAGGTCAGCGGTGCATCAAGCCCGAGTTCAGGCGAAAGGGACGATTTCTTCTTGGCAAACCGGATTTCAACGCAGGCTCCACCCCCGCCCATAGGGGGTTCAGCGAGCGTTAGACTTCCGCCGTGGTCTTCGGCAATCCGCTTCACGATAGCGAGCCCCAGCCCCGTTCCGCTTTCGCGGGTTGTCACATAAGGCTCTAGCAAACGGATTCTATCTGTCACAGGCCACCCCGGACCGTTATCAAGAATTCTTATGAGGACGCATTCTTCTTCCACGACGAGCTCTGTCACAATTCGTCCCTCGACGGCTTCTTCCCCGGATTGATCATAAGCTCTTAAAACCGCTTCTCCGGCGTTTTTATAAATATTGGTCAAAGCCTGAGTAATAAGCCGCTCATCCCCCCAAATCCGGGAGGGCTTGCGCGATGATTTTTTCTGAACGAATTTGATATCAGGAAATGCCACGCCCTGTTCGAAGAGCACCTCATTCAACAATGAAGGTAATTCAACATTGGCGAATTCAGGCGCGGGCATGCGAGCAAAGGCAGAAAATTCGTTGACCATTTGCTCCAGACTGCCGACCTGACGGATAATTGTCTGGGTGCAGTTTGCAAACGTCTGAGGGTCACTGGTGATTTCCTTACTGTATTTGCGCTCAAGTCGTTCCGCAGACAGCTGGATCGGCGTTAAGGGATTCTTGATTTCATGAGCAATCCGCCGGGCTACTTCGCGCCAGGCAGAATGCCTCTGGGCCGAAACGAGCCGCGTCATATCATCAAAGGTCAACACCCAACCCGTATCTTTCCGCGCGCCCTGATAGGCCGAGACCCTAAGGTCAAAGTTTCTCACCTGTCCGTCAATTTCAAAACTGACCTGATCTTCTGCCGAGGCCTGGATACTCTCTCGCCCTTTTTTAAAAGCGGGGGCAAATGGTGACAAAACCTGATCAATCGGACGGCCCAGCAAGCTTTTTTCGTCCAGCCCCAATAATTGTTCAGCGGATTTGTTGATGAGAGTTATCCGACCGGTTTGCGCCAAACCGATAACGCCGGCGCGGACGCCGGATAGGACGGCTTCGGAAAACTGTCTCCTTTGTTCTGAAATATCATGCTCCTTGACGAGAGCATCCCGTTGAGAGTCCAGCTGCTGGGTCATTCGGTTAAAGGCACTGCCCAGGTCTGAAATTTCGCCCCAATCCTCGCCCACATTGACTCGCGCACTCATATCTCCGGCTCGAACCAATTCCGCCGCTGTAATCAATCTACCCAAAGGTTCGATGATACGGTTTCCGAGAACCAGACCCAACCAGATAGCCGCCATCAGAATGAGCAGTGCAGTTTCCATCAGGGTCAGGACAAAAATATTCCGCATCTTTGCCTGTTTCTGGTTAAAGCTGGTCAAAGACTGAGTCGCCCCTTCGATACCGGAAATACTGGACAAGACCTGACTGTCCGAGCGCAAGACACGGCCGACATAAAGATAAACATTTGTAAATTCCGGAAGCGGAGACAGCGCGATGAGATAATCCAGATCATCTCTTTTCTGATAGGCAATCCTGCCTTGGCTCGTGCTTTGGAACACACTATCGGCCGGCACTCGAAAATCAGGGGCAAAAGGTGATTCTACGCGGGCAAGAACATCACCCTGATCACTGAGCATATAGACGGCATCGAGATCTCTGACGCGCGCCTGAATTTGAAGTTCTGCCGTCAGAGATATTCTTTGTTCAACCATAGTTGGATCGGCATCAATAGTCGCAGATAGAATATTGATATCTTTGCCTAAATCAGACAATTCCTGATCGACGTAGTCATCAAGAATGGACCGGGCCTGCTCCATATTCTTTCGGACATCAGCTCCAAAAATATCATTGATATTCTGGCTGATAAACGACAATGAAAAGACACCGACGATGATGGCGGGAACAAGGGCGGCGAGGCTGAAAATAAAAACGAAGCGTCGGTGCAAGAGCGGCGCAGTTCGCCGCCGTGCCTTCGTGAAAAGTGTCCCCCAAACCCGGTATCCCAGATATATTGCGAGGAAGACGATGAGGATCAAATTCGCCCGCAAGACGTCAAACGATCGATCAATTTGTTCCGATTGATCAGAGAATGAAAACAGCGCTCCTAAAATTGTCACGAACATGGCCGTCATGAAAAAGACGCCGAACAGCGCCGAGCGGGCTATTTTCGGAGCTCTCTTTATAAAGGGCTGTTCAGGGTATCTCGAGGGTTTTTGCGCGCGAGTCTTTTTGGATACGTCAGACGAGGTCTCAGGGCTGACCACACCAACGGATCCGGTCTGTTCTGGCGATTGGGCCTGAATGGGTTTAATAACAGTCACGCTATCCGAATGCTACGCGCCAATAACGGCGCAACTGTCACTCTTTTATCGCAGTGTTGCACAAAATCAACACTAGAAAATCTATCCTTTTTGTCAGACCTTTTTGACTCAAACTAAGAGATATCCAAAGACTTTAATCGCGTCCTTAATGTGTTTCTGTGTATGCCTAAACGCTCTGCGGCTCTGGCACGATTTCCGCCTGTAAGTCTTAAAGCTTCAACGATAAGGGGCCGTTCCACCCAGGAAAGAGCCGTTTGATAAATTGTCTCTTCAAGATCGGCATTTTCGTCATTCAGCAAAATTCGACAAGATTCTTCCAGTTTTTTATCAAGCTTTTCCTGCGTGTCGCCCTCAGCATTGCGCGGACGTATATCCTTTGAAAATTCCTGCAAAACCATATCGGCCGTAATGATGTCGTCCGAATAGAGAACAGAAAGCCGTCTTACGAGGTTTTCCAGTTCACGCACATTCCCGGCCCAATTAT
Source organism: Litorimonas sp. (assembly GCA_029936425.1). Classification (GTDB taxonomy): domain Bacteria; phylum Pseudomonadota; class Alphaproteobacteria; order Caulobacterales; family Maricaulaceae; genus Litorimonas. Next base: position 43,562 of record JAPYSU010000017.1, read on the forward strand.
GACGATGCAAGATGTCCAGGGCGTCGGATTCAAATCGGCGGGGCTGGCCCGGGGACGCCTGTGACAAGAAACTCTCCGCCAGTTCATACGTGTCTTTATCACGGCCCGACAGGGGCGGTATGCGGATTTCGGCCACATTGATACGAAACAGCAAATCATCCCGGAAGGCTCCGCTTTCGGCCATTTTTCGAAGGTCTTTGCGCGTGCCGGATAAGACGCGAGGACGTTTGGACGCCGGGATCAGTTCCGCTTCTGTCATCAGGGAAAGCAATCCCTCCTGTTGCGTCAGGCTGAGCTCAGCAATTTCATCCAGATAAATGTCCCCGCCATTGACCTTTTGCAGTGTGAGGGACGTGTTTGAAAAATCACTCGTACGTAAAAACGGACGATCCGCCCTCGGGCCGCCGTCATGGAGGAGTTGGGCCACCAGATCTTTACCTGTCCCTACCGCGCCCTGAATAAGAACGGGCAAGTCACTTGAGGAAAAGCGTGACACCGCCCGATAGACGGGCTGCATGGCCGGACTACGGCCAATCATGGGCAGGCGCTTGGTTTTCGGATTGATCCGCCCCCGGCGCGGATTAACGGATTGCCCGGCCCGCGACACCGCATTGGTGACATCTTCCAGATCAAACGGCTTCGGAACATATTCGAAGACTTTTTGCTGTCCGGCTTTCAACGCCGTGTTCACTGTGTTGTTCGCGCTTATAACGACGATTGGCATTTTGGGCCGCGCCTGGGAAATTTCCGGCAGCGTGTCAAAGACTTCTCGCCCGCCCATCATCACATCCGTCACGATAATGTCGCCCTGCCCGGCCTCTGCCCATTTCAATAGGGTTTGGGCGTTATCGGTCGCTTTTACATTATGTCCCGCACGCGTCAGAGCTTTGGAGAGAACAAGCCGGACGCTATCATCATCATCGGCCAATAAAACTTCATATTTCATTGTCTGAACTTTCTGTATTTACACGTGGGGCGGGAAGAAGGAGAGAAAAAACGGTATGACCGGGATGAGACCTGACTTCGACAACTCCGCCATGGGCCGCAGCAACTTTGGAAACAAGCGCCAAGCCTAGCCCCTGCCCGTCCTGTTTTGTCGACACAAAAGGCTGGAAAACCTGATCCACCAAATCCGCAGGAATCCCGGGGCCGTTATCAATCACCTGAATCTCTATGGGCAGGCTCTGCGCTTTTTCTTCGCCCTCACCTGTCGCGGAAACACCGCTTCTGAATTTTGTCTGAAGCGTGATTTCCGTTCCGGCTTCCGATGCGTTTTTAATCAGGTTCAGAACGGCTTGCATCAACGTATCCGGATCCCCGGCCGCATGAGGAAGGGACGGATCATAATGCTCGGTAAAAACCAGCTCTTTATCTGCGGACTGGATAATTTTGCGGGCGCGCCTGAGGACTTCGTGAATGTTTACCTGTTCTTCAATCTCAGGGTCACTATCGCCGAGTGTTTCCATCCGGTCGGCTAAGCGTCGAATTCGGTCAATTTCTGAAGCAATAAGATCAATCAGAGACTGGCCTTCTTCACTGGCCACATCTTCGCGCAGGAGCTGCGCCGCCCCCTTAATTCCCGCCAAAGGGTTTTTAAGTTCATGCGCAATCAGCCGCCCCATGCCGGACACGACGTGACCGCCCATGGCGTTGTTACGGGGCTGGGCTTTGGCAAACCGTATCCCGATACCGATATGTTCCTGAGTAGGAAACGCGGTTAAATGAGAAAGATGAACTTCGGAATCTTTTCGGTGATTGAATTTGATTTCGCAATCCCGGACAGTGACCGCACTTCCCTCCTCAAAGGATTGAAGAATGCGGCCCTTGGGAAGATCCTGAATATTCAAGACAACCCAGATATCTTCTTTTCCAAGACGTTTAATCGAGAGGCCCGTCCAGCTTTGCGCGGCGTCATTGGCCCAGACAACTTTTTGCGTCGCGGGATCAATCAGAAAACAGGGATAAGGGGCGTCTTCGCCCACCATCGCTCCAAGAGACAGCTTGCTCATGCCGCCTGCTCCTCATCGCTCTCAAACGCTTGAGCTAGAATGGATAGAACTTTGTGTGTGTCTTTTGTCGACAGAGCCAGACGCCGCTGAGCTTCCGGAACCTTACCCGGCGCATGCTCGAGGTACGCAGAAACATGTTTGCGCGCGACCCGAAGCCCTTTGTCTTCTCCATAAAACTCCAAGACATTCTTATAATGATCGGTCGCAATATCCGACTTTTCAGATAGGGAAAGAACCGGCGCTGAAATATCATCAACGGCCTTCATGACATCTGAAATGAGCCAGGGTCGCCCTGTCAGCGCGCGACCAATCATGACGCCGTCAGCGCCGGACTGCTCTATCGCGCGGCGCGCCGTGGCGCCGTCATGGATGTCTCCATTGACAATGACAGGAACTGAAACAGCCTCTTTGACGGCTTTGACAGCCGCCCAGTCGGCCTGGCCTTCATAAAACTGGCACCGGGTTCGGCCGTGAACGACAATCATTTGGACGCCTGCGGCTTCGGCCCGGCTGGCCAGTTCGGCCGCATTCAAACTCTGTTCGTCCCAACCCAGTCGCATTTTCAAAGTCACAGGCAAAGAGGTTGCCGCCAGCGTTTTTTCGATCATCGCCAGCGCGTGGTCTAAATCCCGCATCAGAGCAGAGCCCGATTGTCCGCCGACGACTTTACGCGCCGGACAGCCCATATTGATATCTATGATATGCGCGCCCGCTTCTTCGCATAATTTTGCGCCCACCCCCATCCAGTCCGGGTCGTGACCGACCAGTTGAATGGCAAGCGGGTGTATGTCCGACGAGCCAGCGGCGCGGGCGAGGCTTTCCGGATCTCCGCTGGCCAGACGGTCACCCGCCACCATTTCCGAAACCACCAGGCCGGGTCTGAATTTCGCAAGAACTTTCCGAAAGGGTAAATCCGTCACACCGGACATGGGCGCAACTAAAACGCGGGAGCGTAGTTCGAACTTGCCGATATGAAGTGAATTTGCCATTACCCTCTCTTATAGCTGCCAAATTGACCGCACAATAATTCACCACACGTTTTGAGGGACTATGCCCCGTACCGCCTTAATTTTAGTCGCTGCCGGCAAGGGCGAACGCGCTGGAGGTGATAAACCGAAGCAATATCGACATGTCTCAGGCAGACCCCTTATTGAGCATACCCTCTCAAATCTACAAAAAGCCTGTAATTTCGACATCTATTGCGTTGTCGTCAGCCAAAATGACCCCTTTATACAATCTGTTCTTTCAGATATCGGGACTGATGCCAAAATCGTCATTGGCGGCGCCAATCGCACAGAATCTGTGCGCAACGGGTTAGCTGCGCTGGAAGATTCCAATATTGATCACGTCTTCATTCATGACGCCGCCCGCCCCTTTATCTCTTCTAAAATCATTTCTGACTTGTCCGAAGCGCTACTAACCAGCCATGCCGCCGCGCCGGCCCTCCCCATACCCGATGCGCTAAAAACGCTTTCCGGCGAAGCCGTTGACCGGGAAGGCCTGCGCCGCGTTCAAACGCCCCAGGCTTTTCACTATCAGGAAGTCTGGCGCGCTTTTAAAGCTCTACCAAAAAACGAAAGTCGGGCCGATGATATTGCTGTCGCTCAGGAAGCTGGTCTCGCAATCACCCTTACTCAGGGAGATGAGCGTAATTTTAAACTGACCTATCCGGAAGATTTCGCTAAAGCCGAGCAGATGCTGCAATCAGAAACCTACATCGCAACCGGATCCGGATTTGACGTTCATCAGTTTGAAGAGGGCGGCACATTGTGGCTTTGCGGGCTGCCGATAGACTGCGGATATAGTTTAAGAGGCCATTCGGACGCCGATGCCGGGCTTCACGCTTTGACGGATGCCTTGCTCGGCGCGATTGCTTTTGGGGATATTGGCGATCATTTCCCGCCGTCTGACCCAAAATGGAAAGACGCAGCTTCGGATAAATTTCTGCTTTTTGCCTTGGAAAAACTCGCCGAACGCGGCGGAAAATTACAACATGTCGACGTCACCCTGATTTGCGAGAAACCCAAGATCAAACCGCACCGTGAAAAAATGCGCGAGCGAATTGCCGCGCTTTGCGAGCTTCCTTTAAACCGCGTGAGCGTCAAAGCGACGACAACGGAAAAACTAGGTTTCACTGGTAGAGGTGAAGGTCTGGCGGCGCAAGCGACCGCGACTGTAAGGCTCCCCTCATGAGCGCCGTGACGCTGAAAGATATTTTTTCTCTGGCCCAACACGTTATCTCTCAGGCTACCGAGAAAAATCTCCGGATTGGAACAGCGGAGAGCTGTACAGGCGGGCTGATTGGCGCCGCCATTACGTCCATTGCCGGTTCCTCTGCGCCTTTTAAAGGCGGGATTATTGCCTATGATAACTCAATAAAGATAAGCCATCTCGGCGTTAGCGAAGACGTTTTGGCAGATCACGGCGCCGTTAGCGAAGCAGTTGCCAAAGCTATGGCGGAAGGCGCTCTTAGCGCGCTCGAGATTGATTTAGCCGTTTCTGTCACAGGTATTGCCGGACCAGGCGGAGGCACAGACGAAAAGCCCGTAGGGACAGTCTGGATAGGTCTCGCACTTAAAGGGCAAGACGCGACGGCAACCCTTCACAATTTTGGAGACATTGGACGTAATAAAGTCAGAGATATAACGTGTTACGAAGCGCTAAAGGCTTTGAAGAACGCTTTAAGCAACGCCTAGACGGCTCTTTTCTTTCTTTAAATTCAAATTCGGATCGGCTTTGACAGGGTCGCAGACTTTCGCCGCTCTCTCCTCAAACACTTTCATGATGTGTCTACTGGCTTTCTCAAACTTGTCCTTAATAAGAAGGTTAAGCGGGAAGGCTTTCAAAGTCACATCCACGTAAAAGTCCACCAAGGTTGTTCCGTCTGACAGCTCATGAAAGACCCAGCGATTTTCAAGATTTTTAACGGGCCCACCCTTCTCCGCTTTGGTGACTCGAATAACTTTTTTCTCGCGGTCAACATGGACGAGTGACTTAAAATTTTGCCGAATGGATTTATAGGCCGCAACAGCTTCGGCTTCGAAATCTGTTTCGCTCAGCTGTTTGGTTATCCGCAAGCTGGAAATCAATTCAATAAAGTTTGGATATTCTTCGACATTGGCGACCATCTCTAACAGCTCGCCCGCTCCGTGTGGAATGCGTTTGGTAAAACTGGCGGACGGCATTAGGCGTGCTGGGCCTGTCTAGCGGCCTGAAGTTTGGTGAAATCACTATCCGCATGATAGCTGGAACGCGTGAGCGGACTGGCAGAGACCACAAGAAATCCTTTTGCTTTAGCAATCGTCTCGTAAGCCTTGAATTCTTCCGGCGTAACAAACCGCTTCACAGCCGCATGTTTGCGGGTCGGTTGCAAATACTGGCCGATTGTCAGGAAGTCGATTCCCGCAGAGCGCATATCGTCCATGACCTGCATGACTTCTTCTTTGGTCTCTCCCAATCCGACCATCAGGCCTGATTTTGTAAATTGGGAGGGATCGCGTTCCTTGACGCGCTCCAAAAGACGAAGGGAGTGGAAATAACGCGCGCCGGGACGAATAGACAAATAAAGACGCGGCACGGTTTCAAGGTTATGATTGAAGACATCCGGGCGGGCATCAATGACCGTTTCTACCGCTCCTTTTTTCCGAAGAAAATCAGGCGTCAGAATTTCGATCGTGGTTTTGGGCGATTGGGACCGAATGGCATTTATGACGTCGACAAAGTGCTGGGCTCCGCCATCTGACAGATCATCCCGGTCCACAGACGTAATCACGACATGTTTAAGGCCCATTTCATCAACCGCCTCGGCAATTTTTTTGGGCTCATAAGCATCAACGTCCTGCGGCAGGCCCGTGGCCACATTGCAAAAAGCGCAAGCCCGCGTGCAAACCTCTCCCAGAATCATAAAGGTCGCATGCGACTTTTCCCAGCACTCGCCAATATTCGGACAGCCCGCTTCTTCGCACACAGTTACGAGGCCTTTGTCCTTCACGATTTTGCGGGTTTCGGCATATCCCTTGGAGGTCGGGGCTTTCACCCGAATCCATGACGGCTTGCGAAGCACCTCGGTGTCCGGCCGGTTGGCCTTTTCCGGATGCCGCAATGCGGGCTTGGGGCGAATATTCTGCGCAGTATCAATAAGCGTAGCCATGAGCGTTAAATGGGGGTTTTGACCGTCAGGAGCAAGCTCAATTTCAGGCTTTCACTGCAAGGCAGAGCCCGCAAATCTGCAAACACGCAAAGTTGGCGTGTTTTTTGCTTATATTAACAGGATTACGCTACAAATATTGGCATTAATGAGGAAATAGAACCCTGTTCAAGGCAAATACTATCGCTAAACCTGAGTTTTCGCTGTTTCAGCGCCTGATGACGCCTGTGCGAATTCGGGACGGGCACGACAACTTTTTCACGCCTTTACGCATTCTTATGGCGCTTTTAGTTGTCATAGATCATGCAATGATTGTCGGTTTGCGAGACATGTCTGGTGGAATTCACGGTTTTTTTCATTACGACTTAAGTTATCTGGCGGTAAATTTATTTTTTATCACCTCCGGTTTTCTTGTTACGAAAAGTATGACCTATCGTAGGGATTTGGCAGAATATAGTTCTGCGCGTGTCCTTAGAATTTACCCGGCTCTGATTATACATTTAGCCTTTATTCTGCTCCTCATCGGGCCTCTCGCCACAACGCTTCCCACTTGGGATTACCTCACGCATCCGGATGTGTGGAAACAGCCCTTGCTTGTGTTAAGTTTTTTCAACTCGGATATGGTTCTCCCCGGCGCTTTCCTAACCAATCATGAGCAATTAGCCGGAGCGCCTCTCTGGACTTTGCGTTATGAACTTATGGCCTATCTGGGGACGGCCCTAATTTTTTCATTGGGTCTAATGCGACGCAAATGGATGATTTTGGCGCAATTTATTATCCCCAGCCTGGCGTGGATTGTGACCAAGGAGACAGGGTTATATGAGCATCTTCCCGCCACAGCGCAGAGTGTGTTGCGGTTCGGAATCGCATACGGATTGGGTGCCACCCTATTTGCCTATCGAAAACGACTGAACTTCCACCTCCCAGGTTTACTCTGCATGGCCTTGTTGGCAGTATTATGCAGCCAGATAAGCGCGATGGAAATAGCCATGAACTTGATGCTGGCTTACGGCCTCATGCTTGTCGCTTTCTTGAAAGCCCCGCGTTTCAACCGCTTGCAAGACCTCTCTGATGTTTCCTACGGCATATATATTTACCATTGGGGCTTGCTGCAGCTCGCCTTTTATTGGTGGCCGCAACTAAGCCCAATAGCGCTTTTCGTTCTTATCGCGCCTCTCTCATATGCAATTGCATACGCGTCGTGGCATATTGTCGAAAAACCTGCCCTCAAGGCAAAAAAGCAATTTGCAAAACATTTGAGATTCGGCCGAAAGCCCCCATCCCTTGAGGGCGGCAAAATCTTACTGGACTAAACCTTAATAGTGGATTGTCCGGTCATAGGCGTCGAGAACCGCCTCGTGCATCATCTCTGACAGGGTCGGATGCGGGAACACAGTTTCCATCAACTCGTGCTCTGTCGTTTCCAGCTTTTGCGCGATCGTATAGCCTTGAATAAGCTCAGTCACTTCGGCGCCGATCATATGCGCGCCGAGCAGCTCCCCCGTCTTGGCGTCAAAGATGGTTTTGACCAAACCTTCCGGCTCTCCCAAAGCAATCGCTTTGCCGTTGCCAATGAAAGGGAAACGCCCGACCTTTACCTCATAGCCCGCCTCTTTCGCTTGCGCTTCGGTGTGTCCCACAGACGCAATTTGTGGGTGGCAATAAGTACATCCGGGAATAGCATTCGCATCAAGAGGGTGCGGATTTTCACCTGCGATTTTTTCGATACAGATAATGCCTTCATGCGACGCTTTATGCGCAAGCCAGGGCGGTGTGGTTACATCGCCAATCGCATAGAGACCCTTCACGCCCGTAAAGGAATATTCATCGACCTCGATATGCGTTTTCTCAATTTTAACGCCCAGATTTTCGAGGCCCATATCTTCGGTATTGCCGACAATGCCGATAGCCAGAACGACGCGATCAAACTCGACCTCTTCGGATGTATCGCCTTTGGTCAAAGTCGCTGTAACGCCATTTTTGCTTGTCTTTACAGAGGCTTGCGTTTCAGTCTTGATTGTTACGCCGCGCTTTTCAAACGCCTTACGGGCCATTTTGGAGATCTCTTCATCTTCCGCCGGTAGGATGCGATCCACCATTTCAACGACCGTCACGTCGGCGCCAAAGGCGTCAAAAAAGGAGGCGAATTCCATGCCAATCGCGCCCGAGCCCACAACGAGAAGCTTTTTCGGAATGCTGTCCGGTACCATCGCTTCGCGGGCTGTCCAGATATATTTTCCGTCCGGCTCTAACCCCGCTTGCGGGATATGACGGGCGCGAGCCCCGGTTCCCAGGATGACGTGTTTGGCCGTATAATCTGTTCCGTCCACCACAACCGTTGGCGCGTCCTTACCTTCTTTAAGTTTAGCAAAACCGTTGATCACGGTGATTTTGTTTTTCTTCATGAGATGCTTGATGCCGCCGGAAAGCTGCCCGGCGATTTTGCGGGAGCGTTTGACGATTTTTTCAAGGTCAAAGCTCGGCTCGGCGGAAAGGCCATACTCATCCGCGTGCTGCATATTGTGATAAACTTCGGCGGAACGCAGAAGCGCTTTCGTCGGAATACAGCCCCAATTCAGACAAACGCCTCCCAAATCTTCCTTTTCAACAATCGCAGTTTTAAATCCGAGTTGAGCCGCCCGAATGGCGGTCACATAGCCCCCGGGTCCGGATCCGATTACGATAACGTCAAAAGCTGTTTCAGCCATAGGTTTGGGCCTTATTGCGGGAATTAATTCTCGCAAATCTATGACAGATTTCAGGGCGAATTAGAACCCATAATTCGGAATATCTAATTTGTCGGAATGTTAGAGTTTGCCTGATTCTGGGAGGGAGCCGTCATAGCCTCTATCACCTGCAAACGAAGCACATCAGCGAGCGCCTGCGTCTCGACATTTTCCAGAATGGCAAAAGCCGCGTCGCGCTTTCCAAGGCGGGCAAGACCCACCGCAATATTGCTCCGCGCGGTATCGCGCAGCTCAGGCTGGCTTATTTCGGTAATAACAGCTTTGGACCGTTCAAAATCCATTTGGCGGATCGTATAGTCAATCAGGCTCAGATAAGCGCGGTCTCGAAGCTCCACGATACCAATATCTTTTGTCTCCGCGAGCGCTGTTTCATAAACCGCTTCGATTTCCTCGCCAGACTTCATCTCAGGCGATGTAGCCGTTTTCTGCGTAGCGGTATCAGGGTCCTCTACTGCCTGAATATCATCGCTCGGCTCTGTTTCCTGCCCCTCAGAGGTTTCTCGCTCTTTTTTCAAAATATCCCGGACAGCGCCGTCCACGTCAGACGTGTCCATTTCGTCCACATCGATGGGGGCCTGCTCTGATGCATCTACATCAGAATTATCATCGTCGCTTTTCTTTTTCAGATAGCGGTCCAGCCATTTTTTTTCAGATTTATTCTTATCTTCTGATTTTGAAGTCTCTGATTTTGGCGGCTGGGCCTGATCTCCATCGGACAAAGTTTCTTTGATTTTCGCTTCGAGCGAGTCAGAGGCGCTCGTCATTTTTTCTATCGTATCGGAGGCCGACTCGCTGACATCATCCGCAACAGATTTGGTGGCTTCCTTTGTATTCGAAACGGCTTGCTGGAAGTCGGCTTTCACGCCAGCCGTGGCAATTTCTCCGCCCGTCCCAAAATAAACGACTGCTCCAGCGAGGCCCGCAAGGAGGGTTCCAGTAAGTAATGATTTCCAAAGCATAATCCGCTCCGCGAACTTAAGTTTTCATTAAGTATAACGCGGGGCGGCTGAAGGGCAATGCTCCTCCCCTCTAGGGAGAAACTTTGCTCAGTTATTACAACATCATTGTAATCGGTTGCTCGACATAGCGTTTAAAGTGCTGGAGCCATTTCGCGCCCAACGCCCCGTCCACAACACGGTGGTCACAGGTGAGCGTTACGCTCATGACAGTTGCCACTTTAATCTCCCCGTCCTTGACAACAGGGCGCGGCCCGCCTGCCCCAACCGAGAGGATCATGCCGTGCGGCTCGTTAATGATGGAGCCGAAAGACTTAATCCCCATCATGCCAAGGTTGGAAATAGAGAACGTCCCGCCCTGATACTCATTTGGTTTGAGTTTCATCTCGCGGGCGCGGCCAGCCAGATCCACCATTTCAGTCGAGATTGTTGACAGGCCTTTATTTTCGGCTTCGCGTACAATCGGGGTGATCAATCCGCCATCAATGGCGACCGCCACCGCAACATCGGCGTGTTTGTGATAAGCGATTCCGTCCGGCGTATAGCTCGCATTGGCTTCCGGCACGAATTTCAGAGACAAGGCGCAGGCGCGGATAAGCATATCATTGACGCTCACCTTCACGTCTTCAGGGGCCTGCGCGTTTAACTCTTTGCGCAGCTTTAGCAATTCATCGATTTCGCAATCAATCTGCAGCGGGAAGTCCGGCACATTATTATTCGACTCTGATAGGCGCCTTGCAATGGTTTTCGTCATCCCGCTCAAAGGCTCAAGATCGTAGGTTCCGGCCTCGATCCCCATTTTGGACAGATACTCCGCGCCACCGCTGCGAACCGCGCCGACTTCTTTGGACTCATCTTTCGCGTCCTTGGGCGCTTCGGATTTTTTCTCTGCCTCTTTCGGCGCTTCGTAATTTTCGATATCGACCTTGATGATGCGGCCTTTGGGGCCGGAGCCCTCGACTGATGCCAAGTCAATCCCGGCCTCTTTCGCGAGACGTTTCGCCAAAGGAGACGCTCTCAACCGATCGCCGTCTTTATCCGATCCCGTTTTCGGGGCAGGCCCGTCGTCAGGCTTTTTATCGTAACGCGTGGACGGCGCATCGTCCGCTTTACCGGTTTCTTCTTTGGGTTTGTCGGGAACCGACTCGCTTTTAGGTTCAGCCTTTTGGTCTTTCTTATCACCCGGTTTGGACACATCCGCCCCTGTCGGCTCATATCCGTCCAGAGCGCTTTCATCCTCATCCTCTTCGAGCAGAAGCGCGATAGGCGAATTGACTTTCACGCCATCCGTTCCGGCTTCCACAAGGATTTTCGCGAGCGTCCCTTCTTCGACGGCTTCAACTTCCATTGTTGCCTTGTCGGTTTCGATTTCCGCCAAAAGGTCTCCGGACGATACCGTATCGCCTTCTTTCATCAACCATTTAGACAAAGTCCCCTCTTCCATTGTGGGGGACAAAGCGGGCATGAGAATTTCAACAGGCATGTCAGAAGACCTAGCGTTAAATAATTATTGGTTCACAAAGACTTTGGAGGCGATTTCCCACTCTCCATTGACTTTGACAAGAGTGAGCACATCATAGAAACGGTCCGCAGACCGGAAATGCACCGTGGCAATCCGGCCATCAGTGACAGCCATGCTGATAATATCGCTGTCCCGTTCGCCTACCGGATTGGGATTGCTGGCCCAGTTTTCGATAACTTCGTTCATATCGGGCCAGACGCGGATATAGTCATCGCCATTCTCATCTGTCGCAAGACCGAACATAGAGGCGTTATCTGCAAAAGCCCTATCAAGTCGGCTGATCGAGGCGTCGCCTTGCCCGTCGAAATAATCATAAACAGCCGTTTTGATTTTGCGCTCGTCAGATTTTGTGACAGGCGCATAGGCAGTGGTCACGCCGGAATAATCGCGGTCATTATTCCCGGCTTCAACAACACTGATGCAGCCGGTCATGGCGAAACTCGCCGCAATCATAACCCCCGTCGTCAATAATGTTTTCATGTCGTTCTCTCCTTTTGTTTCGACACACTTAAATGATGGCACTCATTTAATCTTTATAACAAACCTTTTCCCACTAAGGGGGACAAAGTGAATATGAAAGTTCCAATTGGCATGATTTTATTTCTTTCTTATCGCGAACAGCGATTCAACATCTGATTTTGCGAATAAAATTCTTGGCGCTTCCTGCGAAATAACGCTGATACTTTCACCATCTACGTAAATTATATAATGCATCAACTCAGATGGATCTAACTCTGGCGTTCTGGTGAGCCATTCATTTTTGTAGCTTTTTAGTATTTCTGAACTATCTGAAACGAATACCCCATTAAGCCCATCAATGAACTGTTTGAAGTTATTAGTTTCTTGGTCAAGTCCTTGATCTAAAATCGTCTTTGTGAACAAAAAGGGATTAAAAAATATGCAAGTCATAGCTGGGTGGTCAGCTTTTCCTGGATGAATCATACGGCCTTCTATTTCCAGAGATAAACCAATAGTAACAGAATGATCCAACTGTACGGATACAAAATCTATGACATAGACCTCAGCTAATGCCGTTTTTGCCTCTTTAAATTTTACAATCTTCCCCACAACTAATCTCTATAACAAACCTTCTTCGCCGCTTTCACGACATCCTCGGTTCCTGGCAAGCTTAGCGCTTCGAGGTTTGCGGCATATGGCAGCGGCACATCCGCCTGATGCACACGTGCCGGAGGCGCGTCGAGGTAATCGAAAGCTTCATTCACGACGACCGCGGCGATTTCCGCGCCGACGCCGTGTTGTCCCCAGCCTTCTTCGGCGCAGACCAGACGGTTGGTTTTCTTGACGCTCTCAATCACGGTCGCCGTATCCAGAGGACGGAGCGTTCGCAGGTCAATGACCTCGGCGTCGATACCTTCCTCAGCCAGTTTCTCGGCGGCTTCGAGGCAGCGCCCGACCATGCGGGAGTGAGAAACGAGCGTGACGTCCGCGCCTTCGCGGCGGATTTTCGCTTTGCCAATCGGGATAAGGAAATCATCCATATCCGGCACGTCGAATGTCTCGCCATACATGAGTTCGTGTTCCAGAAAGACGACCGGGTTCGGGTCGCGAATAGCCGCTTTCAAGAGGCCTTTGGCGTCCGCGGAGTCATAAGGCGCAATGACTTTCAGCCCTGGCACATGCGCGTACCAGCTGGAATAATCCTGGGAATGCTGCGCGCCGACGCGGGACGCCGCGCCGTTCGGGCCGCGGAAAACAATCGGGCAACGCATCTGTCCGCCCGACATATAAAGCGTTTTTGCTGCAGAATTGATAATATGATCAATGGCTTGCATGGCAAAGTTAAATGTCATGAATTCGACAATCGGCTTGAGACCGCCCATCGCCGCGCCGACACCGATACCGGCAAAACCATATTCTGTAATCGGTGTATCAACCACGCGCCGCGCCGAAAACTCTTCCAGCAATTCCCGCGTGACTTTATAAGCGCCCTGATATTCCGCGACTTCCTCGCCCATGACGAAGACCTTTTCGTCGCGGCGCATTTCTTCGGCCATGGCGTCACGAAGCGCGTCACGCACGGTCGTTTCGACCATCTTAATATTGGAGGGAACATCCGGGTCTTTTTGAATAATTTCGGCCAGTTTGGGTTTTCCCGGCTTTTCTTCGGGCGCGGCTTCTTCGCCTTCGCGCTCAACGTCCTTGGAAGAGGATTTATCTTCCGTCTTCTCTTTCTTGTCAGCCTTCTCTTTGTCTTCGTCTTTATCGCCGTCATCTTTTGAGGCGGACGGGTCAGACAGATCCTCTTCGCTGTCGCCCTCTTCCAAGAGCTGCAAAATCACTTCGCCGACTTTCACGCCGTCTGTTCCGGCGGCAATGACGATTTTACCGACAGTGCCTTCATCAATCGACTCGACTTCCATCGTCGCTTTGTCGGTTTCGATCTCGGCCAGAATATCGCCCGATGTGACGCTATCGCCTTCTTTGACGAGCCATTTTGACAGCGTGCCTTCCTCCATAGTCGGAGAAAGCGCCGGCATTTTAATATCGATTGCCATTCAAACTATCCTAGATAAAATTTAGCAGGGAAATAAACATGATTACCAAACCGGCAATCGAGACAGCCC
>JAPYSU010000069.1 GCA_029936425.1 Litorimonas sp.
ACCAAGGGTTGCTTTGGGCTGGCTGCAATAGGGTAGGGCGGCCCCTTACTCAATTGCTTTGATATCTTAAGCAGCCGTTCGTCATTTGCGCGGCGAAGGTGTCAAGAGAGCCCGCAGCGGAAGTGTCAATTTTGTGCTACGTGCGCGGGCAGTGCGGAAATTGCTGCAACAGCACAAATCTCTACGCCGCCGCGCAGCAGGAAAACCGGCTATTCGTGCGCGCGGCAGTGCTTGCAAGTTTAGTTACCTTTATGCAAAGTAACTTTGCGATACACCTACTATGAACAAGCGGCGCGCGTCGAGGAAGTAAGAACCTTGTCTAACATTCAAACTGTACTGGTCAAATCTACTGACGATGCGGTCACGCAAGTGGTTTCCAAAGCGTTGAGCGAGCTCGATGGGTATCGTTTGATATACTGTGACGACGATAAGTCTGCCCTGAACCGACTTGATGACATCAAAGTCGACGTGATAATCTATGACTTGGATCTGCGCGATTTTGGATCAGAAAACGCACTTGTTCGATCCCGACTATCTCACGCGGCATGTTCACGCATCGTTGTTTGCAACGCCGAAGAACGATGCGAAGGTGCGCGGGTGTGCGAGGATTCAGCATCCTACCTTTTCTTGATGAAGCCTCTCGACGAAAAGCAAATCCGGATGTCCGTCAAACGGGCGCTTGAACAAACGGAGCTGTCGCGGCGGCATCGTATTTTGACTCGAGAACTAAGGTTGTCTTTAGACGAAGACATGTTTGGCCAAATAGAAAGCGGTTCTGTCCAAGGTGGTGTGTCGCGCTTTGAGCGTTTGGTCTATGCGAGCTCTCAGATGGCCGAAGTTGTCGGCGAGGCAAAGATTGCAGCCAAGACCGATATGCCTGTGTTGATCCGCGGTGCGACCGGGACCGGCAAAGAGCTTTTGGCCCGCGCCATTCACTTCAACTCCAATCGCGCGAATTCACCTTTGCACAGTCAGAACTGTGGTAGCGTCTCTGATGAGGCGCTCTATTCGGAGCTGTTTGGACATGTTCGCGGCGGCTTTCCAGGAGCAATCGCGGACCGATTGGGCCTATTTAGAGCGGCGGACGGCGGCACGGTTTTTCTCGACGAGGTTTCGGAGGTCTCTCCCCAATTCCAAGTTGCCCTCTTGCGATTTCTGCAAGAAGGCGAAGTGAAGCCGTTGGGGTCAGACAAAACACTTACCAGCAACGTTCGCATCATTGCGGCTTCAAACCGCTCAATTGAGGAGCTGGTTGAAGAAGGCACCTTCCGAAAAGACCTCTATTACCGCTTAAAGGGCTTCCAGCTTGAGCTACCAGCATTGAAAGATCGCGCTTCAGACATACCCGTTCTTACCAATTTCTTCGTTGAGAAATATGCGGGCGTCGTTGGACGTCGGGTCTTAGGTGTAACAACTGACGTTTTGGACAGGTTAGAGAACTTCCCCTTTCCCGGTAATGTTCGAGAGCTCGAGACCGAGGTTCAGCGGATGGTAGCTGTGGCAGAGCAAGGCGGTTACATTGCGCTCCGACATCTTTCCGAAAAGATCTCCAAATCGCCTATGCCTGATTCCGGCGCTTCAAACTTTGTCCCATCCGGATCAACTTTGAAGGAAAAAGTCGAGAGCTTGGAGAAGTCGGTTTTAACGCAAACCCTTGATGCAAGACATTGGAACCAAAGTAAGGTTGCCGATGAGTTGGGTTTGTCGAGAGTTGGCCTGGTGAACAAAATCAAGAGATACGAGCTACGGAAAGATTAGAGAATGTCGGATGATCAGGACGACACTAACTTGGTAAGATTCCCGTTCTCAAAGTCTGGTGTGTCAAAGACATCTTCTCAATCGCGCAACCTTGGACTGACCAAGCTTTCATTCGATGTGAACCCAAGCGGCGCAGGCGCGAAAGGCCACTGGTGTGATGCCTGCAAAGGCATCTGGTACACTTACTTTCTTGAGGTCGAATGCCCGGTTTGTGGGCGTCGCGGATAGCACGGCTATCGCAAACCTAGTTTGCATTTGGCCGAGAAACTAAGTTTACAGTTTGCACTTTGTTTCAAAGAATTTGACCCGCAAGCCGGTGAGTTGATTTGAAACATTGTGTACCGCTGCGCACAATGAGCGAGAATACGTGCGCATTATTGTTG
>JAPYSU010000018.1 GCA_029936425.1 Litorimonas sp.
ACGGGGGAAGTCCCTCGCGAATGCGAGGGGATGGGGGGAGCGTAATACGCTGCCCTTTGTGATGTTTGGCTCCCCCTCCGAGCCGCAGTCGCGGCCCACCTCCCCCGTAAACGGAGGAGGGTAAATTCCGAGAAGGGAGGAAAACATAAAGAAATATCGTAGCCCGTCAGCTAACCGCCGTCACAACAAAAAACAGGCTTATCAGAGCATAGGCAATAATCCCAAAAATTATCCAGGATTGCTGGGAGTTTTTGGATAGGGTCGATTTCGTCAATGTCGAGGCCTGATTAACGAGCTGTGGCCAGGTATAAGAGACGAAGTCCCCCTGGCTCATAATCGAGACAAGGCGGCCTTCGGAATCGACAATAGGCAGGCGGCGAAAACGTTCATTCGACATGATGCGAAGCCAGTCCGTCAGTTCGTCATCCTCCCGGGCCTGTCTCAACTCGCTCGACATCACGTCACTGACTTTTGTTTTCGCCGGATTAAGCTCTTTCGCGACAACTCGGCGGAAAATATCGCGCTCTGTCATGAGCCCCATAACTTTATTATTTTTATCAACGATAACGATAGACCCGTAATTCTTATCTGTCATAAGCTTGGTGGCGTCCAGAACCGTCATGTCCGGCGCGCAGCTTAGAGGCTTGGGTTTATTCTTGAATTCAGGCCGGTCTTTGATCAGCATGGAGGGCTCCCCTTTAAGGTTGTATATTTTAATTACGCATGAAAACTGGGTTCAGATTTGCTATGCCGCAATTTCACATTCCCCTTTGGCCTCCCCTCTGCTAGGCGCTGTCGGGATGAGCGAGCGTGATAAAAACTCCCGGCCTTCCGGCGACAGAAAGCCTTTCAACAAAGATCGGGGCAAAGGCGGAAAGCCGCCTTTCAAAAAGGGAGGCAAGCCCCCTTTCAACAGAGATAAGCGCTCTGACGATAGAGGTTCTAACAGTAGAGGCTCTGGCGACAGACGTCCTTCGCGTCCAGAAAAGGATATCCCGCTGACATCTGCTCAGCTGACCCGGCAACTGGCCGCGACGGCGGTGCGAAATGTGCGCACAGAGGGTTTGCCACTGGAAACGGTTCTCTCCGCCCTGCCCGGCTATAATGAGCTGGATCCCAGAGACCGCGCATTTGTGCGTCTCATCGCGGCCACGACCTTTCGGCGGGACGGACAGTTAAAAGCCGTTTTCAAACCGCTTATCCGAAAAGACCCGCCCCTGTTTATTCGCGCAGCGCTGGAAACCGCCGCCGCGCAAATTCTGTTTTTGGGAACGCCGCCCCATGCCGCCGTTGGCGAGACCGTTGGCATGTTGAAATCTGCTAAAGCCACGCGCGGTTTTGCCAATCTGGCGAATGCGGTCCTACGCAAAGTCGTCGAGGAAGGACCAAAGCTTGCCGGCATGGAAGCGCCGCGCGCCAATATTCCGGGCTGGATTCGCGGCGCGTGGGAACGGGGATATGGACGAGCTGCGGTGCGCAAATCCTCGCTTCAACTGATAAAAGACCCGCCTCTGGACCTGACGCTCAAAGACACCTCGGACGCCAATACACAAAAATGGGCGGACGCCCTGGAAGGTGAAATTATTATGCCGGGGACGGTCCGGCTCTCTTCCATCGGCAATGTGGCGGAACTGGAAGGCTATGAGGACGGCGCCTGGTGGGCGCAGGATGTGGCGGCAACCCTGCCTGTGCGGCTATTGGCAAATGCGTTAGGGGATTTATCAGGCAAAACAGCGCTGGATCTTTGCGCGGCGCCCGGTGGGAAAACGATGCAGCTGGCCGCCTTGGGGGCAAATGTTACGGCAGTTGATAAATCGGACACGCGCCTTCCTCGCATTCATCAAAACCTGACGCGGACCAAATTAGAGGCAGAGATTATCTGCGCTGACGCGCTTGAATGGGAAACAGATAAAAAATTCGATATTGTCCTCTTGGACGCCCCGTGCACGGCGACCGGCACATTTCGGCGTCATCCCGATGTGCTTCACAACCGGACGCCCAAAACGCTGTCCCAGCTTGTGAAATTGCAGGACAAGCTTCTGCCCAGAGCGGCCGAACATGTCGCGCCGGGCGGCTGGCTGGTTTTTGCGACCTGCTCGTTGCAGCCCGAAGAGGGCACCCCAAGAGTTGAGAAGTTTTTGGAAAGCGCGCCTGAATTCCGCCCTATTTCACTCCTACCTGTTTCCGGTCTTGATATGCCGGAAGAGGCTGTAAAGAACGGGACATTACGGACGTTGCCGCATTATTTGGAAAGCAAAGGCGGAATGGACGGGTTTTTCATTGCTGTGATGCAAAAATCCTAGGAGAAATTCCGGCTTTTTAGCCCTGTTTATGGCCCGTTAATACAAAACTGGTCTAATCTTTGCAGGAAACGCCTGGACTGTTTCAATTTGGGAGGCTCAGATGAGCACGCATTTTTATTTACGCGCCATAAACTTTCGCGCCGGGGTCATTGCCGCTATTTCAACGCTGGCATTTGCCGCCACGGCCGCGTCCGCCAATCCACAGGATAGCCGTTACGGCGATATTTATGATTATGAAAGTGGTCAAAACTGCGGTCAGGCCTGCGTCGCGCCGCCTGCTACGCAGCCCGTTCGCGCGCCGGCCTATGTGCCGCCGCAAGCCGTCACAGGGCCGCCCATCTATGTTGACTGCTCCGTTATGGGCAGTTGCGCCCCTCAGGCTTCCACAGTTTATACCCAGCCGCAGACAAGCTATTCACAACACACAACCTATAGCTCGGCTCCGCTAAACTGCCCGGCCGGCACAACGCCGCAAGCCGACGGCACCTGCCTGCAAGGGTCTTCTCACAGCAGCTCCTATAGCTCTTCCACAAACTCCACCTATTCCGGGACAATGTCCTATAGCGCCGATATGCACTGCCCCGCCGGAACGGTGAAACAGGCCGATGGCACCTGTCTGCAAAGCTCTGACTATGATATAGAAATTTATCAGGGCGACGCGCAGCCAAGCTATGGCTATCAGTCCAGCGGCGCCTCAACGGATTACCGTCCCATCCGGAAATAAGACCGGAAATTAAATCCAGTTATACTGGGTCTGATTAAAAATTATTATACTCGTTTTAACCTGCCCAATGGCGGGTTTTTTCTTGCTGAATTGCGGCTTTCGTGCACTGTGCTGACAGGCTCTGTGCCTTGCGCGGTTTTCGTGTGAATGATAGAAGACCGTCTAATTAGAAAAAGAGCCGTGCCCATGTCTGCTTTAATCTCGCCGTCCATTCTGTCTGCTGATTTTGCCGCTCTGGGCGAAGCTGTGCGCGACATTGACGCGGCGGGCGCGGATATGATCCATATTGATGTTATGGACGGACATTATGTTCCGAACCTTACCATCGGGCCCATGGTGGTCAAAGCTCTACGGCCGCACAGCGAGAAGCCCTTTGATGTGCATTTGATGATTTCTCCGGCGGATCCGTTTATTCCCGCCTTTATTGACGCCGGCGCCGATATCATTTCCATTCACCCGGATGCGGGGCCACATCTTCACCGCTCGCTCCAGTCTATCAAGGACGCCGGGATCAAGGCCGGACTTGTTCTCAATCCGGGAACGCCCGCCGATGTCGTCGATCCGGTTCTGGATCTACTCGACATGATTTTGGTCATGAGCGTTAATCCCGGCTATGGCGGGCAAAGTTTCATTCCGTCCCAGCTTGAAAAGATTAAAATCTTGCGGGAGAAAATAGATGCAACAGGCCGCGATATCCTTTTGGAAGTCGATGGCGGCGTAAATCCCGAAACCGCCAAAGAGTGTCTCGCGGCCGGAGCCAATGCGCTCGTTGCCGGCAGCGCCGTCTTTAAAGGCAAAGGCAGTTACGCCGAGAACATCACGGCCCTCAGAGGCGGCGCGCCTCTGACCAAGGTCGCTTAGGACCATCGGTCCGCACTGAGCATATGACTTCGGCCCGTCTTTCCACCTCTTCTCTTTTGCTGGCTGCCCTTTCGGCCCGAACCCGGTCTTTGACGGACAGCCTGGGAGAGCCTTTTCGTATGGTGCGGATGCGGGCGGGGCGGCCTGGGCCCTTTCATTCGGCAAAGCCTTCCTTTCATTACGGGGATAAGGCCGAAGGCCAGGAGCTGCTCGCGGGCAAATTTAACTATGGCGGCCAGTCTGTGGATGTCGGGCTTCAGGGCGATCCGTGGACGATTACCGTACCCTCGACCCGCTACGCCGCCTGGCTTCACAGTTTTGACTGGATGAACGATTTGCTCGCCGTCGGACCCAAAGCCAAAGGCAAGGTCGAGGAAAAAGCCGCCGCGCTTCGGGCCCGGTCTCTGGTGGATAACTGGATTACCCATTACGGCGTCTGGAACCATTTCAATTGGGACCCCGCCATTCTGACGCCGCGCCTTTGGACCTGGCTGGTACACTGGACGCCGGTTCTGTCTTCTGACGCGGCCGGACCAAAAGCCGCGCAGCGCCGCGCCTCCGTCATGCGGCAGATGAAATATTTGCGCGGCCAGTACAAATCTCTCCCGCCTTCCGTGCTTCGCCTTCAGGCGGCGGCGGCCCTGGCCTTGGGGGGCGCGAGATTGACTGAAAAGTCCGAAGGCTATTTCGCCCGGGGCCTGGACTGGCTTGATGATGAAATCGACGCGCAGATTTTACCCGATGGCGGGCATATATCGCGCAGCCCCGAAGCCACGCTGGACTGCCTCGACATACTTCTGACTCTGGATACCTGTTTGGCAGATCGGGGGGTCGAAGGATCGCGCACGATCAGCCGGGCCATTGACCGCCTGGTGCCGATGATTGCCTTTTTTCTTCACAGTGATGGGCGTCTGGGAAGCTTTCAGGGCGGCGCGCCGGGGAAAGCCTCAAAAATCAAAGCCCTTCTCGAGGCCGCTCCAGGAGAAGCGCGGGCCTTTGCCTATAGCCCCCATACCCATTATCAGCGCCTCGCCGCCGGGGAGTCGGTCCTGCTTATCGACACAGGCGACAGCCCGCCGCGACCCTATGATTTGGAAGCCCATCTGGCGCCGCTTGCGTTCGAGCTGTCAACAGAGCTGGGCCGTCTGGTGGTCAATTGCGGCTGGAACGATGAGCAGCCGCCCGGATGGCGGCGGCCCATGCGGTCCTCGGCGGCGCATTCCACTCTAAGCCTAGACACGCAATCTCCGGGACAGCTCTTACCTGATGGCTGGAAGACCCGTCATGTGGGGGAAGCCGTTCTGGAAAATGCAGGCCCGACCAAGGGCGCGCGAAAAGAACAAGAAGGCGGCATCTGGCTTGAATCCAGCCACCAAGGCTATCTTGCGCGGACAGGTCTTGGCCATCGGCGGCGACTGTTCATGTCGACAGACGGCGTGGATATTCGCGGCGAAGACAGTCTCTATGTGCCTCTGGGCCATTCTCCGCAATCGCGGGAAGAGCGCCCGTTTGAAATCCGGTTCCATTTCCATCCCGATGTGCGGGTAAGTCTGTCGCAAGACCAAGCCAGCGCACTTTTGGTTCAACGCGGGCAAGCCGGGTGGCGGTTCCGCACAGATGGCGGCCCGCTACGCCTCGAAGATTCCGTCTATTTGGCAGACGGCGCAAAACCTGTGCGAAGCCAGCAACTTGTCATTCCGGGGCGGGCGCTGTCTGATAATGACGGCGAAGGCCGAACGAACCGCGTGCGCTGGTCCTTCCGCAAACTCGAAAGCCGCCGCAGAGATGGCTGACCGCGAACCAGATATGGGTAGCGAGGCGGAAGTCGGATCTGATATGGATTCTGATCCCGCCGTAAAATCCGAACGAAAATCACATCGCAAGGGTCATCCTCTAAGCTATCTTGTGCGCCTCTCAATGATTGCCTTTGACGCGTTTCTCGGCGGCGTTGCCATGCTCTACGTCATTCGCTGGCGATATGATTTCCTGAACAAACCCATTCCGACAGAAATCGATTGGCAGGCTTCTATTGTCATGATGGCCAGCGTTGTTCTGATCTGGATCGCCATGCGTCAGGACAGAGCCATTTGGCGGTTTACCTCGCTCAAGGATTTCCGTCAGCTCTTGATCGGCGTCGTTCTGGCCTGCGCGGTTGTTCCGCTTGTGCTGTTCTTCTTTTTTGACCGCGGCGAACACTTCCCGCGCTCTGCGCCATTTGCCGGGGGCTTGTTTTTCTTCGGAATGTTGATGATGAGCCGCCTCATCGCCATGGTTATACAAAACGGCGATATCCGCGCGCTGTTTCGAGGGCAGTCACAATTTGCCAATGACGCCATTCTGATCGGACCGAGTTCCAAGCTTTATAATTATCTCAGGGATATGTCCCGCCGCGACTATGTCGGCGCGGTTAATCCTGTCGGCCTTATTGAAACCTCGGGCGTCAATGTCGGGCGGTCTATTCGCAGCATTCCGGTTCTGGGCAGCGTCGCGGACCTACCTCAAATTTATGAACGGCTGGCCAGCCGGAGAGATAAACCCCTACAGTTGATTTCAATAGATCCACACCTGTCCCGCCCGGATACGGAAATACTCGTTAAGACGGCTGCGGAACTCGGCGCGCCGCTTGCGCGGCTGCAATCCGAAGGCGTCAATACAGGGTTGACCACATTTGAAGCCGCAGACCTGATTGGGCGTGATGTTCAGGCGCTGGATATTTCGCCCGTTCGCCGGCTGATTAAGAACCGCCGCGTTCTCGTGACTGGAGCGGGCGGGTCTATCGGGGGTGAGATTTCGGCGCAGCTGGCGGCGCTCAATCCGGCCAGTCTGGCGCTATATGATTGTTCAGAATATAATCTTTATCAGCTTGAGAAGCGGCTTATCCCGCACAGGCCTCTTTCCCGAGACCCTGACTGGACGACCTATATTGGCGATGTCTGTGATACCGGGCGGCTAAACGAAGTCTTTGAATGGGAGCGTCCGGAGATTGTCATTCACGCCGCGGCCCTGAAACACGTTCCGCTTGGCGAAACCAATCCGCTCGAGACTTTACGAACCAATGTGTTCGGCACCAAGAAGGTCATTGAAACCTGTATCAAGCACGGCACGGAAAACTTCATCCTGATTTCCACAGACAAGGCCGTTAATCCCATTAATATAATGGGCGCGAGCAAGCGGATTGTCGAAATGTTGATGGTCGCGATGGCCGCGCGGGAACCCAAGCTGAACACCTCTGCCGTACGGTTCGGGAATGTCCTCGCCTCAACCGGCTCTGTTGTGCCGCTATTTGAAGAACAGATTGCGGCGGGAGGACCTGTGACGGTCACCCATAGAGAAGTCTGCCGTTATTTCATGACGACGTCCGAAGCCGCTGCGCTCGTCCTTCAGGCGGCTGCGCTGGAAGAGCCGGGTCAGCGCAAGAAGCATGAAGCCCAGGCCGATATATATGTTCTGGAGATGGGCGATCCCGTAAATATCGCTCAACTGGCCAAACAACTCATACGCTTACGCGGAAAAGTGCCGGATAAGGATATAGAAATCCGTTACACCGGATTGAGATCCGGCGAAAAACTGTCCGAGTTACTAACCGGATCGACAGAAAACCTAGAACCGACGACAGTGAACGGCATTCAAAGGTTTACGGGCGAGGTTGCTGATGTCGAAGACGTCATGGTACAAATCAACAAATTACTCCGCGCGATTGACAAAAGAGACCGCAAGGCGGTTTTGAAATGCCTGAAAATTCTCCTGCCGGAATTTGAGCCCAATGGCGCTCTCGTTGCAAAATCCGGAAGCGCGATTTAACCCCAATTCCGGGATCCCGGACGCTTTTATTACCCAAGCCCCCGTGATAGAGCCAAAACTTAAATCGTCTTTTTATTTCAGGTCTGATTATGCCCGCTCCCAATCCCGATCTTCCGGCTTTTGATCCCGCCCGCCAGGCCCCCGTCAAACGGGCGCTGATTTCTGTTTCCGATAAATCCCGATTGATCGATCAGGCTACAGCCCTGCATGAACGCGGCGTCAAACTGGTTTCGACGGGCGGCACCCACCGCGCCATTGCCGCCGCCGGCATTCCCGTCAAAGACGTGGCCGAGCTGACGCATTTTCCGGAAATGATGGATGGTCGGGTCAAGACCTTGCACCCCATGGTTCATGGCGGGCTTCTCGGCGACCGCGATCTCGCCTCACATAAAGACGCTATGCACACACATGGCATCCTCTCTATCGACCTGTTGATTGTGAATCTCTACCCGTTCGAAAACGCAGTGGCCTCTGGCGGGTCTTATGAAATGTGCGTCGAAAATATTGACATTGGCGGCCCGGCCATGATCCGCGCCGCCGCCAAGAACCATGCCCATGTCGCCGTTTGTACGGATGCTGAAGATGTCGATGCGGTTCTCGCTGATATGGACGCGCATGACGGAAAGACGACGGGCACGCTCCGCCAGAGACTTGCCGCCAAGACCTATGCGCGGTCGGCCACATATGACGCCGCGATTGCCAATTGGTTTGCAGGCCAGCTCGAAGAGACCCCGAAATACCGCTCGCAAGGCGGGACATTGAAACAGGAACTTCGTTACGGCGAAAACCCGCATCAGACGGCCGCATTTTACTCGGACGGGTCGACCCGTCCGGGCGTGTCCACCGCCGAGCAATTACAGGGCAAGGCGCTGTCCTATAATAATATCAACGATACGGACGCCGCCTATGAATTGGTGGCCGAATTTGGCAATGTGGCGCAAGGCGCCAAACCTGCTGTCGCCATTATAAAACACGCCAATCCCTGCGGCGTGGCCGTCGCCGATGATTTCATCACGGCGTATAAAAATGCGCTGGCCTGTGACCCTGTTTCGGCTTTTGGCGGCATTGTGGCGCTGAACGGAAATCTCGACGCCAAGACAGCCAAAGAGATCGTCAAAGTCTTTACCGAAGTCGTGATTGCGCCGAGCGCGGATGATGACGCGGTTGAGGTTTTTGCCAAAAAGAAGAAACTGCGACTCTTGATTGCTGGCGGACTGCCGGATGTAAATGCGCCGTCCCTGACCCAGCGCAATGTCGCCGGAGGCATCCTTGTTCAGGACCGCGATAACGGCGCCGTTGCAGATGAGGATTTAAAAGTTGTGACGAAACGTAAGCCCACAGACGCAGAAATGGCCGACCTTCGTATGGCCTGGAAAGTGGCAAAGCACGTGAAGTCCAATGCGATTATTTACGTCAAAGACGGGTCCACCGCCGGGATTGGTGCGGGCCAGATGAGCCGTATCGACTCCGCGCGTATTGCCGCGCGCAAAGCCGAAGACGCGCAAGAGGCGGCCGGTTGGGACGCGCCGAGAACGCAAGGCTGCGCCTGCGCCTCAGACGCCTTTTTCCCCTTTGCAGACGGCATGCTCGCCGCCGCCAGCGCCGGCGCAACCGCCATCATTCAACCGGGCGGGTCCATCCGCGATGAAGACGTCATCGCCGCCGCAGACGAGAAGGATATTGCGATGGTATTTACGGGAATGCGTCATTTTCGGCACTAACCATCGCCGCGACCCGGTAGGGTCTGCCTCGCGGAGCGAGGAACGCGGCGATGCTGTGACCTACTGAGAATGTTTTCAAATTTTTAAAATTATTTGCGATCTAAAGGTTTTACATACTGTAGAATTTGTAAAACCACAGTTGCAATTAAGAGAAAGAGCTCAAAGGTCATTATCTATCTCCAGCTGTTTCTCATGACGAAGTAAATCGAAGAAATAGAAGCCATCATTAGTAAATCGATATTCTGCTCTACCCAACTTCTTTAGATAACCTTTGCTTGCGTATCTTGCTAATTTAACTCTCAGCCCATCAGTTGATATTTCAATTTTATCCCTCAGAACAAAATTTCTGACTTCTTCAAGATAGAATGGTTGGGGGTGCCTATGCACAAATTGATAAAATAAATTCCTCCATTCTAGCGGCGCACGACGTTTTCTGCATTGAGATTTGTTCTGTGTATGTTCCATGCGTTCAACATATGGTGAGTCTTCATTCACGCAATAGAATTATTCTATCTGATACGGAATTTTTCATAATTATACAAAATTATAAAGATTATTTACCTAAATGCGCTTTAGCGTATCATTTAACGTTACTCTTTATTGCTTTTATCTTATTTAACTCGTTTTTTTGTGCGTTAAATGATACGCTTTAGCTCTAACTTAATCTTTATCAAATCAACTTTTTACCATTTCATTCTAATTCTGAACTCCATCACGCCGCTTTTGCATCTAAAGCCTTCGCTTCCAATGAAATATTCAACGCTTTCAAGACAGCTAAAATCGTTCCGAATTGCGGCTTTCCCTTTTTGGACAAGCCTCGATAAAGACTTGGACGGGAGAGACCTGATTTTTCGGCAATATCTGTCATGCCTTTAGCGCGGGCGATGACGCCAATTGCGTCAATGATCACGGCTTCATCCCCGCTGTGAAAGGCTTCTGTCAGATAATAACTCATAGCTACATCTGACTCCAGATAATCCGCCGGATCATAGGGGCTTAATTCTAAATCTGCTTTTGTCATATCTGTGCTCATAATAACGTTACCATTTCTTTGGCGCGTTTAATATCGCGACTTTGACTACCTTTCGTTCCGCCTGCGAGCAGGATAATAATTTTTTGTCCTTTTCGCGTAAAGTAAATGCGATAGCCCGGGCCGTAAGCATGTCGCAATTCAGACACGCCCTGCCCCACGGATTTGACATCTCCTAAATGTCCTAGTTCCAACCGCCTGATACGTTCGGCTATAATTGCTTTAGCGCGTCTATCTCTGAGGCCTTTCAACCATTTAGAGAAGTACTGCGTTTGAACAACTTTCATATTTAAATGTAGCCTAGGGGCGACATTTAGTCAAGGTGCCGTCTTAAGCTCCCAACCGCCTTTCCCGCTCACCGCCCGCAAAACCAGATAAAGCGCCAACCCCACCGGCCCCGCCATAAAGGTCAGCCCCAAACAGGGCACCAGTAACCAATGACTAAATCCGCGCCGCTTCGCGTCCCGCGCTTCCCACGCGCCAATAAACAGATCAAAGACCAGATAATGTGTCCAGCCAATGATAATGCCGACGTCGGACGAGAATAACTCTCTTACGCCTTCGATTGAGGTGAAATTTCCGCCTGCGCCCTGCCCGCTGAGCGCCAGAGCGAAGCAGATAATATAAACTCCGCCAAGAAAAAGAGGATAGAGCGCGGAGTGAACAATGAATTTCGTGCCTTTCCATTTCGGAAAGAAGATGAGCAGCGCCCAGGCCGGAAGCACGCTCAAGTTAATTAGGCTAAACAATAGGGGATAGGTCATACTTCGCCTTAAAGGCTATTGCGGAAGCCCGCCACTCAATCCCGCCTCTCCAAAACATTAACAATTCTTAAGCTTTTGACAGGGATTGGAACGTTTACTCCGGGGCGGAATTATACAGATACAGTTCTCAAGAAAGGGGATGACTATGACCCATTTTAAAACAGCAACGCTTATTGCGGCCTCGACTTTGCTTTTTGCCAGCACAAACGCATTTGCAGGCGAACAGGTCAAATCCGACGACATGAAAGCCGATAAAACGGCCGAAATGAGTCAGGAGAGTGAGACATCTGAGACGGCGGCCACAACGTCTGCGGTTGTGACATTCACCAAGACATCGGAAGATCCGCGCGTTCTAGGTGCGATTGCCCGCGGCGATATGGTCAAAGTACAGGATAATGACGGCGATGTTTACCTAAACCGCTTTGTTCCTCTCGCAGAACTGCCTGATCCCGAGCTCGATGTCGATACGGTCGAGAGCTATACTTACGAGTATAATGGACGGGTATATACAAACAAAGTCGTCAACGAAAAATAGATGCGACAAAGCGCGGAAAAGCTCCGTTTTTCGGGTTTTCCGCCAATTGAAGCTGGCGTGAGCTTTCGTAAAATTACAAAAAACTCACGCTTCATTCAGGAACCTGTCAGCTTACACTGCGTAGATGCGGACACGGTTGGGACCGAAATTTTTAACTCCAGAAGGAAACGACATGAAATATTTAACAATGACAATCGCAACAGCGTCGATTTTAGGCCTCGCAGCCTGCACAACGACAGGTAATGTTGAGAAAAATGCCGCTCTCGGCGCCGCAGGTGGCGCTCTGGCCGGAGCCGTTATCGGTAATAATGTAGGTGACGGCGATGCCAAGACAGGCGCTGCAATTGGCGCCGTTGTTGGCGGCGCAGGCGGAGCCTATGCCGGCGCTCAGAAAGACAAAGCTATTGGCGAAGGCACACGTGTGCGCCAACGCGCTAATGGTCAGCCTCTTTATTATGATCAATCTGCGGGTCGTTACTACTATTTCGACGAAGCCCGCGGACGCACCTACTTTGAAAACGGTGAGCTTCGCGGTTAAGTCCGGATCACAAATCAAGAAAAGGCGGTTTTTTGAAACCGCCTTTTTTATTGTCCGGAATTAGCGTATGAACCCTTATGTCTGATTACCCCTTTGAACGCACCGCAACGGTGTATCCGGCCGGCACTATTTTACAGGTGAAAGCCTTTGGCTTTGTCACGCATTACGGAATTTCGACCGGTTACGGCACCGTCATTCATACCTCGGCGCGGTTTGGCCGGGTCGAAGAAACTGATATGGCCGATTTTTCGCAAGGCAAATCCGTGAAAGCCGTGCATCTGAGCGCGGGGATTTCAGGCGCAGAGCTTGTCGCCCGCGCCCGGAGCCGTAAAGGTGACCGCTATAATGTGCTCATAAATAATTGCGAGCATTTTGTGACCTGGGTCATGGAAGGCAAAGGCCGCTCAGCACAGCTCGGCCCGCTGGACGCCCGCCGCTTGTCACGGGATTAGTTTACCGGTCCCTAATTCGGCCTTCCATAAAATGGTAATAGACGAAGACCTACAAAACATTCTTCAGGACTCAGAGCATGACTGAACGCGAAGATCCTCCGACAGAAGAGGAGAAAAAGAAGAAAGCGGCGGAGGCGGGAGAGGCTTTAACTCCAATCGCTTCCACGACCCCTCCGAAATCACGTCCCGTAAGACAGGTTTTTAAAGGGGCCCTAATTGCGGGGCTTTTTCTGTTTCTGTCCGTCCACCTATATTTGCTCGCCCTGACTGTTTTGCCAGTTCCTACGACACTGAACATGATACTTAATGACGATCCCGTACGCAGGCAGACCGTGCCATTGTCAGAAATTTCCCCCAATCTGGTTTACGCCGTTATTGCGGCAGAAGATTCCCGTTTCTGCGAACATGACGGGATTGACTTTGAAGCCGTCCAGAAAGCCTACGAAAGCAATCAATCCGGCCGGCAGCGGCGCGGCGGCTCCACAATCTCTCAGCAAACAGCCAAAAACGTTATTTTCTGGAATGGTGGGGGTTATCTTCGCAAAATTGGCGAAGCCTATGTGACCTTTACGATTGAAACCTTTTGGTCAAAGCGGCGCATCATGGAAGTTTATCTGAACGTTGCGGATTGGGGCGACGGCATTTACGGCGCAGAAGGCGCTGCGCGGGTGCGGTTTCGAAAACACGCTGCCGACCTTTCGGCGCGGGAAGCCGCCCTGCTGGCCGCCGTATTGCCGAGTCCGCATAAATGGCGCGTCGACCCCCCCGGCCCCTATGTCAGCGGACGGGCCGGAACCTTGCAGGCGCGGATGGGCGAAGTCCGGCGCAGCGGCTATGCCGCCTGCGTTCTTCAATAAAAAAAACGCCCTCCTAAAAAGAAGGGCGAGTTTCGGGAAATTGAGCGGGCTTTACCCGCTTAAATTTACCCTGGGGCAATCATTTCCTGTCGTTGGAGGCGAGCAAGGAAATCTCTTTGGTTCCGTCATTCACGGCCAGGACTTTTGAGCGTTTGATCGTGCAGGTCACGTTCAAATCCTTACCGCCATCTGTGGACACGGCTGTGAAATAAATTGTTTTTGTCCGATTGCCTTCTTCGCGGTCATAGCTGAGGCGGTAGTTCGACATATCCATTTCGGACTGCTCTGTCAGAGCGGCGCGGCATTTCTCGACATCCCCATTAGAGGCGGCAAAAGCCGGGGTTGAGACAAACATTCCTGCGCCGAGCGCGGTGATGGCAGCAAGTTTCAGGGGGGCAATTAATTTCGTCATGACAATCTCCTTTAAGATTATAAGCGGGCCAATTCACTGGCGTTCGACTTAAAAGAAAGGTGAAGGTTTCGGGAGAAGAAGTCCTGTTGATACCGAAAAAGACCAGTCGATTTTAAAATCAATCGGATGTTTTCAATATCAATCAGATTGTCATGGTCCTTTTTGTTCGTTCAGTTTCTGCCGGTAGGCTGTCGGCGTCATCCCCTCCATGGCCCGAAAGGCACGGTTGAACGGGGCAAGAGAATTATACCCTACATCCATCGCCAGGGTTAAAACCGGTATGCGGGATTTCTCCGGATCCTGAAGGTCGGCTTTCACCGCATTAATCCGGTAACTATTCACGAAGGCAGAAAAATTCCGATAGCCCAGCCCCTGATTGATCAGAGCCCGCAGCCTGTGTTCGGGGGCGTCCAGATGTTCGGCCAGGCTCCGGATCGTCATGCCGGCCTCGCGGTAAATCTTGTCCGTTTCCATTGCCGCCGTAAGCTTTTGCAGTAAAAATTCGTCGCGGGGGTCTATCGCAGAGCCGCCCTCGGAGAGATCACTCGGACTATGCTGAAACTCCATACTGTCCAGGTCAATCCGGGTCAGCCAAAGCGTAAACCAAAGAGCCAGAGGAAAAACGACCAGCGGTTTGATGAAAGTTAACTGCCCTTCGTAGAAAGGATTCCAGACGTTCTCAGTCAGGATAGAAAAAGTAACAGACGCCACAACACCGCCAATAAAATAGGCTCTGTACAGACGGCGGGTGGCGACAAGATCGTCCCGTCCCTCGCGGGTTACGGTGAAGACAAGATGGCCCATAAGCGCCAAAGAAAACACATAAAATGCAATCAATAAAAATGCGGGATAGGTGTAGGAGTCGACAATCTGCGCATAGCTCCGCGGCAGAGTCAGGGTGATAAAGGCGAAAAAAATCGCCCAATGGGACCATTTGAGCTTAAAATCATCCCGAAAAATGGCCAGGCCAAACCACCACGCAAAAACAATGGCCCCGGCCTCGAGCAGACTCGCAATAACGAATAAGGGAAAAGGCGGCCGCAAGACTTCGGGCGCGGTGGCTATCAACA
Source organism: Litorimonas sp. (assembly GCA_029936425.1). Lineage (GTDB taxonomy): Bacteria > Pseudomonadota > Alphaproteobacteria > Caulobacterales > Maricaulaceae > Litorimonas. The sequence continues at coordinate 15,069 of JAPYSU010000018.1, forward strand.
TGCCGGCCGTTCCCAATGCGGTCAGCACCACAAAAATTGCGGGCCGCCAACAACATTTATCCCTGAGCGCCAGAATTGCCGAGAGCAATAAAAGCGTCACGGTCGAAATGCGTAATAAAGCGTCAAGCCAGAGCATAATTTTATTAGACCGTGTTCAAGCAAATTTCACAAGTTACAAGCGCGCCTTCGGCGTGCAGGCCCGCCATACATCTTTATAAGCGGGTGATGAATTCTTTTATTTAATATTCTTAACCACACGCTGCGGGAACGGAATTTCGATATTATTGGCCTTGAGCGTACGCCAAATTATCATGCCGACATCGGACGTAAATTTATTCGGTCCGTCATCAATGCCTTCGGCCCAGAACTCGACGCACATATTAATGGCGCTATCCCCGAAGGATCGAAATTCGACGCTCGGTACATCCGGATCGCTCAGCACAGCTTCATGCTCTAAAACAGCGTCGCGTATCAGCGGAACGAGCGCGTCCAAATCGGTATCGTAAGCCACGCCGAAATCGACTTCATAACGTTGCAGCGGATTATCATGCGTCCAGTTTTCATAGGCGTCTTCAGTAAATTTTGTATTTGGAACGATGATATCCTTTCCGTCCGCCGTTGCCACGGTGGTCGAGCGGATATTAATCGCTTTGACGCGGCCGAATTTCTCCCCCTCCATATTGACGTAATCACCGATCTTAACGGACCGGTCAAAGAGGATGATGAGGCCGGAAACAAAATTCGCGGCAATCGGCTGCAGGCCGAACCCAATTCCAAGACCCAGCGCGGAGAAAACAACCACGAGACCTGACAGCGGTATTCCCGCTGCGCCGACGACCAGGAAAAATATGATAACGAATAGAACAATCTGGAAGAGTTTGGCGACAATTTCGCGAACGCCGGCATCCAGATTTTCTTGTGACCGAATTGCCGATTGTCCCTTCACATTGGAAAGATTGCCGACCCAGAAAAATAGAAAGCCGAACACGACGAGTTTTACAATCGTCATCGCCGTGATCGGATTGTTCCCCATCGGGAGAAGAACAGTTCCGCTTAATAGGCTTTTGAATTCGTCAAAATAACCCAGAACGATGATCAGGCTGAGCGGCACCAGGACCCAAAGAGCGAGCTTGCGGTAGAAGGCATCCCGTAGGAAAACCTTTATGACGCGGTACACCAGAAAAACAGCGGCCAGGCTTTGCGCCAGTTTCACCAGCCAATCCTGAGAGAAGGCGGGAACGGCTAATAGAATGTTGGAAGAAAGCCCGAGAAGGAGAACAAGCAAAACAGCCCGAAGCAATCCGCCCAGCTTATAGAGAACCTGCCTGACTTTCAGATATTTTACGGTTTCAGCCGGTTCCTTTCTGAAAAATGGAATGGCCCGCTGCAATATTTTTGCCAAAAGGGGCGCGATGAGGATCGATAGAACGATCGCGCCGAGCTGCGCCAGAAAGGACGGCGTCTGCATCCAGAGCCAAATCTGATCACGCCATTTTTCCAGCTGGCTTTGTACTGTGGCCAGATCAAAATCCATGATGCGTCCTCCCAAAAAATCACTTTGCTTTAAAAGGGGGGCTATCTTTTGTAAACGGTTATGCGCTAGGAACGCGCCGTCTTAAGGAGCCAGTTTATGTCATCGCCCAAAAAAGTTGTTCTCGCCTATTCCGGAGGCCTCGACACCTCAATCATCCTGAAATGGTTGCAGGAGGAAAAAGGCTGCGAGGTTGTGACTTTTACCGCTGATCTGGGTCAGGGCGAGGAGCTTGAGCCGGCGCGCCGCAAAGCAGAAGCCCAAGGCGTGAAAGAAATTTTCATTGATGACCTTCGCGAAGAATTTGTTCGCGATTTCGTTTTTCCTATGATGCGGGCAAATGCGGTTTATGAAGGGCTTTATCTGCTGGGCACGTCGATTGCCCGACCGCTGATTTCCAAACGCCAGATCGAAATTGCGCATCAGGTCGGCGCGGACGCCGTCTGTCACGGCGCGACCGGGAAAGGCAATGACCAGGTTCGGTTCGAACTTGGCTATTACGCCCTCGATCCGGACATCAAGGTCATTGCGCCTTGGCGGGAATGGGATCTGAATTCCCGCACCAAACTCATCGAATATGCGGAAAAGCACGGGATTGAAATCGCCAAGGATAAGCGCGGCGAAGCGCCGTTTTCCGTCGATGCCAATTTGCTTCACACCTCTTCCGAAGGCAAAGCTCTGGAAGACCCGAATGAAGAAGCGCCTGATTTCGTCTATCAGCGCACCGTTGCCCCGGAAGATGCACCGGATAAGCCCACCTATATCACGGTCGGCTTTGAACGCGGCGACGCGGTTAGTATTGACGGCGAAGAATTGTCTCCTGCGGCTCTTTTGACAAAACTGAACGAACTTGGCGGCGCAAACGGCATTGGCCGTCTCGATTTGCTGGAAAACCGCTTTGTCGGCATGAAGTCTCGCGGGATTTACGAAACGCCCGGCGGCACTATTTTGCTCATGGCCCATCGCGGGATAGAGCAGATTACGCTTGATAAAGGCGCGGCGCATTTGAAAGATGAGCTCATGCCAAAGTATGCCGAGCTGGTTTATAATGGTTATTGGTATTCGCCTGAGCGCGAAATGCTTCAGGCCGCAATTGATAAATCACAAGAGCTGGTCACAGGAACCGTTCGCCTGAAGCTGTATAAAGGCAGCGTTGATGTCGTTGGCCGTGACAGCCCTTACTCGCTTTACTCTCAGGAGCATGTCACATTCGAAGAAGATGATGTCTATGATCAGGCCGATGCCGGCGGATTTATCAAGATCAACGCCCTGCGTTTGCGCCTGTTAAAAGCCCGCGACCGCAAGGCCGGAAAAAACGGGTAACGGCTTCATAAACTGTGTCCCGGTAATCACCATTATACTCGAACAGGGTGATTGCCCGCATGAATATTGTGCTATTTGCCTAAATTAGGTCTGTTTGTTTGCTTCGAAATGGCGTAGCGCAGAAGAATAATTTTAAGCGAACTGAAAGTCTTAAAAAGGTAGGGTTATGGTTAAGTCATCCTCCAAGGAACTGAATTTCCGCCAAAGCGTCGATGTGATGTTCAATCGCGCGGCCAGCTTTGTCGATTTATCCCCGAAAATGATTGAGAAAATCCGCGTTTGTAACGCGACCTATACGGTGCGTTTCGGCGTGAAGCTGCGGGGCGAGGTTCATACCTTTGTCGGCTACCGCGCCGTTCATTCCGAGCATAAAGAGCCTGTAAAAGGCGGCATCCGCTATTCTCTCGACGTCAATCAGGACGAAGTCGAAGCGCTCGCGGCTTTGATGACCTATAAAACCGCGCTTGTGGAAGTGCCGTTTGGCGGCTCCAAAGGCGGCTTGTGCATCAACCCCAAAGACTGGACCGAAGAAGAGCTGGAGCGGATTACCCGCCGCTTTACCTTTGAGCTGTCCCGCCGCGATCTGATCCATCCCTCGCTGAACGTTCCCGCCCCCGATATGGGCACGGGCGAGCGCGAAATGGCCTGGATGATGGATGAGTATCGTCGTCTTCATAACGAAAATATTGACGCCATTGCCTGCGTCACCGGTAAGCCCGTCCATCTGGGCGGGATTGAAGGCCGCGTCGAAGCGACCGGCCGCGGCGTGCAATATGCCTTGCGCGAATTTTTCCGCCATCCGGACGATATAAAAAAGGCCGGCTTGCGCGGAGACCTCGACGGCAAGAAAATCATCGTCCAGGGCCTCGGAAATGTGGGCTATCACGCCGCGCTCTTCCTGTCCGAAGAGGACGGGTCAAAGATTGTCAGCGTGATTGAGCGCGCCGGAACCATTCGCAATCCGAAAGGCATCGATATCCGCGCGCTCAAGGAACATATTTCCAGCGGCGAAGACATGTCGAAGTTTGAAGGCGGAGTCTTTGAGGAGCCAAATCCGGACGCGATTTGCGAACCCTGTGACATTTTGATTCCGGCGGCTCTGGAAGGCGTCATCAATGTCGATAACGCCCACGCCGTTAAAGCTAACCTTGTGATCGAAGCGGCGAACGGCCCGGTTACCGCCATGGCCGATAAAATCCTTCGCGATAAAGGCGTGTTCATCATCCCCGACATGTACGCCAATGCGGGCGGCGTGACCGTGTCCTATTTCGAATGGGTGAAAAACGTCAACCATATCCGTTTTGGCCGCCTTCAGCGCCGGAACGAAGAACGCAAATATCACATCCTGATTGACGCCCTTGAGAGCCAGGGCATGAACTTCAAGAAAAGCTTCAAGAAAGAATATCTTGAAGGCGCCGGAGAGCTGGCGCTCGTTCGCGCCGGTTTGGACGATACCATGCGGGCGGCCTATATGAATATCAAAACGGCGCTGGAAAATAATCCGGAGTTGGAAGATATGCGCACGGCCGCTTTCTTTAGCGTGATTGAAGATATTGCGCTTCATTACCGGAGTATCGGACTTTAAAGCGTCCATCGGCAGCGCGGAAATTTGAAACTCTTTTTGCGGCTACGTCGTAACTTTACCAGAACCCGGATTGGGGAAGAGGTGGATTTATGACATATCTGATTGCTTACATTTCGACGCTTATTGCTTTTTTCGCCCTGGACATGCTCTGGCTCGGCCTCATTGCGCGTAAATTCTACGCCAATCAGCTCGGGAGCCTGATGGCGGATAGTCCCAACTGGCTGGTCGCGATTGTTTTCTACGCCATGTATATTGTCGGCATCGTCTTTTTCGCTATCCGTCCGGCCATCGAGGCAGAGCAAGTTCTAAAGGCCACACTTTATGGCGCTCTATTTGGCTTCTTCTGTTACGCAACCTATGACCTGACCAATCTGGCCACTTTGCGGGACTGGCCGACAAAAATGGTGTTCGTAGATATTCTCTGGGGTATTATTCTGACCGGAAGCTGCGCCACGGTCGGGGCCTGGGCCACGCTCAAATTCGCGGCTTAACTTAAGCCATAAAAAAGCCCCGAAGAGATCGGGGCTTTAAATATTCATCTGAAATCGGCGCTACAGATCGACGGTTTTCATTTCGCCCAGCTCCGGCTCTTCATGTTTAATATTGGCTTTGGCCATTTCATACATGAAGGTCAAAGGATTGGCGTCTGACGCCCAGATTGCCGCGTCATGCGGGACGAATTTGAGCATCATCAGCTTTTTATCTTCCTTGCCTTCGGGATACCACGCCGCCACCTTCTGATCCCAAAACTTATCGATTGTCGCTTTGTCATGATGCGCGGTCAGACGCCCTTTGACGCAAGCCTGATAATCTTTCGAGATATGGCACAGATGAACCGTGCCGGGATTGACCGCAATAGTCTTTCCCAATTCTGAAAAGCGGTCAGAGTAGAAATAAATTACGCTTTCATCCGGATCAATTTGCGGCGTCATGGGCTGCATATGCTCGTCTTCGTCAGTCGAGCCGAGCATAACACACATGGCGTCCTGAAGTTCTTCCAATAATTGCTTTTGGGGGTTTTCGTGAAATTTTTCGAGGTTTGCCATGTATTCTCTCCTTTAAGTTATCTGGAAAGAAAACGGGGCTGGGTTGGGATAGTTCCCGTTTGCCTTTGTTAAACTCCGTTCAGTTCTTTGTCTTTCAGCCAGGCTTTATATCGGCCTGTCTGTCTTAAAGTGCGCAGCTGTTGCGCCAGTGTGGCCAGTAAAGGCCGCTGTTTCTTTTTCACGGGTTTACCAGCGCCCAGCCGGTTCAGCTGTTCTTTGGCCAGCGCCATATTCGCCAGAGATAAAAGAGCTTTATTCTTCCAGTTCACACTGGCGACATGTGTGCTGAGTTTGCGCCCTTCCTTCCAGTCATTTGGCAGGGACGGATTATACGCCATAGCCCGGGCGATACCGATTATATCGACGCCTTCGCCTAAAGCCATCTCGGCCGTTTCTTTGCGCGTCACGCCGCCTGTGACCATAATCGGCATGGTCGCCGCAGCGGCAATATCTTTGGCGAAATCGAGAAAGAACATTTCGCGCTCTTTTGTGCTTTGAGCGCGGCCATCCGCGGCGAGGCCCATCATCGCGGCGCTCTCGTAATTACCGCCGGATAATTCAACGAAATCCAACGCTTCTCCGCCAAGCCAATCCACGACCTGTTTGGCGTCGCCGACATCAAACCCGCCGCGCTGAAAATCCGCTGAATTTAATTTCACGGCGACGATGAAATTTGGATCAACCCGCGCCCGTACGGCGCGGATCGTCTCCAGCAAAAACCTGGCCCGGTTTTCCAGAGACCCGCCCCACTCATCTTCCCGCTTATTCGTCAAAGGCGATAAAAATTGCGCAATGAGATACCCATGGGCGGCGTGGATTTCTACGCCGTCAAATCCGGCGCGTTCGGCCTGATGGGCCGTATCGGCAAAACGTTTTATCAGGCCCAAAATCTCGTCAGGCGTTAGCGCTCTAGCCTGGGCAAACATATTATCCGCCGGGCCGTCGAGCGTCACCTTGGTCTCGGAGGCGGAAACCGCCTCGGTTCCCATACTGGCGTAAACCTGCCGCCCCGGATGAGAGATTTGCATGACCAGTTTGGCGCCGCCGGATTTGCCGATCTTTGCCCATCTTTCGAACCGTTGGCGCGCATCGTCGTCAGCGAGAGACCCTTGTTCCAGCACCACCCCGCCCGGCCCGGTCATTGCCGTCGGGTCAATCATCACATTTCCGGTCAGGATCATCCCCGGCCCGCCCTTGGCCCAGGCCAAATATAAATTGAAAAGGGCCTCTCCCGGAATTTGTCCGACATCCGCCAGGTTTTCTTCCATTGCCGCCTTACTCAGGCGGTTGGATAATGTGTGTCCACTTTGAAGCGTCAGAGGATCAAATAAATCTGTCATGACGCGGGTGTTAGCGCAAAGACGACCAAGAGAGAACACTCATTTTCTTTTGCGCCTTAACAGAGTTCCCTGCAGTCGGCGGCCTTGCTGTGGGAACCTCTGGCGTTGCCAGTTCTTGATTAAGGGTAATAATCAAGGAGATTATAATGACTAGATTTTCAGATAAAAACATTCTTATCACAGGCGGAAGCTCCGGCATCGGCCTCGCCACCGCCAAACGCGTCACTGACGAAGGCGGGCGCGTTCTCGTGACAGGGCGCAGCGAGAGCCATCTCAAAGACGCGAAAGACGCTTTGCCTGATTCCGCTGTCATCCTGAAAAATGATGCATCTGATGTTCAGGCAGCCGACGAGCTGGCGCAAGCCGCGAAAGACTTCGGAAAACTCGACGCCGTTTTTCTAAATGCGGGGTATGGAGATTTCAGACCTGTTGAGGAAAGCGATGCTGAATTTTTCGATGCGATGAACCAGGTCAATGTTCGCGGTCCCGTACTTCATTTGAAAGCCCTCAAAGAGAATATGGCCGATCCGTCCTCCGTCTTGGTCACGGCAAGCGTCTCGCCTTATCTCGGACAGGCCAATGGCGCCGTTTACGCGGGCACAAAGGGCGCCGTCACCGGCATGGCCCGAGCCTGGGCGGCTGAGCTGGCGGGAAAGAATATCCGCGTGAACACAATTGCACCGGGACCCATTGAGACAAATTTCTTTGATAATATTGATTTGCCGGATGAAGAACTCGAAAAAATGACACAGAAAATCAAAGACCAGGTCGCTCTTGGCCGTTTCGGGACAGCCGAAGAAGTCGCGGCCGTTGCAACCTTCCTCCTCTCTGACGATAGCAGCTATGTGACGGGCAGCCAGTATATGGTCGATGGCGGCATGACCTACCGTTAGGAAAAGTCTTTCCTTAAGTTACTGGCGGGCCCCTTTCCGGGTCCGCCACGCCTTAAACAATCCATACACGCTGATCGCCAGCCACGCACATTCGATAATAAACGAGGCGAGATTAAAGGTGAAATAAAGCGACACCATAATCAGAAGCGCGCCCAAAGCATTGAGCGCGGAATAGCGCCAGCCCCGCGAGTCAATTTTTTCGACCTGCAACAGGCCGTAAGCCAAAAGGACAAAGGCCACGCCGGTAATGCCGATAGCGTCGTAAAGTGTCATAAGGGTTTCATCCTCTGGGTTTTTGCAAACAGGGCTTTGATGCCGGATTATCGACTCGCCCCCTATACAGAACAATTGCTTCGCGCAAAGCCGCGGATGTCATGCCAATTTCGTGATATGAAAAACGGGAACATAACTTAGCTTTCCCTGTTTTGTGACTATACATTCACTGCGGGGGTCTCATGTCAATTTCCATAAAAGCTCTTAAAAAGTCTTCTTTTCCCAAATTCGTAGCGGGAGCCGTAATAGCCATTTCTATGACAGCGTGCTCGACGCTTGGCGGCGGCGTTCCCTCTGACAAAGAACTCGCCCAGCGCTCTGACTCAATGCCGGCCTTAACAGAGCGTCAGCTTCTTCTGGAAAACGGGTATTCCCAAATGTATGACGCTGTAAAAGGTCTGGCCTGGACGGACGAAATATTCCTTGTCAAATTTGAGACTGACCGTGTTGAAACTTTCGGTAAGAATTTGGCAGAGGCCGCATCACAAATCGGAGATGAACTGGAAACGCTTGCTGCCGCCACGCCCTGGATAACCCTGGAAAATGACGGCCTTCCCGAAATCGAGAATTTAAAGCTCGAGGCAGTCAGAAAAGACCGGCTCGAAAGCTTCCTGCCATTAGTGGGGCGGAGCCAATCCAACTTTGAACGAACCCTGCTCCTCTCAAATTCGGGCGCCTTAAATCAGATGCAACATCTAGCCGAAGTCCTGCTGGAAATTGAAACAGACCCCGACCGTCTAGCCTTTTTAGAAAAAACCCAATCGCGGTTTTCTGATTTATATGAAGACGATATCCTTTTACTCAATGAAGATTATTTCTGTGATAACACTGCGGCGGAATCAGTCGATTTCAGGTAGACTCTGATTTCCCGCAAGCGTGACCCGTCTCATGGTCAGATTAATTCTGCCGCCCTTGGGCACGAGCGCGCTCTCTCCGTAAGAGACTTTACTCACCCCGTGGTGACAAAGACGGGCCTCCCCCGCCAGAACAACAACGTCGCCGGAAAAGAGCTTCACACCTTTGGTCGGGCCGCCGCGTTTTGGCCCGCCGATGCGAAACATGGCCGGATCGCCAAGGCTGACGCTGACAACGGGGGCTTTCACATTCTGCTCATCATTATCGACATGCATTCCCATTTTTGCGCCGTCCCGGTACCAGTTTATCAAGCAGGCTTCGGGCGGGGCGGGATATCCGCTCACCGCGTCCCACAAATTTTGCAAAGCGGGCGGTAAGGCCGGCCAAGGCTGTCCCGTTTTTGGGTGGAGCGCCTCATAACGATATCCGCCCTTATCCGTAACCCAGCCCAGCGGCCCGAAATTGCTCATGACGACCGAAAGCGGCGCGCCCGTTCGCGGCATGGTCGGCTGAAAAAACGGGGCTTGCAAGACGCCGTTTTTCACCGCGTCAATCAAACCGGCCTGTTCCTCTGGCGAGAAATAAAGCGGATAATGCGCAAAGCCTTTGGGAAAGTCGGACATGGCCTTGTCTAGCTTATGAAAGACGAAAATATAGAGCCGACCTGTCATTATTCGCCGTCACACACAAAAATGTGAGCCCTGCCCTTGCATGGGGCGTATCGTCCCCCATATCGGGGCAGACGGTGAGTTTCTCTGCATAAAACCGCAGGAAAGCTGAAGTTTCAGACAGAGCAGACACACCCCATTATTAACGTCGTGGCCTTTGAAGGGGCCGCATAAAAGGAGCAAACCATGTCTAAAGTGATTGGTATTGACCTGGGTACGACAAATTCATGTGTTGCCGTAATGGACGGTGACAAACCCCGGGTTATCGAAAATGCAGAGGGTCAACGCACGACCCCATCCGTCGTCGCCTTTACGGAAGACGGCGAACGCCTCATCGGCACACCGGCGCGTCGCCAGGCGGTGACTAACCCGGAACACACTTATTACGCCATTAAGCGTCTGATTGGCCGCGCCATGTCTGACCCGGCTGTCAAGAAAGACGCCAAAATGGTCCCGTATAAAATTGTCAAAGGCAAAGGCGGCGACGCCTATGTTGAAAACCGCGACGGCAAAGCGCTCAGCCCGTCCGAAGTCTCTGCGATGATCCTGACGAAAATGAAGGAAACCGCCGAAGACTATTTGGGCTCCGGTGTGACGCAAGCCGTCATTACCGTTCCGGCTTACTTTAACGACGCCCAGCGTCAGGCTACAAAAGACGCCGGTAAAATTGCCGGTCTCGAGGTTCTGCGGATCATCAACGAGCCGACAGCGGCGGCGCTCGCTTACGGCATGGACAAAGAAGACGGCAAAACGATTGCGGTTTATGATTTGGGCGGCGGTACATTTGACGTCTCCATCCTCGAAATCGGAGACGGCGTGTTTGAAGTGAAATCTACGAATGGGGATACATTCCTCGGCGGTGAAGATTTCGATATGGCTATCGTTGAATATTTCAATGCGGAATTCAAAAAAGACACAGGCATCGATCTGTCAGGCGACAAGCTCGCCCTGCAACGTCTTCGCGAAGAAGCCGAAAAAGCCAAGAAAGAGCTGTCTTCCGCCTCTTCTTATGAAGTGAACCTGCCCTTTATTACGGCGGACTCTTCCGGCCCGAAACATTTGAATATGAAGCTGTCACGCGCCAAGCTGGAAACGCTTGTCGGCGATCTGATCAAACGCACCATTGCGCCGTGTAAAAAGGCGCTTTCCGATGCGGGCCTTAAAGCCGGCGACATTGATGATGTGGTTCTGGTCGGCGGGATGACCCGTATGCCGGCCGTTCAAAAAGCCGTGGCCGATTTCTTTGGTAAAGACCCTCATAAAGGGGTGAACCCGGACGAAGTGGTCGCCATGGGCGCCGCTATTCAGGCCGGTGTCTTGCAGGGCGACGTCAAAGACGTTCTCTTGCTTGACGTGACGCCTCTGTCTCTTGGTATCGAAACCGAAGGCGGCGTCTTTACCCGCATGATCGACCGGAACACGACAATCCCGACGAAAAAATCCCAGGTCTATTCGACAGCGGCTGACAATCAGTCCGCTGTGACGATCCGGGTCTCTCAGGGTGAACGCGAGATGGCCGCCGATAACAAATTGCTGGGTCAATTTGATCTGGTGGGTATTCCTCCGGCGCCGCGCGGCATGCCGCAAATCGAAGTCACTTTTGACATCGACGCCAACGGCATTGTGAACGTGTCCGCCAAGGATAAAGCGACCGGCAAGGAACAGCAAATCCGTATCCAGGCGAGCGGCGGTCTGTCCGAGGACGATATCGAAGCCATGGTCAAAGACGCCGAAGCGAATGCGGATGAGGATAAAGCCCGCCGCGAACTCGCCGAAGCCAAGAACCAGGCCGAAGCGCTGACGCACAAAGCCGAATCTGACGTGAAAGAGCATGGCGACAAGCTTTCTGAAGAAGACAAGCAAGCCATTGAAGACGCGATCAAGGAACTCCGCGAAGTTGCGGAAACCGATGATACAGCGCTTATCACGGACAAGATTCAGGTGCTCACCGCAGCCGTTATGAAAATGGGCGAAGCGATTTACGCTAACTCCCAGGACGAAGATGACGGCCCGGCCTCTGCGGCAGCTGACGCGGCAGACGATGACGACGAAGATGTTGTCGACGCCGAATTTGAAGACGTGGACGACGACAAGTCCTAAGCGTTTCGCAAATGTTTTTAAAATCATACCCTCTGCGTCTAGGCGCGGAGGGTTTTTTATTAGATAGATAAGTTATGATTTTGATGTCCGCACAGGCTTTCCCGCCCCGCTCCGGAGGCATTCAGACCTTGATGGACGGCTTTGCCCGGGCCGCCGCCAAGCACGAAGACGTTATCGTCTATGCGGATGGGGACCGCCGCGCCGTGGCTTATGACCGGGACGCGGACGCCCCTTACATGGTGCGCCGATTCAGTGGTTTGAAACAATGGCGCAGACGAAACAAAGCCTCTGCGATCAAACGGTTTTGTCAGGATAATCCTGTAAGCCGCCTCGTCTGTGACAGCTGGAAAAGCGCGGAGTTTCTATCCGCGGATATCGATGTCCCCGTTCTGATTTATGCCCATGGCAATGAATTTCCCAAAGATCCCAACAGCTCCAAGACGGCCCGGATTATGAGATCTCTGGAAAAGGCCGATTATATTATCGCTGTTTCGTCGCAAACGGCGCTGCGCGTCGAAGCCTATCTGCCCCATACTGGCGGTCCCGAGCCGCATGTACGCCCTAATCCGGTTTCCGAGCCGGAGCCAGTAACGGAGACGGACAAAACATTTGCAGAGAATCTGTGGCCTGCGGAGGGAACGCGTCTGCTGGCTCTCTGCCGGCTTGTAGACTGGAAAGGGATAGACACAGCGATTACGGCTTTGCGCCAACTCACACTCAAAGACATTAAAGCCCAGATGGTCATTGCCGGAACCGGACCGGATCTGGACAGGCTGAAAGAGATTGTCGAAAACGCTAATTTATCGGGACGCATTACCTTTGCCGGACGAGTCGAAGGAGGCCGAAAATCCGCCCTCTTTGACAGCGCCGACATCTATATGCAGCCCGGACGACAGGTTGGCGATCAGTGCGAAGGCTTCGGGATTACCTATATCGAAGCGGGCCTGCACCGCCTCCCCAGCATATCCGGAAACGCAGGCGGCGCGCCGGATGCCGTGCAGCACAGTAAAACCGGCCTTGTTGTGGACGGAGAAAATCTCGAGGAAGTTGTCATTGCCCTGCAAGGGCTTATTGACGAACCGGACCGTGCTTCCCACATGGGTGACGCTGCCTATGCACAAGCGCAAACACTCCTATGGGATCGCCAGATCGGAGACATTCTTGCGCTGAGCTAAATCGGGCGGCGAGAAATACTGTCCAGACGACAATCAAGGGATATAAGCCGTGGCAAAACGCGACTATTACGAAACATTAGGCGTCGCTAAAAACGCTGATGCCAAATCACTGAAATCCGCCTTTCGGAAGAAAGCGATGGAGTGTCACCCGGACCGGCATCCAGACGACCCCGAAGCCGAAGCCCGCTTTAAAGAACTGAACGAAGCGTATGGCGTGCTGTCTGATGGACAAAAACGCGCCGCTTATGACCGAATGGGTCATGCCGCCTTTCAACAGGGCGGCGGCATGGGCGGCGGCGCAGGTTTCCAGGATTTTGGCGATATTTTCAGTCAGATTTTCGGCGGCGGCGCAGCAGGCGGCGGGTTCGCCGATATGTTTGGCGGCGGACGCGGACGCCAATCTGTTCAGCGGGGGTCTGACCTTCGCTATGAAATGGAAATCTCTCTGGAAGACGCCTTTAACGGCAAGGATATAGATATTGAAATTCCGATCGCCGAGGACTGTGAGCGCTGCGACGGGGTCGGGGCAGAACCCGGCGCCTCGATTGAAACCTGCTCTACCTGCGGCGGCGCAGGCCGCGTGCGGACCCAACAGGGTTTCTTTACTATGGAGCGGCCTTGCACAACGTGCGGCGGGCAAGGCGAATATGTGTCTGACCCCTGCAAATCCTGTGACGGTCAAGGCCAGGTGCGCCAGCCAACAGCTCTGGATGTATCCATTCCGGCAGGCGTGGAAGACGGCACCCGTATCCGGCTTTCCGGCCAGGGCGACGCGGCGCCGAAACGCGGCGGCCCCGGTCAGCGCGGCGATCTTTATATCTTTGTGTCTATTAAGCCTCATAATTTATTTGAACGCGAAGGCGCGAACCTCTTTTGCCGAACGCCCGTCCCTATGACGACGGCGGCGCTTGGCGGGGAAATTGAAATCCCGACAATTGACGGCGGGCGCTCCAAACTCAAAATTCCCGAAGGTAGCCAGTCCGGCCGCCGTATGCGCCTGCGCGGAAAAGGGATGAGCACTTTACGGTCTCATCAACGCGGCGACATGTATGTCGAACTGAGCGTGGAAACCCCGTCAAAGCTGAATAAACGTCAGAGAGAGATTCTGGAGGAATTTGCAAAAGAAGGCGGGGATGAGATCAGCCCGGAGAGCAAAAACTTCTTCGATAAAGCCCGCGCTTTTTGGGACGAATTGGTAGACTAAATCTAGAAAGGGCCGCTTTTGGGCCCTCTATTTTATTCCTCCGGAAAGTCTGGTATATTCAGCCTCTAACTATCGGAGTCTGAATATGTTTAAGTCCGCTTTGTTTTCAGCTGCGCTTTGCTGCGCTGTTTCCACCGCCGCTTATGCCCAGGAGTCCGCCAAGACCGCTTCGGAAGAAGCCCCCGTAGACGAGATCATCGCCTATGGTCAGCGCGGGCAATCCGGCAATAGAGCGATGCGGGCCTTCAACGCCGGCGATTACGCCACAGCCGAAATCGAATTTGAAAATCACTTCCAGTCATTAAAGCGGTCGGAGCGGGCCGTGAAACGCGCTGCGCGGACAATGTCCAATGCCGACATCAGCGCGCAACTTTCTTCTGGCCTCTCACAGGTCAGCTCCGCTGGCGGAAGTACGGATGGAGGCTCCTCTGCCCCAACCCTCAATCTGTCTTCAACTTCCGCGTCCAATGCGGCTTCTTCTTCCAACATTCAGGCGATAACCTCGTTGAATGCTGACGGTGAAATTACGTATGAGGATTTCGGTTTTTCCCGCTATATGAGCGGCCTGTCGCAAATTCAGCTTGGAAAATTTGCCGAAGCCAAAGAAAGCTTCTCTGAATCGCTGGAGCATAATTACCGCAATTACGACGCGCGCATGCGTCTGGGATTACTGGAATTACGCGACGGCAATTATGAAGCCGCCGGAAATCACTTGAAAAAGCTGGACAAGCAAAGACGCGCTTGCGGAAACGGGTGTAAGGATCTGGAAGCGTTGAACGAGGCTACGCTCACCCTCGGAAAAGCTCTCTCGGCTTCGCCTTCCTAAACGCCGGAAAACCCTAGTGCCAAATAGAGGAACGTAGCCCCTGCTCCGGCCAGAAGGGCGTAAGGGAGCTGCGTCCTGACATGGTCAATATGATCATTGGCCGTCGCCATAGAGGTAATAATCGACGTATCAGAAGTCGGGCTGCAATGATCGCCAAAGACCCCTCCGCCGAGCGCCGCCGCCACCGCGAGGGTAACATTTGTATCCAAGCCCTGCGCAAGCGGGACCGCTATTGCGATCATGATCGCAAATGTGCCCCAACTTGTCCCCGTCGAGAACGCAATAAATCCGCTAATGATAAAAATCAGCGCCGGTACGAGTGCGGGCGAGAGGAACGGTTTGGCCTGTTCAGCGACATATATTCCGGTTCCGAGGTCCCCGCAAAGCGTTCCCAAGGCAAAGGCGAACACCATGAGCAAAGCCAAAGGCACCATGCCGGACATCCCCTTTAGAATAACATCCACCATTTCCCGAATGCCCATAATGCCTTGTGATTTATTTAAGGCCATAGAGACCAGTATCGCTCCGCAAACGGAATAGAGAACGGATTTAGACCCGGACGCCCGATTGATGATGTCGAAAAAGGCATTAGGCGCCTCCGCCAACGGAGCCCAGCCCGTAAAGATAAGAAAAACCGGCATCAGCAAGACCAGCGCCACAATCGGTATGAGCATATTTCGCGCTTTGGGAGCGGCGCCCTCTTTGGCTTCCATCATGGTAATGTCGCCCGCAATCATGGGAACGGCTCCGTCTCGAAGAATCTTGTTTTCGGTCTTGGCGCGGGTTTCCGCCTTTTTCATCTCGCCGAAATCGCGGCCTGTTAAGATGACGAGAACCAAAAGAGCTATGGCCAGCATGGGATAGAAATTGAAAGCCACGGCCCCGACCAGCATAGAAACTGGCTCCTCCACATTCTGCTCTGCCAGCAATCCCATGACATAGGCCCCCCAGGCATTGAGCGGAATCAAAATACAAGCGGGCGCGCAGGTGCTGTCCGCAATATAAGCGAGCTTTTCACGAGGGATGTTGAGCTTATCTGTGACGGGGCGATAGAGCGTGCCGACCGTAAGAGTGGAAATATTGCTCTCGACGAAAATCAGCATGCCGGTCAGAACGGCGAGAAGTTCGACCTTTTTGCGTTGGCCTTTTCCGTCGGCTTTAGCCGCCTTGGCTTGCAGCCAATTCAGGACGCGATTGACGAATCCTTCGACGCCTCCGGCGCGCTGTATCAAGGCAATCAAAGCCCCGATAAGCAGGGTGAAGATAATGATTTCGGTATTATAATTGCTCTCAAAGACGGCGACGAATCCGCCGAGCGTATCGAGCGTACCTTGCAGCGGGTTTCCGCCTGCAAGGATAAGAAAGCCGGAGGCAATCCCCAAGAGAAGCGACAGGAAAACCTGACGCGTCCAAAGCGCAAGGACAATTGCCAAGACAGGCGGCAGAAGAGAAAGAAGGCCGTAAGTTTCCATCTCTCCGCGTTAAGCTAAATTAAAGCGCCTGGGAAGGGAGGCGCGTTAATTAGATTTATCCTTCGAGCGTAAATGTCAGGCCGGCATGATCCTGCAAACGGTCAATCAATGCGACGCCCAGAGCAGGAGCCGTTGTGTAAACGCCGCCGCCTGTTTGGTCCCGTCCAACATCTTTGACCAGTGTCAGCGCGCTTTCGGAAATCATTTTAGAGGTCGAGCCATAGCCCGGATCCTTATCTCCCTTAACGCTTGCCATCATTTGATTGCCGTCTTCGGTATTGCCGATGAAAAGAATATCGTAAAAACCGTTCTCGCGCTCTTCTTTGGACGGCCCCTCACCCGGTTTCGGCGGGTTCTTTCCGAAGGTGTCCGTTTCCGCGACATGCTTTGCTGCCGCTTCGCCCTTCTCGCCCGACCCCGTCAAAATCATTTCGTCATAGGTAAAACCTTCGCCGTAGGCATGGCCCATTAAGGCGTTGGAGCGGTGAACATTTTTTGTATTTATGGAGGCCATGACAAAGGGCGCGGACCAGCTGTCGATGTCTTTTTCATGGATAGGCTTATGGCCGGTCGGTTGGGCCGGGCCCGTAAAGTTTGGCACCAAAGAAAACGGATCCTTCAACCAGTCCAGAATTTCCGGCTGTTTCTTGGCGCGTTTCATCGTTTCGGCAAAGCTTGCCGCCGTGCCGCCTGAAAATGTCCCTTTCATTTTACGGACACGTCCCCGGATTTTTGGGAGGGGTTTACCTATAGCTTCATTGGCGTGACGCTGGAGAAAATAAACGCCCATATCAAAAGGAATGGAATCAAAGCCACAGGACAGCACAACACGCGATCCGCTCTCTTTCGCCGGGGCGTCATATTTCTCAATAATATCATGCATCCAGGCGGGCTCTCCGCACAGGTCGACATAATCCGTGCCGGCCTCGACGCAGGCCTTGACCAAAGGCTCGCCGTAAAGCTGGTAAGGACCAACCGTGGTGATGACGGCTTTGGTTTGCTTGGCCATGTCCGAGAGCGTTTCCGGTTTATCGGAGTTAGCGACAATCAGGGCGACGTCTTTAGAAATGCCCATTTCATCTCGAACGGATTCAAGCTTGTCCTGTGAGCGTCCGGCCATTGCCCATTTCAGGTCATTGCCATATTCGCTGTCCAGATATTCGGCGACCAATCGTCCTGTAAATCCTGTGGCTCCATAAATGACAATTTCAAATTCTCGGTCTGACATATCTTTTCCTCTCTTATTTGCTTTTACCTTACAGGCTAAGGATAGGGCCGATAACCCAAAGTTTCCGACCCCAGGCTAGACACATATAAACGGTCGCCGCTGACTAGTCCGCCCGTTGTGAGCGGATAGGCACCCGCCGGGTCCTGCCATGTCTTTACAATCCTTCCGCCCTTATCAAGTTGCACGACAAAACCGTAATTCTCTGCCGCCGGTTTTAGAAACTCCGGAAGGCGCCAGATCACTTTGCGCATGACAGGTTTGGAGGAGAGGTCATCCAGGGGTTTGGCCCGCTTTGACACCAGACCCAAAAGATAGGTGCCGTCGGGGCCGCGATTTATATTATCGGGAAATCCGGGCAGATTATCTATGACCACGCGGCGGCGGCCTTCCGGCGATATTTCCAAAACGCGGTACTCTCCTGTCTCGATAACCCATACGGATTGTCCATCGGGGGCAATCGCTACGCCGTTTGAGAAAGAAATGCCATCGGCCACGCTTCGGGTTTCCTGCGTCGTGAGGTCGTAGACCAGAAGACGCCCCGTCCGGCCATGTTCCATAATTTCGAGTAGCGATCCGTCCATTGTCGATCCGGCGGACTGCGCGCCGAATTTTGTACTGGCGTCTGAGAAATAAATCAGTCCGGCCTCGGTGATGTCCAGATCGTCGGCGTAAAGAATGGGAGTTCCATCGACGCTATTTGTGAGACCTTTCACTTCTCCGCTCTGGTCGATCTCCAAAAGACCTTTATAAGCATCGGCCACATAAAGGCGGCCATTATAAACTTCCAGTCCCAGGGGTTTTCCGCCTGTTTCAGCAAATTCTGCCGTCCTTCCGGTGACGGGATCGAATGAGAGTATCCACCCCGTTTGGGTCGACATGTAAATTAAGCCGTCCTTTTCGACGAGGTCTTCCGGACCGTAATGACCGTCTGGCAGAGCAATCTCCGTCAATTCGGCCAAAGCGTCATTCGGAGTAAACGCGCCGATATAGCCCTCATCCGCAGGAGCGTCCCAGCTTTGCGGATTTATCGGAACCGGCCAAAGTAATAGATAAGCCAGAATGGCGATAAAGACTGCCCCGAATATAAAGACTGCCATTTTCATATATGTCCCCCGGCCAGGGCGTTCCCGGCTTTTGGGAAGGCTAGACAAAGCGGCGTCTTTAAACAAGCCAGCTTGAGAATGCCTGTCTTGTCTGTTTACGGTTGCCGCCCTGTCGGATAGGAGAGAGGCTTCACGAAATCACAAAGGATGATCATACGGTTTGGATACGCATAAAGATATTTTCAGGCTGGCACAGAAAGCGGATATTGACGCTATTCTGGAGTTTACCTCAACGGCCCGCGAGGGGCTGACCAATGTGCCCAACACCAGAGAGCGCGTCACGGCACAGGTGGAGGAATCGCTTGAGACTTTGAAGGAGAAAAAAGGCGCCAACCGTCTTTTATTTATTGTTGAGCGCGACAACGTCGTTTTAGGCATTTCCGCGATCATCATGAAGCTCGGCGGCGAAGTGCCCTTTTACAATTTCAAACGCTCCCGTCACTCCGGACGGGCGACCAATCCGAAACTCGCCATTGATTATGACACGCTGCAAATCACGACGGATTTTTATGCCTATTCCGAAGTCGCGTCTCTTTTCATGGCAAAAGCGGGCCGTGGTACCGGGCTTGCCCGGCTGCTGTCTGCCGGACGGTTTGGGTATATCCAAAACAACCGGGACAGTTTTCAGGACGGGCTCATGGCGGAAATTCTCGGCTGGACGGATGAACAGGGGGTTTCGCCGTTCTGGAAGCATTTGGCCTCCCGCTTCATTCAGATGGATTTTGACAATGCGGATAAGCTCTCGACCGTGGATAAGCGTTTCATCGTTGATCTGCTTCCGGCCCTTCCGATTATGCTCAACCTCCTGCCGCCTATCGTCTCGGACTGCACCGGACGGCCGCATGACAATTCCCGCCCGGCCATGAATATGCTCAAAAGTATTGGCTTTGAAGAAACCGATATGTGCGATGTCTTTGACGGCGGCCCGGCCGTGCGGTGCCAAACCGACAAGACCTGGATCGCAAGAACGACAACAGAAATTGAGAGCTACGGCGATGTCGACGGTCATGAAAGATGCCTTTATTCCTGCGGAACTGGAATGAATTTCCGCGCTACGGTGGGACCGGCCAATCTTGTCAAAAAAATTGGCGATGAACACACGGCCGATAAAATCCGTAATGGCACAGATCCGGTTTTTATCGCGCAAATGAAAGAACCCCAGATCGTTAGAAACGAGACAATATGAGTGTGGAATTAAATATCGACGGCCTTGTCGGGCCAACGCATAATTATGCGGGACTGAGCTTCGGCAATGTGGCCTCTGCCGGGAATAGGGGCAATGTCTCCAACCCCAAAGAAGCGGCTTTGCAGGGGCTGGAGAAAATGCGGACTCTCGTCAAAATGGGCTTACCACAAGCCGTGATGCCGCCTCATGCCCGGCCTCTAACCCACTACCTCAGAAATATCGGCTTCACCGGATCCGATAAAGCGGTTCATGAAAGCGCTTGGAAAGCCAACCCCTCTCTTGTCGCCAATCTGATGAGCGCCTCGCCTATGTGGACGGCGAATGCGGCGACAGTCTCCCCATCGGCGGATGCGGCGGACGGACAGGTTCATCTGACCACAGCCAACCTTGTCGCCATGCCGCACCGTTCTGTCGAAGCGCCGCAAACGGAACGCCTGTTGAAAGCCATCCTGCCCAAAGCGGCTGTTCATTCTGCCCTGCCCTCCAACACTGTTTTCGGGGATGAAGGCGCGGCCAATCACAACCGGATGTGCGCCAGCCACGACCAAAAAGGGCTGGAAATTTTTGTTTATGGACGGGAAGCCTTTCGCGATACACATCAAACGCGCTTTCCCGGCCGCCAGACTCTGGAAGCCTCAAAGGCTGTCGCCCGCCTACATAAATTGGATGAGGACAAAACGCTTTATCTTCGTCAGTCCGCCAAAGCGATTGATGCCGGGGCGTTTCACAATGACGTTGTCTGCGTCACCAATGGCACAGTCATGTTCTATCACAAGGACGCCTTTGACGATGTCGATGCCATGCAAAAGGCTGTTCGCGCCAAGGCAGCGCCCCTCGGTTTCGAGCCGGAATTCCTTATGGCGGATATGCCGCTCAAAGACGCTATCAGCTCCTACCTCTTTAATTCACAGCTTTTGAGCTTACCTAATGGAACCATGGTTCTGATTTTGCCCAAAGATGCGGAAGAAACCCCAACGGCCAAAGCCTTTGTTGATTATTGCCTGTCCGGAAATAATCCGATTTCCGAAGCGCATTATCTCGACCTTCGCCAGTCCATGCGCAATGGCGGCGGCCCGGCCTGCCTGCGTCTTCGCGTACAATTAACGGACGACGAACTCACGCAAGTTCATTCGCCGATGCTGATGAACGACACTAAAATTTCGGAACTGGAGGGCTGGGTCAAACGTCATTATCGTGACCGCCTCGTCAGAGACGATCTGGGTGATCCCGAGCTGATGACCGAATGCCGCGCCGCTCTGGATGAGCTGACGCAAATGCTGTCTCTCGGCGCGGTTTATGATTTCCAAATGGAAGGAGGCATCGCATGAATGCCGTCACAGATATGATTTCTCTCTCCGCCCTGAGCGAAGAGGATAAAGCCGTTCTTGAAACCGTAAAGTCCCGTCAGGACTTTATGCTGGAGCGCGTCAAAAGCTGGTCACTTATCAATACGGGTAGTTTGAACGCAGACGGGCTAAATGAATTATATCCCCTCATATTAGAGGCTCTGTCTGAACTCGACGCCAATGTAGAAGCCCTGACGACTGAACCAATCGAAGAAATAAATAATAAGGGCGAAAAAGAATATTTTCAGACCGGGCCCGTGCTTCGCGCGCAGGCGCGCCTCGACGCCCCGCTACGGGTTGTCATGACAGGTCATTACGACACGGTTTTTCCGCCCGGCACCTTCACCGAGATCAAGGATTTGGGCGAGGGAAAATTAAACGGCCCCGGCCTGGCCGACATGAAAGGCGGACTGACCGTCATGATTGACGCCATGCGCGCCTTTGAAGCCGGCCCATTTAAAGACAAGCTCGGCTATGAAATAATTCTGACGCCGGATGAAGAAACAGGGAATTTTGCTTCTTCGCCCTTCCTGCACGCCGCGGCCAAAGACGCTCATATCGGGCTGACTTTCGAACCCGCAATGGATTGCGACAGTCTGGCCGGGGCCCGGAAAGGCTCCGGTATCTGGGATATCGTTTTCCACGGCAAAGCCTCCCACGCTGGGCGCGCGCCGGAAGCCGGGCGCTCCGCTATCTGGGCCGCCGCTGATCTGTCGCTCCGTATCGAAGCCTTGAACGGGCAGCGCGAAGGCGTGACGTTCAATGTCGGTAAAATTGACGGCGGCAATGCGGTCAATATCGTCCCCGACCTCGGCATTCTTCGGCTGGGCGCCCGCGCCCCGACGCCCGATGACGCAGACTGGGCCGACAGCGCGGTCAAAGCTGCCCTGAAAGATGTGCTAGACAGCCGCGACGGCATAAAAGCCCATACGCATGGCGGGTTCTACCGCCCGCCTAAACCGCGAAACGCGGCGCAGGATCAACTCCTCTCCGACGTTCAGGCCACGGGCAAGGCTCTGGGTCTTGAGCTCCAATTCAAGGATACGGGCGGGGTATGTGAAGGCAATAATGTCTTCGCCGCCGGAACGCCGAATGTCGATACGTTGGGCGTCAGAGGCGGGCGAATTCATTCAGACGAAGAATATTTCGTTGTCGAAAGCCTCTCCGAAAGAGCGGGCCTCGCTGCGCTCCTGCTCAACCGTATCGCCGACGGGCGTATTAACGCCCCCGAAATCAAAAAATTAATGGGTCAATCATGAGTAAGACAGAAGATATTTATTCCGGCGGAAAATGGTCAGAAGGCCAAGGCGACCCCTTTGAAAGTCTTTGCCCCGCCACCGGTGAAAGCGTTTGGCAAGGCCATGCCGCGAGTGCGGATCAGGTTAATGAGGCCGTTGCCAAGGCCCGCGCCGCACAGCCGAAATGGGCCGCCGTACAGCGAGAAGCACGTATTCGCATTTTGGAAAAATATGCGGACGCGCTTAAATCTAAAGCCGAAGACATCGCTTACGCCATCTCCCGCGATATGGGTAAACCTCTCTGGGAAGCTCGCACAGAAGTCGGCGCTATGGCGGGAAAAGTCGGCCATTCTATCCGCGCTCAAGCTGAACGCGCCGGTGACAAATCTGACGGGGGACTGAGTCTGACACACCGCCCGCATGGGGTGATGGCGGTCTTTGGGCCTTTTAACTTCCCCGGTCATTTGCCGAATGGCCATATTATTCCGGCGCTTCTTGCCGGGAACGCCTGTGTCTTCAAGCCGTCCGAGCTTACCCCCTCTGTCGCTGCGTTGATGGTCGCCGCTTTTGAAGAAGCAGGTCTGCCAAAAGGCTGCTTGAATGTGGTTCAGGGCGGACGCGAGACAGGTCAGGCCCTTCTCAACGCCGATATCAATGGCCTATTATTTACAGGGTCTGCTACCACCGGAACGGCATTTCACAAACATTTCGCCGGACGACCAAATATTATTCTGGCGCTAGAGATGGGCGGCAATAATCCCCTGATCGTCTGGGACGGAGACGTTCAGGCCGCGGCCGATATTGCCTTTTTCAGCGCCTATATCACGGCGGGTCAGCGATGCACTTGCGCGCGGCGGCTCATCCTCCCGGAAGGAAAGTTCGGGAATCAGGTGATTAGCGCGCTTAAAACGCGTATCGGCCAAACGACTATCGGGAAATGGGACGAAGAGGTCTTTATGGGACCCGTGGCGTCCAAACGCTCTGCCCAAATGGCCGAAGAGTTTGAGGCCGAATTAATTAAATCGGGCGGAGACCCTATCGTGCCGGTGAAAACGGATGGCGCTTTTGTTCATCCGGCCCTGATCGATATGTCGGGCGCTTCAAATGTTGCCGATGAAGAGCTGTTTGGTCCGCTCCTGCAGGTTTACCGCGCAAAGGATTTCGACGCGGCGATCCAGAAAGCCAATGATACAAGATTTGGATTATCCGGCGGATTGGTGAGCGAAAACGCGGACCTTTGGGAACAGGCCAGCCTTCAGATGAAAGCCGGTATTCTGAATTGGAACAAGCCGACGACCGGCGCGGCGTCGTCCCTGCCGTTCGGCGGTCCGGGTCTGTCAGGAAATTTCCGTCCCGGCGCCTATTACGCGGCGGATTACTGCGCCTGGCCTCAGGCCGGGCAAGTCGCCAAAACGCCAAGCTCTCCGCCTATGGTCGGAATTAAATAAGGCGAGGGTGATATTATGGAATATTTACACACTATGGTGCGCGTCAAGGATCTGGACGCGAGCCTGAAATTCTACCGCGATGCATTGGGCCTCGTCGAGACGCGCCGGTTCGACGTCGAAGCCGGAAAATTTACGCTTGTCTATCTGGCGGCGCCGGGAAATGTCGAAGCGGCACATAAAGATAAATCGCCCGAACTGGAGCTGACCTATAACTGGCCGGGCGAAGACGGTAAGCAAGAAACGTATTCCGGCGGGCGTAATTTTGGTCATCTCGCTTATCGCGTCGATGATATCTACGCCGCTTGTGAACGCCTGCAAGAACACGGCGTGACAATTAACCGTCCGCCGCGCGATGGTCATATGGCTTTTGTTCGGTCCCCTGACAACATTTCAATAGAGCTTTTGCAAAAAGGCGCGAGCCTGAAACCCCAAGAGCCATGGTCGAAAATGGAAAACACTGGAGAGTGGTAGGCCTGGCTTAAGAGGCTATTAAGCCTCTCTTTTAAACCGGATTTAATCGCTTTCTGTAAAAAGCCTCCCAACTGACTTTGGATAGAAAGCTTTGGGACGGACGCGGTGAATTTCTCTGCAAGAGACAGACTAAGACTTCTTGGCGGCGCAAGCGCGTTGATGCTGTCTGCCTGTGGAGGAGGCGGGGGCGGCGCCGCGCCTGTTGCCGTGGCCCCTCCACCGCCTCCTCCTCCTCCACCGCCGCCTCCACCGCCGCCGCCGGCCGGAAGCGGGGAGTTGTCAGAGGGATTTCTTCGAAATAAATTCAGGAATAACTTTGAGATCGGGACAGCCCTTTCCAGCCTTCAAATTAATCGGGGGGACATGTCTTCGGATTTAGCCATGTCACAGTTCAACAGCGTGACCCCTGAATATCAGATGAAGCCGGACATCCTTGCGCCAAGCGAAGGTGTTTATGAGTTTGACGGGGCCGATCGGGTGATTGATTGGGCACTCGAAAACAATATGAGCGTCAGGGGTCATGCCCTGCTCTGGCATGAAGCCACGCCGGATTATTTCCTTCAGGGCTCTAGAGACGACATTCGCGCCCGTTTGGAAGACTATATCAATACGGTTGTCACTCATTTTAAAGACCGCGTAAAAGTCTGGGATGTAACCAATGAAGTTATCTCGACTGATATATATAATGGAAATAATGGCGTCGGGCCTGACAGGCGGACCAATTGGTTCAATGCGGTTGGTAACGGGGACTATCTCGACTGGGCCTTTCTCGCCGCCCGCGCCTCAGATCCGTCCGCGCAGCTCTTTCTGAGTGATTATAATACCGAAGACTCCATTAAACGGGGATATATGGTCGAGATTCTCCGGCGATTCCGGGATCGCAACATCCCGATTGACGGGGTGGGTCACCAATTCCACCTTCGGCTGAACACGTCACCCGAAGACGCAATCTCCGCGATTGAAGTAGTTGATAATGAATTTGGCGGATTAATTAATCATATCACAGAGCTGGATGTGAGTTTTTATCAGGACCCCGGAACCTGCTATGAAACCGGAACGAATTGTCAGCCCGATTTGGGACCGAACCCGCCGGCGGACCTATTGGCAGATCAAGCGCGTTTGCTCAGAAACATCTTTGACCGCCTGGTCACGAAACCCAGCGTGGAATCCGTAACGTTCTGGGGCGTGCGGGACGGAGATAGTTGGTTGAATAGCAATCCCGCCGAGAGGTTTAATTACCCGCTTCTTTTTGACAGGGACGGCGAACCAAAACCCGCTTTCCACGCCATCACCGATCCGGCTTACGAAATTTGAAGTCTTCAATTAGCGGCGAATATATTTATTCCGCCGCTTTATAGATCACGCCGCCCTTCATAACAAAGTCAACGTCCTCGAGTTCGCTCACATCCGCGATGGGATCGCCGTCAACGGCAATTATGTCGGCATATTTTCCCGCCTCCAGCGACCCTGACATATCCTCAACGCCGAACAATTTGGCGTTATTAATTGTTGCGGCCTGAAGCGCCTGCATCGGGGTCAGACCCCATTTCACCATATATTTCATCTGGCGGCCATTATCGCCATGGGGATAGACTCCGGCGTCCGTGCCGAAAGCGATATTTGCGCCCGCCTCAACGGCGGCTTGAAACCGCTCGCGTTGTTTCTTGCCGACAGTGCGTTCCTTGGCGAGGCTCTCTTCCAATATGCCCGCTTCTTCGCCTTCGGAGAGAATATAGTCGGAGACATAAATATCCATGGAGAGATAGGTCCCGCGCTTCTTGGCTTCGGCAATACCCTCATCTGAAATAAAGCTCGCATGTTCAACCGAATCCACTCCGGCGCGGATGGCCGTATTGATGCCGTCTTCCCCATGGGCGTGAACCGCCACTTTAAGGCCAAGCAGATGCGCTTCATCGACGATGGCTTTCATTTCCTCAAACGAAAATTGCTGCGCGCCGATTTTCGTGCCTTTGGACAGGACGCCGCCCGTGCCGCAGAACTTTATGACCTTGGCGCCGTATTTATTATTCTCGCGCACCTTGGCGCGCACTGCCCAAGGACCATCGGCGACGCCGCCGCTGGTTTTCTGGTCTTCGTATGGCAAAAGATTATTGTCGCAATGCCCGCCCGTAATTCCGATCGACCGCCCCGCGGGAATCATGCGCGGGCCGGTGATGACGCCCTCGTCAATCGCGTTCATTAAATCAATATCGGCAAATCCCGGCGCGCCGACATTTCGAACCGTGGTAAACCCGGCCATGAGAGTTTTTCTTGCATTCACCGTGCCGTAAATCGCGGCGCTGGGTGTCGACTCCGACAGGCTTTTATACCCATGCAAGTTCGAATTGCCGATAAGGTGGACATGGCTATCCATAAGTCCTGGAAGAACGGTATAGTCGGAGAGATCAATACGATTTACGCCATCGGGTAACGTCATTCCCTCAATCTCTGATTTGGCTCCAATAGCCGCAATTTTTCCGTTTTCGACCAGAATCATTTGATTTTCCAGCACACGGCCTGAAACCGTATCCACCAAATTTCCGGCCTCAATTAAGGTCGCTTCCGGTTCAGAAGAGGCTTTGGCGGGTTCATCGGCAAAAGCCAAGGAGCCAATAAGCATGGCCGCCCCGTAGACCGTCAGAAAATATTTGATGCGCATGGTCACGTCCTTCTATTTTCTGCCTTGATAGGGCGGACATAGAGCAGACGCAAAGAAAAGCCCCTCTCAAGGGAAATAATTTTGAATACGTCTAATCATCAGAGCAAAAGCGGGAGTTCCTGCGCAGGGGTGGGACCAGCGCAGGAAAAAGTTACTTCGCCGCCTGGGTGACAATGTTTTCAAGCAGCTCCTGGTGACCTGATACAGGCTTTGGTGATTTGTTTTCTTTCAGACAGGCAGCGGCCATATCCTCCAGCGAGGTTTTCCCTGCGAGCATGTCAGCGCCCAGTCCGGAGGCCCATCCGGCGTAACGCTCATCCTTCATTTTTTGCAATTGATCGTTTTCAATCATGGTGACCGCATTCTCCAGACTGCGCGCCAAGAGATCCATCGCGCCGATATGGCCGTGGAACAGATCCACAGCGTCGATGGATTGACGGCGGACTTTCGCATCAAAATTCGCGCCGCCTTTTTTAAAGCCGCCGCCTTTCAGAATATAATAAAGCGCCATGGTTGTTTCGCGAAGGTCGTTCGGGAATTGATCCGTGTCCCATCCATTTTGCGGGTCGCCGCGGTTAAAATCGATAGAGCCAAACATTCCAAATGCATTCGCCATTTCAATTTCATGCTCGAAACTATTTCCGGCCAGGGTGGCGTGGTTGGGTTCAATATTGACGCCGACTTCGTTTTCCAGACCATATTCCTTAAGGAAGCCGTAAATCGTCCCGACATCGCGGTCATATTGGTGTTTTGTGGGCTCATGCGGTTTCGGCTCGACCCAAATGTCGCCGTCAAACCCGATCTTGTGTTTGTGCTCTACCACCATAGTCAGGAACCGCCCTAATTGCTGCATTTCCTGTTTCACATTTGTGTTCAGAATGGTGTCATAACCTTCGCGGCCGCCCCAGAGAACATAGCCTTGTCCGCCCAAGCGATGCGTTGCCTCAAGCGCCTCTTTGACTTGAAGCGCCGCAAAGGCCGCAACGTCCGGATTTGGGTTTGTGGACGCGCCGGACATATAGCGTGGGTGGGAGAACATATTTGCTGTGCCCCAGAGGAGCTTCACGTCCGAGGAATCCATTTTACCTTCGATTTTATCCAGGATCTTATGGAAATTTTCGACATGTTCCTTGGGCGTTTCGGACGCCGCCATGACATCAATATCGTGAAAACAGAAAAAAGGATTTCCAAGTCTGTCAAAGAAATCAAAGGCCGCGTCGAGTTTGGCTTCTGCAGCGGCTTGGTCATTGTCTCCGCCGTGCCAAGGGCGGTTAAAGGTTCCGCCGCCGAAAACATCAAATCCATCCCAGCAGAAATTATGCCAATAGCAAACCGCAAAACGGAGGTGATCCGCCATGGTTTTGCCCATAAGCTCTTTAGTCGCGTCGTAATATTTGAAAGCCAACGGGTTCTGGCTGTCTTTCCCCTCATATTTGATGGGGTCGATATGATCGAAGTAGCCGCTCATAACTGTGTCCTTTAATTTAAATCTTTTGTCGCGTGATAGAGTTTGGAAAAAGTTTCACGGCGCCCCGCATAGAGGTCGCACATATCGGAATCCGGTTGGATGACGTGGTCGATTTTTGGCGGCGCGCAAACTTCGGCAAAATCTTCGCCGCTGACGCAGAGGCGCGCGAGCCTCGCGGCGCCGAAGGCCGGCCCGACAGCGGACGCTTTGCGGTAAGTCAGCGGCAGGTTCATAGCGCTGGCCATAACCGCGCCCCACCAATGCGACCGCGATCCGCCGCCAATGACAGATAGAGACTCTATTTTTGCGCCCGTCGCTTTCAAGACATCCACCCCGTCTGCAAGGGCGAAAGCCACCCCTTCCAGTGCGGCCTGCGCCATGGAAAGCGGCGTATCTTCATGTGTCAGCCCAAAAAAGGCCCCCGTGGCTTTCGGGTCATTATGCGGTGTGCGTTCGCCTGACAGATAAGGCAGGAAAATCGCGCCTTTGCCGGGCGTTTCCGCATCGGCGGTCTGATCGTAAAGGTCACTTTCCGTTTCAAATCCGGCAATGCGGGCGACAAAATCGACGGCGCTTGCCGCGGACAGAATGACGCTCATTTGGTGCCACAGGCCCGGCAAAGCATGACAGAAAGTATGCACAGCCCCGTCCGTATTCGGGCGGTAATGATTATCCGCCAGAAAGACGACGCCGGACGTGCCGAGGGAGATAAAGCCTTCTCCCGGATTCACGACACCTGCCCCTACCGCGCCAGCCGCATTATCCCCGCCGCCTGCGGCAACGGGCACTTGCGCCATCCCCCAGTCATCAGCGGTTTTCGCGCTGAGTTTTGCAGTTGGCTCTGACCCTTCAAAAAGTTCCGGCATATTTTTAGTTGTCAGACCGGTCAAAGCCAGAACTTCCTCTGACCATTCTCTGCGTTCGACATTCATCCAGAGCGTTCCCGCGCTGTCGGACATATCCGAGGCAAATGCGCCGGTCAGGCGATATCGGACATAATCCTTGGGCAGGAGAACCTTCGCAATACGTTTGAAATTTTCCGGTTCATGCTGACGCATCCAATGGATTTTAGGGGCCGTAAAACCCGGCATGGCAAGATTGCCTGTTATCTCTGTCAAAGACGGCATCTCGGCCATCATCTCAGCGCAATTGGCGCTGCTGCGGCCATCATTCCAAAGAATAGCCGGGCGGATAATTTCATTTTCGTCGTCAAGACAGGTCGCGCCGTGCATTTGCCCGGACAGTCCCACGGCTTTCACAGCGCGGCGGGCCCGTGTGTCGAGTTTATGCACCGCCTCATGCGTGGCGCGCACCCAGTCTTCGGGGTTTTGTTCCGACCAAAGCGGTTTAGGGCGCGACACGGATAAGGGCGAGGACGCCTGATCAATCACGGTCTGGGAGTCATCCACCAAAACCGCCTTGACGCCGGACGTGCCGATATCGAGACCCAAATACATTTATTTAACCGTCAGGGTCGTTGTTTTCACATTCTGCGAACTATTGCCGACCATGATGTCAAATTCGCCGGGTTCAACCACGCGGTTCATATCCCGATTGTAGAATTGCAAAGCCTCTCTGGTAATCGGAAATTTAACCGTTTTGGTTTCGCCGGGCTGAAGGCTAACGCGTTCGAACCCTTTCAGTTCTTTGACCGGACGGGTGACCGAGCTAATCTTGTCTCGAATATACATCTGCACGATTTCATCTCCGGCCATGTCTCCGGAATTCGTCACATTCACGGAAACGCTCGCCTCTCCATTTGGAGCTATTATTGCAACAGACAGGCTGGGCTCGGAAATGTCAAAAGTGGTGTAGCTCATGCCTTCTCCGAAAACATAGAGCGGGCTGGCGTCGTCAAAGGCATAACCCCGGCGGGCGGTAGGTTTGTGATTATAAAAGGCCGGAATTTGCCCGACAGTGCGCGGAACAGATACGGGCATTTTACCGGACGGATTGGCATCGCCAAATAACAAATCGGCCACGGCCGTTCCCGTTTCCTGCCCCAATATCCAGCCATAGAGAATGGCGTCGAGATTGTCATCGACATTGGCGAGAGACAGAGGCCGGCCCGAAATAATCACGGAAACTATCGGCTTGCCCGTTTCCGCAAGGGCCTCAACCAGTCCTTTTTGCTGGCCTATCAAGGTTATGTCGTTTCGGTCGCCCATATGGGTTTCTGACCAGGCCTCGCGGGAGGTAGATTCATCCCCGCCAATCGCAAGAATGACGAGGTCGGCGTTTTGAGCCACCGAGACAGCCTTTTCAATGTCGCGGCGGTTCTGAGCTTCGTCAATAAGATTGACCTCATCATCCCACCAAGAGCGGTTATCCGTGAGAGTCACGCCCTGTGCTTCAAGGACATTTGTTTTATCACCAACCTTGTTTTTAATGCCTTCAAGGATGGAAATCGTTTGGCGGGGTTCATCCGAATAACCGCCAAGAACTGCTATTGCCGCGTTAGGCCCGATGACCGCAATTGTTTTATAGTCTGCAACATCAAGCGGA
This sequence comes from Litorimonas sp., assembly GCA_029936425.1. Lineage (GTDB taxonomy): Bacteria > Pseudomonadota > Alphaproteobacteria > Caulobacterales > Maricaulaceae > Litorimonas. The sequence goes on from JAPYSU010000018.1 coordinate 46,012, forward strand.
AGAATATTGTCTTTATTCTTCAGGAGAACCGGCGCTTTCCGGGCGGCTTCCTCCGCCAGATCGCGCGCCTCTTGATTCCCCGTGAGAGCATCGGCCGCCTCGGGGTCGGCGTAAGGCGTGGCAAACAGATTTGCGCGCTCTTTCAATTCGAGCACGCGGCGGACCGCCTGATCGACCAGAGCCTCGTCAAACTCACCCGCTTCTATTTTTTCTTTCAACTCATAAAAAGCCACGCCATCCGGAAGTTCCAGATCGACACCGGACCGCAGAGACAGCGCGCCCGCCTCGCCTATTGAGTCGACAATTTTATGTCGGCCCTGAAGTTCATTAATGGCAAAATAATCCGCGACAACGGCGCCATCAAAGCCCCATTCACCGCGCAGCACATCATTCAGCAGCCAGCTATTGGCGTGGGACGGGATGCCGTCGATTTCATTATAGGACGCCATAACCGAGGCGGCATTAGCTTCTTTGACTGCGGCCTCGAAAGGCGGGAAGAACCGTTCGTAAAGTTCGCGGTCTGAGACCTGACTCGGGCCAACATTCATGCCGCCTTCAGGCTGACCATGGCCAGTCATATGTTTTAGCGTGGCAACAACCTTGTCATCCGTAATCGGAAAGCTATCGCCCTGAAAACCTTTGACCGCCGCAACGCCCATGCGCGAGACGAGATAGGGGTCTTCGCCGTAAGTCTCTTCAATCCGGCCCCAACGTGGGTCGAGCGCAATGTCCACTACCGGGGAGAGCACATGATGCGCGCCGCGAACGCGAATTTCCCGGGCCGTCACGGAATAGACTTCTTCAACCAGATCGGTATCAAAGGTCGCCGCGAGGGCAATGGATTGCGGAAAGCTTGTCGCCTGATAGCCCTGAAAACCGTGCAGGCCTTCTTCGTGAAACAGTATCGGGATGCCGAGGCGGGTTTCTTCTATCTGCCATTTCTGAATAGTGTTGATAAGATTAGCCGTATTGGACGGCGTGCGGCCATTCAGGCTGCGCACCACGGTTGAGTCGTTAAGCCCCTCGCGTTCAATGTCCTCTTCCATTCCCTGTGTGTCCTGAGGACGGGCAAAACACCCGACGCCCTCAGGAAATTCTTTTTTCATTTTTTCCGGATTAAAGGAGCCGTCCTTTTCGATGACCTTTTTCTTGTCGAACCAGATGCAGGAAATCTGGGCCAGTTTCTCATCCAGTGTCATTTTCGACAGCAGGTCATTAACCCGGTCATAGGAAGACACTGTTTTAACGGGAAAGCCGGCATTACTCTCGGTTTCTGTTGAAGGCGAGGTCTGCGCCGAAACAGATATTGCCGCCCCGAAAGCTGCCGCTAGAACAGCTGAACTGATTCCTGTCGTAATGAGCTGACGTGTTAACATGAACATCCCCTTTTTTATGGCTCTTCCGCTTGAAGCGGATTATTAACTGGCAATTCTTTTGCCTTGAATGAAAATCTGGGTTAAGTCACAATGACAACGCTGTCAAATTCATTTCTGAGGGTAATCTATATCCAAACTGTCCCTTTCTCAGCTGGCACCTAACTTGCTTACGGGAAACCTTCAGCGGCTAAAGCTGCGCAAAAGGCGGTTTAAAGCCAATTTTAAGTCTTGAATTGACAGCGCTATCATAATGAAAGAATGTCCAGTCTAACACAGACAGGCAAACTGTTATAAATACGAAGTGTATCTAAGGGGATTTTCATGAAAGATAACACACAAGACGGAAGCTCCGGCTTCATTTTTCTTATAGCTGTGGTGGCGACGCTCGGCGGCTTTTTGTTTGGCTATGACAGCGGCGTAATCAACGGCACCGTCGATGGCCTAACTCAAACCTATGGGTTATCCGCGTCCGGAATTGGCTGGAGCGTCTCCTTCATGTTGCTTGGCTCCGCTGTGGGGGCCTTTTTTGCCGGTTGGCTCGCCGACAAATTCGGACGGCGTAACATGCTTATTGTCGCCGCCCTGCTCTTTATCATAAGTGCCTGGGGCTCAGGGGTCGCCGGATCTGCATTTGCCTTTAATATTTACCGCATAATCGGGGGCCTTGCCGTAGGCGCCGCTTCCGTTATGGCTCCGGCCTATATTTCTGAAATAGCGCCTGCCGAAACGCGCGGCCGTTTAACTTCTATCCAGCAAGTCGCCATTATCGCAGGACTCTTTCTATCGTTCTTGTCAAACTATGTTTTGGCGAATACGGCCGGAGGCTCAACTGAAGTCTTCTGGGGCGGATTTCAAACCTGGCGCTGGATGTTCTGGATGGAACTCATCCCGGCCTTTCTGTTTCTGTTTCTTTTGTTTTTCATTCCGAAAAGCCCGCGCTTTTCCATGTTCAAAAAAGATGAGGAGACGGCAAAATCGACTTTGCTGAAATTATTCGGGGAGGCCAAAGCCGCCCGCAAGGTTGAAGAAATCCGGAAATCCCTTCTCAACGATCACAAACCGGCTTTGCGCGACACCCTTCTTAAAAAAGGTCAAAAGGGATTTATCTTCCGGACCATAGTGTGGGTCGGGATCGGCCTCGCCATGTTCCAGCAATTAGTTGGGATCAACGTCGTTTTCTATTACGGCGCCGTGCTTTGGCAGGCCGTCGGCTTTACGGAAAGTGACGCGCTGTTGATCAATGTTCTCTCCGGCGGTCTTTCCATTGCCGCCGTTATGATAACCCTTGCCACAATTGATAAGATCGGGCGCAAACCGTTTCTGGTCTGGGGCTCGACCGGTATGTTCATCACACTGGCCGTTGTCGCTTTCGCCTTCTCCCAAGGTCAGCTTGTTGACGGTACCTTACAGCTTCCCGGTCAAATGGGTCTCGTCGCCCTGATAGCCGCCAATGCCTATGTCGTCTGTTTCAATATGAGCTGGGGACCCGTCATGTGGGTCATGCTCGGCGAAATGTTCCCGAACCAGATCCGCGGATCCGGTCTGGCGGTTGCCGGCTTTGCGCAATGGTTTACCAATTTCTTGATTACCTGGTCCTTCCCAGTCTTCTTAGCCGGTATTGGTCTTGCCGCAGCGTATAGTATTTATGCCTTCTTCGCCTTTATCTCGATTTTCTTCGTCCTCTGGATGGTCAAGGAAACCAAAGGCAAAGAGCTTGAAGATATGGAAGGCTAATTTAGCCACATAAGAAACACAAAAGGCCCCGGCTTAGAAACCGGGGCCTTTTTATTTCAGGGCCAATCAAAAGCGCGGCAAGTCAGGCGTGGCGTTCCACGACCGTTTCAAACTCTGCCATAATATGCCCTTTCTGATCTTCTGATAAATAAGCGCCCTCTATCCCGTTTTTGACCAATGTCACAATATCCTCATTCGTCAGTCCCAGGGCCTCAGCGGCCTGAATATAATTTTCGTTGAGATATCCGCCGAAATAGGACGGGTCATCGGAATTTACCGTTACCTTTAATCCGGCCTCTAACATCGTTTTCAACGGAGATTTCGTTAAACCCTCAATCACGCAGAGTTTCAAATTGGAGAGAGGACAGCTGGTTAGAACGATTTCCTCTTCACGCAACCGTTTGACGAGGCTTTCATCCTCCAGAGCGCGGTTGCCGTGATCCAGGCGGTCAATCTTCAACAGGTCGAGGGCTTCGCGTACATAGTCAGGCGGGCCTTCCTCCCCGGCATGGGCAAAGGATTTCAGCCCCATTTCACGCGCCTTGGCGAAAACACGTTCAAATTTTGACGGCGGGTGTCCGACCTCCGAAGAGTCCAGTCCCACGCCGAGAATTTTATCCAGATAAGGTTCTGCCTGCTCGAGAGTTTTAAAAGCGTCTTCTTCCGAGAGGTGGCGCAAGAAAGACAGGATGAGATGGGAGGAAATCCCAAAGGCTTTTTTGCCTTGCTCGAGCCCGCTCAAAATACCTTCGATGACATCAGAAAAAGCCACGCCGCGTTCCGTGTGGCCCTGCGGGTCGAAAAATATTTCGACATGGCGGCAATTATCAACATCCACCCGTTCCAGATAGGCATAGGTCAGATCATGGAAGTCCTGTTTGGTCTGTAGAACCGACATACCCTGATAATACAGATCCAGAAATTCCTGCAGGTTATTAAATTTATAGGCCGCCCGAATATCTTCGACACTGTCAAAAGCGAGGTCGACTCCGTTGCGCTCGGCAAATTCGAACATTTGCTCCGGCTCAAGACTGCCTTCGATATGAAGGTGAAGTTCTGTTTTCGGAAGGGCGCGAATAAGGGTTTCGATATCTGACATAGATGTCTTTAGACAGATTATCATCCGCACTTAAAGAAAAATCTAGGAGCGGCATAACGTGAGTTATGAGATTATTGTTTTTTAACCCAATAATCGGAACCGTTTTTATTATTGCTTGTTGCTAGAGTCCCTAACCTAATCTGAAAGGAGATTATTATGCCAACCCCAACCGGTCACACCCGCGCTATTCGTGCCTCACGCGCTATCGGCACCGATGTTTATAATTCCGATCATGACAAAATCGGCGAAGTCGAGGATATCATGCTCGACAAGATGGATAACGCCATCATGTTTGCCGTCGTCAGCTTTGGCGGATTTCTGGGCATAGGTGAAAAATATCACTCAATCCCTTGGGCGTCTCTGGACTATTCGAAAGAGGTCAAAGGCTACATTGTGCCTTATACCAAAGAAAAGCTAAAAGACGGCCCCGTCTCTTCGCTTCACGACCTGACGAAAGACGATGGTTTGTCAGCTCGCGACACTTCTTATACCTATTACGGCGTAGACCCTTATTGGTCATAAGATTCAAAAAAAGCCCGTCAATTTGGCGGGCTTTTTTATTCAGAACTCTCAAACAACCTGACTGAATTTTATCTCAAAAGTAGTGCCGCCTATTTTGTTGTCGAAATGTCCAATCCTCCAACCGTGTAAATCGCAAATTGCCTTACATAAGGCGAGGCCCATTCCAAAGCCTTGAAATTCGTTTTTTGAGTGCAGCCTCACAAGCGGATCGAATATCTTCTGAGCTCCTGTTCCGCTTATCCCAATTCCGTTATCTTCAATGTAAACGATAGGACTTCCATGATCTTCAGTTGCGTATATTTCTATGCTCGGCTGAACATCTGGCCCCACAAACCGAACCGCGTTCGAAAGTAGATTTGAGAACAAGGCAAGTGTTAGATCAGGATTTGCTTTAACCGCGGGCAAATCACGATGAACTATCGTAACGTCAGACTTGGAATTAAATTGAATATCACTGGCGACCTTAGTCAATACAGCGTTCAGATCGACGGTCTCAAATTCGCGGGTGTCAGTTAAACATCTGACATACTGCAAAAGACTATCAATTAGCCCTCCGAGTTCATTTGAGGACTCTGTTAAAGCCTCTAGATATAGCTCACCCTCCCCTTTCAAGACATCCGAATAATCTAATGCCAGAAGTTCTGAAAATTGGCGGATTTTGCGGAGCGGAGATTTCAGATCATGGGCTACATTATGCGACAGGTCTGACAGCTGGTCTTTCGAAAGAAAATCCATGCCTGATAAATGCGACATCTCTATCCGTTTTGCCTGACGGCATCGGGCGAAATCGGTTTGAATTTCTCCAGAAAATATTCTTTGAGATAGAATTTTTCGACTATGTCATCGATATAGACGCCGACTTCACTTCTTAAACGGTCCTGATCTATCAGGCTCGAGATAATTGCTATATCCGCATTTCCCTTATGAGGGGCAATAATAGGAAGCGTGTTTTTAGCTGATATGCCCCGAGGCAATAAATTATCCAGTAATATCAAATCATATGATTTTGACTTCAGGTGCTCCAAGGCCTGATTAACGTTAAGCGCAAAGTCGAGCTGAAACCCCTTGCCAATTGTTTTGCGCAAGGCGAGATCGACTAGTTTCGCTTCAATTTTTTCGTCGTCTATGAGTAAGATATTTATCATGGCGTTTTTCAAATAGTCTAATGGTTAAGCAGCATAGCGCCATTGCTGCGCGACATAAGTTATGAGCCGTCTTTCATCGCTTTGTAAGTCCCCGTCACACTTTGCAATAGATTGCATGGCTCGGATAATTGTTAACTTGTCTTCGACCTCATCAAGGTGGTTCATGTGAAACTTGATCGCCCGCTCTTCATGCCCCGTCAGAACGCGTTGCATAACCTCTTCCCGATTAAGCATGAACCAGTCTTTGAGCATCATATCCGTTAGAATTAAATTCGGACTCAAGATTGATTTGACGCGTTTCGTCATGAAAGCAAACATCGCCATTTCTTCCTGATAGATCCGCTTTTTGGACAATATGACATACATGAATATTTTAAAGATATGCTGCCATTTAGAAGCGGCAAGTTCTTCTGTCTCAAATTTAGGGGGTACCTGAAACACTTCAGTCTCCTTCGCGATAATAAAAATTACTTTGAGCTCATTAAATAAGGCTTAACCGTGGCGTTAATTGTTATACCCAAACAAAAAAACCGCCCCTGGGGGCGGTTAAGTTGTGTGAGACCTTTATAGCAAAGGGCAGGGGTAAGTGAGGAAATTTATTCTGAATACAAATTAGGCATATCAGCACGGGATGTTTTTCGGGCAGATGGTCGTATAATTTTCATTGAGCCGTTTGAATAATTTGGAACTGCAATCACACCTTTCGTGCTTTTACTTCGAATAACGCGGTTCTGCCCCGGTAAGGGCTCCCGGATAATACGTGTCTTGCGGGTGGAACGTGAGGACAACGTTTTAAGATTAGTGTATGGCGTTTGAACCAACTGGCTGCGACCTGATTGCGGCGCATAAGAATAGCTTGGTTCATATTGGCGCGAGGTTTCGATCGGGTTATTTGCAGCAGCACTTGCGGCGCTGCTCAACATAAATATCGAAACGAGAACGGGTTTTAAAATTTTCATTTTCGGCTCCATCACTCGCACTGTTTTCCTGGTTAAACTAATATCTATCAATGCGATGAAACTTAGATAGCTCAGCACAATTGACCCTAATCTGAACCAAACTAACAAAATCACTAATTTGCCTTTAACCATAACTATTCAGGTATGACTCAATTAGTGTGCGCCCGATACTTTGTATATTTATCTTGGCCTATGGTCCTTAAATATCAAGGATTGAGTAATTAAACGAATAAATCAAAAAAAGAGTAAACATAAAATTAACCATGATCTCTTTTTCAAACCTTGAAAAAACCTAGGTTTTATTAGGTTTGTCCACATCCGAATATGGCGCAACATAGATGAGCCATGTGAATATTAAGTTATAATTAACTTTCTTTGTCGGCTTCCGTTCATTTTCGAGACAATAGGAGCAAAGTCGGGCCCGTTAGGAGCGGGACATCAAACAAATTGTGGAAATCGACAAAATAATTTTGGGAATAAGCAAATGACATTAATTCATATACCAACCCGTAAATTGACAGGGTCATCAAAATTTAAATTTTACATTCAACGGCTTTCTACTTCCGAAGAAATTAAAGCTCTAGCCAGAACAATTCAGCAAGACGGATTATTGAACCCTCTGCTAGTCATGAAAAGTGATCTTCAGTACATCGTCCTGGACGGCAGAAAACGCCTTGAGGCCATCTTTTATCTTCAGAGACTAAAAAAACTACCCCGAACATTAACGTCTGTGCCATGCATCATATCGGATCAAGAGCCTGCCGATAATGAAAATGAAGAGCTCCCGTTTGTACCATCTGAATATGACCTCAGCACAATGATTATGAGCGCTTATCACAACGGATTTGATCATAAGGCGATTTCAGATCGCTTTCAATGTTCTGAGAAGACTATAGTACAAGCTCTGTGTCTCGAACGCCTGGATGACAAAATCAAAAACCTTTTTTCCAAGGGCTTGCTCACATTGGAACAGATCTCTGCGTTCGCCACTCTTCCCAATAAAGCTTCGCAGTGGCGCCTCTTGGAAACGATTGGTCCCTTTGCTTCCCATAAAGATATCATTGAGGCTATTTCGGCAGGGGAAGCCGTTCTCAACCTGCCTAATGGCGAGACGCTTATATTGCCAAGCCGCCACTCGCCCGCCGCTGCACCAAAGCGTTACCGCGAAACAGAGAAAGAAGCCGCCTAGGCTGCTTTGACCCCCGCCGGCCGCGTCATATCTAAGGCAAGGGCGCGGCCAAAAAGGCCTTCAGATCATTTTTATCTATAATTTCGTCGACACCAATTTCTTTCGCGCTTGTCAGATGCGGACTGTCCAGAGACGAGGAAATAGCAATTGTTTTCGCCTCTTGAAGATATTCTCGTATCTGCGGGAGCGTTTCCAGCAGGCTTGTGAAAGGCGACAGCCGGTCATCTAAAAAAATATAATCAAATGAGTTTTCTTTGAGGAACGCGATGGCGGTATTTATGTCGGAACAATAGCTGAGCTTCGTCTGAGAATTTTGACCGCTCTCAAGGAATTTTCTAAAAATTCGGTGTTCGATGGGATCATCATCAATAAGGAGTATATGAAGCTCTGACATGGTCAGAGAGCCAACATTTTAGTTTGAATGCGTGTTTTGGGTAAGGACGATAGGAGACCGACGCTTTTCCGAACATCAGGTCTCATACACGGCGTCAAATATTGTTTTCGCAAGCTCCCCATAGCCCAGGAACGAGTCAGGCTTGACCAGATATCCGTCGGCTCCGAATTTTTTGGCCATTTTTTTGTCGGAGGTCCCGTCGGAGCCAGAGACCATTATGACCGTATGGGTTTGCGTTTGGGAGTCGCCTCTGATCGCTTTCAATACTTCAAAACCGTCCATTCCAGGCATACGGATGTCCAACAAGGTGGCCATAGGACGTTCAGTCTGAATGGTCGACACGGCCTTGGCGCCGCCATCAAGCTCTATGACTTCCATATCCGAGCGCACTTTCAAGAGCGCCTTCTTGATTAAAAGGCGGTCCGTTCTGTCGTCGTCAATAATAAGAATTTTTCCCATTAGAGCTCTCATTTTATCGGCGGTGCAGCTTTTAGGGTAAACTCGAACTGGCTCCCTGGTGTTTGATGTTCAGTCATAGCTATGTGCCCGCCATGTAATGTAATGATTCGCTTACACAAAGCCAGTCCTACACCAGACCCTTCCCGATGTGAATGTGGTTTGGCGCGTCCGAATAAGTCAAAAATGTGCGGCGCAAAACAGGGGTCCACGCCGACACCATTATCAGAAACAAATATTTTCCATTCGCCATGTGATTTTTCCGCGCTGACATCAATTTTGACGGGCGTGTCCAATTGGCGGTATTTTATGGCATTATCGATGAGGTTCGCAAGAACTTGCTCCAGCAAAAGTGCATCTCCCCGAACATATATCTTGTCTTCGGGAAGCGTAATCTTACCGCCGAGTTCCTCAATGTCTGCCTCCCTTGAATTGACGACCTTTGTAATAATCTCGGAAAAATTAATATGGCCAATTTCTACGCCTTCGGGCGAAGATCTCATGAATTTCAAAAAGCTTTTAATCAGCCCCCTCATATGCTCAACACCGCCGCGAATTTCAGACAGATATTCTTTTTCGTCTGCTCCGATTTTATGACCGCATTCCTCTTCCAGCAGTTCGGCGAATATCCCGATATGCCGGAGTGGAGCCTGAAGGTCATGAGAGGTGAGAGACGCAAAATCATCCAGGTTTTTGTTAATTGATTTAAGCAGGGCTTCTTGTTCCTTGAGCTCCGTAATATCGCTTGAGACAACAAGTATACGCTTTTCGCCCGTAACCGGATGATTAAAAGGGATTTTATCGGTCTGTACCCACCCCATGGTTCCGTCATTGGGAGTATATTTTTCTACGTGCCCCAAGAGGGGTTTACCCGAATTTATAACCTTTAAATCATCCTCGTGATAGGATTTGGCGCTGTCTCCGAACAAGTCATAGGTGTTAGCCCCTTCGACTGATTTAATATCCATTCCCATGGAGTCGGCGGCGGTTTCATTAAGCTGTAAAATTGTGTTTTTATCATCTTTATACCAGATTTTACAGGGCATAGAATCCAAGACCAGCCGCATTTCGGTCTGGAGAACTTCCAGATCCTGGTTCCGTTGTTCTAGTCTTTCGCTTAATTTAAATTCCGCTGTAATATCTCGGCCGGCTGATTGATATTCATAGACTTCGCCCGCCTCGTCATAGAGACCAATAATAGTCCATGAGAAAATTGTTTCCTTGCCAGTCGGGGAGATTCGCATGCTTCTTATTTGTGTCTTGGGCTTCTCTACGGTCAGTGACGCCAGACGATCTTTAACGCGCTGTTTTTGTCCCTTCTGGACAACCTCAATCAGGTCTGTTCCGACTAAATTGGTCCATTCCCCTCCAAAAAAATCAGCAAAAGACCTGTTCACGAACCGAATAATATAATTCGTATCGAAACGGCAAATAAGATCCGGGTGATTATCCAGAATGGAATGATATTCTTTGTGCATGTTCATAGCAGGCTTTCTGACAGGCAGGTATGAGGCGATCTGTTATCTAATTTATTAATTTGAAGTGTCTGATTTGATAATTTTCTCATAAAGCAACAGGGTATTCATCAAGAGGTGAAGCTGCAGGTTTAATTGGGCGGAAAGCCTGTAAAACTCCTCTTCCGGTTTTGGAACCAGCGTGTCTGTTGTTTCTTCATATAGATTGTAACTTTCAGACGTATCCCTTTTGAGCGCTGTTGATTTTAATCTAAAACGAAGCATTGTTTCTTTTAAAAATGATTTCACGGGTCAAAGCCATAAGGATAAATTGCGAAGAAGCTTCGTCGCAGCCCCTTCAGAATTCTACCTTTGCGGGAATCTCTATAGGGACAAAATGATGAACCAGATTTGAATGAAAGCCCGCTTAAGGTTAACGGCGCATTAACCTTCAGGACAGGGTTAGAGTAAACTCAGACTGAGTTTCGATTAAACCCGAAGGCGCTGCCGGGGAGTCAGTCGCAAGTCATAAATTGGGGAAAATGGAGCGGGCGAAGTGCCGAACTTGGGGCGCAAGAAAAACCCCGGAACAAGTGGTGAGAAATATATTGCGGCGATGTCAAAGAGCGTGTCTTGAAATGAAGACGCGTTTTCTGTCCCACTGCCCATCTTGGGGTCAGCTTTGGCGTTCGTCCTTGAATAAGGTGGAC
>JAPYSU010000070.1 GCA_029936425.1 Litorimonas sp.
AAAGTTGCAGATGAAAGTCTCGCTTTCGTAGAACATCTGCGCAGTCTCAAGGAGCTACAGGTATCAAACCAATTTCCAACGGAAGAATATGCAGCTTTAAAAGCCAAATGTGGTGACGTTAAATGTACCCATTTTGCCCCCTATATCTACAGTGGACTAAAGTGCAGCAACTGCGGCTCTGGTCAGGCAATGGTCATAGGTAAACGCAAGCCGTTTGTATGCCCGGATTGTAACCCCAAAAAACTGGAAAAATACCAGTCCCAATTCGAGAATATGGTGGAAAATGCAACTTAACCAGGGGCTGCAGCGGACCGCTTTTCCGGCGCGGCGCGCCTCCAAATCGGCCGCTGAGCCCAGGCGTTATGTGTGCTCGGGCTAGGTGCAGGCTGATGAAGTGGTTTTCTTTTGGGTTGGGAGTTCTATGCATTATTTATGCAGCCCTCCATTTTTTAGGCCTTCTTCCGGTTGGCTTTTGGCAGTCAGCCGTTGATCTCGTCATAGGTCGTGAGCCAGGTGCATACAATCGAATTGTGCCAGCGGAGATGGCTGAAAATGAGGGGCTATTGGCTCTTTTACTCGGGGTGGCTTTGCTCGCTTTATCAAGGGCGCTACTTAAAAGAGATAAAGATAATGGCTAAATACTACGCAGGCAGTTCACATAACAAGCGGCGGCAGGCAGACCAAATTTCCGCTCCTTCGTCGCTCCAATTTGCCTGCTGCGCCGGGCGTTATAGCCTCGGAGACATAAGTGCCTTTTAACTTGTCAGAAGATCAATTAGCCCAAACTGAAAAAGAATTGGGAGCAAAATTGCCGTACGAATATCGTGAAGCAATGAAATTGGATAATGGCGGGGAAGCATCAACAGAAGAGGATGATTGGGAGTTTTACCCCATTAGAGATACCTCTGATAAAAAGAGGCTTTCACGTACTTGCAATCACATAATCAATGAAACTGAGTCATGTAAAGGCTTTGGCAATTTCCCAGAAGGAGCGATAGCAATTGCAAACAACGGTCTAGGCGATCAAATGGTATTCATCAAAGAGTCGGGCCAGTTACTAAACAAAGTGTTTTTGTGGCTTCACGAAACCGGAGAACTGCAAGAGTTAGCGGCAACATTTAATGAAATCGAAAAGCTATAACAAAACGCACCAGCATCGCCCCTTCGGGGCTGGACAGCCTAGACGCGGCTTCGCCGCAGGCTGCCGCTGTGCTCTGCGTTAAATTCCTCACTGACCATGTTGCCAGCCAGACATTAGCGATATATGATTCGTATATATATCGTATATAGAGGGCTTGCTATGGGAATAGTTAAGATTGACGACGAACTACATGGGGAGATTCGCAAGGCGAGCTCAGTTATGGTTCGCTCTATCAATGCTCAGGCTGAGTATTGGATAAAGATTGGCATGCTCGCCGAGGCGAATCCCAGCATGACTTTTTCTGACATCATGCGAGACCAAATGAAGCTGGCCGAAGTAGACCTAAGGAAGGTTGTCGGTGGCTAGCATAAAACTGAAAAGTGCCGAAGAATTGGGTGTAATGCGGGAGTCCGGTCGGCTTCTGGCAAGGGTTTTTGATTACCTTGATGGCCGTATCGAAGTTGGTGTCTCAACGATGGATATCAACGATTTGGCGGAGAGGTTTATCATAGATCAGCTACATGCTCGACCAGCGAGTAAAGGTCAGTATGGGTATCAGTATGTTCTGAATAGCTCTGTAAATCGCGTTGTATGCCATGGTGTTCCTTCAACCACTCAAAAGCTGAAATCAGGTGATATTATCAACGTTGATATAACGTTGGAGCAGGGCGGATTTATAGCTGACTCGAGCAAAATGTACATGATCGGTAACGTGACTCCGATCGCTAGGCGTTTGGTCGATAAGACCTATGAGGCAATGTGGGAGGGGATCCGGATTGTAAAGCCTGGCGCGACCCTTGGTGATGTTGGTCATGCCATTCAGAGTCACGCCCATAAGCATGGCTATTCTGTTGTTCGCGAATATTGTGGGCATGGAATTGGGCGAGAAATGCATGAAGAGCCACAGGTTCTGCACTATGGCCAGCCCGGTAAAGGTTTGGCTCTGAAGGAAGGGATGGTGTTTACAATAGAGCCCATGATTAACCAGGGTAAGGC
>JAPYSU010000071.1 GCA_029936425.1 Litorimonas sp.
GGTGGGTGGGAAACCTTGGTGATCCGTACCGAGGTCTCCGACCAGGACGACTTTTTTGCCGCTCATTGATCGCTCCTTGCTCATCCATGAAGATCTTGGGATATCTTTCAGAATTCCCGAGGCATCCTTGCCGGGCCTGCGCGCCCTTGCGTGACTATCATTCAGAGCTAACCACGCTCCTTGCAGCCAAGTCGGAGTCTAGCAAGGTGCAATAGGGTGTCAAGGAGTACTAGATTCCAGGTTCCGCCATAACGCCACCGCCTTAGGCACTGGGCGTAGATCGGGCTTTTGCTAATGCGCTAGTCTATTGGTGGACCCTTCGATATCGTTCAATTACCGGCATGCAAGAGCTGGCCCGAAGCGCTTGTTCAGTGTGTGGCATTCTGGGCGGCATAACGCGGACGTCGAGACAGTGCAGAATCTAGAAGCCGTTTATCAGCTCCTGTATAGATTCACCCTTATGTCGTCATTGAAGACGCTCCTCTCACTCCATGACGAAATAATATGTCTTGAATCAAGCCATCTGACCAAGTCCTGATTCTCACGAGTATTTTTCAGTTTCGGCGTATTACGCCCAGTTCTTATCTCAGAAAATGGTTTCGGTAGATTGGTCAATACATGACGCACTTCATCGTCCGTCATGAGAAACTGAAATTTGTTAAAGAGTGAAATTTGCATCGCAATCGACGTGGAATGCGTTATCAGAGATTGCGCAACACTCCCATTTAAGTTGGCTATGTTGGCGTCGGTTTTTCCAAGAATCGAGCCTATAAGAGCTGTACGTTCGGGAAGATCGACTAGCGCTTCGAGGTCCATCATTTCGATTATCTGGAGCTTGGCTGCATTATCGATTTCAGATTGAAGCAGCTCCTCTCGAAGGTCATCATCGATTACAAGGTTTTCTGGATCGGCCAGATAATCATCCATGTTGATCGCTACGAATCGTACCTGCAAAGGCCTGGTGTCGGCGAGCCAGTCAAGGTTTTCCTGAGTAAATGAGACTTTTCGTTCATCTATAAGGATTCGAATTTTTTCCGGCTCGAGTGCTTCCGGTAGGGTCTGGATTGGCCTCGGCAGGGCGCGAGCGTATTCTTGATAGGCGGCATCAGATAGAGAGCCTGCGTTAAATATGAATAAACGCAGTTGCCGTGAATCCGTGTCGCTTGGTATTGGGTGTTCCAGGATGGCAGCACGAACCATCTCTTGATCAAGATAACCAATTAAGCTATTCGCCTCGAATCCTTCACTTTCCATGAAGGCCAAACAATTTTCCCAAGTTGGCTGGATCACGCTTTGGTCGAACAGCATCGCCTGTAATCTTTCAGGCACGTCCTCCAAAGATGGCAACTGAGCTGTCTGTCGTTCAAGAAACTCTCGAAGATCATCATGATCAATATCATCGTGGCGTATCACGTCTAGAATTGCGGAGGCAACCTCCTTTGAGTTTTCTTGAAGCTCCAAGAGAATCTCATGGAGGTATCGATGTAAATCGCGCTCTACTCGATTAATCAAGGGTGCACTATTCGTCGAACGTATAGTCGTGAAGTTCTTTTCATGTAGGGACTCTAGATCGTTCTCTCCCAAAATCTCTTGGTAGACATACTCCAGATTCGAGATCGTGAGTTCGAAAAGCTCCTCCTCGAACATGACACGTACAATTTCAGAGTGTTCTTTGATTGCTGCAAGATCTTTGATCTCAAAGTCGAGACATGCAAGGCGTTCCGGTTCGAGTTCGGGTGAATTCACCAGAATCTCTGGAAGGTTCGCGGAAACAAATTCCGGTAACTCCTCAAAATCCCTTGCGAGCTGTCTGAGCGAGGTTTCCGGTAGGTTCGAGACCAGTTGGGTGACGTGGGAGATATTATTAGGGCTCGCAATGACAGTTGGAACTAGACCTTTCCAAGCTTTGACTAGCCCGGAAAGAAGTCCTGCAACATCGCGACCGCTGGTGTAATAGGCATCGAAAAAGTCCTCGCAGCTCTCGAACTGGGACGAGAGCAACTCGAAAAGCTTCCGCGTTTGGTCGAGGTAACTGCCCCGGTCACTCAGGAGGCTATCGACAAGCTTAACGTTCAAGACGTAGCTTTGCCGGAAGTCTTCATC
>JAPYSU010000019.1 GCA_029936425.1 Litorimonas sp.
AAGCTTATATCCTGACGAAGGAAGAAGGCGGGCGTCATACGCCGTTCTTCAACAACTACCGTCCACAATTTTACTTCCGGACAACGGATGTGACCGGTGTTGTAAGTCTTAAGTCAGGGACAGAGATGGTTATGCCTGGCGACAATGTGAACATTGACGTTGAGCTTATCGTGCCGATCGCCATGGAAGAGAAGCTCCGCTTCGCTATCCGTGAAGGCGGACGTACTGTCGGCGCCGGCGTCGTCTCTAAGATTACTGATTAGGTCTTAAGATTTCATAGCGGGTTGAGAAAGCCTCAGCCTGCCGCCCGATCGGGACTGCTTTAGGGGTGTAGCTCAGTTGGTAGAGCATCGGTCTCCAAAACCGAGGGTCGTGGGTTCGAGTCCCTCCGCCCCTGCCAGCTTCGCCCGAGCACTTTGTAAGTATCAAAGTGTGCTTCAGTTCGTGGCAATCAACAACGCGAACGGCTTTTAGGGCTGTTTCGCGTTTTGGAGTTTGAGGAAAGAATGGCCAAGAAAAAGCCAGTACCAGCCAAAGCCGGTAATGCCAAAGACGATAAGTCGTCTGTTGGGCCTGTTCAATATCTTGGACAGGTTCGTCAGGAGGCTCGAAAGGTTGTTTGGCCGACCTGGCGTGAAACGCTCACCACAACAGTGCTTGTGATGGTTATGGTTGTTCTGATGGGTGTGTTCTTCTTCTTCGTTGATTGGGCGCTTGCGACAATCGTCAGACTCGTACTGAACATGGGAGGCGCGTAACTGTGGCGGCTAAGTGGTATATCGTGCAGGCTTATTCGAATTTCGAAAAGCATGTTCAGCGCAGTATAGAGCGCGAAGCGGAAGAGAAGGGCTTGTCTCATCTTTTCGAGGAAATTCTGGTTCCGACAGAGAGTGTTGTTGAGGTTCGTAAGGGCCGCAAGGTTGAGTCAGAGCGTAAATTTTTTCCGGGCTATGTCCTTGTGAAGTGTGATCTGACGGATGCGGTTCACAACATGGTCAAGAATACGCCGAAAGTAACAGGTTTCTTGGGCTCTACTTCCAAACCGCTCCCGGTGAGCGAAAAAGAGGTTGAGCGCATTGTTGGACAAATTCAAGAGGGCGTCGATAGTCCTCGTCCTATGGTGCAGTTTGACCTTGGCGAAACAGTCAAGGTTGTCGACGGACCGTTTCAAAGCTTTAATGGCACGGTTGAGAGCGTGGACGAAGAGCATGCGCGCTTGAAGGTCCTGATTAACATTTTTGGGCAGGGAACACCTGTCGAATTGAATTACACCCAGGTCGAAAAACAGAGCTAGGTGAATATTGTCTGTGGGAGGCGTGGCTAAGTCCAGTCATCGCCTTTCTGTCTTCTGTTATCAGGAGGCGCACCACGGACACCACAAAGCAGGCGGCATGAGGCGGCCTGCATCAATCCTTCCGTTAAATCGGGAGACACTTGAAGGAGTGGAACATGGCAAAGAAGATTCAAGGCTATATCAAGCTGACGATCCCTGCGGGTTCAGCCAATCCCTCACCGCCCCTCGGCCCTGCATTGGGTCAGCGCGGTGTGAATATTATGGAATTCGCAAAGGCGTTTAACGCCAAAACGGAAGATCTCGAAAAGGGTATTCCAACACCAACTATCATTACTGTCTATCAGGATAAGAGCTTTACGTTTGTTACCAAAACAGCCCCTGCTTCTTATTATCTGAAAAAGGCGGCGGGCGTGCAAAAGGGCGGAACACTGCCTGGCTCCGAGGTCGGCGGAACAGTAACGATGGCGCAGTGCCGCGAAATTGCAGAAGCTAAAATGGTAGATTTGTCTGCAAATGATTTGGATCAGGCGACAAAGATTATTGCTGGGTCCGCCCGGTCAATGGGCTTTGAGGTGACAGGGTAAGATCATGGCAAAAACAGGTAAAAGAATGACAGCGGCGAAAGCCAATGTTGACCGCGATAATAATTACAGCGTTTCAGACGCCGTAAAGATTGTAAAAGACAATGCAAAAGTGAAATTCGATGAAACTATCGATTTGGCTCTAAACCTCGGTGTTGATCCTCGCCACGCTGACCAAATGGTCCGCGGCGTTTGTCAGTTGCCGAACGGTACCGGTAAATCTATCCGCGTTGCTGTATTTGCAAAAGATGCAAAGGCAGATGAGGCGCGTGAAGCCGGAGCGGATATTGTCGGCGCCGATGATTTGGCTGAGCAAATTCAAAATGGCGATATGCCTTTTGACCGCGTAATTGCCACGCCGGATATGATGCCGCTTGTTGGCCGTCTCGGTAAGGTTCTGGGTCCTAAGGGCATGATGCCAAACCCGAAGGTTGGCACTGTGACAATGGATGTAGCCAAAGCTGTAGGAGATGCTAAAGGCGGCGCTGTTGAATTCCGGGCGGAAAAAGCCGGGATCGTTCACGCCGGTGTCGGGAAAGCAAGCTTTTCTCAAGACAAGCTGGAAGAAAACGTCAATGCGTTTTTGACAGCTATTCAGAGAGCGCGTCCTTCCGGGGCCAAAGGTACATATATCAAGCGCATCACGATCAGCTCTTCCATGGGCCCGGGTGTGAAAATCGATTCGTCTGAGGTGTCGACTTAGGCGATTAAAGAATTTGAAGTCGCGGGCTTTTGGGTCTGCGGCTCAATACCGGACATTTTCCTAAAGATTATGTTCGGTCTGTCCAAGACCACCGGTGCTCCGCAAACGCAGGGCTTAATTTCCGGCGCAGACAGAGTAAGGCCGATATAATTGTGCGCCCCGCGCGCGCTTGCGTCTCGGTTCGAGCCCTGTTGACCTGAAAAGGGACAGAAAAACCGCTGCGTCCTTAACTGGCCGCGGCACTTGTCGGGCCCCGCATGGTGTGAGGCCCATTAAACAGGGAGACCGCAAATGGATCGTTCTCAAAAAGAACACACCGTTAAAGAACTCACAGAGATCTTTGATGGTGCAGGCTCCGTGGTTATGGCTGCTTATTCAGGCATGACCGTTGCGGAAATGGAAGATTTGCGTGCCAAGCTCAGAGAGCAAGGCGCGACTTTCCGTGTTGTACAAAACCGTTTGGCAAAGATCGCTATGAAGGGGAAGCCTTTCGAAGCGGCGGGTGAAAAATTCACTGGTCCTATCGCAATTGCGTGGGCCGAGGATATGATCTCTGCGCCAAAAGTGACTGTTGAATTCGCCAAGGACTCGCAAAATCTCGAGATTATTGGCGGTTTCATGGGTGAGGATGTCTTTGACACATCAGGTGTTGAAGCTCTGTCCAAGCTTCCAAGTCGCGAAGAGCTTATTGGTATGGCGGCTCAACGTCTTATCGGTCAGGCTTCTGAGGTTGCTAAGCGTCTTACGTCACAAGGATCAAACCTCGCTGGTGCGATCAAGGTGATAGAAGAAAAAGCGGCGGCATAACACTTTCCATTCTCGCAAAATTCGAACTGAAACCTAAAAGGAAACTAAAAAATGGCTGATGTAAAAAAGCTAGCTGATGAGCTGATGGGCTTGACCATCCTCGAAGCAAAAGAATTGAATGATATTCTTGAAGAAAACGGCATTAAAGCCGCAGCCGCTGTGGCTGTTGCTGGTCCTGCC
The DNA here is from genome assembly GCA_029936425.1 of Litorimonas sp. GTDB lineage: Bacteria > Pseudomonadota > Alphaproteobacteria > Caulobacterales > Maricaulaceae > Litorimonas. Next base: position 3,566 of record JAPYSU010000019.1, read on the forward strand.
GGTGGCGGCGACGCTGGTGCAGCTGAAGAGAAAGACGAATTTGATGTCGTCATGACCTCTTTCGGCGGCAACAAGATTGCTGTTATTAAAGAAGTTCGCGGCATCACAGGTCTTGGCCTGAAAGAAGCCAAAGAGCTTGTTGAAGCTGCTCCTAAAGCCGTCAAAGAAGGCGCGCCTAAGGCAGAAGCTGAAGACATCAAAGAGAAACTCGAAGCCGCTGGTGCGACTGTCGAGCTTAAATAGTCTCAGTAGTCCGGGGCGTCCTCGCTCCGGACTATCCTCTTTTCGGCCTGTAGAGTGAACAGTCCGTCTGGTGAAAGCAGGTTAAAACTTTCACGGAATTTTAAAAAGCGAAACGCGCTTCGGGACTGCAGCCCGGAGGCGGATTTTTGCTTTAAAAGAGAAGGTGTCTTTGATGTCGCTTACATTCACAGGTAAAAAACGCATTCGTAAAAGCTTTGGCCGTATTCCCGAAGTTGTTCGGATGCCGAATTTGATCGAAGTTCAAAAAAGCTCTTACGATCAATTCCTGCAAAAAAGCATAGAGCAAGCCGATCGCGGTAAGGATGAAGGGATGAACGGCGTGTTCAACTCTGTCTTCCCTGTTCGGGATTTTTCCGACCGTGCGGTTCTGGAATATGTGTCTTTCGAATTCGAGACACCAAAATTTGACGAAGAAGAGTGTCAGCAGCGCGATATTACATTCGCCGCGCCGCTCAAGGTCAAAATGCGTTTGGTCGTCTTTGATATTGATGACGATACAGGCGCGCGGTCTGTGAAAGACATAAAAGAGCAAGATGTCTATATGGGCGATATTCCGCTCATGACGGACAAAGGCACATTTATTGTTAATGGTACAGAACGTGTTATCGTCTCTCAGATGCACCGCTCACCCGGCGTCTTCTTTAGCCATGACAAAGGGAAAGGCCATAGCTCAGGCAAGTTCCTCTTCTCAGCCCGTATTATTCCTTATCGCGGGTCTTGGCTTGATTTTGAATTTGACGCCAAAGACATTTTATATGCCCGTATTGACCGCCGCCGGAAATTGCCTGCGACAACCGTGCTTTATGCTTTGGGCATGTCTAAGGAAGATATTCTGGACCAGTATTATGAGTCCATTTCTTTCAAATTTGACAAGAAAAGCAATGGCTGGGTTCGTCCATTTAACGCCGAAGATTATCGCGGCGCAAAACTGCTTCGCGACCTCGTTGATGCCAAAACCGGCGAAGTTGTTGCGCCATCAGGCCGCAAGCTGACGAAACGCGGCGCCAAGAAATTGGCGGATGATGGTTTAAAGAACATTCTGATTTCCAATGAGGAAATGTCAGAGCGCTTCGCGGCGGAAGATATCGTCAATACGTCAACAGGTCAGATTTACGCCGAAGCAGGGGACGAGCTTTCCATTGAGTCCATGGAGCAAATCAACGAAGCTGGTATTAATGAGTTGTCCGTATTGAACATCGATTACGTCAATGTCGGCCCTTATATCCGCAATACGCTTGCGGCAGATAAAAACGAAACACGCGAAGGCGCGCTTGTTGATATATACCGCGTCATGCGTCCGGGCGAGCCGCCAACAGCGGAAGCCGCAGAGGATCTCTTTAATTCACTCTTCTTTGATGGGGAGCGTTATGACCTGTCCGCCGTTGGTCGAGTGAAAATGAATCTTCGTATGGATATGCAGGATGTGGGCGACGAAATCCGTGTCTTGCGCAAGGAAGATATTCTGGCTGTTGTAGATACACTCAGCAAACTAAAAGACGGCATTGGCCAAGTGGACGATATTGATAACCTCGGTAATCGCCGCGTTCGCTCAGTCGGTGAACTGATGCAAAATCAATACCGTATTGGTCTTTTGCGGATGGAGCGCGCCATTAAAGAGCGTATGCAATCTGTAGATATCGAAACGGTTATGCCGCATGACCTTATCAATGCAAAACCGGCTGCCGCTGTTGTCCGCGAATTCTTCGGCTCTTCCCAGCTGTCTCAGTTTATGGACCAGACCAACCCGCTTTCGGAGATTACGCATAAGCGCCGTCTCTCAGCGCTTGGCCCAGGTGGTTTGACGCGCGAACGTGCAGGCTTTGAGGTTCGCGACGTTCACCCAACCCATTATGGCCGCATCTGTCCGATTGAAACGCCCGAGGGCCCGAATATTGGTTTGATTAACTCACTCGCCACACATGCGCGCGTGAATAAATACGGCTTCATTGAGAGCCCGTATCGCAAAATCAATAACGGCAAACTGACCAATGAGGTCGTCTATCTTTCTGCTATGGAAGAGGCGCGCTATACCGTGGCTCAGGCCAATGCCGAAATTAACGACAAAACAGAGCTGGCCTCTGACTTTGTGACCTGCCGGGTCAACGGCGAAGTAACCTTGGTTGCAAAAGAAGACGTTGATTTTATCGACGTGTCTCCGAAGCAGCTTGTTTCTGTTGCGGCCGCACTTATTCCGTTCCTGGAAAATGACGATGCGAACCGTGCCTTGATGGGATCAAACATGATGCGTCAGGCCGTACCTCTGCTGAAGGCCGAAGCGCCTCTGGTCGGAACCGGCATGGAGTCTGTTGTAGCTCTTGATTCCGGCGCAACCGTTGCGGCGAAACGCGAAGGTATTGTTGAGCAAGTTGACGCAAAACGTATCGTTATTCGCGCGACCAAGGAAACTGACCTGACCCGTTCCGGAGTTGATATTTATAACTTGCTGAAGTTCCAGCGCTCTAACCAGTCCACTTGTATCAACCAGCGTCCATTGGTGACGGTTGGAGACGAAGTGAAAGCCGGCGATATTATTGCTGACGGCCCGTCCACCGATTTGGGTGAATTGGCGCTTGGTAAGAACGTGCTCGTCGCGTTTATGCCTTGGAATGGCTACAACTTTGAGGACTCGATCCTGATTTCAGAGCGTATTGTGCGCGACGATGTCTATACATCTCTTCATATCGAAGAGTTTTCTATCATGTCGCGTGATACAAAGCTCGGCCCTGAAGAGATTACACGCGATATTCCAAATGTCGGCGAAGAGGCTCTGCGGAACCTCGATGAAGCCGGTATTGTGGCTGTGGGCGCTGAAGTTCATGCCGGGGATATTCTTGTCGGTAAAGTCACGCCAAAAGGTGAAAGCCCGATGACACCGGAGGAAAAACTCCTCCGCGCAATCTTCGGTGAAAAAGCGTCTGACGTCCGCGATACGTCCTTGAAGCTTCCTCCGGGAGCGTCAGGAACTGTCGTCGAAGTTCGCGTCTTTAACCGTCACGGCGTCGACAAAGATGAGCGCGCGATGCAAATCGAACGCGAAGAAATCGAAGCTTTGGGCAAAGATCGTGATGACGAGCTCTCAATTCTTGAGCGGTCAATCTACGGCTCCGTTCAGAATACCTTGATGGGTAAAAATGCTGTTTCCGGTCCTCGTGGTTTCAAGAAAGGCCCTGTGACAGAAGAAACACTTAACGATATTCCCCGTTCCGACTGGTGGCGTATCGGCGTTGATGACGAGCAGGCAATCGGCGAATTGGAAGCTCTGAAAGAGCAGTATGATTCTTCTAAGTCCCGTTTGGATGCCCGTTTTGAAGATAAGGTTGATAAACTCCAGCGCGGTGATGAACTTCCGCCAGGCGTGATGAAGATGGTCAAAGTCTTTGTTGCCGTTAAGCGTAAGCTTCAGCCGGGTGATAAAATGGCCGGTCGTCACGGAAACAAGGGTGTTATCTCCAAGATTAACCCGATTGAAGACATGCCATTCCTTGAAGACGGTACCGCCGTTGATATCGTGCTGAACCCATTGGGCGTTCCGTCGCGAATGAACGTAGGTCAGATCCTCGAGACCCATTTGGGTTGGGCCTGTTCCGGTGTTGGCAAGATGATCAACGAGGCGTTGGAAACTTACAAGGCTGAAGGCGATATGTCGGCTCTGAAAGAGACGCTTCAACATGCTTACGGCGAAGAGGAAACTCTACCGCGCAAGAATGACGAGCTTATCGAATTGGCCGGGAACCTGACCAAAGGCGTTCCGATCGCAACGCCCGTCTTTGACGGCGCGCGCGAACCTGATATTGTGAAAATGCTTGAGAAAGCTGGACTACATAGCTCAGGTCAGGTCACATTGCATGATGGCCGGACAGGTGATCGTTTCACACGTCAGGTAACAGTCGGTTACAAATATCTTCTGAAACTGCATCACTTGGTGGATGATAAGATTCACGCCCGTTCTATCGGCCCATACTCACTTGTTACTCAGCAGCCACTGGGCGGTAAGGCACAGTTCGGCGGACAGCGCTTCGGTGAGATGGAAGTCTGGGCTCTGGAAGCTTACGGCGCAGCTTATACGCTGCAGGAAATGCTGACAGTCAAATCCGATGACGTTGCGGGTCGTACGAAAGTATACGAATCTATTGTCCGCGGTGATGACGGTTTTGAAGCCGGTATTCCTGAGTCCTTCAACGTTCTGGTTAAAGAGATCCGTTCTCTTGGCCTGAATGTGGAACTGACAAACGGATAAATCTTAAGACAGGGCAGGGGTGTTGACATCCCTGCTACACTGACTTGTCGGTGAATCGTTCTATATACGAATTCACCAAAGAATTTTTAGAGAGGCGGGACGCCGTCGCTCACTTTGAAAGGAAAATCCCATGAACCAAGAGGTCATGAACATTTTCAACCCCGCGCAAGAAGGCCCGACCTTTGACCGTATCCGTATTTCACTCGCGTCGCCTGAGAAGATTCTTTCTTGGTCGTTCGGGGAAATCCGCAAGCCTGAAACCATTAACTACCGGACCTTCAAACCGGAAAAAGATGGCCTGTTCTGCGCCCGCATCTTTGGCCCGGTCAAAGATTACGAATGCCTTTGCGGTAAATATAAGCGTATGAAGTATAAAGGCGTCGTCTGCGAAAAATGCGGCGTCGAAGTGACTGTCACCCGCGTTCGTCGTGAGCGTATGGGCCATATCGAACTGGCTGCGCCGGTTGCGCATATCTGGTTCTTGAAGTCTCTACCCTCGCGTATTTCAACCATGCTCAACATGACGCTGAAAGAAGTTGAGCGCGTACTCTACTTTGAATCCTATGTTGTGACAGAGCCAGGTTTGACCTCTCTCGAAGAGCGTCAAATCCTGTCCGAAGAAGAATATATCGACGCGCAGGCCGAATTCGGTGAAGACAGCTTTACCGCCGGTATCGGCGCGGAAGCCGTTCGCGACATGCTGCAAAACCTCGATCTCGAAGCCGAGATTGAGCGCACACGTTTCGATATGACCGAAACCGGATCTGTGCTTAAATTGAAAAAATTCCGTAAGCGTTTGAAGCTTCTTGAGGCCTTCGTTCAATCCGGCAACCGTCCTGAGTGGATGGTTCTCACTGTCGTTCCGGTTATTCCACCGGAGCTTCGCCCGCTTGTACCTCTGGATGGTGGCCGTTTTGCAACGTCTGACCTGAACGATCTTTATCGCCGCGTTATTAACCGGAACAACCGTTTGAAGCGTCTGATTGAACTCCGCGCGCCGGACATCATCATCCGTAACGAAAAGCGGATGCTTCAGGAATCCGTTGATGCCTTGTTTGATAATGGTCGTCGCGGCCGCGTGATTACAGGCGCCAATAAGCGTCCTCTGAAATCCATGTCCGACATGCTCAAAGGTAAACAGGGTCGTTTCCGTCAAAACCTTCTTGGTAAGCGTGTGGACTATTCCGGACGTTCCGTCATCGTGGTGGGCCCAGAGCTGAAACTTCACGAATGCGGTCTGCCAAAGAAAATGGCCCTCGAGTTGTTCAAGCCGTTCATCTATGCGCGTCTCGACGCCAAAGGTCTGTCCGGCACAGTCAAACAGTCCAAGAAATTGGTGGAGAAAGAGCGCCCTGAAGTTTGGGATATCCTCGACGAAGTTATTCGGGAGCACCCGGTCCTACTTAACCGCGCGCCGACCCTTCATAGATTGGGCATCCAGGCGTTTGAACCAAAACTGACAGAAGGTAAGGCGATCCGTCTTCATCCGCTTGTCTGTTCCGCCTTTAACGCTGACTTTGACGGCGACCAAATGGCTGTCCACGTACCGCTCTCAATCGAATCGCAGCTTGAAGCCCGCGTTTTGATGATGTCTACCAACAACATCCTGTCACCTGCCAATGGTAAGCCCATCATTGTACCGTCTCAGGATATTGTTTTGGGTCTGTATTACATGTCTTTGATGCGCGACGGCGAAAAAGGTGAGGGCATGATGTTTGCCTCCATCGAAGAAGTCGAAGCGGCTCTGGACAACGGAATTGTTAGTATTCACTCCAAAGTGAAGGGACGCTTCCCTGTCACGGATGCAGATGGCAAGGTAACTTATGAAGTGGCCGAGACGTCCCCTGGACGGTTGAAGCTGGCTGAATTCCTGCCAAATCATCACCTCATTTCTTATGACATCATCAACAGAATTCTGACGAAAAAAGAAATCGGCAAATTGATCGATACGGTTTATCGTCATGCTGGTCAAAAGGCGACTGTCATCTTTGCTGATAAGATGATGGGTCTTGGTTTCCGCGAAGCGGCGAAAGCCGGTATTTCCTTCGGTAAGGATGACATGGTCATTCCGGAAGAGAAATATACGCTCGTAAATCAAACTCAGGACCTCGTTTCTGATTTCGAACAGCAATATGCTGACGGTCTCATCACCAAAGGCGAGAAGTACAACAAGGTTGTCGATGCTTGGTCCAAATGTACGGATAAAGTGGCTGACGCCATGATGGGTGAAGCCGCGCGCGAGCGTAAGGTCATCAACTCTATCTTCATGATGGCGGACTCCGGTGCTCGGGGCTCCAAAAACCAGATGAAACAGCTTGCAGGTATGCGCGGCCTCATGGCCAAGCCGTCCGGCGAAATTATTGAAACTCCAATTACGGCAAACTTTAAAGAAGGTCTGACCGTGATGGATTACTTTAACTCGACCCACGGCGCGCGTAAGGGTCTGGCTGATACCGCTCTGAAAACGGCGAACTCAGGTTATCTGACACGCCGCCTCGTCGATGTGGCGCAGGATTGTATTGTGACCGAACAGGATTGCGGTACAGAGCAAGGCATCGAGTTCAAGCCAGTTGTGGACGGCGGTGAAGTCGTCGTTTCTCTGGGGGAACGGACATTGGGCCGGACGCTCGCCGAAGATATTCAGGATCCGCGTACGGGCGACCTCATGTTCCCAGCCAATACCTATGTTGACGAAGACATTGCCGCCGCAATCGATGAGTCCGGATTGCAAAATCTTCGCTCCCGTAGTGCGCTGACATGTGACACTGTAACCGGTGTTTGTGCGACGTGTTATGGCCGCGACCTTGCACGCGGCACCAAAGTCAATATGGGCGAAGCTGTCGGCGTTATCGCCGCTCAGTCCATTGGCGAGCCGGGTACGCAGCTTACCATGCGGACCTTCCATATTGGGGGGACGGCGTCTGTTTCTGACAAGTCCGTTATTGAATCTTCGAATGAAGGTATACTTCAATATGATAAGGAAGACGCAATTGAAGCCGGTAAGGTCTTTATTGCCAAATCCCGTAAGCTTGAGCTCTCTATCGTTGATAAAGACGGCAAAGAGTTGGAAACTCACAAAGTCGATTACGGTACGCGTTTGTCCAAAAAATCTGGCGCGAAAGTGGCCCGCGGCGATCGTCTGGCGGAATGGGATCCATATGCGACTCCAATCCTGACGGAAGTCGGCGGTACTGTCCGCCTGCTTGATATTGTCGACGGCGTTTCTGCCAAGGAAGAGACCGATGAAGAAACCGGTATCTCTTCCAAGGTGATTGTTGACTGGCGCGCCTCTTCCAAATCCGGCGATATTCAGCCTGTGGCGGTTATCGAGGACGAAAACGGTGAACCAATCAAACTGCCAAACGGCAATATTGCCCGTTACATGCTGGCTGTTGGCGCAATCTTGTCCGTTCAGGACGGCGCAAAAGTCAAGCCGGGTACTATTCTGGCCCGTATCGCCAAGGGCGGTGCGACCCAGCGGGATATTACCGGTGGTCTGCCGCGTGTGGCCGAGCTCTTCGAAGCCCGTCGTCCGAAGGATGATGCGGTTATCGCGGACATGGACGGCAAGATTGAATTTACGCGTGATTACAAAAACAAGCGTAAAATCCAGATCACACCTGAAGATGAAACAATGGAGCCGTCCAGCTTCCTTATCGCCAAGGGCAAGCACATGCTCGTCTCTGATGGTGACAAAGTGAAGAAGGGTGACTTCATCATCGACGGTAACCCAGCGCCGCATGACATTCTGGCCATTATGGGCGTTGAGGCCTTGGCGGAATATCTCGTGGACGAGGTTCAGGGTGTTTACCGTCTGCAGGGCGTTCCGATTAACGACAAACATATTGAAGTTATCGTGCGTCAAATGCTGCAAAAGGTCGAGATCACGGATCCGGGCGATACGACGCTGCTCAAGAATGAGCAGATGGATAAAATTGAATTTAACCAGGTCAACAAAGCCTTGCTCGAGCGCGATAAAAACGCGACTCCTGCGACGGCCGATCCGGTTCTGCTCGGTATTACCAAAGCGTCTCTGCAAACACGCTCCTTCATCTCCGCAGCATCCTTCCAGGAAACAACCCGCGTTCTGACCGAAGCGTCCGTCCTCGGTAAGGAAGACATGCTCGAAGGTCTGAAAGAGAACGTCATTGTGGGCCGTCTTATTCCGGCCGGTACAGGCGGTAACCTCCGCAAGTATCAGAAGCTGGCGAATGACCGCGACGAGAAGTTCTTGGCAGATAAAGCGGCCGCCGCGCCGCAGCTCGAAGAGTTCCCAACGGAAATCGAAGAGGGCGCCGCTGAATAAGCGACACCATGTAAAATTAAAAAAGCCGCTCCATTCGGGGCGGCTTTTTTGTTTTCGTTGACTGATTAGGTGGGTTTATTTTATTTCTTTATTTGAGTCTCAGGACTTTCAGATTTTCATCATAGTCACTTAAAAGTTGGGTGCTTCGGTCCACGACGGCTTGCCGCGCATCAGGATCGTTGAAAACATGCAGACGGTTGCTTTCGACAGCGTTCAGACAAAGCTCTGCATAGACATTTGCGTCCATACCGTTCTCTATCAACTCCTTGACGGCCTGATAGTGTTTTGAGCTTCTGATGGCCTCTACAAATTTTCCGGCTACAGGGGCCTTCTCTGTTGTGTTGTGAATATTGGATTTTACCCAGGTGGGGCAGAGACAGGAGACCCCTATTCCAACAGTCGAGAGTTCTTTCGACAGAGCCTCGGAATAACCGACCACGGCAAATTTGGTTGTGAAATAGGGCGACATCCCGATATCGGTCGAATGGCCGGCCATAGACGCCGTGTTAATCACATGACCGCCTTCCCCTTGCTCTATGAGAGTGGGTATAAAAGCTTCGCATCCATAGACGACGCCCATCACGTTGATATCGACGATCCATTTCCAATCTTCGAGCGCGATTTTACCGGGCCTTCCGCCAAGGCTGACGCCTGCATTATTAAATATCAAATGGACTTTTCCAAAAGCCTCTAAGGTGGCTTTGACGGCATTTTCAATATCACTGATTTTTGAGACATCGCATGTAACAGTTGCCGTCTGGTCAGGTGCGTTTAGCTTCTCTTGTGCGGCTTTCAGACCGTCAACATCAATATCTGCCATCATCACCTGAGCGCCCCGTTTTATCAGAGCTTCGCAAAGCGCGTAACCAATCCCCGAAGCCGCCCCGGTGACAAATGCAATTCTATTTTTTATTTCAGTCATGGATTTCCCCTTTTAGACCTGACTATAGTGGAGCCTGCGAAGAAAAAGACACGAATATGTTTAGCGCACATGCATATCCTCATTCCCGACTCGTAAATATCGACAATTATGCTTATCTCTAGACCATGAGGTTTGGCGAAGCATTTCTGGAGGAAATAAAGGCGCGCGTGCGTCCGTCCGATGTTGTGGGCCGCCACGTAAAACTTAAACGACAAGGGCGGGAATTTGCCGGCCTGTCTCCGTTTACGAATGAAAAAACGCCTAGCTTTTTCGTCAATGATGAAAAAGGCTTCTACCACTGTTTTTCGTCCGGAAAACATGGAGACGCCATCTCCTTTTTGATGGAGGTGGAAGGCCTGACCTTTCCGGAGGCGGTTGAAAAACTCGCAGGCCTCGCCGGTCTGGAAATGCCAAAATCCGACCCGCAGGCGGAAGCCCGTGCGGCGCGGAATAAGGAAACAATTTCCTGGATGGAGCGAGCGAAAGAGTTTTTCGAGCGCTCGCTTTATCGACAGGCCGGACAGGAGGCGAGGGACTATTTATCAAATAGGGGCCTGTCCAAAACGGCGGCGGAATATTTTGGAATGGGATTTGCGCCAAATGATTTTTCCGCGCTTAAGTCGGAATTAATTCAGCAGGGGGCGACGGAAAAACAATTGGTCGAAGCGGGCCTGATTATCGAGTCCGACGACAAGTCCCGCGATAGCTGGGACCGATTCCGAAATCGCATTATGTTCCCTATTCATGACAGTCGCGGGCGCTTGGTGGCGTTTGGCGGCCGTGCGATGGAAAAGGACGCCAAAGCCAAATATCTCAATTCGCCTGAAACCCCGGTTTTTTCAAAAAGCCGGTTATTGTACAATTATCACCGCGCCCGGAAAGCGCTTGCCGCCCCTAAAAACGGGGCGCGGGGCATGATTGTGGCCGAGGGATATATGGACGTTATTGCCCTATCCCGCGCCGGATTCGAACATGCCGTCGCCCCAATGGGGACGGCGCTGACAGAAGAACAACTTGATCTCCTCTGGCGCGCCGGGCCGGAGCCTGTGCTGTGTTTCGACGGAGACAGTGCAGGATTACGGGCGGCGTACCGTTCTATTGAACGGGCCCTGCCGTTGCTGAAGCCGGGCTATTCTCTCCGCTTCGCTCTCTTGCCCGAAGGTCAAGACCCGGATGATTTGATTCGCGCAGATGGCCCGCCCGCTATGCGCGCAGCGCTGGATAATGCTCTGCCTCTTATCGATATGCTCTGGCGGCGGGAGCGGGAGAAGGAGCCGCTTTCAACGCCGGAACAAAAAGCCGGGTTTAAATCCAGGCTCTATGCCGCATTGGACGAGATTGAGCATGCAGATGTAAAATCTCTTTATAAGACCGAGCTCTTGGCGAGGTTTGACAAAGCCTATGGATGGAGACCAAATCGGCGACAGAACCGCTCAGAGGAACCTAAGGCGGATAAACTGGCTATGAAACGCGATGCTGCCGCGCTGACGAAGAATTTGCGCCGAGAACGCGCTTTAATCGGGGCTGTTATGCTATATCCTGAGCTTTTGACGCGCGTGGACGAGACCCTTTTTGAGCTTCCCTTTACCAACCCGGGCTGCGCCCGTCTTCAACGCAGCCTTTTGTCATATTGGCGAGTCACAAAAGCGGTTGAAATCAATGCGCTTAATACGCATATATCAGAAGAGGGACTGGAAGCCTTACGTAAGGATATTCTCCGGGACCGATTATTAATAATAGCGGCCATGGGTGGTGCGTCTTCGGATTTGGATACACGAAAAGCCTTCTGGGAAGCAGAAGCTACCGCTCTTTTAGAGCAAGCCCAAACAAGTGACGAAACACATGGCACAAGACTGCGAATGGCCGACACCATTCGGGAAGACAACTCGGAAGCGCTCAGGCGCTTGATGCGGGCGGCCAAGCTGGATGACGACAGCTAGCGGCACGTGAAGTAAACTTATGGCCGTATGTTAGATTAACATGCAGCTAAGACTATATTAAAGCCTGATGAGTATATCTTCAGCCTTTGACATTGGAAAGGTGCCTCTATGGCCGGCACAGCCACCTCTAAGAAAAAACAGTCTTCTGAGACAACAGAAGTCACTAAAGATACAGATGCCGCCGTGATCGTTCCCGGCAAACGCCTTGATATGGAACATATCGAGGTCAAGCGAATGCTTGCCAAAGCGAAGAAGAACTCCGGTCTTCTTCCGGTTGACGAATTGCGCAAGCATATTGATATGGACGGTATCTCGGCGGACGAGATTGAAGTCGTTTTGGCGGCGTTATCCGAGCAGGGTATTTCCGTCTATGATGATACGGAAGAGCCGACACTTGGCTCCAAAACACTGGCACGGGCCGAAACAACCACTGTTAAAGGCGGTAACTCCAAAGAAGAATTAGACCGTACCGACGACCCTGTGCGCATGTATTTGCGTGAAATGGGTGTTGTTGAGCTCCTTTCCCGTGAAGGCGAGATTGCGATTGCCAAACGGATCGAAGCCGGCCGCGATACAATGATCAAGGGCCTGTGCGAATCCGCTCTGACTTTCGAAGCGATCATGATCTGGCGCGAGGAACTGGAAGAAGGTCACATCCTGCTCCGCGATATTATTGATCTTGATGGGACGTATAACCAGTCTATCGGGAATATTCAGGAAGACCGTTCTCAGGCCGCTGTTCGGCGCGAAAAAATCGAAAAAGGCGAGATCGAAGCCACGGAAGAGGACGACCTCTCCAAACCGGTACATCCACCACGCAATAAAATGCCCGAGCGCAATTACAAGCCGGGTGAAAAACCGATTGAGGATGATGACGAGGATGAGGATGATAAGACAAACCTCTCCATGGCAAATATGGAAGCGGCTCTCCGTGACACGATCATGGACAAGCTTGACCGGATTTCCGAAGATTTTGGCCGCTTTCAGAAGCTTCAGCAAATGCTTATCAAAGCGCGTTTGTCCGGTAAGAAACTGCGCAAGCCTCAAGCCGAGGAATATGATCAAATTCAGGAAACCATTATTGAGGAGATCAAATCCCTTCAGCTCAATAATGCCCGTATTGATGCCCTGATTGACCAGCTTTATGCAATTAACCGACGTTTCATCAGTCTCGAAGGACGTTTGATGCGCTTGGCTGATGGTAACGGCGTGCCGCGTCACGAATTTCTACAGGCCTATCTGGGCTCTGAGCTTAATCCGAACTGGATGGAAGATATGGCGGGCACGTCCGAGGCCTGGGATCGCTTCCTGAAACGCGAAAAAGTTTCTATCGATAAGCTTCGCAGTGAGATTGGTGGGTTGGCTCAAGAGACAGGCGTGCCAGTCGATGAATTCCGCCGCATCGTCCAAACCGTTCAAAAAGGCGAACGCGAAGCCCGTCAGGCAAAGAAAGAAATGGTTGAAGCCAACCTTCGTCTCGTGATTTCTATTGCCAAGAAATATACCAATCGCGGTCTGCAATTCCTCGACCTTATTCAGGAAGGCAATATCGGCCTGATGAAGGCGGTAGATAAGTTCGAATATCGCCGGGGTTATAAGTTTTCGACTTATGCGACGTGGTGGATTCGTCAGGCGATTACGCGCTCTATTGCGGATCAGGCCCGGACTATTCGTATTCCGGTGCATATGATCGAGACAATTAATAAAATTGTTCGGACGTCACGTCAGATCCTTCACGAAATCGGGCGTGAGCCGACACCGGAAGAGCTTTCCGCTAAACTCTCCATGCCGCTTGAGAAAGTTCGCAAGGTCATGAAGATCGCCAAAGAGCCTATCTCTCTTGAAACGCCAATTGGCGACGAGGAAGATAGCCAGCTGGGCGACTTTATCGAGGATAACAATGCAATCCTGCCGATTGAGTCGGCCATTCAATCCAACCTGCGCGAAACAACCACCCGCGTTCTGGCTTCTCTTACCCCGCGCGAAGAACGGGTTCTTCGGATGCGGTTCGGGATTGGGATGAATACGGACCACACGCTCGAAGAAGTCGGGCAGCAATTCTCGGTTACACGGGAACGTATCCGCCAAATCGAAGCTAAGGCTCTACGGAAGCTCAAACATCCGAGCCGAAGCCGCAAATTACGGTCTTTCCTGGATCAGTAAAATTCAAGCAAACCGCCTCCGGGCGGTTTTTTTGTGGCTAGAATCCTTTGAATTTCACGCATTGATTTTGAATGAGTTTCGCTTCACGCTATTTATAATCGGCATGTGCCAGTTTAAATATCTTTCAGAATAAATTTGAAGCGAGGACGATTATGACATTCAAACAATACACACTTTCAGGACTTTCGGCTCTGACCTTGGCGGCTTGCCAAACGACAGCCCCGGCGCCAGCCTTTGCGCCAGAGATGAGCGTTGCAGAGGTTCATGACGCTACTCTCACACTTGATACGCATATCGATATCCCTCTGACCTATATGAGCGAGATTGACCCGGGACTTGCAACAGACCTTCAGGTGGACCTTCCCAAACTTGTCTCCGGTAAGCTCGATAGCGGCTTCTGGATCATTTATACGCCGCAGGGCGAACTAACAGCTGAAGGCTACGCAGCAGGTCTCGACATTGCAGAAACGCGCGTCAAAGCAATCACGCAAATGTCTCAGGCCTATCCTGAAAGTATAGAAATGGCGAAAACGGCAGAAGATGTTCGCCGCATTGTCGGAGAGGGCAAGCATGCCGTCTTGATCGGAATGGAGAATGCCTATCCCTTAGGGGAAAGCGTCGAGACCATTCCTCTTTGGGCGGAAAGAGGCGTTCGATATGTTGGGCTGACCCATTTCGGTCACAATCAGTTCGGAGACAGTTCCAATCCGAATCCGGACAGAGACTCCGGTCCGAAATGGAACGGACTCTCGCCACTTGGCGAAGATCTGGTTCGGGCATTGAATGAGAACGGGATCATGGTTGATGTTAGCCATACTGGCAAAGCTACAATGATGCAGGCTGCGGATCTATCGACAACGCCGATCATCGCGTCTCATTCGGGTGTTAAAGCGATTGCGGATACAGAACGCAATTTGGATGATGAACAGCTCCGGAAAATTAGAGACGTTAACGGCGTCGCGCAAATGGTCGCTCTGGGCAGTTATGTAAAACTCCCAACACCGGAGCAACAGGCCGCTCGTGATGCTCTGGATGAAGAGTTCGGCGACCGCAGCGATTGGGATCAGGCGAAGCGAGATGTCTATGGAGAGCGCAGAGCCGAAATTACGGCCATGGCTCCGGAGGCGAATGTGTCAGATTTTGTTGACCATATAGATCACGCGGTTGAAGTGGCGGGAATCGACCATGTCGGTATCGCCTCGGACTTTGACGGCGGCGGCGGGATTGATGGATGGCAGGACGCTTCAGAAACGGAAAACGTAACGGCTGAGCTTCTCCGCCGCGGCTATTCCGTGGAGGAAATCGAAAAGATTTGGGGCGGCAACCTGTTACGGGTATTAGAGACGGTTGAAGCCGCTGCCGCAAATTAGGCCAATAGGTCAGCCCATGGCCTGCATGACGAGCCAAACTAAATAAGCGATATAGGCGGCCACCATCAGGCCGCCTTCCCATCGGGAAATGCGGTGGCGCGTTGCCGCAAAAGCGAACATCGCTATTGTTGCTACGACGAGTATCACCCCATCCCAGATAGAAAATCCACCTAGATCCGTTAAAGGGAAGAAAAGCCCTGTAATGCCCAAGACGGCAAAGACGTTGAATATATTTGATCCAATTATATTGCCGAAAGCGATGGCGTTTTCCTTTTTGAAACTCGCCATAATGGAGGCAAAAAGTTCCGGCGCGGAGGTGCCGACGCCGACAATGGTAATGCCTATGATCGCTTCCGGAACGTTATAAAATGTGGCGATACCGGATGCGCCTTTAATCAGAAGTTCCGCGCCTGCAACCAAAAGCCCGATACCGAAAACGCTGAGTATGAGCGCTATGGGCATGGAATGAGCGACTACGGAGACTTCGCTTTCAAACCCGCCTTTATCAGAGCGGAAAAGTTGAACCATATATACAATAAAAACAGCCAATAAAATGGCTGCCATCCAGACGGGCAATCCGCCAAGGTAAATGATGAGAAGGCAGATGAGAGAGGCCAACATCACAAAAAAGAAATCCAATCCCAGTCGTCCGCGAGGCGCAGCCATAGGATAAATAAGCGCGCAGGCCCCTAGAATCAGCAATAGGTTAACAGTGTCGGATCCAACGACATTGCCCAAAGCGATAGCGTCTTCGCCGGCAGCGGCGGCCCCAAAACTGGCCACAAACTCCGGCATGGACGTTCCAAATCCTACAAAAGTGGCCCCGATGAGAGCTTTGGAAAGCCCCATACGATCGGCAATGGCGACAGAGCCTCTAACGAGAAACTCTCCTCCGCCCATTAACAAACCCAAGCCAATTAAGACAAAAACGATACTTAAAAACATATATTATGCAGATTTCTTTTTTCGGCGGCGCCAAAACCAGCGCAGTAAGAGGAGTCCCGGCAATATAACAAAAACAAGCCAGGGAAGTACAGAAGCAAAAAAGCTGATAACACCTGCCAGACCATAAGACAGCTCACCAAAAAAGTTTTTCATGGCAGTCAGGATCGGCGCAAAAGCGCTCCGGCTGACAGCCACGCTTTGAGATTGGTAATTGATGTTGACCTGAGACATGGTCACGCGTTGTTGCAGAACGGCCAAGGTGGTTGTTGCGCTTTCTATTTCGCTTTGAACACGGGCTAATTCGCGCTCGAGAGCAAGCAAATCCTGGAGTTCGGCGTCTCGCGTCGCCAGCAATCCTTGAAGTCTGTCACGTAAAGTCGTTTGAGCTTTCAGTCGGGCGTCCGTATCCAGGATTGACCGGGTGAGATCTTCGGCCGACACGGCATTAGATGTCATGCGTCCATCGTTTTCAGAAACAGAGGATTGGATCTGAACAATGAACGTTTCGAGCCAGTCCGGCTCAGCGCGCAGGCTTAGATTAGCGCTGACATACTCATCATTAGAGTCGTTTGTGGAAGAGGAGAGAAGTTGGCATTTATTTGCGCCGGCGCTTTGGCACATCTCGGCGTGTGACTTCGCTGTCGCGGCCACTGTCTTAGCCGGGAGTTCAAACCCATAATTATATCGGTAGGCAAGATAAGATTGACGGCTGGGGTTGTCCGAGCTGTGCGGCACAGGTTCGGACGAGGCTTTGCTGTAAGCCATATCGCTTTCCATGCGCATAGCCGGGGCAGGCGAAGGCTGAGCCCCTTCATAAGGCGGCGCAGCCCCGTCCTGATTGCAGCCTGCCAGAAAGAGCAGGCTCGCAGCTACGAATAATGAACGCATTTATTCAGCAGGCTCATTGAGAAGAACAGCTTCGCCAAAGCCCAAATCATTCAGGCGGTCAGCTTGGGAGCTGGCATCGCCCACAACGATAATGCGCATAGCGTCAGGACGGATAAATTGCCCCATCAGCTCTTTGGCACTCGCAAGATCCATCGCTTTGACTTGCTCCATATTCTGCTTGTTCACATCATCTGGAAGGCCGTTACGGCTGATTTCCTGAACCAGACGCAATTTATCTCCAAGCGTCTCATTTTTAAGAGCCTGACCGCGAAGGAGCGCGTCTTTTGTTTCGGTCAATTCTTCCTCTTCCATCGTTGTGGCATGGTCTTTGAGGATATCACGGATAAGCTCGAGGCTTTCTTTCGTAGCATTGGTTCGCACAGACGTTTGAACGCCGAACGTGCCGTCTTTGGCATTTCCGTTGGCATAGGACCGGATGCCGTAAGTATAGCCCTTATCCACGCGTAAAGTCGTATTGAGCTTGGATGTGTAAATGCCGCCAAGTGGAAAGTTCAGGGCCTCTAGCTTGGCGTAATCCGGATCGGTTATCGGGAGAGCGGGACGTTCCATTCGGATGACGGACTGTTTGGCTTCAGGTATATTGTAAAAATAAACCGTGGTATCTTCGACAGGTTTCATATCCGGCAATGGCTTTGGATCCGGAGATGTATCGACGGGGTCTGCAATGCCCCCAAACAAGGTCTCCACATTTGCCGCTTCAAAATCTCCGACAATATTTAATTTCGCGGTGGACAGGTCGAAATATTTGCCGTGGAAATCTTTCACGGCCTCCAAGGTGATTGCGCGAACCTGATCTTCAGATCCCGAACCGGCTGTCGCGAGAGGGGTCTCTTCCGCATAGGCTAATTTCTCTGACTCACGAAGCGCGATGAAGTTAGGGTTGGCCAGAGACGCAACAGCGTTTTGAGCGTAGCTTTCCCGTAATGTTTCAAATTCGGTTTTATCAAATTTTGGGGCATTAATGATGTCAGCCAAAAGCGCCACCGTTTCCGGTAGGTTCCGCGCCAGTGTTTTACCGCTGATGGTCGTGAATTGATCGCCTGTTGAGACAGAAAGTTCAGAACCCAGCTCCCCTAGAGCCTCTTCAAACCCAGCCGTGTCGTAGTCTCCGGCGCCTTTCAGGAGCATGTCGCCAGTGAAGGACGCCAGGCCGGGCGTTGCCAGCGGCGCGCGGTTTTTACCCGCGTCAAAATCCAAGGAGAACTGAATTAACGGAACTTCTTCAGACTGTATTCCATAAATTTTGACACCGTTTTTTCCTTCGGCGTGGAAAATTTGAGGAGATGGGAGCGTATAGCTATCACCAAAAGGAGGTTCAGTTGTGCGATCAAAAGAGGACGGCGTAGGCTCAAAAACACGGGCTTCCGGATTATAGGGAACATCTTTTTCTGCGCCTTGTACAACTACTTCTTCAACGACTTCGGCTGTCTCAGCGCCTTCCAAGCCGAGCTCGAGCTGTCCTTCTGGCACAAAGCTGGTTGCAACATAGGGTTTGTCTTTGATGTAACGGTTATAGACGTCCATCACATCATCAG
This sequence comes from Litorimonas sp., assembly GCA_029936425.1. Classification (GTDB taxonomy): domain Bacteria; phylum Pseudomonadota; class Alphaproteobacteria; order Caulobacterales; family Maricaulaceae; genus Litorimonas. Next base: position 22,157 of record JAPYSU010000019.1, read on the forward strand.
CAGTGACGGCTCGAAGGCGCTCTACATCTTTGGTAAAAAAGCCCGGATCTCCGGTAAATGTATTATATTCTCCAAGCGCGATGGATTTTCCGAGCGCGCTTTGGACCTCGTCATAAACGGCGACTTCGGCTTCGGTTTTGATACGCTCCAAAGCGTCTTGCGGAATCCCGTTTTCCTCGAACCGGGCGAAGGCGGTTTGAATGGCGGGCAAAAGAGCATCTGTATCTTCACCGGCTTTGGGAGAGATAAATAAATAAAGTTCCCCTGCAATCTCTTTGACATAATTGAAGCCGCTGACACTTGTCGTCAGCTGCTCCTCGTCAATCAACACTTCATTCATTGGGGCGCGTTTTCCGTCTGTCATATAATCCAGCAGAACGTTTAGGGCATAGGAGTCGGGGTGGTATTCCGGAACCGTTGGCCACACCATGGTCAATTGCGGGACAGTGGCAAAATTGTCTTCATGAATGAAAGTTTTTGTTGTTTCTAGTTTAACAGGCTGGGCCTCAATCTTGGGGATAGGCTCACCTGCCGGAATTTCGCCGAAATATTTTTCAACCATGTCTTTGGCGTCTGAAATGTCGAAGTCCCCAGCAATGGTGACGGTGACATTATTTGGCTGGTACCATTTGGCGAAAAAGTCCTTAGTGTCTTCCAACGACGCGTTCTCAAGATCTTCGAGCGAGCCGATGACCTGATGGTTATAATGATGACCTTCAGGATAAATTGCTTTCCCGATAACATAGAGATTATGCCCATAAGGCTGATTATCTACGCGTTGACGCTTTTCGTTTTTGACGACCTGTTTTTCGCGGTCGATCACGTTTTGGTTGACGGTATTGATGAACCAACCAAGCTTGTCAGCTTCCGCCCAGATAATTTTTTCCAATCCATCTTTCGGGACGGCTTGAAAATACTGGGTCATGTCATTGGTGGTAAAGCCGTTCGTGCCTTCGCCGCCAATGCGTGTGTTCATTTCATCTAGGCCGCCATAGCCAAGGTTTTCAGAATCAAGAAACAGCAAATGCTCGAATAAATGAGCGAAGCCGGTCTTGCCGGGCGTTTCCCGTCCAGACCCAACATGAGCGGCTAAGTCAATTGCGACGACCGGGTCAGACCGGTCCACGTGGAAAATTACATCCAGGCCGTTATCAAGAGTGATTTTTTCATATTCGATTTTTGGAAGCGCACTGGCCTCTGTTTCAGCTGAAGTTTGTGCTGCCGTTTCAGGATTGGAGGCCGTCGTCTCTTCAGCGGAATTACAAGCCATGAGCGCCAAGGGAGCCAAAAATAAAGCGGTATTTTTAAAACAGAGTGTCACGTGAAGTCTTTCTGAAAAACAAAGTGTTATTTCAAATTACGCTATGACTACACGCATGTCGATAAGTAAGGCGGTGTGATATATTGCCTTTTTGTAATGTTACTTCTTCAATCGTCGAAGCGGCCGGTTTCTGTATTTTTATGGAGCTCTTGAGCTTTGAAAACCCGGCCGTTCATTATGCCGTAAACCCCGGGCGAAAGCGTCTGAGCCGCTATCATGGCCCCTCCGACATTAAATCCTGCATCTGACCGCCCGAGAGATTGAGGCCTCATGGCGCCCGTTAGTATAATGGTCTTGTTTTTGACCTTACCGTCCAGGAACTGCGCCGTCAGCTCCATGGTTCCTGTGCCGTGGGTTACAATAATTCGGGTCTCAGGCGCTTTCTCAATCGCCTCCAATATTTTCTGTCGGTGGGTATCTTCCATATCAAGACTGTCTATCTGAAAGAGGTTTTGCCGCCGCACAGGCCGGCTGCGGCCCTGTTTCAGAATGGCGGCTATTCTGGATTTTCCCTTGGGATCGAAAATCAGGCTCTCGGTCTGGGTGTCGTGAACCTTGTCCATTGTTCCGCCGGTAACCAATATTGCAATTTCATGAGTCATTAGCGTTCTTTAGTCCAAATTTAGCTGACTCCCAAGAGCCATTCGTCTTTAGCAAATGTCAGGACAGACTTGCATTTTTGTGTCTTCACCTTTTGTATTGCTCCTGGCATCCCTATATAGGGCGTGAAGATAAAGGAGAGCGCTATGCTTCTAACAATGATGAAAGGCAAGATTCACCGGGCCACGGTGACACAAGCCGATCTGCATTATGAAGGATCTATTTCAATCGACCAAGACCTCTTGGAGCGCTCCGGAATCCTGCCAAATGAGCAGGTGGATATACTCAATATTACCAATGGCGAGCGGTTCACGACTTATGCGATCACAGCGCCGAGAGGGTCCAAAACCTTTGGTCTGAACGGCGCCGCCGCGCGACGGGTTCAAATCGGGGATAAGATTATTATTATCTCTTACTGCCAGATGGAAGCGGAAAAGGCCCGCAATTACGCGCCGGATGTTGTCCTTCTGGACGAAAATAACGACGTCATAATTCCGCCCGTCCACTAGGATACAAAAAGAAATATTCGAATTTGGTATTTAAGCGGGGGCTAAGCCCCGCTTTTTTTATTACTCAATTGCGTAGCTCAGATTGACGGTCACTCGGAGAGATTGCTCTCCGCCTGCGATAGGTGTCGGCGCACTTTCTAGAGAATCGCTGGCATAACGTGCCTGCATCATGGGGCGCGGCGGATTGCCCGTATTGGATTCGCTCATATTCAGGAGGGGACCGAGTTTAACGCCCGCGGCCTCTGCCATGCCTTGCGCTTTTACTTTCGCCTTTTTGATCGCCTTTTCTCTGGCACGGCTTAAAACTTCTTCCGGATCATCTACAGAGAATTCTATTCCGCCAATATTGTTGACTCCGGCTTTGACTAGGGCGTCCAGCATAGCGCCGACGGATTGTATATCTTCGCTTTTGGCCGAAACGTTGTTGCGGGCCTCATAGCCGTCGATTGTCGGTGTTTTACGGTCTTGGTAATTATAACGCGGCTGAAGCGAGAGTTGACTGGTCTGAATGTTTTTCTCTTCGATTCCGGCGGCGATCAGTTCTTCAAAAACAGAATTCATTTTCGTGGCATTAGCCATCATGGCTTCGCGCGCCGTTTTCCCTTCGGTGACGACACCCGCGCTCACTGTGGCGCGATCCGGCGCAGTGGAGACATCTCCTGTCGCGCTGACATCAAGGCTCGAGGTTCGGGTGTCAGAGGAGCTCACATGTGTGACGGGAGCAGGGGTGCAGGCGGCAAAGCCCAAAGCGGCGAGAGAACTCAATACCAGTAAACGCATAAAATCTCCTTTATTTTTAAGTCATTATGTCTGGGTTACGATGCAAATCAATGCTGAAATTCTGTCTAAATTAAGTCATTGATTTCACTCCGAGCATAAAATTTTATTGTTTTTCAATAATAAATTGACATATCTATCCTTTTGGTTTATCGAAAAACGATAAAGGAGAATATTATGACCCACTTTCAAAATAAGAAACGATTTAAAGCCACTCTTGCGTCTTTGATAGTAGTTGCTGGTGCCACGGGAACTACATTCACCGCGCAGGCTCACCCAGACCACGAGGAAAATGGCAGTAAAAAACGCGTTGAACAGAGTTTTGATTACCGGGATTTCGACAAAATTTCTGTCGTCGGCGTTTACAATATGGATGTAAGGGTTGGCGAGCCTGATTACACAATCAATATGTCCGGCGAAGAACGTTACATGTCTAATGTAAGAGTCTATGTCGATGATGATACGCTTTATCTCGAGAATGACGAAGACGAGAAAAAACGATCCTGGAGAGGGAAAAACAATAGAGGTATTGATATTACAATTACCCTTCCTGCCCTGAACGGTTTAGAGATAACAGGCATTGGAAACGGTGAAGTCTACGGGATCAGTAGCGATGAATTTGAGGTGGAATTCGCCGGACTGGGCTCAATGGAGCTATCTGGTGAATGCGGGACGCTGGATGCCGATTTTGCCGGTATGGGAGACTTGGACGCACGCGACCTGGAATGCGAAGATGTCACAATTGATATGTCGGGAATGGGGTCTGCCAGTGTCTTTGCTTCGGAGAGCATTGATGCCGACATATCCGGAATGGGGAGTATAGATGTCTTCGGCAGTCCGAAAACAGTGAAGAAAGATAAGGGCTTTATGTCCTCTATCGATATCCGCTAATAAAGATAATCATACGTCAGAAAGGAAGAGCGCGCCGGCTCTTTCATATCAGGAAAGTCGTCGCGGAAATGTCCGCCGCGGCTTTCTTCTCGCGCGAGTGCGGCCGCCGCAATAATGCGGGACGTCACGAGCGGATTGGCCCGTCCGACTTGGTGAATTAATTCGTCAATATAGCTGATAAGTTCATTCAATTCATTCGCGTTGCGTCTGACGCCGCATTTCAACGTCATGGCCTGGCGCAAGCCCTCGCTCACCCCCTTGGTCATGGACAGCCAAGGCTGTGATCGAATAGTCGTGGCCCGCTTCGGGGATATTTGCATATTGTTTATATGCGCCGCGGCACGCCCGCCAAATACAATGGCCTCAAGCAGGGAATTACTTGCTAAACGATTGGCACCGTGGAGGCCGGTTGCGCTACACTCCCCGATAGCAAATAATCCGTCGAGACTGGTTTGCCCCACACTGTTTGTCGCCAAACCGCCCATATGGTAGTGGACGGCAGGTGACACAGGAATGAGCTGCGTGCGCGGATCAATTCCGGCTTTCATGCAACTTTCAAAAACAGTCGGGAATTCTTTATCGAAATGCGTTCCGATGGCCTCTCGGCAATCCAGAAAAGGTTGTCGACCCGCTTGTATTTCCGCGAAAATTGCGCGGGCGACATCGTCTCTGGGGGCGAGTTCACCTTGTTCATGATATCGATGCATAAATCGCACGCCGTCGGAATTGGTCAGGGTTGCGCCTTCTCCGCGTAAGGCCTCTGTGGCCAGTGGAGCCGGATCGCGTCCCACATCAATAGCGGTGGGGTGGAACTGGACAAATTCCATATCGCGCATCTTTGCCCCGACAACCGCCGCCATACCAAGCGCGTCGCCTCGAGCGGTTCTGGGGTTGGTTGTAACCGAGAATAAGCCGCCAATTCCGCCCGTCGCCATAACGGTAATATCGGCTTCAATTCCAAGTAAAGCACCGTCATCGCGGCGCGCTAGTGCGCCCGCAATGCCGCCATAACCGTCCGTTAGGAGGCTTTCTGCGCGCCAACCGATTAGGCCTGTAATATGATCGGCGGTTTGAACCTTTTTGACCATGATATTGATGATTTCGCGGCCGGCTGTATCGCCTTTAACCCGGGCGACACGCGGCATGGAATGCGCCGCTTCCAGTGAAAGATAGAGCCGCCCTTGATCGTCACGATCAAAGGGAACGCCCATTTCGGCCAGGTCGTGTACCCGCGCAGGACCCTCTTCGGACAGGATTTTGGCGATGATCGGGTCAACTAATCCGTCTCCGGCCGCAATAGTATCGGCGGCGTGACTTTCCGGCGTGTCATCCGGCGACAGCGCGGCGGCGATACCGCCCTGGGCCCAGGCAGACGCCGCCCCGACCGTAGAGCGGCGAGAGGTCAAAACGAAGACCGGACGTGGGGCGAGTTTTAAAGCAAGATAAAGGCCCGCTAACCCTGCGCCCACGACAAGGACTGCGCCCGGCGGCAGGCGTTTCGTGTCGAGGGACGACGACAAACCTAGATCACTTTCACATTTTCTTCGGGCAGAGTGGGGTCGAAATGGCCTTTAACAGGGTCAAACTTGACATTTATCATCCTCATGACCGCGTCATAGGCTTTAACGCGCATGTCTTCGGGAACGAGCACTTCATTGGTTTCGTCGCGAAGGCACTGATACATATTTTCCAGTGTAATACGTTTCATGTGCGGGCAGAGGTTACATGGCCGAACAAAATCCGTGTCGGGGTTCGCCATCGCTACATTATCCGACATGGAACACTCTGTCAGAAGAATAACGTTTCTCGGGCGGTTATCAGACACGTAATCGCTCATCGCTTTTGTCGAGCCAGTAAAGTCTGATTCTTCAACCACTTCTGGTGGACATTCAGGGTGAGCCAAAACCGTTACCCCAGGATTAGCTTCGCGCATCTCGCGCACATCTTGAGCCGAGAAGCGGGCATGAACCTCGCAGCGGCCATGCCAGGCGATAATTTCAATATTTGTTTGCTTGGCGACGTTTTTTGCCAGAAATTCATCTGGAATCATGATAACTTTATCCACGCCCATTTCCGCTGCAATATGTTCAACAACCGCCACGGCGTTTGAAGACGTGCAGCAAATATCGCTTTCGGCTTTCACATCGGCAGAGGTATTCACATAAGTCACAACCGGAATGCCGGGGTAGCGCTCTTTGATAAGTTTTACGTCTTCACCCGTAATAGAGGAGGCAAGAGAGCATCCGGCCCGCATGGAGGGGATAAAGACTTTTTTGTCCGGACAAAGAATCTTAGACGTCTCAGCCATAAAGTGAACGCCGCCCTGAATAATCATATCGGCATCTGTTTTGGTGGCTTCTATGGCGAGGCCCAAGCTGTCGCCGCGATAATCTCCTACGAGACCGAAAATATCCGGCGTCATATAATTATGCGCAAGAATAACCGCGTTTTTTTCTTTTTTCAGCTTGTTGATAGCGTGAACAAGCGGGGCATAAGCCGGCCATTCAAATTCGGGGATAAAGTCGCTGACTTGTTCATAAAGGTGGTCCGTTGCTGCCTTGACCTCGTCGTCATAAGGCAGATCTTTTCCAGGCACATCCGGCACGGCACAAACGCCGTTCTCGACCTCAAGCGTTTGGCCGATCCAACGACCATTTTCCCAATTGACGAGTTCTTTGCCCATAGTCCTGCTGACCTCCTAAAAATGTCCTATGACGTATATAAGGACGTGGCACCAGCGATGCTATTGAATTTCTGGTATTAAATCTCTTTACAGATACGGAAGGGCAAGGACGATAAGACCGCCGATAAAGCCCAGAAAAATACCAAGATTGCTTACTCGCGAGACGGGAAGCGGGGCTCTGCGATCCATAAAGCGACCGATAAAGCCAAAAACAAGTGCTACTAAAGCGCCCGTCATCGCCATTAGCTGAAGCGCCATTTTACTTGTCGAATTGTCAATAAACATATCTGTTGCGTGACCGAAAAGCAAATAAGCAATGGCAAAGACTGCAAGGGCAATGCCGATAATCGTAAGCGTGTTAATGAGTCTGCGCATAATAATCTAACGTGTTATCTTGTTTGAGAGTTCCTCAAACCGCTTGAGAAAAGCTTGTTCGGCCTCTCTGACGGGTAAGGGCGAAAGGGTCAAGCTAAGACCTTTTGGAGGGCGCTTGAAAAGTGTGTTGGCTTCGTCCTTGTCGAATCCGGCGATTTGCGTGGCTTCAAACCAAGCGCAGTAAATATCACAGCGTTTGATCCGTTTTTTCAGAGCTGCCGGTATTTTTGCCGGAAGGCCAAATCGAAGATGGATGGCTTCCTCCAGACGGACTTCAAAAGATTTATAATCCAATCCGAGGGCGTTTTTGAACGGACTTATCATATCTCCGATAACGTATTCCGCTGCGTCATGTAGAAGCGCCGTGAGGCGCTGCTCCGGCATTGAGTCAGGGTAAAGCTCTGTCAGCAACTCCTCAACAATGACGCTGTGCTCGGCGACTGAAAAGGCATTGTAACCCGTTGTCTGTCCGTTCCAACGCGCAACCCGCGCCAGCCCGCGCGCAATATCTTCGATCTCGATATCAAATGGGGAGGGGTTGAGCAGGTCAAGTCGCCGACCCGAGAGCATTCTCTGCCAGGCGCGTTTCGGAGAGGGAGCCTTCGTCACGCCACCTTCCGTACAAAAATGGCCCCAGCAGAATACCCGGCGCCGAAACTACAGATTAAGCCAGTTTCGCCGGCTTCAAAGTCATCGCTATGTTTGTGAAAGGCAATAATAGAGCCAGCGGAACTGGTATTGGCGTATTCATCCAAAACGACTGGGGCTTGCTCGATTTCGACATCTTTGCCGAGCACCTTTTTGGCGATCAGAACGTTCATGTTGAGGTTGGCTTGATGTAGCCACATGCGTTTTAAATCATGCGGGTCAATTCCGTTGACTTCACATTCATGCGTAATCATTTTTGCGACGAGCGGCACGACTTCTTTAAAGACGCTGCGGCCGTTCTGAACAAAGAGTTTGTCTGTCAGGCCTTTGCGCCCTCGGGCGCCGTGGAGACCATCATCTTCCGGTGCAGCCGTGTTGAGAAAACCGAAATTGTTTCGGATGTTGTTGGAAAATTGCGTCACTAATTTCGAGCCAATAATTTCCCAATGCTCCGTCGGTGCCATGTCGTCGGATTCAACTAAAAGAGCCGTCGCCACATCGCCAAAAATAAAATGCGCGTCCCGATCTTTGAAATTCAGATGGGCTGTGCAGATTTCGGGATTGACGACTAAAACGGATTTGGCCTGCCCTCCGAAAATCAGGCCGCGCGCTGTTTCAAGCCCGAAAGTGGCAGAAGAGCAAGCCACATTCATATCGAACGCAAACCCGGACGTTCCCAAAATAGATTGTACTTCAACGGCGATAGCCGGATATCCGCGTTGTAAGTTGGAGCAGGCGACGATGACAGCGCCGACATCCTCTGCGCTACGTCCCACCGCATCGAGAGCCTGTTGTGCGGCTTTGGCGGCGATTTCGGCCAGAATAGAGGGCTCTTCATTCGGGCGGGCCGGAATACGCGGCGCCATAATCTCGGGGTCAAGAATTGGGTCTTTGGAGATGACATAGCGAGATTTAACGCCTGAGGCTTTTTCTATGAATTCTGCGTTGGAATAAGTCAGCGCGTCAAGCTCGCCTGCTTCAATCGCCTCGGCGTTTTCTGCATTCCACTTATCGACATAGGCATTAAAGCTTTCGACCAGCTCTTCATTTGAAATTGAATTTTCCGGTGTCCAGAGACCTGTCGAACTGATAACGGCTTTCATACCTTAACCCTTTGTAGGTTTTTATTTATCACATAGCTATGCAACGTTCCGCGCATGTAATTCAAGGGCTAAGAGGCAGAACATTTCCCCTCGTAATTACTTACCTTTTTCAATACGCCTCTATTTCAACAGGCAAGGAGGGTCCTCAACTTCACGGTCTTTATCCCTCAGGCAATCCACATAGCGTTCCATTCGAGAAGTTTCATCCTCATACGGATCGGGCTCTTTGGGTTTAGGATCGAACAGAGACGCGCAGCCAGTCAGTAAAATAGCGGACAAAGCTACGGTGAGGCTTGGAGAGAATTTCGACTTATTAAGCTCTCGCAACATTTTACACCCGCCTGGTGTTTTTGCATACTTCGTTGACGTGACAATTAAGGCTGTGATCATTGACCATCCCGACGGCTTGCATGAAAGCATAAAGAATGACCGGGCCTACAAATTTAAAGCCCCGCTTTTTTAATTCTTTCGACATGGCAATTGATTCTGGAGTTTCGACCGGCGCATCTTTAAATTCCTGCCAGTCATTTTGAACAGGTTTGCCATCAACATAGCTCCAGAGGTATTCCGAGAAATCGATACCTTCTTCATCCCGCATTTTAAGGTAGGCTTGCGCGTTTGAAATAGCCGCATTGATTTTCAAACGAGATCGAATGATGCCGGGGTTTTCGAGCAACCTCGCCCTGTCTGCATCTGTGTAATGCGCGATAATGTCCGGATCAAACCCGTCATAGGCTTTCAGCAAATTATCCCGTTTTCGCAGGATAGTAATCCAGGCCAGTCCCGCCTGTTGCCCATCCTGTATAAGTTTGGAAAAAAGAGATTTAGAATCGTAGAGTGGTCGTCCCCATTCTTTATCGTGATAGGCGCAGTAAAGCGCATCGTCCGGAGGCACCCACCCACATCGCGGCAGGTCAGGATCATGATTTGGGAAATCCGTCATTTCATCAGCTCCCGCTCTGTGAGTTCTTCATATCGGGACCGACCCTGAAATGTATCACCGGGTTGGCCGTTCTTCGTTATCCATTCCCAGTTCAAATCCATAGCCACACGACCATCCTCAAATTTGGTAAATTCTGCGATGGCTTTCCCCGCTTTCAAATCTCGTTCCGTCGTGAGGCAGTGATAGAGCATATGACCGCGGCCCGTTTCGTCAAACTGGCCGATGATGTGACCTTCCCGAACATCGCCGCCGAAATAATCCGCGAAAAAGACCATTCCCTCTTGCCAGAAATGAAATCGAGTGGTTCCGCTGACGACTCCGTTATCGGTGTTCTCAACCGGAACAAATACGCGGTTGTCGAGCGAAAGCCGGCTCACAGGATTTTCTCCATACCTATGTTGGCGCGCGCGTAAACCGGGTGGGGGCCCTCATGATTTACGGTCCAGCCATTACGAGCATAAAGACGCAAAGCCGCCGCATTTTTTGTATTGGATAAAAGAAAAATTGTTTTCAGCTTCAGTTCTTCCTTGGCGTAATTCTCAACCGCATCCATTAGAATCTGGCCGATGCCTTGCCCTCGAAACTGTTCATCGACTGCCATTTTTGTGAGTTCGTATCGCCCGTCTTCATGGCGTTTCAGAGCCACCGCTCCGGCAATATCGCCTTGGTAATGCGCCGAGAAAACGTGACTGCCATTTTCAATATAAATTTCAGGACGCGCTACCATTAATTTATCTGACTCTTCCATATGGTGAAGATCTTCGATCCACTGCGCATTCAGAGCCGCGAAACGGGGAAGGGCGCTTATGTCATTTCGTCTTATTTCGATTTCATCCGGAATGGCCATCTACCGAATCCATAATTTCAATATTCATATCATTTATTGAGGGCTCGACTTCGGCTTCTTTCCAGCGATTAAGCCGGATCATGGCCATGCCCATTTGTTCATGAACCGAGAGGAGTTCACCAATAACCCGGTCTCCCCCCATTATTTTGTCGCCTGCTTGAGCTGACCCTTCCAGGATTACGCCTCGCATTCGTTTTTTGACAGTCGTCATCCGTTTCATCCGGCTAACGACTTCTTGGCCGATAAAGCACCCTTTCTTAAAATCCACGCCGTGCATTAAATCCATATTGGCATCGGCGGGAAAAGTGGTCGCCGTTTCAAAGTCCCACTCACTCTCTACCACCCCGAGCGAGAGACGGTGAGCATTATAATCTCCGTCGCCGGGAATATCCGATTTAGAAATAACGCGCTTTCCCAGCGAGGCGTGCCTCGGGTCGTCATAACCTGAAAAGGTTTCTTCCTGACCTTTCGCATCGCCCCATATTGCGTAAACCGAATACTCGTCTGAAATGTTGTCGATTTGAATTGGGGCCCGCAATTTGTAGAGCGCCAAGCGTTTTTCCAGAAGCGATCCAAATTTCTGCGGCGTATCCAGGATTAGCCCAGTTTCATGCTTGGCGACAAAAAAATCAGCGATGATTTTCCCTTGCGGCGTCAGGAGGGCGGCAAAACTCATATCCTGAGCCAGAGTATTCGTTACCAAGCCGGAGAGCCAGTCTTTGACATTGTCCCCTGACAAACGAAGGAGGCTACGATTGAGGCGGGAAATAGGCATAATCCGAAGCTAATCCTTTGTCATAACTTTACAAGGCCGGAACCTTTTCAAAAACTGCGGATAGCAATGATAACTCCATTTTTCGGAAAGGAAAATTTTTATGTCTATCAAACGCTATGCATCTGCCCAATGGTCCGGAGACCTAAAAGGGGGCAAGGGCACTATTTCAAGCAAGAGTGGCGCTCTGACCAATCAGCCTTTTGGTTTCAACACACGGTTTGAAGATAAGAAAGGCACCAATCCCGAAGAACTTATAGGGGCAGCCCATGCCGGTTGTTTCGCGATGGCCTTCGCGAATGAGCTCAGCAGCCTTGATATTGTTCCGAAGGATGTTTCGACGAAAGCTACAGTGCATCTGGAAGAAATCGACGGCGAATTTAAAATTACGCGTTCCGATATTGATGTCACTCTGGACGCGCCGGGCGCTGACCGAAGTGATATTGATAAGGCCCTGAAAGCCGCAGAAGCCGGTTGTCCGGTCTCCAACGCCTTAAATGCCGAAGTAAAAGTGACTTTAACGGTCAAATAAGAAGGCACAAACAACCCAATAAAAAAGCCGCCCAGAGAGGCGGCTTTTTCTTTTTCAAGTTACGAGTGGCTTAGCACTTGTAATACATGTCGAATTCGACCGGATGAGGGTGCATGGCGAGGCGGTGAACCTCTTCCATCTTCAAATCGATATAGGCGTCGATTTGGTCGTCATCAAAAACGTTCCCGGCTTTCAGGAAGTCACGGTCTGCGTCAAGCGAGTCCAGAGCTTCACGAAGCGAGCCGCAAACCTGCGGGATTTTGGACGCTTCCGCCGGAGACAGCTCGTACAAATCCTGATCCATAGGATCGCCCGGGTGGATTTTGTTTTTAATGCCGTCAAGACCCGCCATAAGCAGAGCTGTGTATGTTAAGTATGGATTGCCGGCCGGATCCGGGAAGCGGGCTTCCAGACGTTTCCCTTTCGGAGACGCTGTCCAAGGAATACGGATAGAGGCAGAGCGGTTACGACTGGAGTAGGCCAGCATGACAGGCGCTTCGAAGCCAGGAACCAGACGCTTATAAGAATTGGTCGAGGCATTGGAGAAAGCGTTGATCGCTTTGGCATGTTTGATGATACCGCCAATATAATACAGACAGGATTCTGAAAGTCCTGCATATTCGTCACCTGCAAAAAGAGGCTTTTTGTCTTTCCAGATGGACATGTGAACGTGCATGCCTGTGCCGTTATCAGCATACATCGGCTTTGGCATAAAGGTTGCTGTCTTGCCGTAAGCATGAGCCACATTGTGCACGAGATATTTATAGAGCTGCATGTTGTCAGCCATTCTCAGCAAAGTATCGAATTGCATGCCGAGCTCATGTTGAGCCGGGGCGACTTCATGGTGATGTTTTTCCGGGCGCAGACCAAGCTCTTCCATAACGGAAATCATTTCGGAGCGCATATCCTGAGCGGAATCCACAGGAGGAACAGGGAAGTAACCGCCCTTTGGCCCCGGACGGTGACCCATATTGCCGCCTTGATACTGCGTTCCCGTGTTTTCCGGGAGCTCAGTTGAATCAATGGCGTAGCCCGTTACGTTTTTGTCTGTATTCCAACGAACATCGTCGAACACAAAGAATTCGGCTTCCGGCCCAAAATAAACTTCATCGCCGACATTAGCTGAACGCATATACTCTGCAGCGGCTTTGGTCGTTCCGCGAGGATCCCGGTTATAGGCCTCGCCTGTATCCGGTTCCAGAATGTCGCAGAAAAGGGCAATTGTGTCCTGCTGATAGAACGGGTCCATTTTCGCGGTCGAGGCTTCGGGCATAAGGACCATGTCGGACTCATTAATGTCTTTCCAACCGGCGATTGAAGAGCCGTCAAACATTGTGCCGTCTTTGAAAAGATCCTCGTCGACGAGGTCAGTATGGAACGTCACATGCTGCATTTTACCGCGCGGATCCGTAAAGCGCAGGTCAACGAACTTGATATCCTCATCTTTGATTTTTTTAAGTAGCTTCTCTGTATCGGACATTGTCCAAAGTCCTTTCCCAAAAGGTTCTTTTAAGTTGTTTTAAGTCTGTGCGTCGACGAAATTAAAGTGCCGCGTCGCCGGATTCGCCTGTCCGGATACGGATTGCCTGACTGACGTCAGAAACAAAGATCTTGCCATCGCCGATTTTGCCTGTCTTCGCGGCCGTTTGAATGGCTTCAAGAGCTGACTCGACTTGATCGTCAGCGACAACTAGTTCGAGTTTCAGCTTGGGTAGAAAGTCCACAACATATTCTGCCCCGCGATAGAGTTCTGTATGCCCTTTTTGGCGGCCAAAGCCCTTGGCTTCAACAACGGTCATACCTTGCAGGCCAACGCCTTGCAGGGCTTCTTTGACTTCATCGAGTTTGAACGGCTTGATGATGGCTTCAATTTTTTTCATGGGTTCCTCCTAAAGACCGTCATGATAATCGTCAGGACGGTTGAAAATCGACTCACTTCTGAAATCTGAAGGCATCAGAGTCGAGTCACGCGAACGGGCCAGTTTGATAGAGTGACCGGTAAAGGAATTATTGCACTTCTATTGGGCGACAACAACTGGTCGCGCCTTATTTTTAATCAGCAGAATTCAATATAAAAGCAATTATGGGTAGGATTGGAAGGCAAACGGCGTTATGAGCCTGCAAATTTAAGTGACAAATAAACCTATTGTATCATTGACTTTAAGACCTTTATTGTCGTGACCTAGAAATAGAGCGATGAATCAGGGACAGAACGAGACTTACGAATGGCAAAACTCGAACCGCGTCCACCGAAACGGACATATATCACTGACCAGCAGGCTTTGGATTTTCACTCCAAACCATTTCCGGGTAAATTGTCACTCCAGCCGACAAAACCTATGGCGACACAACGTGATTTGAGTTTGGCTTATTCTCCGGGCGTGGCGGTTCCTGTTGAAGCTATCGCAGCAGATAAGGACACGGTTTACGACTACACGTCCAAGGGCAATATGGTTGCTGTCATCTCGAACGGAACCGCGATTTTGGGACTCGGGAATCTGGGCGCGATGGCGTCCAAACCGGTCATGGAAGGTAAGTCTGTCCTCTTTAAGCGATTCGCGGATATCGACAGTTTTGACATTGAAGTTGAGGAAGAAGACGCCGAGAAGTTTATTGAATGCGTTCAGCGTTTTGGCAACACATTTGGGGGCATCAATCTGGAAGATATCGGGTCTCCGGAATGCTTCATCATAGAGCAGGAGCTTCGGGACAAACTTGATATTCCCGTCTTCCATGATGACCAGCACGGCACAGCCATTATCGCGACAGCAGGTTTGATAAATGCATGTCACCTGACGGGCCGGAAGTTCGAGGATTTGAAACTCGTCCTTTCCGGGGCCGGAGCCGCAGGCCTTTCTGTTCTCAATCTGGTTAAAGCAATGGGCGTTAAGGATGAAAACGCAATTGTTGTCGATAGTCGGGGGGTTATTTATCAAGGTCGCAAGGAATATATGGACCAATGGAAAGCGCCGCACGCCGTTGAGACTGATAAGCGGACTTTGGCTGAAGCGATGGATGGGGCGGATGTCTTTTTCGGACTATCTGTTGCCGGTATTGTAACCAAGGAAATGGTTGCCTCCATGGCGCCGAAACCGATTATTTTCGCCATGGCTAATCCTGATCCAGAGGTCCTGCCCGAGGACATTAAAGATGTGCGCGATGATGCTATCATTGCGACCGGGCGTTCCGATTATCCAAACCAGGTCAATAATGTTTTAGGGTTTCCCTATATTTTCCGCGGCGCGCTGGATGTGCGGGCTCGAAACGTAAATGAGGAAATGAAGCTTGCTTGCGCCCGAGCTCTGGCTGATTTGGCGCGACAAGACGTCCCTGAAGAAGTGGCGGCGGCTTACCACGGTAAGCGCCCGTCTTATGGACCGGAATATATTATTCCGGCCCCGTTTGATCCCCGTCTTATTTCTGAAATTCCGCCTTATGTGGCGCAGGCCGCCATGGATACAGGCGTAGCCCGCAAGCCTATTGAGGATATGGACGCTTATCGGAAATCCTTGGCGCGACGTCAGGATCCTACTGCGGCTATATTGCAAGGCATTACGGCTACAGTTCAGCAGGATCCGAAAACGATTATTTTTGCTGAAGGGGAAGAGCCTGCCGTTATTCGCGCGGCTCAGGCTTTCCAGCAACGCGGTCTTGGCAAAGCTATTTTGATCGGTCGGGAAAAGCCGATTTATGATAATATGAAGCTCTTGGGCATCGAAAAGCCAGATAGTTTAATGGTCCTAAATGCGCGGTTGTTTGATCGAAATGCAGAATTTACGGATTATCTCTACTCCAGATTACAACGCAAAGGTTTCCTTCGCCGCGACGCGCAACGCCTGGTCAATAATGATCGGAATGTTTTCTCCGCCCTGATGCTGCATCATGAATTAGCGGATGGTATGGTGACGGGGGTTACCCGGAGCTATGACATCGCATTGAATGACGTTCAGCTTGTTCTGAACCATGTCGAACATGAACGCACGATGGGCGTGAGTGTTGTGGTAAATAAAAACAGGACATTATTTATTGCCGACACCAATATAACCGAACTACCAGAAGCCGAGGACTTGGCAGATATTGCGGAAACAACAGCTCATTTTGCGCGGCAATTCGGTTTCGAGCCTCGCGTGGCCTTTTTATCTTACTCGACATTCGGAAATCCTATTGGAGAACGTATGCTGAAAGTCCGTAAGGCCGTCGAAATATTGGACGGGCGAGATGTTGATTTTGAGTATGAAGGAGATATTGCGGCGGATGTCGCGCTCGACCCGCTTCATGTTCTTACATACCCTTTCTCACGTTTGACGGATGCGGCGAATGTTCTCGTCATGCCGGCCATTCATTCGGCTTCGATTTCTACGAAGTTATTGGACGCCCTTGGAAGTGCTACCGTTTTGGGGCCTTTCCTGACTGGTTTGGAAAAACCCGTCCAAATTTGTTCCTTGGGGGCCACCGCGTCAGAAATTGCTCAAATGGCAACTTTGGCGGCATTTGCTCCGTCCCATCGAGATGAGTAACGATTGACAGACGATAACAGAGCTGAGCCTGATGAAACGCTTGATGCCAAGCTTTCTGAGGTATTACCGGAAGCTATTACGCCGCCCCTTACATCCGGAAAGGGTAAGGTCGATCTGACTGAAGGGCCTGTTCAGGGGCATATCTTCCGGATGCTCGGTCCTTTCGCGATTGCGGTCATCGCTCTGCTTTCGGCTGGGATCGTCGACACAATTTATCTGGGTAATTTAACCAATATAGACGGCGATCCAGCTCTGGGTGTCTTGGCGCTCGCCGCAGTCGGATTTGCCTACCCTCTCACATTTTTGGGTAATAGCGTAAATATCGGTCTTGGGGCCGGTACGATGAGCGCACTCAGCCGAGCCATTGGCAGTGGGCAATATGAAAAAGCCAAGCGTCATGCTGCGGCGGCAATTCTTTTCGCTCTCTTCGTCATGACTTTGACCGTGGCTTTTATCTGGATCACTTTGCCTTTTGCTCTCGATTTCCTGGGCGCAAAGGGTCAAGCGCGGGAGATGGCCCGGGAATATATGTTGATTTCTTTGCCTGGCTTGGTGGTCGTTTCGATTGCCATGATTTCGAACAACATATTGCGCGCAGGCGGAGAAGCTATTCTTCCGTCTGCCATCATGATCATGGGCGCCATCCTCAATATCATTATAGATCCATTCCTGATATTTGGGTTTGGGCCTTTTCCGCGGCTAGAGGTACAAGGCGCGGCGATCGCAACCGTTCTGGGAAATTCAATAGCCGCCATTTTCGGATTCTATATCGTCCAATTCCGCCGGAAAGCCGTTGATTTTGCTCATATGACAATGGCCTCTATTCGACATGCCTGGTGGATTATTGGACGGGTTGGAATTGTTGCAGCAGTCACAAATGTTGTGGTTCCGGCAGGGACTTTTCTTGCGGTTGCGGCCGTCCAGAGAACCGGAGGCGACATTTATAATGCTGCCTTTACGTTAACGAGCCGCGCAGAGCTGATTTCTGTAGGCGTACTTTACGGACTTTCTGCCTGTATCGGCGCCGTAACGGGGCAGAATGGCGGGGCGGGACTGACCGATCGTGTTGAGGAGACATTCCGGGTTTGCTATAAAATTTGTCTCTATTGGAGCACCGGAATGGCTATTATATTAGCTGTTCTGGCCGGTCCAATAACAGGGCTATTTACGAATGACCCGCAAGTCTATGATCTTGCCAAATCCTATTTCTGGATTGTCCCTATTACAATTGCCGGATATGGATTCGTTTTTGTCAGCGCGGCAGGTTTTAATGCCTTGGGACGCCCTCTCTACGGTCTGAGTTATACCGTCATTAGATCCCTTTTACTTTACGCCCCATTGGTCGCTATCGGCGTTAGCCTCGATGATCTCAGAGGCGCTTTTATTGGAATTGCAGCCGCGAATATTATCAGTGGTAGTATCGCTTATTATTGGTCACTGCACAAAGCACCGATGATTGCAAAAGACGGTTGACGAAGAGGGGTCAGACGGCTAATCCGCGCGCCTACTTACCACCTCTTTGAGGTGCGAGCATCGTGCGGGTGTGGCGGAATTGGTAGACGCGCCAGATTTAGGTTCTGGTATCGAGAGATGTGAAGGTTCAAGTCCTTTCACCCGTACCATTTGATTTCATGAAAATTTGAGGCGTGACTCTCCAGAGTCTCAGGCACATTTGTTCTGTCCCCTGCGCCATTAGAAACGCGCATGACCGTAGTCATGCCTGGCTGGCGAAATGTTATTTCACGGGTGTGTAAGTGACTAGCTAAGGACAGAGATGATAGCTCTTTCCTTCATACTTTGACCATACGTTTTGTTGGAACGATGGCGCAGCTATAAGCAGGCCATCGACTAAAGCGTGATCAGGTTACCTGTGGCAATCCAAGGAACGATAACTGCCAGAACAATACTGACAATAAGACCAAAGAAGAGTTTGCCCATATCCAAAAGAACGTCTCGAACAGCCTTTTTCAAAGGGCGGAGATTCGCAATCAGACTAATGGCCAATTCGCGGCCTGCGATAAGGCCCAGAAACACCCAGGTTGTTGACATGGGCACGTCGTTCATTTCCTTGAAATAATATAGGATGAGCGCGAAAATAAGGTCAATCAGAGTGGCAGCCCGAACATCCGTCGTATTGGTTTTAGACAGAACAATTCCCTGAATTTTACCGCCTCGGGACTTAAACACCCAGCCGAGCAAAGCGACCATTATAATGGTCGCAAAAACTAGAGTAGGGGTGTTAAACGCAACTTGCGTGACGCCGTCAATTTCGGTCGTCGTGCGCGGCAGGAAAATAAAGATATTTGCAAAGTCCTGCGCGAGCCATTGCCACCAAAGAAAAGCTGTCGAGGCCCATTGTATCAAGGTCCAGTAATAAGGAAGCGGGTGATCACGCGTATTACTGATCCAACGTGACCAGGCTCTGGAAATAATGGCATAAATCAAAATACCTGCTGCAAAAGCCACAATGTAGCCCATGCCGGACTTGATAAGCATTTTGCCTAAAACGCCCTCTGTTTCCGCTCCGCCAGTCAAGGCGAACACGGTCAAAACCAAGAAGGTCGTAGAAACAGGGATACCAAAGCGAGTTAGGAATAAGAGAACGATCGGAGGGAGGACATGATACCATTTCACGCCGCCTTCCGGGTAGGGAAGCCGGTTTAGCCGTCCAAACGCAATATCTCCGGCATTTGTGTAAAATCCATAAATCATAACAATGACAAGAACAGTGGCCGCAAATAACCACAAAACCCACCAAGGCCGCTTGGAATTGGATGATAAGAAAGTCCCCAAGGTTTGAATCGCATCATTGGCAACAACAGAATAGGCCGCGACCAAAAAGCCTAGAATGGCTAGTATTTCTATGCCCAGAAAAGACATTCAATTCTCCTACAAGTCTTGCCTGATTCAGGCTTGGAGCTTTTTCTTACGAGTTGTTACAGGCGTATGACAAAGAATGAACAGTTTTATGACAAACACATAAAATAGTTGTTCTGCACACAAATTTATTGGGTCTGCTATAACTATCACGATAAGGAATGCTAGGTGAGGTTATACACAAAGAGACAAGTTGATTCTTATATAAGCCCTTAATTTCTAAGCTTTACGGGTAGTATTATGAAATGTTTTGACTTTTCTTAGGAGATGAGTCGAAAGATTTGAGGGATAAGAATTCAGAAGCTGAGTTTGTCGTAAATCTGTCGTAAATTATGAAAGAAACTGACACGAAATTTTGGCATGGGCCCGTATTACTGCCCGGTTTGATTAGCAGGTTTGGTAGATTTTACATAAATAGGTGTAATATGAGAATTAAAGCCGTTCACAGTGCAATTTTTTCTCTACTCGCATTGGTAGGCTGTCAGCCCTCTGAAACAGAGTTTGGCCGGGCCGAGTCCGGCGAAGTCAGGGTCGTTGGCTCTTCAACTGTCTACCCATTTTCCACTAAAGTGGCGCAGGAATTTAAAAACATCACGGGGAATAATGTCGTTGTTGAGGCAACAGGCTCAGGCGGCGGGCATAAATTGTTCTGCGGCGGAACGGGACCGGAAACCCCGGATGTTACAAATTCCTCTCGACGTCAAAAAAAGTCAGAATTCGAACTCTGCCAGAAAAATGGTGTAACGGATATCGTCGAAGTCAAAATCGGATTTGACGGCATCGTCTTGGCAAATTCGCTAGACGCCCCTGTGATGGATATGTCGATGAAAGACATTTATCTCGCATTTGCCAAAAACATCCCCACATCCGAGACAGATTGCACGATGCGTCCAAATCCTTACGAGAAGTGGTCAGAAATTGAACCTAGCCTGCCCGAAACGACCATTGAGGCTTATGGCCCGCCGCCAACGTCAGGGACACGCGACGCTTTTGTCGAAATCGCCATGGAGGGTGGTGCGAAGGAAATAGAATGTCTGGCCGAGCTGGCAGAGGTGGATGGTGATGCCTTTGAAGTCGCGGCCCACACTGTTCGAGAAGACGGTCATTGGATTGATAGCGGCGAGAATGACAATGCCCTGGTTCAAACTCTCGTCAATACACCGACGGCGCTCGGCGTTTTTGGATACTCCTTTCTGGATCAGAACATTGATAAAATAAAAGGAGCCAATATTGGCGGAGTGGAGCCCATATTCGAGAATATTGCCTCCGGGCAATATAAAGTGTCTCGGTCTTTATACTTCTATTTGAAAAAAGCGAATATAGAGGTGACGCCAGGTCTGAAGGCATATGCTTTAGAATTTACATCTGACCAAGCCGTTGGAGAAGGGGGGTATCTTGAAGAGATCGGTCTTGTCCCCCTCCCAGATCCGGAACGCAATAAAGTGCGCGAGGATGTCGAGGCGCTTAGAACTTATAGCCAGTAATATTCTCCATCGGATCAGCCAACTGTGACCAGGTGACGGATTGTCACAAAAGCATAGTATATCTGTCTTATGCGGGCCCCGAACTTTGGATGAGAGGAAACCCCAGTGGATCAGATCATAATCTATATTCTGATTCTTATGGCTGTGCTGACAGTCGGTGGGTATATCTATAATAAGAATCTGGCATTTGACCGATACCTATTAAGCCGGGCAAATCAAACTCAGCCTTTGCAACTGCTCAAAGGATCCGGGTGGCACTCGCAAGCGAGCTATCATGGATATTATACCGCTTGGCTGGTAGGTTTTGTTTGTCTCATTCTTTTTGTGGCAGGGCTTTACTTTCGAAATGGCAGCCAGGCTTATGACTTAACTTGGCTGGCTTTGATGCTCGTAACAGGGGCGTCGCTTGTCTTTTTTCTAAATCGGATGATTAAGCCGGATTTCGCGGCCCGGACATGGGTAGAGCGATTTATCCATGCCTGCTTGATTGTTTTGTCTTTCATCGCTGTTTTTACGACATTTGTCATAGTGCTTTCTCTCTTGTTTGAAAGCCTTCGGTTTTTCTCCAAAGTGCCGTTTTTGGACTTTCTTTTTGGACTGCAATGGTCCCCGCAAATGGCTCTTCGCGCGGATCAAGCCGGACAATCAGGGAGTTTTGGGGCGGTTCCGATTTTCGCTGGTACGTTTTTGATAATGCTTGTCGCTATGGCCATTGCCGGTCCTGTTGGTCTGATGATTGCAATTTATTTGTCGGAATATGCCTCTGCGACAACGCGGAAATATGTCAAACCTATCATCGAAATTCTGGCTGGTATACCGACCGTGGTTTATGGCTTTTTTGCTTTGCTGACAGTCGGCCCAACGATCAGGACTTTTGCTGAGAGTATGGGGTTTGCTGTTCCGACCCAGAGCGCGCTGGCCGCTGGCGTTGTAATGGGCGTCATGATTATCCCTCTCATTTCCTCCCTGTCTGATGACGTAATTAATGCTGTTCCGCAGTCCCTTCGGGACGGGTCCTACGCTTTGGGCGCGACCAAATCGGAAACAATGAAGCAGGTCGTTTTCAAGGGGGCTCTGCCGGGCATAATTGGTGCGTTTCTTCTGGCCGTTTCTCGGGCGATTGGCGAGACCATGATTGTTGTTATGGCGGCGGGTCGCGCCGCTAACCTGACGGGAAATCCGTTTGAAGCGGTCACGACAGTGACAGTTCAGATTGTCGCCTTGCTGACAGGCGATCAGGAATTTGACAGTCCGAAAACGTTGGCAGCTTTTGCTCTGGGCTTGGTTTTGTTCGTCATCACTTTGATCTTGAATATGATCGCTTTGTCCGTCGTCCGCCGTTACCGCGAGAGATATGATTGATGGCAACGCAAACCGACATCACCGAAAATGAAGCCCGTAGAGAGTCGCAAGAGACTATTGCGCGGGCGAGTAAGCGTCTGAAATCCAGACGCGGAAAAGAGTGGCGATTCCGGCTCTGGGGCCGGGCGGCAGTGCTGTTCGCACTGGCAGCTCTGGGATGGTTATTATTTAGCCTCGTCGGAACAGGTTTTACCGCGTTCCAGCAAAATTTCATGACTTTGGAAGTGGACATAGAGGCCTCTGTCATTTCCCCCGACGACTATAATAATCGACAAGAGCTCAGAGGGGCGAATTACCGCCGGGTCATGCAAAACGCCATGTATGAACTATTCCCAGACGTCACAGAACGCCGGGAGAAACAAGAACTTTTCGCGTTGACATCGGCGTCCGGAGCGACGCATCAAATACGCGAAATGGTGTATGAGGACCCCTCCCTAATCGGTCGAACTGTTACGGTTAGCGTCCCGACATCGGATCAGGTCGACCAACTTCTCAAAGGCTATATCGACCGGGACCAACCCGAGTCACGTCGACAGGTTTCAGACAATCAGATTGCCTGGATTGATTCTTTGAAAGAGCGTGCAATTATTGAAAAGAAATTCAATACGGTTTTATTCACCCAGCCTGATAGCCGGGATCCGGAACTGGCGGGTATTGCCGGCGCTGTGGTGGGCTCTGTCATGATTGTGGCGATCGCCTTTCTTTTGGCACTACCGATTGGAGTTGGCTCCGCCCTTTATCTGGATGAATTCGCCCCTAAAAACCGCTGGACCGACCTCATCGAAATTAACATCAATAATTTGGCGGCTGTGCCCTCCATTGTTTTTGGCCTTTTAGGACTCGCGATTTTTATTAACTTTTTCGGACTGTCGCGATCCATCCCCTTGGTAGGCGGTATGGTTTTGGCATTGCGGGCCTTTCCGACGATTGTGGTCGCCACACGGGCGGCGCTTCGTTCTGTTGGTTCGGGCATAGTCGATGGGGCTCTGTCACTCGGCGCATCACATACACAGGCTGTTTTTCAACAAAAACTCCCTCTGGCCGCACCGGGTATTTTGACTGGTTCCATTATCGCGATGGCTCAGGTCTTGGGCGAGACCGCTCCGCTGTTGATGATAGGTATGGTTGCCTTTGTGACAGAGGTGCCCCAGAGCGTGACAGACCCGTCAACAGCTCTGCCGGTGCAAATTTTCCTCTGGTCTGATAGTGCCGAGAGAGCCTGGTCGGAGAGAACAGCCGCGGCCATTATTGTCCTCTTATTTATACTTGTTCTCATGAACGGGTTGGCGATTTGGCTTAGAAACCGCCTTGAGAAACGCAGATAGAGATTCTTCGATTATGGAAATTCAAGATCCAAAATTTATTTGTCGGGACGTCCGTGTTCACTACGGTGAGTTCGAAGCCCTTCACGGCATAAATATGGATATTCCGGATAGAGGCGTCACCGCCTTTATCGGCCCGTCCGGTTGCGGAAAATCCACATTTTTGCGTACATTTAATCGTATGAACGATACAATTGACGGGGCGAGGGTCGCCGGCACTATCACGATGGACGGGCAAGACATTTACGATAAAAATCTGGATCCTGTCTTATTGCGTGCCAGAGTGGGCATGGTTTTTCAGAAGCCGAACCCGTTCCCTAAATCTGTTTACGATAATGTTGCTTACGGGCCTAAAATTCACGGACTGACCTCCAGCAGAGCCGAAATGGATGCATTAGTCGAAAAATCCTTGCGCCGCGCGGGTCTGTGGGAAGAAGTCAAAGATCGCCTGAGACTTCCGGGGACAGGGCTCTCCGGTGGGCAGCAGCAGCGCTTGGTGATTGCCCGGGCTATTGCCGTCAATCCCGAAGTCATTTTAATGGATGAGCCCGCCTCTGCCCTTGATCCGATCGCGACAGCTAAACTCGAAGCTTTGATACAAGAGCTGAAAGAGCGTTACTGCATTATTATCGTAACTCACTCTATGGCTCAGGCGGCGCGTGTATCCGACAACACGGCTTTTTTCTATATGGGCGAATTAATTGAGTATGACGCCACCGAGAAAATATTTACAAACCCGGGGGATAGCCGGACACAGGATTATATTACTGGCCGCACAGGGTAATGCGTAGGAATGAAGGTGACATAAGTCTCCTACAGAACCCGATAACCTATCAGCTTCACATCTTGGCTTAAATAGTTGTCTTTTACCGGTTCAACCTTAGTCAAATCGGTCGATAAATATTTCTTACTGTCGTCACAGAAAACCGTAGCGATCTTTGCCTCGGGGCCCATTTTCTGCTGAACTTTGAGCGCCGCAATAAAGTTGGCACCTGATGAAATACCCACTCCGAGACCGAGCTCGGAGCTGAGCTTTTGCGCCATAATAATCCCATCACCGTCATTGACGCAGATCACCTTGTCGAGCGTATTCAAACAGACAATGTCTGGAATGAACTCATCCGAGACGCCTTGTATACGGTGTTTGCCTACTTTGTGCCCTGTTGACAGGGTTGGACTTTCGGCGGGCTCCATTGGATGAATTTTGATGTTCGGGCAAAGTGCTTTCAAGGCTTTACCGACCCCCATAACCGTGCCGCCCGTGCCAACGCCTGCAACAAACGCGTCAGGGCAGCTTCCGAGTTGGCGTGCTATTTCCGGCCCGGTGGTGCCGCAATGGGCCTTGCAATTATCTTCGTTAGAGAACTGTCGCGGTAAGAACACATCATTGCGGGATCGCGCTAAATCTTCGGCCATTGCAATAGAGCCGACAAAGCCGCCTTCCTCGTGAGTCACAAGCCGAACTTCCCCGCCATAGCTCTTCATCAGAGAAATGCGCTCTTGGCTCATCCAATCTGGCATATAAATCCGAACGGGATGGCCCAAAGCCCGGCCCAAGGCGCAAAAAGCGATGCCGGCATTTCCGCTCGTCGCTTCGACAATCAAATCGCCCGGGCGCAATGCACCGGATTCATAAGCGCAGCGAAGCACTTCCAGCGCCATTCTGTCTTTAATGGAGCCTGAAAGGTTGAAATATTCCAACTTGGCATAAATTGTGACAGGGGCGCCGAGATAGAGCATATCCACCGCAACCATGGGTGTGTTTCCGACAAGTCGTTCCAATGTTTTGAACATCGCCGGAAGGCGGAAATCCATTATTGGCTTTTCTAGCGTTGGAGTCATGGCGTCCCTTTCCAATTTACGAAAAGAGTATCGCGCCCCGCATCAAAAGACTTCATCATGAAACTCCTAATTCAGTAGTAAAAAATAAAAAAATTTGATATAATGAGATCATGAAAGAAAAAATTACACATTATGATGTAAAAATTTTAGAAATTCTTCAATCAGATGCGACTCGCTCCCTTGAGTCTATCGCCGACGAAATTGGCGTTTCTTTAAATACATGTTGGCGCCGCGTTAGAGCTCTAGAAGAAACGGGAGTTCTAGAGCGCCGCGTTGCCTTGGTTGATAATGAAAAGGTTGGACTGCCGCTCACAATATTTGTATCCGTCCGTACGGATGATCACTCCAAGGCTTGGTCCGAAGCTTTCGACAAGGCGGTTCGGGATATGCCGGAAATAGTCGAGTTCTACCGCCTTGCTGGTGATGTTGACTATATTATGAAAATGTTGGTTTCGAATGTGGCGCATTATGACAGGGTCTATCAGCGTCTCATTAGCCGGATTAGTCTTTCGGATGTCTCGGCCAGTTTTGCTATGGAGAAGCTGAAATTCACCACGCAGCTACCTCTGTCACAAATAGAGGCCAAGTAATTTAAAACAGGCAGGGAGAGTGATACTCGACCCAAGCTCCGCCCGTGGGCTCACGAAATTTCAAGGTTTCTGCGTGGAGGTGTAATCGCTTGCTGTGTTGAAAGATCTCGTCTGCCGCATAAAGCCTGTCTCCGATAATGGCATGGCCCAAGCAGAGCATATGTAGACGTAGTTGATGTGACCGCCCCGTTACGGGGTACAAGCCCACATGGGTTGTGTTTGAACTCCTTTTTATAACCGTCCAGTCTGTGACAGCGTTTCGGCCCTGCTGGAAATCAATTTTTTGTCGGGGCCGGTGCGGCCAATCTGTCCAGATCGGCAGGTTCAATCGTCCGCTCTTTGCATTTGGGTGCCCGGCTATTTCCGCCTGATAAGTTTTCACAGTTTGGCGCTTCTCAAATTGCAGGCCGAGATGGCGTTGGGCATGTTTGTTCTTGGCAAATATTATTAGACCGGAGGTGGCCATATCAAGCCTGTGAATGGTCAGGGCAGTTGGGCAATAGGATTGAACCCGCGCTTCCAGGCAGTCCGGTTCAGATTTACCGGGGACACTTAACAGACCAGCAGGCTTGTCCGCCAAGAGATAATCTTCCGTTTCTGCAATAACAGAGAGCGCCTCATTCGGCGGTGAATATTCGAACGGTCGGCTATAGACCGGAAAGTCATACATTTTCCGGCTCACATTTCGTCGGTTAAGCTGAGCCGACAGGTTCCACGACTACGTCTTCCCCGTCCAATCGCAAAGCGAGTTTGCCGTCCAGTAATGCCAGAGCGTCCTCTCCGAAAATTTCCCGCCGCCAGCCTTTAAGCGCGTCGATATCCGCGTCCTCGCCAAAGGCGGCGAGTTTATTGATGTCAGCAGAATTTGCGACTAGACGCGTCGCGAGTCCGACGACTTCTGTTCGAAGTCTTAAAAGGGTCCGTAACATTTCAACGCGCGGTCCCAAATTGGGCGGCATGTGCTGAACTTTCGGGGCAGGCGGGGCATATTCAGCCGCATTATCCACGGCGGCGCTAATCGCGTCCACAAGAGGCTGGGCCGAACGGGACTTTTCGAAACCGCGAGGGATACCTCTTAATCTTTCAAGGGCTTTAAGGTCTCGAGGTTTTTGCTGTGCCAGATCATACATGGCGTCATCTTTGAGGATTCGCCGGCGCGGGACATTTTTGGCAATGGCTTCTCGCTCTCGCCAAGCGGCAGCGGCCTTAAGCGCCGCGAGATATTGTTTCTTTGGATTTCGAACCTTGAGCCTTTGCCATGCTTCCTCCGGTTCGAATGTATAAAGGTTCTCCTTCATTTGCGGGAGCATTTCTTCTTTCACCCATTTGAGACGCCCTCTGTCTTTCAACTCTTCTATGACGCCTGGATAGAGATCCCGCAAATGTGTGACATCGGCCAAAGCATAGGAAAGCTGTTTTTCCGATAGCGGCCGTCGCGCCCAATCGGTAAAACGCGCGCCTTTATCAAGGCTTATATTCAGCCGGCCTTTAACGAGTGCGCCATATCCGGCGCTATCTCCGAACCCCAGTGCCATAGCCGCAATCTGTGTATCAAATATGGGGCCAGGAACGGCGTCACACAGCTGATAGAAAATTTCCATATCTTGTCGCGCCGCATGGAGCACCTTAGTAACGCTCTCATCCATGAGCATTTTACAAAAAGGCTCGAGGTCTATCCCCTCTGCAAGCGGATCAACAACCACCTCGCGTTCATGGGTCGCCATTTGTATCAGACAAAGTATGGAGTAAAATGTGCTCTCGCGCATGAACTCGGTATCGACGCAGACAAAGTCCTGCGCCGCCGCATGCTCGCAAAACTCAGCCAGCGCTTCGGTGGTTGTAAGTATTTCCAAAATATTGATCGACGCTTAGGCCGATTTAACTCCATGATTGCCAAAGACGTCTGCGAGTAAATCCTGCGCTGCCATGATGGAACGACGCTCGCTGTCTGGATTGAATTGTAAGCCTAGCTCATCATTATCGGCCCCAGGGACAGTAAAGGCATGAGAGGTGTTTCCGTAAGCATGAAGCTGCCAGTCACAGCCGGCTTCTGCCATTTCTTTACCGATGCTGACAACATCTTCTGGCGGCGCCATAGGATCATCCCAGCCATGAGCAATAAGAACTTTGGATTTAATTTTATTTTTAGGCAGATCAGGGGCGTCCAATAGACCATGAAAGGAAATAGCCGCTTTAAGGTCCAAGCCTGCCCGCGCCATATCGAGCGTGCATAAGCCGCCAAAGCAAAACCCAATCGCCGCCATCGCTTTTTCGTCAACCTCCTTCAGCGCCGCGGCGGCGTCATAACCCGCTTTGAGGCGTTTTAGAAGCTTTGCGCGGTCTTCTTTCAAAGGAGTCATACGCTCCATTTTATCTTCAGTGGTTTCCGGCTGTTCCCCATTGCCGTAATTGTCCAGACAAAAGCCGACATATCCCAGCGCGGCCATTTGTATTGCTTTGTCCTGTGCGAAAGTGTCCAGTCCGCCCCAAGCGTGATTGACTAAAACGCAGGGTTTAGGGTCGGCATAACTCTCATCCCATGCCAAATATCCAATACAAGTCAGGTCTCCATCCTTATATTCAATCGGGCGTGTCGTGATCGTCATAAAAAACTCCGGCGATATATATGTGCAGAGTTTATCCGTCACATCTGTTTCGTCAACTGGTCAGGTCCCGAACTGCACAGGATTAACGAAACATTAGTCATAAAATGCGATTCTGATCTTTAAAATGTGGAGGGAATTATGATGATCCAGAAATTATTTTTATTTGGTAGCTTATTGGCTTTGACGGCCTGCGCCACTGCGCAGGAGAATCCGAACTATCAATATTCTTCAACATACGAAGAAGCCGGACAGGTAAGCCGGATGGCAGCAAATTCTCAAAACTCAAAAGTGGTCTATGTCAGCCCGGATATGAGAGCGTCTGAACTGGACCAACAAGCTGGACAGCCCTCAACCGGAGCTAATGTTACTTATGCAAATTCGACGGCACCACAGAATGACTATTCTGACGAGGTGACAGTTGTGAGGCCTTCCGCGGTCGGTACGCCAGGCTATGGCGTATATGTCCCAGAGACCGTTGAAGATTATGATTATTCGGAGAATGTATTATCCGTCAACAATACGGTCCAAGCTGGTCGTGGATCGCAAAGCGTAGAAACAAGAGCGGTTCAGCCTGCATACACAAATCAACCATCTGCCAATTATGTCGTCGGTAGTGGAGACACAGTATATAATATTTCGCGGCGCCTATGCGTAAATGTTGAAGAGGTCCAAGCGCCAAACGGCCTGGGCAATGACTTCGCGATTGATATTGGACAAGCTCTCTATCTGCCGCCTTCGCGCTGTTAAACCGGTGCCAGTCTAAAGGATTTGCTTGAGGTATTTCTTCAGGTTCTTCTAAGATAATCTAGGCCTTTACGGAGATTAAGGGTGCAATTTGGCTGTGATCGGACTATGGGCGATTGCGAACACCTATAGCGAGTCAGTCATGCGTAAACGTTTTGCCAAAATTCTAGCAACTCTTGGGCCGGCCAGCCGCTCTCCGGATACGCTGCGACTATTGCATGATGTCGGTGTCGACGCATTTCGTCTAAATTTCTCGCATGGGTCTCATGAAGACCACGCCCAATCGGTTAAGAATATTCGGGAAGTTGAAGCCTCGACAGGTAACCCCATCACGATTGTGGCGGATATGCAGGGACCAAAACTTCGCTGCGGTCCGTTTAAAAACGGCTCGATAGAGTTGCGCTATGGCGAGACAGTCATCATCGAAAACTCGACTGATCTTGGTGAGGATGGCCTCATTCGTATGCCGCATGCTGAACTTATCGAAGCGCTGGACGAAGGTCACATCCTGAAATTTGATGACGGCAAATTGCAGGTCACGATTTTAGAGAAGAAAGAAGGTCGCCTTCACGCCAGGGTCGACGTTCCTGGCACGCTGTCAGACCGCAAAGGCATTAATGTGATCAATGCCGTCCTGCCTATGAGCGCGATGACAGACAAAGACCGGGAGGACATGGCTTTCGCCCTAACCCAAAGCGTGGATTACATTGCTTTGTCATTCGTGCAGACCGCCCAAGACGTCATCGACGCCCGTAAAATTATTCAAGACCATTCAGGCGATATCAAGCCTGGAATTATTGTGAAGATCGAGAAACCTTCGGCCGTCGAGGACTTGGACTCCATTCTGATGATGGCAGATGCAGCCATGGTGGCGCGTGGCGATCTTGGCGTAGAACTGCCGCTTGAGCAGGTTCCGGTAGTCCAGCGCAAAATTATCCGCAAGTGCCGCGCTCTTGGAAAACCGGTGATTGTCGCGACCCATATGCTCGAGTCCATGATTGACGCGCCGACCCCGACACGGGCCGAAGCGTCGGACGTGGCGACAGCTATTTACCAGGGCGCGGATGCCGTGATGCTGTCGGCGGAAACCGCCGTAGGGCGTCATCCCGCGACCGCTGTGGCGATTATGGACCGAATAATTGTGGCTGCCGAAAATGATCCCGAATATTGGCAGTATTTTGAGCAGATGGCGCTGCCTCATGAACCGACTGCCGAAGACGCGATTGGCCAGTCCATCGGCGGAATTGCCCGTACATTGGGATGCAAAGCCGTGCTCGGTTTCACCTTTACAGGATCTACCGTGCAGCGGATCAGCCGCGAGCGCCCGCCCTGCCGCATTGTCGGCCTGACCCCGCAAGCGCGAACGGCGAGCCGCTTGGCGCTTTCCTGGGGCGTCTTGCCAGTCGTGACAGAAGATCCGGAGAGTTTCGATACCATGGTGGCCAGTGTGAATAAGCTGGCCAAAGATAATGTTGGCCTCGTTAAAGGGGATCGTATCATGATCACCGCCGGCGTGCCCTTTGGCCGTCCGGGCACAACGAACACCCTCAAGATCGAAACGATTGATTAGACTCGAATTTGTTTTCATCTCTTAAGGGTCGGAAGTCGTGTTGGAGCGTAAAGAGTTTGGCGCAAGTGGCGACGAATAATATCCAGGACAGGCTGTTCTGCTGAAGGATTGCGCTCTCGGACATGGAAAATCCGATATAGGATAAGAGCATCAGCACGACCCAATAGGTTTCACGCCCGCCGCATCTGATATTATAAACCGCAAAACCAAGTGTCAGCAGAATTTGCAGTGCGAATAAAATAACGATTCCGATTCCGGCCGAAAGCCAGATTTCTATCCAGCCATTATGGGCTGTCGGGACTCCCCATTCCAGAACCTGCCGAACAATATAGGACGGCCCCAAAGGGTCATCCCAAAATATACCATATCCATAACCAAGCCAGAATTTCTGCTGGATAGCCTCGCTCAGAAGCGCCCAGATATCCGTCCGCCCTGTCAGAGACGGATCTTTGCCGATGATCCCGAACATAACCTCAGGGAACATCGCCAGAGCAACGGAGAGAAACCCAATGCTCATGACAAGTGTGAAAATGAGTGGAATACGGGTGACGGGATTAGTCCGATAGAGCTTTAGAAAAATATAGGTCCCGATGCAGAGCATGGATATCAAGAGAGCCGTTTTTGATGTCGAGGCAATGACCAACCCAAAGCATAACAGGGCAATCGGCAGATAAAGCCATCCGCGTTTGGGACGCAGGGCGAAGGCACAAATGGCGGCAATCAATCCCTTTGTCATCATTCCGCCAAGCTGGTTTTTCTCGGCAAAAGGTCCGCGCCAGGCCCCGGCATTGACTTCCTGCATAATGGCTCGGCCCGGATCCATAACAACGAGGGCAATGGTAATCAGCCCAATAAACAGAAAAGCGATCGCGATAATCTGAACCAGACGGCCCCAGCTAAACCACGCTGCCAAAGTCAGGCCGATATAGCTGGTGAGCAAAAGCGCGATAGAGCGCCGCAAAGTCGTTGGCGGGTCAATCGACCAGAACATGGAAAGACCGCAAAACAGAACGCAAAGAATGAGAATTGGCGAGAACGTCGCAAGACGCACAATTTCCATCAGTTTTGGCAGGCTGAGGAGCAGGACTAAAAGATAAACCGGGTACCAGACATATCGCGCCAGAGGACTTTCGGCGGCCAGTTGATCCGTGCTGGCAAATAGCTCTGGGAAAAGGATGCCGACACCCGCGCCGCTCGCAAAAATTACAACGGCAATAAATATCGATATGACAAGAAATTGACCCAAATCACCGAGCGCGCGGTTACGCGAGCGAAGTTGCAGTTCGGAATAGGGAACAGTGACCATAGGGCGGGGGTAGACAATTATAGTTAATGAAGATTTACGTTTAAACGGGCGAAACTCTTTGGTTCCGACCTTGAGAGGCAGGAAAACAATCTTAAACATTTTGGCTTATGGCTTTGCCATGTTTAAGCGACTGACATCAGAGGCCCCGCTGACGGCCGAGGCCCGATACGGATATATTCCGGGACTGGACGGCATCCGGGCGATTGCCGTTCTGATCGTCATCATCGCGCATTTCGGTTTGACGACGCTTGTTCCGGGCGGCTTTGGGGTGACGGTTTTCTTTTTCATTTCAGGCTTTCTGATTACGCGGCTCCTCTTGGCGGAGGCGCGGACAAAAGGAAAAATCCATCTCAAGGATTTTTATATCCGGCGAATTGTCCGGCTCTATCCGGCGCTGATCTTCATGGTGGTCGGGAGCACGGCGCTTTATCTGGGGTTAGGGCAGGGCGGCCCGAAACCTCTCGAATTTACGGCCGCCCTCGGTTATTTCACCAATATCTATCAAGTCGCCGTTCGGGCCGGAGGGGAGCTGCCCTTTATGCCGTGGACACATCTCTGGTCGCTGGCGGTGGAAGAGCATTTTTATCTCATATTTCCGCTCCTCATGGTGATTTTCGGGATCTTCAAACGGCGCTTGATCTGGGCCTTAATGGGGCTTCTCGCGCTTGTGCCTTTATGGCGTTTATTTACCTATTCCACTTTCGAAACCCTTCCGGTCGTTGATTATAATTACATGATGACGGACGCCCGAATTGATTCCATCGTTTGGGGCTGCCTCCTCTCTGTTCTGCTTGATAAGGATATTCGGGAAGGGCTGTTTCAAAAACTCATCGGCTGGTTTCCGATTATCGGGGCGGGGGCGATTTTGCTCCTTTGCTTTGCCCTGCGCGATGAAAGCTTCCGCTATGTTTGGCGATACAGCCTCCAAGGCGCGGCGTTGTTTGTTCTCGTGTTAAACCTCTATTTCTTTCGCCCGGTTCGGTGGAGCCTTGGTATATTGGAGCTCTGGCCGCTCGTCTGGATGGGACGGCTCTCCTATCCGCTTTACCTCTGGCATTTCCCCGTTCTGGATCTGTCTCACAGATTTATGGAGCCGGGACTGGCGCAGCTCAGCGTTGCCGTTGTCGGCAGTTTGGGCATTTCTATTTTCTCCTTCTTCCTCGTCGAAAAACCCTTCATGACGCTTCGCAAACGCTTCGGCGCGCATATCGTGAAGAGGCCCGCCATTACGAAGGACGCCCCGCCGGAAGCCAGAAAACCCGATCCGGCACTGATGTCCTGATACCAGAACGAATTATTCCTTTTTCCTGTCATTCCGCACGGAGCTATGCGTAGATGCGGAAGGTCGAGAGTTTGCGGACTGATTTAGAGAGGGCTCACAACCTCTCGGCCTTCCGCATCTGCGGCCTATCGGCCTTGTGCGGAATGACAAGAAAAAATTGAATTGTGCACTGCCCATGCGCTTTTCCCGCTCGCCATCGAGGGCCAAGCCTTTTTCACGGTTTCCAGATAAAGTGGACTGCCCGCGGGGTCGGTATCCTTGCCGGAGACCGAATATGGTTATGTTTCGCAAGGGACAAACCCCGCGGCGGCGGTTTATATCGCAGCGGCCTTGTA
>JAPYSU010000072.1 GCA_029936425.1 Litorimonas sp.
CAGGAGACCTTCAGTTGGAAGTCCAGGGGAGTTGAGCCCCCTGCAGCCAAGAAGATGGACCCAATGCCGCAGCAGCAGGAGCCATCCACCAGAGGTGTGCTGAGGGCTGCACGGGAGACAGTCCTGGAGCCCAGAACCTTGAACTTCATCGCGACTTCCGGAGCGCCTGCCATGACCTTCGCCACGGTGGAGGAGCCAGCGTTTCCTGGAGTCGGCCTGGTCCCCGCAGTGTACAAGCCCCGCGACCCCACCAAGGGCAGGGAGTACAGGCTGGCGGTGATCAATGCCTCAGACGACCAGATCAGGGTGAAGACTGGGTGTAGGATGGGGAGTTTTATGATCATTGGGCAGAGGAAGAGGAAGACCTGGAAATCAGAGCAAAGGGAGGAGCAGCCGCAGAAGACTCTCCTTCCAGACCCCAAGCACGTGAAGTGGGTGTTAGAGAACTTGGACCTCAAGAGCTGCAAGCTGCTGGCTGACCCAGCCAAGCTGCAGCAGGTCACTGACTTGATCACCAAGTACGCCGATGTGTTCACTGGTGAGGACCGCCTCACCGTCACCCACACCGACCTGGCGGAGTTTGAGGTAAAGCTGGAAGCTGGGGAGCATGTGCCACATAGGGGCAAGGTGAGGCCTCACAACCCGGAGCAAGAGGAAGCTTTGGAGGAGTTTGTGGACAAGCATCTCAAGTTGGGGAATCTGGAACCCAGTAATAGTCCGTGGTCGCACGAGACTGTCTTGGTGAAGCAGACCACCCCACCTGGTGCCAAGCAGCGTTATCGGGTCTGTCTTGACTACAGACCGATCAACTCCTGTACCATTCCTGATGCTTTCCCCCTGCCCCTCATAGAGACCTCACTCCAAGCATTCTCGGGAGCCAAATGCTTCAGTAGTTTGGATGGAACTAATGCCTATTATTCCATTAGAACTAAAGCAGAGTCCAGACCCTTGCTTGCATTTGCGACCAAGTCTGGCCACTGGCAGCCGATTTCAATGCCCATGGGAGCTCGGAACAGTGGGGCCACCTACTGCAGGATGGTGTCCCGGCTGTTAGCGGACATGGGGACTGACGCCATCCAGGCGTATGTGGACGACTTGCTCGTGTACACCACCGGCATACCCCAGCACCTGGAAGTCTTGGAGGAGGTGTTCAGAAGACACAGGAAGCACCACCTGCCGCTGAACAGTCAAAAATGTAAACTGTTCCAAACTCACATGAATTATCTAGGATTCTCTATTTCTGAAGAAGGGCTTGCAATGCGTGAGGATTACCTGTCACGCATAAGGGAGTGGCCACTCCCAACCACTGGGAGAGAAATTCAGAAGTTCTTGGGGTTTGCGGGGTACTATAGGGGTCACATCCAGAACTATGCCACCCTGACCAACCTCCTGAATCCCTACAAGAAGGACAAGAGAATTGCCTGGAGTCCTGAGGCCACTGCTGCCTTTCAGGATCTGAAGGATCGCTTTCTGGAGAGACCTATCAGAGGATATCCGGACTACAGTGATCAGGCGGCCCCCTTCCTTGTCACCACAGACTGGTCGAGGGAAGGTTGCGGGGCTGTGATCGAGCAGCAGCAGGGCAACCGCCTTCGTCTTATAGCAGTGCTCAGTCAGAAGAACACTGCTGCTATGGCCAGGTATTCCAGCCACAAAGGAGAGACTGCTGCCTTCATTAGAACACTGCAACGGTACGGTTACCTCCTGAGTTACAGACCCTTCAAAGTAATCACAGACTCCACCTTCCTCCTTTGGCTACATAAGGCCTCTCCAGACAAAGGAATGCATTCTCGATGGTTGGACTTGCTTTCCCGTTTTACATTCGAAGTTCAACATAAAGCTGGTGCAGACAACCAAAATGCTGATAGTTTGTCTAGAGCTACTGAGGCCATGGAGGATGCGAGAGAGGGGGAGCATGTGGATGACCTTCTGAAGGAACCTGCCTGCGGAGATGAGGTCACTGGCCTGCCTGCTGACCTCATGGTGGACTTCAATAGGAAGATAGGGGATGGAGGAGTCCAAAGTGCAAATAATGTCACGGCCCAGAGCCGGGTGTATGGTGTTCGAATCAATGAGGATACCAGAACAGGGGTGGAG
>JAPYSU010000073.1 GCA_029936425.1 Litorimonas sp.
GCGCCAGGTAGTTCTCTGCCGCATGATAGGGGATCCCCGCCATGGGAATCGGCTTGCCGGCACTCTGGCCCCGTTGGGTCAGGGTAATGTCCAGCAACCGCGCCGCCTTCTGTGCATCACCAAAGAACAACTCGTAGAAATCGCCCATGCGGTAGAACACCAGCTGATCCGGGTGCTCGGCCTTGATACCGAGGTATTGCTGCATCATCGGCGTATGTTGGCTCAGGTCCGCGCTCACGGTTCCTCCGGGGGTATCAGTGGTAGAAATCAAAAGGGGGATGATATAGGGAATGGAGGAAGGAATCATGGGGTCGCTCATAGGGCAGAGGGAGCGGCCGGGGACTCTGTTGTTAGGCAGGTTGATCGGATAGCGGGGGAGATGAAATTAATGTTCCCCGCCCTTGTTACAGCC
This sequence comes from Litorimonas sp., assembly GCA_029936425.1. Taxonomy (GTDB): domain Bacteria; phylum Pseudomonadota; class Alphaproteobacteria; order Caulobacterales; family Maricaulaceae; genus Litorimonas. The sequence continues at coordinate 413 of JAPYSU010000073.1, forward strand.
ACCTGGCAAATCCACGGTAGCGATTATTTTGCCGGCATGCCCAAGAGGCTTGGTGTTTTTCGCGGCGGTCAATCGCTTATTGATGAAGTTGCGTTACGTTTTAGGCACAAAACCTGATGATATTGGAAAATATGCGCCCTTCTCCTCGTGTTCGTCTATCCGCCTCAATCGTTGATGTTTTGGATTCTTTCATCGAGTCCGTCAGACCGGAGCTTATCGTCGACCGCAAGGTAGAAGATGGATGCTGTGATCTAACCTTGAATGAGCTGCGAGATCTAATAGAGACGGCGGCTAGCTGTCAATCGCCGAAGGAGCCTCTGTCGATACAGCTGTTACGATACTTGCCAGTAACGGCGGCTGGTGACGTGGGCATCGCTTCGATGACAGCGGCAACTCTGGGAGAGGCGTTGGAGACAGGAGTGCGGTTTTTGCCGTTGGTCTTTACTCTTTTTGACTGCCATCAGTATTCTTCCGGCAATAAAGTCGTAGTGGAAATGCGCTGCCGGCATGATCTTGGAGAAACCTGTAATGCGGTTTTAACGGAGTTACAAGCGGGATTGTTTAGAAATATGGCATTTTTTGCTCAGCATGCCCCGCAGTCTAGCAATAAGACCCGCTATAGGATGCGTTTGTCATTTTCCCATGAGCCTCAGGGTGACAAGCAGGCGTATCGTGAAATATTTGGCGAAGTTCCTGATTTTGGTCAAGCAACAAATTGCTTTTCCCTGAGTAAGCAAGTTCTTCGGCAGTCTTTGTTAACGGCTAACCGCGTTACTCATTCTGCGCTTATAAAAACCCTTGAGGAACGATTACATCGTTATGGAGTTTCTGAATCGGTTTCAGATAGAGTTCGGAATTTGATTCGGAAGGCTTTGGTTGAGGGTGAGTTGTTAACAAGCGAAGAGATGGCTCTTCGCTTGTTTATGTCATCTAGGACTCTAAATAGGCGCTTAGAAAAAGAAAATACTCATATAAGGCTCTTGATGGACCAGGCTCGACTCGAGTACGCCAAGCGGCTTCTTCAAACGACAAGCTTGCCAATTTCCACAGTTGCCAATAAATCTGGTTATAAAAACCCTTCTTCCTTTTCTCGCGCTTTCAAAAGGTATTTTGACGTTTCACCGGGTCAATGCCGCTCCTAAATAGAATGCCGACAGAAAATAATGGCGCCTTCTGCACATTGTTGGCAGCTCATGCACTGAATGCTCTGGTTAGACTCCGTGAAGATTTAAGTGGCATTGAATGGCCGCTAACGACGGAGAGAAAGATATGTCAAATCAGCTTGATAGTAGGTGGGATGCCATTGTTGTTGGAGCCGGGCTCGGGGGCATGAGTAGTGCGGCCTGTCTGGCTGCTGCAGGAAAGAAAACGTTGCTGATAGAGCGCCATACCGTCATAGGCGGTAGCTCCCATGTATTTCGCCGAAAAAAACAGTGGGAATACGACTGCGGGGTGCACTACATGGGCGGGTGCGGTCCTGGTGAGGCTGTGCCTGCGGTAATGCAAGGTTTGGGTCTTGATGACCGGATAGAGTGGCTGCAGTTAGACCCTAATGGTTTTGATACCGTGCGGGGGCCAGATTTGGAGTTCAAGGTCCCTGCTGGCTGGGATGCTTATCTCGATTCTCTCATTCGAACTGTCCCAAAACATGAAAAGAAGCTTCGGTTCTATATAAGGG
>JAPYSU010000074.1 GCA_029936425.1 Litorimonas sp.
CTATAAGACTTGTTCCATGCGGCGATGAAATGCCCATCGAAACTTTGATCACCTTATCAAAAAAGGGATGGCTCGCATCGCGTTTTGCAAAAGTCGATGGCTCGCATCGCGTTTTGCCAAAAGTCGATGAGATTCTCACTTTAAAAACTTCAAAACACGGTGAAAACGCGATGCCAAATAGAAAAAAATGTTAGAAGAAGAAAAAAATGTAGGGTTTCATCGCCTTTTTCAAAACGCGATGAATCTCATCGCATTTTTGAACAATCCGATGAGATCCATCCACTTTTTGAAAATGTGGTCAAATTCGCTTGGGCTTGCTCATTGCTCTTCAGACCAAGTGAAACATCAGGTGGAAAACCAATCAATATGCTGCATGTAAAAATATGAGGTGATGTAAAAATATGAGGTGAATTTATATGAGTAAATATATTGAATATTAGTTACCTTCTTCTGGGCAGTACTCCTAGGTGCTTGATATTGGGCTACTCGTTACTCTGCTTCTTATGGGTAAATTTGTAAAAAATCTGAGAGGTTTATTTTAATTGAGTAGATTAATCTTTAGGGGTGCCTGAAGCTTGACTTTGGAGCATCTTGGTCCTGGGCGGCGTTTGAGGTTGCTTTAAATTGAGTTGGATCGAATTTCCCCAAAACTCCGTGAGTAAAGTTGGTTTATGCTATTGATTGTGAATTAAATGAAAAGAGAGAGGAAGCCGCAGAAGATGAGGGATAAAATCTAATGTGCTTATGAGCTCCCAAAACCTATAATATGTAATAAATAAAAGAGTCAGCCAATCATGGTGGAAACTAACCAGTAGGTGCAGTCGCTTGACTGCTCGTTCGGAGTGCCTGAACCCCACATTTCGAATGTCAGACTTACTTTGGAAGAGAAAGTGGAGCAGCTGACTCGCCTGGTAGCAGAACTCTCGCTCGAAGTGGACAAACTGAAAGAGGAAAGGAAGGAAGAGAGGCCTATCGTCGCCTGGTCCTATCACCTCTACTTCCTTGACGCCAGCAAGAAAGAGGATGTCTGCGCTCACATGTTCAAGATTCTGGACGAGGCCGTCGACAGCTTGGTTCTACCTCGCAAGGCAAGAGTGGCGCTCGAATGCTTCAAGACGCCGGACGCGCACCGCAAGTGCAATATTCTCAGGTTCAAGAGCGACAGTGGCTCGCTCATGAAGTTGCGAATTCTCGGAAAGCGGCTGACTTCGGATCCGTAGGTCGCAGAGCTCTGCAGTACAACGTAACCAACTTTTGTGGTAGGGAGTCACAAACTGAAATGTCTACGGGGCCCACTCTTCGAAGGTGAGCTGGAACAACTGCTTTCTATCGCCCCAGTGAACGTCGGGTTAGGTGAGTCCTAATTCTGAAATGGCCGTCGGAAAGGCCAACTAAAACATCAAAGTCCTGCCTTGAGAGTAGCGGCCAGATTCAGTCGCAGGTGTCAACGACCCAGTCAAGGCACGGGCAAGTCCTTGTATGAATAAGGTCTGACACTACTTGACAATTAGGCACTTTTCCCGTTTGACCGGTTTCTTTAGACTATGTATTCATAAAACGGTTAAGTAGCTAGATAGTTGTTTGCTTACCTTAAGATAGGAGTCTCACCTGAACTTTTTTGAGGTCGTTTTCTGCTAAAAATTCCTTGACATTGTTGCAGTTGAGGTTGGTGACGAAGAGCAGCTTATGAATGTCGCTCACTAGCACACGATGAAAAACGTAGCTGGTGAGACCAAAGTGGCTCCCGCCGAAAATTGCCGATGTCTTCGCCACTGCACTTTGGCAAGACTTCCGAGTTGAGTTGGCAGGGTGACCGAAGTCTAACCCCACCGCAAAAAACTCACCCCAAAAGAGGTCACCACAAAAACAACGATGAGTCAGCCGACCTGACTTTGAAGATGAAACCTTACAGCTTTCAAGACGGTTTCAAATATTTTTCATATAAATCTCTTATTAATTTCAACAATCCTCAAATATTGTCACTCGGGGTTTTGGGATTATAACTGGCAGTTGAGAGCACACACCTGCAACTAAAACTATTCGCAGGTCTG
>JAPYSU010000028.1 GCA_029936425.1 Litorimonas sp.
GGCCGCTGCGATAAAACCGCTGCCGCGGGGCCTGGCCCTTGCGAAACATTACCAATTTCGGTCTCCGGCAAGGATACCGACCCCGCGGGCAGTCCATTTTATTTGGAAACCGTGAGACAGGCTTGTCCTTGATGGCAAGCGGTAGGAAAGGCGTGGGCGATGCACACTTTAGAAACTGTGGACTTAACTTTCTACCCCGTCATTACCCGGCTCGACCGGGTAATCCATGCGGTGTCGGTGCCATATGTGTGAACTTAGTTACGTTCGCAAACGCGCAATTGGGAGCCAACGCAATTATATACAAAGCAGAAAAGGAGTCGTATGGATTCCCCGGTTACACCGGAGAATGACGGAAATAAAATGAGGCACCCAACCTCTCGACCTTCCGGGTTCGCTCCGCGCCCCGGAATGACAGGAATCGTGGACGAACTTTTCACCCTGTCATACCGATGCGACCTTCAGCAATCGCGTCGCGACATTTCATGTCGCTTAGGCTCACACCCGGTAACGTGCCTTGTCGGTTCGGTGCGAAAACATCTTCTGCGTACTCAGTGGCCAAGCTTAAGGCACGGCACCGGGCAGGCATTGCCTGCGTCGGTGTGACGAGGTTATTAGGCACATTCCCCCGATTCAGCCTTCGCGCCAATCCTCTTTTATCATCGCCGCGCCTTTTTCTGCGATCATGATGGTCGGGGCGTTTGTATTGCCGGAAATAACTTGCGGCATGATTGAGGCGTCAATGACCCGAAGGCCCTTGAGACCGTGAACCCGGAGGCGCTCATCCACAACAGCCATTTTATCCGTCCCCATTTTACAGGTGCCGACCGGATGATAAATTGTATCGGCCCGGTTTCTGATATCTTGTTTCAGGCGGGCGTCATCCTGTTCTTCCGTGCCGTAAATCGGCTTGCCTCTGATGTCGTCAAAAGCGGCGGATTGCATAAGGCGCTGAGTCAGGCGCGCGCCCTGATAGAGCTTCTCCAAATCCCGGTCATCTTCCAAAAAGGCCGGGTCGATGAGCGGCGCGTCGGAGGGGTCCGAACTGGCAAGGCTCACCCGCCCCCGGCTTTTGGGGCGCAGCAGGCACACATGGAGCGAAAAGCCGTGCCCCCAATGCAGTTTTCGCCCGTGATCATCGACAATAGAAATAATAAAATGAAGCTGAATATCGGGCGCGGGCTCGTCCCGATCAAGATAGAGAAAGCCGCCGGATTCCGCAATATTGGACGAAAGCAGACCCGTCCCGTCTTTCCGGTATTTAAATATTTCCCTGACCATATTGAAGGTTCCGGGAAGGGAAAAGCCGATAGTGTCTTTATGCAGCGATCCCTTGCCCTGATAATTGGCTATCCAATCGACATGATCCTGAAGGTTCTCCCCAACGCCGGGCAGGGCATGTTGCGCGTCTATGCCATGGGGGTCGAGTTTGTCCGTCGGCCCAATTCCCGACAAAAGCAGGAGGTGAGGCGAGCCGAAAGCCCCGGCGGAGACAATCACTTCGCGCCGCGCGGAGAGCGTTCTTTGTCCGGATTTTGTTCTAATCTGAACCCCGATTGCCCGTTTATCTTCCAGAAGGATTTTTTCTGCGAGGCAATCCGTCAGTACCGTCAGGTTTTTGCGGTCCTCCGCCGGGTCGAGATAGGCGTTGGCCGCAGACCATCTTTTCCCCCGCTTCTGGGTCACATCGAACAATCCCACGCCTTCCTGATCCTGCCCATTAAAGTCGTCGCAAAGGGGAATCTGAAGACTTTGCGCGGCCTTGAGAAATGTCTGGTTCAGCGGCGAGACCTCTTTTTGATGGGTCACATGGAGCGGCCCTTCCGTGCCGTGATAGTCGCTCGCCCCGCCTTCATAATGTTCGGCTTTTTTGAAAAAGGGCAAAACATCCTCATAGGCCCAGCCTTTATTTCCCAGCTCGGCCCAGTGATCATAATCGGATTTATGGCCCCGGATATAGATCATGGCGTTAGAGCCGGAAGAGCCGCCAAGCATCTTGCCGCGCGGCTGATAGCCTTTGCGGCCGTTCAGGCCTTTCTGCGGAACCGTTTCAAAGCCCCAATTTCGTTTCTTCGTCACCATATTCAAAAGCAGAAGTCCGGGCGTCGAGACAGAAAAATGCTTATGGGTCGGTCCGGCTTCTATCAGGCAAACAGAAATTTTTTCGTCTTCGGTCAGACGCGCGGCAAGCGTCGCCCCGGCAGAGCCTGCGCCGACTATGACGTAATCAAACGCCGTCTCCATCAGAGGATTTTCTTCATCAGGGCCATCATTTTATGAGTTTTATTCGTATAGGGCGGGTGCAGGGTTTTGCCTTGGCTGAACCGGCTCTGGTGGAAAACGCCCTTCATATGCGAGAAGCTCTCAAAACCATGCTCGCCGTGATAAGCGCCCATTCCGGATGGGCCGACGCCGCCAAAGGGCAGATCATCCTGCACCACGTGCCAAGCGGCTTCGTTGATACAGACGCCGCCGGAATGAGAGGTTTTCAGAACTTTGTCTTTTTTCTCGGACTCTTCGCCGAACCAGTAAAGCGCCAGAGGGCGTTCCTTCGATTGCACATATGCCAGACTGTCTTCCAGGGTTTCAGACGCCACAATCGGCAGGAGGGGACCAAAGATTTCCTCCTGCATGATTTTCATTTCTGGCGTGGTATCTGTCACAACGGTCAGAGGCACGCGGCGCTCTTTCGCCAGTTGTTGTTTGTCATCATTGCCGGCAACAGCGATTTTCGCGCCCTTATTCTCGGCATCCTCCAACAGGTCCTGCAGGCGGGCATAATGGGAGTCCGCAATGATGGACGTAAAATCCTCATTACCGGCAAAGGTCGGATACATTTTTTCCGCCTGTTTCAAAATCGCTGCCGAAAAGGCGTTTATGTCATTTTGCGGCATCAACACATAATCCGGCGCAACGCAGGTCTGCCCAGCATTAAGAAGTTTGGCATTGACCAGTCTCGGGATGACCAAATCCAGCTTTGCGCTCTTATCGACAATGACCGGAGACTTTCCGCCCAGCTCCAGGGTCACCGGCGTCAGATTCTTGGCCGCGGCCTGCGCCACTTTTCGGCCAACATTGGTCGAGCCCGTAAAGACCAGATGATCAAAGGGCAATTCGGAAAAGGCGGACGCCACATCCACGCCGCCCGTCGCCACATAAATCTCTTCATCGGAAAAATTATTGGCGATCACGTCTTTCAAAAGGGCGGAGAATTTCGGTGTATATTCGCTCGGCTTCAGCATGGCGCGATTACCTGCGCCGAGGGCGCCAATCAACGGCATGATAGCGAGCTGCAAAGGATAATTCCAAGGACTGATTATACCGACAACGCCCAGAGGCTGAGGTACAATCCGGTTTTTGGCGGGCCAGTAGGGCAGCGCCGTCGAGGCTTTACGGGTTTTCATCCATTTTGGCGTGTGTTTCAGGGCGTGGGAAAACCCGCCCTTCAGAACCAGAAACTCTGCAATCATGGTTTCTTCGGCGGCGCGGTGGCCAAAATCGTCGGAAATGGCTTTGATGAACGCATCTTCCTGGGCAAAAATGGCGTGTCTGAGCTTTTCAATTTTGCCTTTTCGAGAGGACCAACTGGGATAGGGATGACGGTCAAAATCAGTGCGCTGGGCAGAAAGGATAGCTTTCAAATCACCGGGATTGTCAAATTTGCCTTTTAATTTCGATGAGGGGTCAATCCTGACCATAGCCGTCTCCCGTTATTATTATATCTATCAATACTGCACGGGAAGGCGGGATGAGTCGAGTGAACTTAGACGAACAGTTTTGCAGGACAGCCAAACGGAGGAGAGATTAAAATCTGTAATTTGCCACTGACCGCATCATGGCTTTGGCTCGGCCCGAAACCGTTGTTTCACAGGCGGCGATCTGGGAATATCGGCGGCGAAGCTTTCCCGGAGCGTCGCCCAACTTTTTCTTTCCGAGTTTTTCAGCCGCGTCATAGACTTGCGCCAGTGCAGCCGCCGGCCCGGAAATTGGAACAAAGCCAGAGGACACGGTGACGTCTTCCGTCGCGTAATGGCGTTTAAAGGCGTCGATTCCGACGCCTAGATCAAGTCGTTCATAGCCTAATCTATCAGACTCATCGAGAATACCGTTTAGAAGTCTCGCACCGGGTGAATAAATATTCAATGTCGAGTCATAGGCTACAATCCAACTGTGATAAGTCGGGCCATCGGTCAGGCCGGTATCTATCGCGGCGAGTCTATCTCCGATGTACAGGGCGTGTAGATCCAATCTTAATGAACCAGAAATTGGACGTTCCCAGAGGTTTTTTAAAAGGCTCGACGTCCAGTCAGATTCAAAAATATTGTAAAACCCGCTACGCTCATATTGGGCTTTTTTCCATTTTATGAGGGTTTTAAGCAAATCCGGATTTTGGCTTCTGAAATCAAACTGGCTTGGCCCAATCTGTTCGTCACTTTTACGAGTCCGGCGGCGTAAGTCTTTTAAGTGACGCGTGTAAGATCCGCTTTGCGCCTTTTTCCAGGACTCGGCTCCCTCCGGGAAATAGATCATGGCTCCTTTGGACTGTTTTTCCGGGTTATGCATCCCGTTTTCAACGAGGGCGCTATAATGAAACGCTCCCACCGAGCTATTTTTCAACATATCTCCAAGTGTAAGGTCGCAGTCGGGGCGGCAGATAAGGCCGTGATAATCGGTCATAGGGGCGCCGACCGGTCGGGCAAAACGCTCTCCTTGAAACGGCAAAATAGCTATAATCCCTGTTTCATCTTCAGCCACGGCAATTCGAACATTATCGACGAGTGCGGCGACGGTTTGCGTATACTCCGGATGGAAATATGGAGAGTATAGGCGCGGATTAGAATCTCGTAAGTCCAGCCAAGCTGAAACAACAGATGCAGGCATTTCATCTGCTTTGAAAATTGATGTTTTAAATCCGGGTTTTGTCACGTCACTGATCTTTAAAAAATTTGTTACGCTCTTTTACCAGCAAAGGGCTAATATCGGCTTAAAGCGGTTGCATAAGCTCCGGGACACGTCCTAATCTAAATCAATGAGCTCAGATCACTTCCAAAAACATAAACACGAAGCCTCTCACCCTCCTTCCCATAACCACGGCCACACACATTCGCCGAAAGTTGATGAGTCCAATCGCAACAGGGTAGGATTGGCTGCGCTTCTGACAGGCGTGTTCATGGTCGTCGAAGCGGTCGGGGGGTATATTTCTGGATCACTGGCTCTCTTGGCAGATGCAGGGCATATGCTTACGGATTTTGCTGCGTTAGCTATGGCATGGGCCGCATTTACCATCGCGAAAAGGCCAGCAAATTGGCGTCATACATTTGGATTTGATAGATTCTCAATTCTTATTGCATTTGTAAACGGGCTCACATTGTTTGCCGTTGCGGCACTGATTGTGAAAGAGGCTGTTGAGCGGCTTTATACTCCCGGAGAAGTATTAGCAGGGCCTATGCTTTACGTCGCTATTGCCGGATTAATTGTGAATTTGCTGGTGTTTTGGGTGTTACGCGGCGCAGATCAGCATAACCTGAATATAAGAGGCGCCATTTTGCATGTTTTGGGGGACTTGCTGGGTTCGGTTGCCGCCATTCTTGCGGCAATTGTTATTCTTCAAACAGGGTGGACACCTATCGACCCTATTCTCTCAGTTTTTGTCGCCCTTATCATCCTGAGGAGCGCTTGGGTCTTGGTAAAAGACAGTGCTTATATCCTTTTGGAAGCGGCGCCCAATCATATCGACAGGCGGGCGATTACCAAAGATCTACTCCATCACATTCCGGATATTTTAGCGGTTGAACATATTCATGCCTGGTCAATTACGCCGGAACGCCCGATGCTGACGCTTGAAGCTTTTGTCGGCCCCGACACTCGGATCGAGCCCGTAAGTCAGGCTATAAGGACGCGATTGAAGGAAAAATTCGAGGTCGAGCACGTTACTATTCAAGTCATGCGGAGAGTCGAAGGAGAAGCGCTTAACCCAGCAAATTCATGCGTTCCTTAAAGCGCCGGATAAACTCTTTCTGCTCCGCTGTTGCCGGTGTTTCGCAGCTCGCAACGCGCTCCATCATTTCAGTCAGTGCCAATGCATCATCCCGTTCAATAGAGGTCTTCAAGATGTCGACCATCGGAAAAAGGGCCGTTTCCGGTAAGGTAACATCATGGGTGAGGTTATACATCTGGCGATAAATTCCATCCGCTGCGTCTGTACTGAGCTGCATATGGTTTTCAAGCTGTAAGGTAATCGCCGCAATTTCGGCTTCGCTGACCCCGCGGAGAGTGTCCATTTTGGCCGTTGCAATCATCAACACAGTGGCGGCTTCGACAGGTGTTTCCACCAGATCATAGCCCGACTTTCCGTGAAGCTTTCGAAATCTCTCCTGACGAGGGCGGTTTTTGAAACTGCGCGCCGCATCGGCAATATCGCGAGACCCTCTGATCGCGCGGCTTATCCAGAAAACCGCAATCGCAATGGTCGTTAATATCCCGATGATATGCATAGCATCCTCTTTATAACGACTTTCCTTCCTTAGCGACAGGCTGAAGACGGCCCCATGTCCAAATGAAAATGATCATAATGGGCCGCATTATAATCCGGGCTAAGCGTGACATTGAAAACCTTACAGGCGGCGTTTCGGATATCGCGTAAAAACTCGGCATCGCCGTCTTCCCCCGTCCAATCGCTGCGGACGCTTACCAAATGTCCGTCCGTTAGTTCAAAGCTCGCCACATCCCAGGCATTGCCATAGGCGTGTTGGCTCCAGCGGCCGGAATTATTTCCGTTTTGGCGGCGGCAGGAATAGGTTCCCATATGATGCATTTTAGCAAGCCCCTCTCCATATCTTTCCTGGGCGAGACGGTCGATTTCCCGAGTCCACAAATAGGTGGAAATAGACAGCGGGCATTTCATATTGGCTTCTCCGGGGGCGAGAACAATGTCATCCTGACCATAAACCAATCGCGCTGTTTCCCAGCCGCAGACATCCTTACCTTCGCCTGTAGAGGGACCCTCTTTCGGGTCTGACGGAATAGTTTCAAAACCGGCGGTATCGCGGGCGAGGGACATGCAGACTTCGGGCGGAGATAGCGCCATGCGCAGAATTTGAGATTTCGTCGCTTTTCCCAAGGGACGGGACGTGTCGAGTTTTTTCCAAGGTAAATGTTGTCCTGGGATATATTTATCCGCCAGATAGGCACTGCCCGCAAAAATTGCGGCCGTTGTTATCCAGATTAAAGGTCCTTTCCAGCCACTCATAACAAGTTTTTAGAGTTTGACCTATCGCTGTTCAACCAAACAAAGCACTTGGGCAATCCGGCGTTCCCGTCTCAACTGATCCGCCTGTAACCCATAACGGTCTTTTTCTAAAGGATTTCCCTTCCGTGAAGACTTTTCAGTAAAAAAGGGCCACAGCGCGCGAGGGGCTACGGTGTAGATACGCCCCCTTCGCGGGTTTTCGGCTGTTACCACCCCTATAATTTCGCCGTCCCCGTCCAGAACAGGCGCGCCGGACAAACCGCCAAGAGAGCCATTTAATCCAACCGTCCGTCCAATTTCGGCCCAGGCCAGAACCGACTCATCAGAGGTGTATCGCCCCCTGACAAGCATCCGGCTACGCGACAGTAGATTCCCAATGGCCTCTCCGGGTCGGCCCTGCGGAAAGCCGATAAAATAGCCCGTTTCGCCGACCCGCCGCGGGGTGTGAACGTCATGCGGCAAAGCCGGCCGTGTCCACTGCGTTTGAAGCTTGGCGAGATCGTTTTGTTCGTAGATTTCAGCGGTGGCAGGGATAATCCGGTTTCGTCCTGTCTTCAATGCGATTTCATGACACCCATCCACAACGTGGCGCGCCGTCAGCCATCCGCCTTGCTCGTCAATCGCAAAGGCTGTGCCTGTGCCGGAGCGGGGTATATCGACTTGCGTAATAACTTGTTCGTCGCGGGGGCTTTCGCTTGGCAGAAGCGGCCCGAGGTCCGCCGGAGGAGGCGGGGCCACGACATTTTTATTGACTAAAAGCGCCCCGATATAAATGGCCGCTAGCACCACGGCGTAAAACAGCCAATCCGGGATTTGCCGGAACACGGCCCTTAGCCCGCAATGGCGAAAGCGAGGAGGACGGAACCGGCAATTTTAAACGCGGCCAGAACCAAAGCCGGAGCGGCCTCATCATTGGTAATGCGCTGCGGCATCCCTTTGAAAATGGCGTCGGTGAGGCGGAATAAAAAGAGCTGCAGGAACATACTGGTCGTGCCCCAAATGGCGACATCAAACAGGCTGAAACGTTTCACCAGACAGGCGGCCAGCGGAATGGTCAGGCTGAAGATAAGAGAGCTGAAATGGATGGAGGCGGCCATATTGCCGTTCTGGACAAGCTCCAATTCCTTATGCGGCGTCAGCTTGGTGTAGATAACAAGACCGATAATGAAAATGGCCGTGACGACCAAAAGATAGAATATCAAATATGGCAGTCCATTGGCGAGACTGTCGAGCGCAGGACGCATACGGTTCCCCTTCGTCGTGATTTCCCCTCATCGAGCCCCGTTTCGACACGAAGAACATGGCTTAAATATGTCCGGGGATGCAAGTCAAACCTGAAAAAGTGACATGGATTTAATTAAGCTTAAAAGGTTTTAAGCGCTCTCGGCGGCTTTGCTCTCGGCCCGAATCTGACTGGCGCGCTTTTTCTCGGATTCGGATTTCAGTTGCCCGCAAGCGGCAAAAATGTCTCGCCCGCGCGGCGTGCGGATGGGGCTGGCATAGCCGGCCCGATTGACGATATCGGCAAAGGTTTCAATCGTGTCCCAGTCGGAACATTCATAATCAGATCCCGGCCAGGGATTGAACGGTATGAGGTTGACTTTGGCCGGAATGCCGCGAAGCAATTTAATCAATTCCTTGGCGTGTTTCGGGCTGTCATTGACGCCTTTGAGCATGACATATTCAAAGGTGATACGTTTGGAATTGGACAGGCCCGGATAGTCCCGGCACGCCTGCATCAGCTCGGCGAGCGGGTATTTCTTGTTAATCGGCATAATCTGTGAGCGCAGATCGTCATTGGCGGCATGAAGCGAAATCGCCAGCATGGCCGAGGTGCGTTCGCCCATCGGGCCGATATCGGGCACAACGCCGGAGGTCGAAACTGTTATGCGGCGGCGGCCAATACCGAGGCCTTCGGGATCGCAGATAATGTCGAGGGAGTCTCCGACCGCGTCCGTATTATAAAGCGGCTCGCCCATTCCCATAAAGACGATATTGGTCAGGCGGCGGTTTTCCTGCGTGGTCGGCCATTCGCCGAGATCGTCCCGGGCGATAATGACCTGAAGGACAATTTCGCGCGGCGTCAGGTTCCGAACCAGACGCTGCGTCCCAGTATGGCAGAATTTACAGGTCAGCGTGCAGCCGACCTGGCTGGAGACGCAAAGCGCGCCGGTTTTCGATACATCGGGAATGAACACGCTTTCGACTTCAATGCCCGGCGCCATGCGGATGAGGTATTTGCGCGTCCCGTCCTTGGAGATCAGGCGCTCAACAATTTCCGGCCGGTCGAGAGTAAAATGGTCCGCCAGTTTCGCCCGTAAAGGCTTGGCGATATTGGTCATCTGATCCCACTCGGTGACGCCGTAATTATAAATCCAGTGAAAGATCTGCTTGGTCCGCATCCGGATTTTCTTCGGCTCTATGCCCAACTCTTCCAGATGCGCGGCAATCTCTTTGCGGCCCAGACCGACAAGAGACGGGCGCGCAGGCGCGGACGGCGTCTCTTTCAGGCCCGGCTCGGCGTTCTGGAGTAAAGTTGTGCTCATAGAGGGGCTTTAAACGCTTTCACGGTGAGGGAAAACCGAAAAGGGCATATCATCCGGACAAGACGCCGCGAAGTGGGGGGTGAGGGCGCGGCCATAATCGGTTTGTCTTACAATGTGCATCGTAAATTCAGTTTGTTTTAGAAGCGTTTCTCACGGCCAATCCTCGGCAAATTGTAGAAGCCAATCGAAATAGGCTTGTTTCGCTTGGGCTTTCTCTTCAATTTCTTCAGCCATCATATTGCCGACCAGATCGTCTAGTCGTTCCATGAAACGCTCCCGTTCTTCGGGGTTGGGAGGAGGCAGATCTTCATAGCTTGTATATTCAGGTTGTCGCCGAGTGGCTCTGTTCGAGCCTCTCTTGTTCTTTTTAAATTTTTGATATCGCTCTTTTTCTCTGGCCAGCTCATCTTTTTTGGCCTGCAGTTTTTTGGCGACAATTTCTTCTTGGTATTTCGCAATCATCTGATTGTGACGGGACATTTAATTTTCTCCGTATATGTGAAACGGTTGAGTGGGAAGGTGGTAGGCGTTCTGTCCTACTGCCCATCTTGGGGTCAGCTTTGGCGTTCGTCCTTAAAAAAAGTGGACAGCCCGCGGGGTCGGTATCCTTGCCGGAGACCGAATGAATATACTGTTTCGCAAGG
>JAPYSU010000075.1 GCA_029936425.1 Litorimonas sp.
GCCACCTACAGTACGAAGCAGGCGCCGTGGCTTCTGAAATGCATACCGGGCCGGGCTATCTACATCATGGGAAACCTTCACCTCAAAGTTATGCTTTTTGAGTTCGAGTTGTGGCCACACACGCTGAATGATCTGTCCCAGTATATTTAGCCATTCATCAACTATTGGACGCTCGAGATAGTCATGCTGGAAGGCGTGGGATGAGGTCGCCGGGAAACGGTAGTGGTTGTCGAGATCTTTTCTCCCTATTTCTTCTTTGCGGGTGAGCATCCAGTAGGTCAGGCCAATTATGTCAAAGTGAACCCTTGCTTCCCTATGGGAATAGTCTACTAGCGGCAAAGAGAGCTTATGACTGCCTGGTGCAGGAATCTTCGAATCAATGCATACAACAAAGCCCTCGGATTCTGCATCCCAGTGATCAACTGGAAAACCTGAACTAGACTGATGAAACATCGGCTCAAGTCGATCAAAAATTACTCGCCCCAAACGTTCTGGCATATTTAAAACCAATGAATCTTCTGCCTCTTTTAGAGAAAATTGGGCACCAAAGCGCTCGAAAAATAATGTCTCTAACCAAAGGAGTGCGTTTTCCGTATACATTAGTAGACTAACCTACGCTGCTTTGAATGCTTACTCTTGTGGGGCATCGGAGTCCAATTGAAATGCTTAGTTTTCACAGACGACGTAGAAACCTGAACCATTGAATTTGATTATGCACTAAGGACCAACATTGGATTTACGGCGCTTTGCGAAGAATCTCGCGCATACAAAACCCGGCCTGGAGAAATCTAGAATCTGTGCGCTCTACGCTAAAGTAAGGTACCTGCATAGCGCCAAATGCCCTAAAGAAGCGCTCAACAGGCTCTAACATGGAACCTTCAAAGTCATAACGTATTGCGTACTTTGATGCTTCTTGAATCGCCGACCAGACACAAAGACTACCTGCACCGCTTTGTCGAAGGTCGGGATCATATCCATTCAGCAATTGATACGCAGTGTCGCCCTCCCAAACAATGTAAGTTCCGGCATGAAGCTTTCCCTCTGCATCCTCGCCTAAGATAATCGCTCTTTTATTTACTGCGGCGGCAGACTGATCAAGGCTGTGAAGAAACTGCTCGGAATACGGAAGTGGTTTACCCTGTCGTTCAAAGGTCTTGCGCAATACTGGAATGAGTTCCCCAATATCTTCACTAATTCGAGTGCGAACCCCGAACCTTGTTTCGGCTTTTCGAATATTCCCGCGAATATCCCTCTGCAACCCAGACCAAAGCTCCTCACTATTTGAGATGTCGGGCAAAACATAGGTGTACCGCGTACTCTGCTTATATCCACGCCAATGAAAGGGCAACCAGTTCGAACGCGCACTATCCCAGCTCTGTCGATACCAGTCGAACGGCGGTAACCCGTCGGCGAGAGCACCGAGAATATCTTTCTCCATCGCCAGTGCATTGGCATATTTGGCGTTACTCGGGCGCACCCAGGGACCAAGGGTCTGAGTCAATCGTGGTTGAGTTAGTAATTTTTTACCCCAGAACTTAGACCAAACATAAGGAAGCGAGCCGACGATCTCATCATTTTTCAGTGCTAACACGGCACTCCAATTCTGTGGGCCGGCAACTGCATCAAGCCACCATGCCTGAGAAAACAGGGGAATCGTTAAACACTCTGAACACAGAGCTCGGTACCGGTCGCTGGAATCCAAAACATTTAGATCCATGGACCACCCCTCCTATATTTCTCTGCGGTGGGAGTTTCGCTATAAAGCATCCGATACAATGATGCCAATAATCGATTCCTAGCAACCCGTTCTTCGCTTATAACCAACCTGCTCACAAATGCTCCCTAATGACCGAAATTATGTTCTCAATTTCGCTAACTTTCATTTTCTGGTGAATAGGTATATCCATCCAGCAACTCGTTACCTGATTTGCGTTTGGGGCCGACTGAGGCGTATTACCGGTGATCAATTCGGGCCAGTTAAAATTACCAGCTCGAATCCCCCTTTTACAC
>JAPYSU010000076.1 GCA_029936425.1 Litorimonas sp.
GGAGGTAAACTATTTTCTTTCCTACCTTGAATGTGATTGCGGTAAATCTGCTCACCGTTTATTTCAGAATCACTGTAACTACGAACAGGATTAGTTTTTGTTTTTATTTTTTCATTACATACTTGCATTACATTAGAGTAGAGTAATTGAGAAACGCTCTCTATGTCAGGCACTGTGGCCAAATTAGCAAGGTGTTTGTTACTTAATCTGTTTGCTACGTCTTTCGCTTGATCTTGAACAAATTGCCACCAAGTGACGTATTCTTGCCTAATAGTAACTTTCTTACCGTCTGGTCCAGTAGGCAAAGCAACAGCATTTCCATAACACCAGTCCACCGCATTTGAAACTGCAATTTTAATCAGTTTCTCCAGGTTTTGTGACTTACTCGCAATTTGCATAGCGAGGTCTTTATCTCCAGTCACATGCAACGTGTCTTGCAGCCGATACACGTGGGCCAAACTATTGACAAATGCCAACTGCACATTGGTCATAACAGCGCGTATCTCTAGCGGAGACATTTTGTTTAAATGCATGTGGTTATTGCGGACATGTTTGTTCAGAGTGTACAGGCACCGCACTAATGGACTCACTTCACAAAGTTTGTTCATTAGTTTATCAATTTTCTTCAATGACTCATTGACATGCATTTTGTCACTTTCATTCATACGATCGCTGGTCCGGACAGGTTTTAATTTAAACTCTGTCCAGCTTTTTATCAGTCGGGTGAAAGATTCTTGCTCACTCCCCAACATACGAAGATTTAGCTCGAAATTATGCATTTTATTCCAATATTTACCTAAAATCCTACTGAGCTTTTCTCGGTCTAAGATGTGAAACCCTTGACTGTCAGTTTGTGGTTCAGAAACCACGCTCAATGTGCGGAATTCATTTTCATCATCAGAATCAGGAAAAGGATTTAGAGATTGATCTGTGGCTGTTAAAAAAGTCTCATTCACAGCACCTGAGGTGTGTAGCAAGAGACCTAAATTATCACTTTGGTCATAATTATGATTTATCTTTTCTTTTTGCCAGACTCTATTTTGCAACTGCAATCCCGGGGATCTGCGGCCCTCACCCTGCCCCAACAGTGGCCGAGCAAGGCCAGCTTGACTCCGCCCAAGAAATGCAGTGCCAGGCTCAGCCCCAACAGAAAGCTGCAGTGGCTGTACGGGTTCTACGGTGACTGGGGCCGCGCCACTGCCCTGCCCTATGGGACCAAGGACATTGCCGCGGCCTGGTTCAGTGCCCTGATCACCGACTGCTCCTGCATACGGCACATGCCCCAGCTGTCCGCGGTCATCAAACATCAGATCTGAAAAATCTGGTGCATGGCCGCGACTCTCAGTCCCATCAATTGCTGCAGGTGAGTGGCCAAGACGAACGGGTATCACATGGTCCCTTTGGCCACTTACCATTTCATGTTCAAAGGTTTGCCCTGCACTGAGAATGGTGGCAGGCAAAGGTGGGGGGAAGTTGTACTGCCCTCGCTGGTGCTGCACTGAGCCAGCACCTATGACACCACTGGGGAGACCCTGCAGAGCTTGGCTGGGTCCTGGAACATCTTCTACGGCTTCTCCACCAACAGGTTGAAAGACAAGCTGTTGGCCAGAAGCATTTTGGGGAACAAATGTTTGAGGAGAAGTGTTCTCAGAGACAATTGCGTCATCCAAATGTGACTGCGTAACTGTGCGGCTCATGACGAAATATTCTGTGAAAACTCGAAATAAACGTTTCCGTTTTTCCTTGTTTACTGTTTTTAGTTTATTAAACCGTTCTGTTGCTAAAATATTGTGACTTCTTAGACGCTTCAAATATTTGTTCCCAGGCAGCATTTAAAATAAGACTAACGCTAAAATTAGTTGTGCGAGTGCATGCACTACAATAAAACACGAGATTACTGCGACTAAACCCAAGCAAAATTTCCACTTTGGATGCTTTCTTGGGCCATTTGTATCAATGGTGGCAGTTTCTCCTGCCCCAGACACAAACGGAATTAGTTCTC
>JAPYSU010000077.1 GCA_029936425.1 Litorimonas sp.
GTGTTATTGATTTGGGAAAAGAAGAAGTCAACAGGTTGAATAATGCGGTCTCAGCGGGATTTGTAACCTGCTGACTTTTCTGGTTTTATCATGCGATATGCAAATTTGATAACTGTAATATGAAGCCGGCGCGTTCATTGGATATTCGAGCCGGCTCCCTAATACCTGTTATGTCTGAGGAGGAGAGTCCGTGACCATATCCATAGGCACGGTGATGGGCGGGCCGGAATCCCTGCCATGCGAAAGCGCACTAAAGAGCGTGTGGGGATACTTCAAGAGCAATGAAAGTCAGCCCTTCCTCAACGTCGTATTCCACTTTCCGGGGTCGCTGATCAGCCCGCCCTATACTGGCCTCCGTACTGGACGGTTTTCCTCTAAAGAGCAAGGGTTCATGATTCAGGTCGCGGTTCCCGAGGAAGTAGCACAGAGCGCGGATAAGGAAGCAGCGTCTGAGTTTTTTCTCAGCGCGATTGAGGAGGCACTTAAACTGTCGGAGTCGCGCTGGAAGAAGCACAATATCTCGTTTCCATATGGCGCCGCCCGGGAGCAGATAAACCTTGCTCGGAAAGAGCTACTTGATTAATGACGGATATAACAAGCCAAGCCAGCAGGACTTATTTTGCTGTCGCTTCGCTCCAAAACGCAAAATAAGCCCCAGCTTGGGGCGTTAAATCTTGGGGTGACTTCGAGGATGAAGCCAGTAATCAAAATAGAATCTACGGATCAGGATGAGTGGTTGAAATCCATTTTGGATGTTATTACAAAAAATTGGGGAAAATTGGGGACACGCATGAATTGGCGGATTTCCTAGAGGCTCTATAGCGCATTACTGATGTTGGACTGACGTTAAGGGCCACGGGAGTCAGGTCTGCCCCGTGCCTCCACAACGGGCTAAACATAGCTAATCGCACCCCGCCCCCGATTATACCGCACATCAATGAATCCAGTGGCGGAGCTGGCAAGAAACATCACTAAGTCCACACCTTTCTGCGTGGCCGCCAGGCGGCCACGGGGGTTGGGGAGTTCATTGTTTCGAACCCCGAGGTTGATGCATAAGGGAGCAGAATTACAGCCGCCATACAAACCCGGTTTTCTGCTCGGAGGTCTTCCACAGTGTGGATGCCATTTCCGTGTTGAGCGCCACCGGATCAAGGGCGCATTCGCCCACTGGGCCGACCGTATCCACGCGTTTTGTCGGGCCATAGAGTGTTTCCGTTTCCAGGTCGCTTTCCGTTGCACACATGACTTCCGGCCACGCGCCTTTTTCCGCAGATTGGGCGATGAAGCGGGAAAGCAAGGACCAGAGTATTTTATTGAAGGTGCTGGCCGTATCCATCAACAAATTGGTCCGTGATGCACCGGGGTGACAAACAAAGACACCTACCTGCTTTCCGCCAGCATGGATGCGACGTTGCAGTTCATAAGCAAACATCATTTGCGCCAGTTTGCTCTGTGCGTAGGCATTCCAGGCGGTATAATTGCTATCAAAATTCAGATCGTCGAACTGAATTTTCTTTAAGCCCATTTTATAGGCATTGCTGCCAACGACCACGATACGGCCGGCGGATTCCTCAATGCGCTCAAACAGCAGACCGCTCAGCAAAAAATGGCCAAAATGGTTTACGCCAAGTTGGCTTTCAACGCCGTCCGGGGTGATCTCCTGCTTGGCTACTTGGGCAATGGCACCGTTGCAAATCAAGGCATCAATCCGGGGCACGGTTTCCAGCACTTGTGCCGCTGCCTTACGCACGGAATCCTGCATAGCAAGATCCAGCTGAACGAAAGAAACATCCACGTTGTTGCCAAAGCGCTGTTTCAAGGCTGCGATAGCGGCAGCCGATTTGTCTGGATTGCGATTCATCATCACGACCCGGGCGCCTTTCGCCAACAAAATGCCGCTGGCTGCAAACCCGGCGCCGGAATTGGCCCCGGTGATCACGTAAGTCTTGCCGTCCAGGGAGCCGATACGTTTTGGCGTCCAGCCCTCATTTCC
>JAPYSU010000078.1 GCA_029936425.1 Litorimonas sp.
GGTCCAAGCCTAATTTTTCTACGGGGGGGCATCAGAATTTTTTTTTTTTCTTTTTGTTTTCTGTGATTTTTCTGTAACCACTACCTACAACCCTGCCTGGCCACTGGTGACCAAATTTTCTACCTGGCACATGGCTACAGAACCATCAGTATGTACCTAACCACCAGCCCATCAACATACTCCTAAGGACACTTATGTGCCTGTGCTTCCCCAGAAAGTGAACCCCACATTTTTTCACAGAAAAAAGTGACAACCAACTTCCAGCATTTTTTAGAAAAAGTGAACAGGAAAAAACCTTTGGGAAAGAAATTCCATCAAAACTGACCTGGAGACCAGTGGTAAATTTTATTAAGATCATTTGTAGTAGAATCACCCACACTGATTTTTAACTAAAAAACTGCACTTTTTATTTGGCATCCAACTTGTGGTTTGTTCTTTTTTTTCAAAAAATTCAAATTAGACACAATAGCCTAATTCCATTTTTTTTTTTTTTTTTACCAAATTTTTTCTTTGTAATCCAGAACTATACTATTTAGTAAACATACCTAACATAAATTACATTTTTGGAAAGGTATAACTCACACCTTCCCAAAAGTGCCTCAAAAATCTGCATGTAAAATAAGGGAGACCCATTCTAGTAACCTAAATAACTTTAGAGGAAATTCCTCAACCCATACTTCTATAAGTTTGTTTTGAATTTTTGGATACACTTTTGAAAGGCCCAGGACAGGACCTTCCCAAAGCCCAATCCAAAAATTCATTTTTATGTGCATGTTAGTTAAAGTATCCACCTAAAAACAGTTTTGACATCCATTCACATGCTGTTTTTTCTGTAAAACTGTCTTGTTTAATAAATGTCTTAACCTTAAAACTTTGCATTTTTTCACCTTCTCTGCCCTGTGCCATTTTTGAAATTTTTTGGCCCTCAGTGACCCATTTTGATTTTTTTACAAATGCCTTGAAAAATTTTCCATCACCACCCCCTTTCCCCCCAACTTTTTGAAGGGTTAAACTCCAGTAAAAAATTTAGCAAATTATCTTGCTAAATTCTACTTAATAAAATTTAATTCATTTTTCTTTCGGTAAAAACTTGTATTTCTTACCCCCCCCCCCCCTCTTTACTCACTTTCTCACCCCTCACGGTTAGGGTTAACACCACCTCCATACTAATCTAACACAGTATACCAAGGTGTAGGATGAATCCAGTGCATGTCCAATTTTCTAAGCAGTGGTTCAAAACATTGGCTCTGGAAATAATACTCAGTACAAGGCATGTCCACCAAGAGCATGCCCCCCAGTCACCACTAACAAAAAGCCAGATGAAAAATCTTGCTCTAGAGATAATTCTAAGGAAATAATTTTAAAATACAGTAGACAGTAATTATTATAATATGCATGACTAAATATCGTATGTATTTTTACTACCTAGTATATATTTAAGCTTAATTCAACCTAATGAAATATTTATCAAACACAAACCACCAGTCACTTTGTTACACACTGAAATGTCACAAGTGATAATGAAACCCGAGTGTCAGTGAAAAGCCAGCTTGGCCATCTTCCCTGTGTCGTACGCTACGCCCACCCCTACTCCAACATAGTCAGGTAGGTGGACGGGACATTTGAACTCTGCCAAATAAAAGTTCCAGTCCTGTGTTTCTCAATTTGGTCGCAGCTGGATTGAGATCAAAATATAAAGACGAAGTTAAACGCACGGGGCAAAGACACGAGGTTTCTCAACTAGTTAAACATATAGTAACATGATAATAATCTAGTATCGTTTATTGACTATGAGCACTCGACCACTTCGAGGAGCATTTGCTAATGAGAGAGGAGAGTTCCTGATGATTCCTCAGAACGAGGAGCTGAACACAGAGGAAGCAGTACGACCTGTCATAACGTTCAAAGCAAAAACCTTCAAAATTTTGATCAAATTCACGCTGGTTTTTCTCTCAATTGCAATTGCGTCCTTTTTCTTCGTC
>JAPYSU010000029.1 GCA_029936425.1 Litorimonas sp.
TTTCTCCAACATGAAGACATTGGCCGAAGAGAAAAAACTGGTCCTGGCAGGCCCCTTTGTCGGAGACGAAGAAAAACGCGGCCTCTATATTTTCAATGTGCAGACGATTGAAGAAGCAAAAGAGTTGGTCAAAACCGACCCGGCGGTAGAGGCCGGGATTTTCGTTCCGGAATTCACCAAATATTACGGCTCCGCGGCTTTGATGGGCGTGAATGAAACGCATCTAAAAATTCAGAAAACGGCTGTTGAGTAATATAATTGAATTAATGACTTTAAATAGAATCTAGCACTCCCATATATTCTTTGGAGTAGGAAAATGTTTGATCAAGATTTATTAGAAAGTTTGCCTTCGGACCCTGAAGATGCTTTCGGGGTATTTGAAGCCACAATCAGAGCTCGTATTCCAGCGATTCAAGAGTTTCAAGAGCATTATGATCAGAGATCTTTTGACTTGGAACGAACTAGAATTACTAGAGACTATATCCTCGCATTAGCAGCATTTGCGGAGGTTTATAATTTTAATATGGGTGTGAATTTTGAAGAGCTCATGACATTGGAAGATGCCTCGTTCGACAGAGAGTTTAAGATAGCATCGGCGAAAATTCAGTACTTTTCGAACAAATGTGCCATCCAGCTTGCTCAACGCAAGAAAAAAGGAACCACATGTATTTACGTGCTTGAAGAAAAATCCAAACTAAAAATTCAACAATATATAGAAGGCATTAGGGAGCTAATACTGTCCGCAGATTTAACTGACTTAAAGAAAGAGGCATTGCTCACAAAGCTTAATAGTTTTTCACTTGAAGTCGATAAAGACAGGACACGTATAGAGGCGCTTGCGTCATTTTATGTATTAGCGAAATCGGAAGCTAAGGAGTTAATAGGAATATCCGATAAGGTCGAAAAAATCTGGGTTGCTGTCTCCAAAGGTAAGGAATTATGGAAAGCCTTACCTTCAATAGAGATCACAGCCCGTTTGAATGCTCCGCAAAAGAAGATTGAAGACAAATCGACACCAACAGAAAATTTTGACTTGGATGACGAAATTCCATTCTAATAGTCTCCCCTTTAAACCTTGCCGCTTTCCCGCCGCGCCGCTACACCCCCTTTCATGACGACACGCCTTAAAATTGCTTCGGCTCAGCTCAATCCGACGGTTGGGGATTTGGCAGGTAATATTGCTCTGGCCACAGACGCTTTGCATCGGGCGAAGGCGGACGGGGCGGATATTCTGGTGCTGCCGGAGCAGCTCATTATAGGCTACCCGGCGGAGGATCTGGTTCTCAAGCCGGCCGCTGTGGAAGACTGTAGATTACTGGCCGAAGATTTTGCGAAATTGACAAAAGACGGGCCTGCCGTGGTTTTTAACCTGCCTTGGGCTGACGGGCCACATCTCTATAACGCCGCCTTGTTCATGCGCGATGGAGAGATCACAGACGCTCGATATAAACATCATTTACCGAATTACGGTGTGTTCGATGAAGCCCGGATTTTTACGCGAGGGCCCTTGCCCGACCCGATTGAATTTAAAGGGGTTATGATTGGACTGCCAATTTGTGAAGACCTCTGGCAAGAGGGGGTAGCGTCCCATCTTCGGGCGCGCGGCGCCGAAATGATGATCTCGCCAAACGGATCCCCTTGGCGGCGAACGGCTCTATCCGAACGCACCGAAGCGCTCGGCGATAAAGTCCACACCTCCGGCCTGCCGCTCATTTACGTTAATCAGGTCGGCGGTCAGGACGAGCTGGTCTTTGACGGCTCCAGTTTTTGCATGAGCGCGGCCGGGGCCATTGTCCAATCCCTCAAAAGCTTCGTGCCGGATTACGACGTCTCCGTCTGGGAGAAAGAGGGCGGAAAATGGGTTTGTAAAAAGGGGAAGATCGAAGCGCAATTGACGGGGTATGAAGCGGATTGGCGCGCGACCTGTTTGGGGCTCGGCGATTACGTCAACAAAAACGGATTTAAACAGGTCGTCCTCGGCATGTCCGGCGGCATAGACAGCGCTATGGCCGCAACGATTGCGGTAGACGCTCTCGGTAAAGACAGAGTGTGGTGCGTAATGATGCCTACCAAATATACAAGCTCTGACAGTCTGGAGGACGCAAAATCTTGCGCCGAGCGGCTCGGCTGTCGTTACGACATTATTGCGATTAAGCCTGCGATAGACGCCTTCGACGAAATGCTTGAGCCATTATTCGAAGGGACGACGCCAGACACGACGGAAGAGAATATTCAGTCCCGCTCCCGCGCGCTCACCCTTATGGCGCTGTCTAATAAATTTGGGCCGATGTTGGTCACGACAGGCAATAAGTCTGAAATGGCCGTCGGCTACGCGACGCTCTACGGTGATATGTGCGGCGGCTATAATCCGTTGAAAGACCTTTACAAAACCGAAGTGTTTGCACTGGCAGAGTGGCGCAACGCCCATACGCCAGAGGATTTGCTGGGCGGAGACACTCCGATTCCGACGCGTATAATCACCAAACCGCCTTCGGCGGAACTGCGCGAAGATCAGAAAGACAGCGACTCCCTGCCGGAATATGACGTTTTGGACGACATCCTACGCGGCCTGATAGATTATGAATGGCCTGTCGAGGCGCTTTTGGAGCGCGGTCACAAGCCAAAAGATATAGCCCGCATTCAAAATCTCCTTTATATCGCCGAATATAAACGCCGACAGGCGCCGCCCGGCGTGAAAATCGGCATCAAGAACTTTGGCCGGGATCGCCGCTATCCGATTACAAATCGGTACCGCGACGCCGTGCCACAAACTGAACCCTAAGACGAAACCGAACCATAAGAAGAGTATATGTCCGCCCCAAACACTCCCCGCGTAAGATTTGCCCCGTCCCCGACGGGAAAACTCCATGTCGGCAATGTCCGTACGGCGCTGCTCAACTGGTTGTTTGCCCGTAAAAATGACGGCACATTTATCCTTCGTATTGATGATACCGATGTGGAGCGCAGCACCAAAGCTTATGAAGACGGGCTGCGCGAAGACCTGACCTGGCTCGGTCTGAAATGGGATGAGACGTTCAGTCAGTCAGACCGTTTCGAAAGCTATGAAGCCGCAGCGGAAAAGCTGAAGAAAGAGGGGATATTATATCCTTGTTACGAGACGGGGGACGAGCTTGACCGTCAACGCAAATTGCAACGTGTGCAAGGCAAGCCGCCCGTCTATAATCGCCACGCCTTGAGTCTGAGCGAAGACGACAAAAAAGAATTAGAAGCGCAGGGGCGCACGCCGCATTGGCGGTTCAAACTCTCCGGCAATCCTGTGACGTGGAATGATGTTGTGCGCGGGGAACAAACGATTGAAACGGACTCTATTTCCGACCCGGTTCTGATACGGGCAGACGGGACCTTTCTCTATACCCTGCCAAGTGTCGTGGATGATATTGAGGCCAAGATTACCCATGTCATTCGCGGAGAAGATCACGTCACCAATTCCGGGGCGCAGATTGAAATCTTTAAGGCGCTATCAGATCACCTCCCGAAATTTGCGCATATGCCGCTTTTGGTCGGCGCGGATGGAAAAGGGCTTTCCAAACGGCTCGGTTCGCTCTCTATGGGAGAGTTGCGAGACCGATATATTGAACCGCTCGCCATTTGCTCGCTATTGGGAAAAATTGGGACGTCTGACCCCATTGAGGCCCGTCCGTCTCTGGACGTTCTGGTGGAGGAGTTCAGCTTCGACAAAGTCGGCCGCGCCCCGGCCCGGTTTGACGAAGAAGAGCTGCTGCTCATTAACGGACGCCTGCTTCACGAAACGCCTTACGCCGATGTGAAAGAGCGTTTGGACGCTCTCAGCGTGTCTGGCGGTGAGGCGCTCTGGCTTGCCGTTCGCTCCAATGTCGAAAGGCTTTCGGATGTGAAAGCCTGGTCGGATATCATATTTCAACCGGCGGAGGGCAAAATTGCCGATGAGGATAAAGAGTTCTGCGCGCAGGCCGCAACTCTTCTGCCCGAAACCGTGGATCAAGAAAGCTGGGGTCCTTGGCTCAATTCGGTGAAAACGGAAACCGGGCGTAAAGGGAAGGGGCTGTTCATGCCGCTTCGCCGCGCTTTGACCGGGCTGGATCATGGCCCGGAAATGGGGCCGCTATTTGCGCTCATGGGGGCAGACCGTGCCAAGGCGCGGTTAAACGGTGAGGCCGGTTAGCTCACAAAACTGTGTGTTGGAAGTCAGGTCGCTCGCCTATACACCCCTCACACTTAACTGAGGGGAAGATATTATGCCTAAAAATCTTAAACCAGCTCTTTTGCTGACACGTCTGTTTATTGCCTATTTCATGCTCATGTGGGCACTGGACCGATTTTCAGATGCCGAACATGCGCAAAATGTGGCGAACTCGTTTTATAAAATCGGCGACTTAAGTCTCTCGGCCATACCGCCTCAAATCATCGGGGCGTTCTTATTGGCAGTAATTTTTGCGTTTGTCATTGGCCTTAAAAAACGGATTTCCTATGGCCTTGTCATGGTCATTCACGGGCTCGGAACGCTGTTTACAATCAAAAACCTCGTGCCGTTTTCAGACAGTTTTACTCTTATTTTCCTCGCTGCACTGCCGACGCTCGGAGCGATGATACTGCTCTTTATCCTTCGCAGAGAAGACACGATTTTGAGCCTGAAAGGGAAATGGAGCTAATCTAGAAGGAATGTGGTCGCCCCTTTCGTTTCAATTTGAAACGTCAAAGGCGACCCGTTCAAACCTTCCCGGGGTATTGGCCCGGGGATATAGGTAAGGATTGTCCTGCTGCCGGACGGGGAGTGGAAGTGGTATCAGGCAACAAAATTCCAAATATACCTTTGATTGTATTTTGTCAATCTCCAAATAGACCGTTTTGTGTTGAGGTAAAGAAAATCTGAGCTTTCTCCGAGTTCGGGCAAGATTAAAGCTTGTTAAGTTAAAATCCCCAAGGGGGAGTTTTTCCGTAGTAAAATTAATCCCGCATGATCGGGAGAAACCTTCTCGGAGACTATTGATGACACATTTTGCAAACAAGACACTTTCCCCCTTAATTAAAACTGTTGCGGCTGGCGCGCTCATCATCGGATTATCAGGCCAGGCCTTTGCTGGCGATTGCGACAAAACAAAGATAACGAAAACGGCTGAGATGACGAACGCGGCTGACGCCCCCTTTTCTACGTCAACACAAACTCCGGAATATCCGAATGTGAGCGTATATTCAGACGGAGTAAAACTTGCCGCCTATCGTGACCATCACTCGGATAAAAAAGACATGAAGAAAGGCACGATCGTGGATGCCGCAATGGCAACGGACAGTCTCTCTACTTTGGTCGCCGCTGTGAAGGCTGCCGATCTTGTCAATGCTTTGAGTGGTGAGGGCCCATTGACTGTTTTCGCCCCGACAAATGATGCCTTTGATGCCTTGCCAGCTGGAACGGTGGACACATTACTGATGCCAGAAAACCAGGCTGATTTACAGAAAATTCTCAAAGCCCATGTCGTTGCTGGCAAACTATCCGCCAGTAATATTATAGAGCTGGCGACGGAAAATGGCGGAATGGTCGAGGTTGAGACCCTGAGTGGAGATACACTGACGGCAGTCCTGAAAGACGAGACGCTCTATGTCAAAGATGAAAATGGGGGACTGGCAGGTGTCGCCAAAGCTGACATCATGAAATCAAATGGCGTTGTTCATGTAGTTGATAAGGTTTTGCTCCCTTCATAGAGCAGAACTGACCCAAAGATGGGTCTAATGCTTACGACTAGCGTAACCTTTTTGTTAGTCGTTCCTGTTAACGTCTCCGGTGCGCCTCCGCCGGGGGCGTTTTCATTTCCGGCGTCTGAAAAGTCGGAGCCAGAAAGGATCGAATATTACCATGGCGATCACGATTGCGGCGCCCCATATCCAATGAACGCCTCTTAACCAAAGCCAGATGAAAAGCCCCAGAAGCAGGGGAAAATAAAGAAACGCCCAATAAACTTTCAAAATCGCGATAAACGTTTTCACTCTAACTCTCTGGGAAGAATGAGATCGATAAGCCGCCAATTTTCCGGTGTGAGCCAGTTTGCGGCAATCGGCTTTCTCGCGCTGTAAACCGCGCAGGCGGCTGTCGGAAAATTGTGCTCCTGTCCACTTAGGTAGTAATGAAGCTCTGCCCACCCCGGATTGTGACCCAGCAACATGAGATTTTTCTCAGGGAAAGCTGTGCCGTTGCATATCTGGAGAACTTCTTCCGGCCCAGCGTGATAAAAGCCCGGATTGTAATGTACTTCCTGGGCGCCGGGTATGGCGCGTATCAGGCGCATGGCGGTCAGGCGTGTGCGCTTTGAATCAGAACTCCAGATTATGTCCGGCGCATACCCCCGAGCGTAAAGCTCCGCGCCGACATCCGTTGCGGCCTTTTCGCCGCGCGCATTCAGAGGGCGTTGATGATCGGTCAAACCGGCCTCGGCCCAGGACGATTTCGCGTGACGCATCAAAAGCAGATAGGGAGCGGATTGGGTCATGGCTTCAGTCTAACCCGAAAGCCTGATTGTTTCCATCTGAGAGTAGGGTGCGCCCTAATTCATTTTATAGACAATGCCCAAACGGCTGATCGTGTCGGTTTTTTCGCGCCCGTCCGGCACGTCGCTATGGGTTTCCACGCGGAATGAGGCGCGAATGGCAAAGCTGTCGAACAGGTTTGACGTAATGCCGGCTTCATTGACAAAGAACGTGTCGAGCTCCGAGTAGAGCACTTCTGTGTCATTTGAAAAGGTGACTTGCTCGTTAAAGGCATGCTCGAAATCGGAATAGACGCGCGCGCTGATGAAATCTTCTTTCATACTGGCCACGCCAAGCGGATTTCCGGGCGCCAGACGCGCCTTTTGAGAGCGAAAGCCCGCACCGCTTTCGACCTGCCACTGGGTAGGATCATCGACGATGAGGCTGTATCCCACACCGCCGCCGGCGAAATAGCCGCTTTTATAGGCGCCGAAGCTATCATTGAAATAATCCGCATTGGCATAGCCATAAATGGCCGGGGCAAAATCGCGGCCAATTTTATAGCCCAGACGATAGCGACGCTTATTGGTTTCGCCCTGATTTCGGCCATAATCGGCCGACATTTTGGCAGAATGACGCCAGTCACTGCCGCGGTTTTCTAGTTTGACCGCAAAGCCGAGATCTGTGGTCTCATTATTTCCGGTAGTTTTCGCGCCGTTGAGAGAGGCTTCGCCCGTCCACCCTATCTCTTCCGATGCCTCTGACTGTTCCGCCACACCCAAGCTGAGGGAGATGGCAAAAACGGCAGAAAAGGCAAGGCGGTACATGTTGGGCTCCTGAAGGTAAGACTCTACTGGCTATAGGAAATGACGGTTAAGCTGGCGTAAACTATTCCTGACGTGTGGGTGGATGCGGGGCGAAGACTGACCTCCGCCCCCATACACTCTATTTCATAGTATAGACGATACCGATTCGGCTAATCGTATCGGTTTTTTCCGTTCCGACAGGCACGTCCGTATGATGTTCCACGCGGAAAGAGGCGCGCAAGGCAAAGCTGTCAAAGAGCTGAGACGTCACACCGATTTCATTTGTCAGGAATGTATCGGAGGCGGAGTAGAGAAGTTCCGTGTCGTTATAGGCAGAGACTTGCTCGTTAAAGACATAATCAAGATCAGAAACCAGCTGACCGGCGATCTCACTTTCCGTCCGGCTTGGCTCTCCTGTCGGGTTATTCAGGGGAAGACGTGCTTTTTGCGACCGGTAACCGCCGCCAGCTTCAACGCTCCAGGTGAGCGGCGCGTCGGCCAGGATTTGATAGCCGACACCTGTGCCGAGGAAATAGCCCTGTTTAAACGCGCCAAAGTCATCGCTGAAATAATCGGCGCTGGCATAGCCGTAAAGCTGCTCGGTGATATCGCGGTCAATTTGATAGCCAAGCGCGTAGCGGTTCTTGTTCTCTTCGCCGTCGGCCTTGCCGTAATCGGCAGACGCCTTGATGGAATGTTTCCAATTGTCCGTTTCCTTGGCGAGTTTCAGGCCAAAGCCAATATCCGTGGTCTCTGTATTACCG
Organism: Litorimonas sp.; assembly: GCA_029936425.1. GTDB lineage: Bacteria > Pseudomonadota > Alphaproteobacteria > Caulobacterales > Maricaulaceae > Litorimonas. The sequence goes on from JAPYSU010000029.1 coordinate 8,027, forward strand.
GTCGTCAGAGAGCCGTTCAGCGCGGCTTCACCCGTGAAGCCGTCCGTGAATTGAGCGTGAGAGGCAGTGGCGGCTCCGGCCCAGATCAACGCGGAAATGGAAAGTGTTCGTAACATTTGGAAAATCTCTTTTGCTAGGGAAGGCCCGTATGCCGGGCGAAAAAACGGCTTATATTAAATTGATTATGAACATAGGTTAAATGAACGCTTGAGGCGGTTAAAGGCGGGATGACAGGTCTTGCGCACTTGTTGAGAGCCGCGCGGACCGTTATAGCGTCGCCAACTCAGACACTTCGGTCGGATTGACCCAGAGATAGAATAGACCTGACATGCACGATATCAAAGCCATTCGCGAAAACCCCGAGCAGTATGACGCCCTCTGGGCCAAGCGCGGACTTGAGCCGCAGACCAAGAAAATTCTCGATCAGGACGCGCTTATCCGCAAAGCGACCCAGGTGATGCAAGAGGCCGAAGCCGCTCGCAACAAAAGCTCCAAGCTTATCGGTCAGGCCATGGGCAAAGGCGATAAAGAAGAAGCCGAACGCCTGAAGACCGAAGTCGCCGGCGCGAAGAACGTCATAGCCGCCATGGGCCAACAGGTCGAAAGTGAAAAAGCGCAATTGGATATGCTGCTCGCCAGCCTCCCAAATGTCCCGTTTGACGATGTGCCGAACGGCGAGAGCGAAGACGACAATGTTGAAGTCGCCAAATGGGGCGAGCCGAAAAAGTTTTCATTCGAGCCGCAATCCCATGATGACCTCGGCACCGCGCTCGGCCTGATGGATTTTGAAACCGCCGCCAAGATGAGCGGTAGCCGTTTTGTGGTGTTGAGCGGGGCGCTCTCCCGCCTGGATCGCGCTTTGGCGAGCCTGATGCTGGATCTGCAAACGGAGGAGGGGTTTGAGGAGACAACACCGCCTTTCCTCGTTTGGGACCGAGCCTTGTTTGGAACAGGCCAGCTCCCAAAATTTGAAGAGGATTTGTATAAAACCGATGGCGATCACTACCTCATCCCAACCGCCGAAGTTTCCCTAACCAACACGGTTCGCGAATCCATCCTCGACGCCGATGCGCTTCCCAAACGCCTGACCGCTCACACACCTTGTTTCCGTTCCGAAGCCGGCTCTGCGGGGCGTGATACCAAAGGCATGATCCGCCAGCATCAGTTTAACAAGGTCGAGCTGGTCTCTATCTGCAAACCCGAAGAGAGCGAGGACGAGCATAAGAACATGCTGCGCTGCGCTGAGGCCGTCTTGCAGAAACTGGAGCTGCCTTACCGCGTCGTCGAGCTTTGCACGGGGGATCTCGGATTTGGCGCGCGCAAGACTTACGACATCGAAGTGTGGCTCCCAAGCCAGAACACCTACCGCGAAATCAGCTCCATTTCCAATTGCGGGGATTTCCAGGCTCGCCGTATGCAGGCGCGCTATAAATTCGCGGAGAAAGACAACCGTTTCGTCCATACGCTCAACGGCTCCGGCCTCGCGGTTGGCCGAACGCTCGTCGCTATTCTGGAAAATTACCAGAACGAAGACGGCACGATCACAGTGCCGAAAGCTCTCGTGCCGTATATGGGCGGGTTAGAGACGATTGGGTAAGTCAGTTTCCTCCCCCGTTTACGGGTTTTGAACCTAAGCCCATAAAGCGTCGTAACTCATTACTCCTCCACCGCCGGGGCGGGGGAGGTGGCCCCGAAGGGGTCGGAGGGGGTAGGCGAAACTTTCATCTTCCGGGTAATGGTTTTTAGGCGCGTTGGACAACGCGCGCGCGCCCTCCGTCACTTTCAGTGACACCTCCCCCGTAAACGGGGGAGGAATATCATCCTTTATAAAATCATCCTCATTTATCATTTTTAATTACCTAACTAATTCATCACCTTACCCGCACTCTCAAGAGATGCGTCCCCAGCCTTCTATCCTGCGTTATATTTTAGATGTTGTTTTTGACGGGGCGTTGCCCCGGCTCTGACAATTTTGATTGGACCGGAAATCGATACTCAATCGATTTCTGTTTCGGTCAAACCAAAATTGTTCCGAACACACGGACAGGCGTGCTAGCGTGGCGTGTTGGTGTTACGGACGGTGGGACTGA
>JAPYSU010000079.1 GCA_029936425.1 Litorimonas sp.
GCACAAAGGAGTGTATATTTACTCGAAACCTATAAAAATGGCATGGTTGTTGCATTGCCTAAGTTTTTCACTCAGAATTTACTTGAGTAAAATTTTCAAAAAATGTGTACACAATTTTCAGCCTCCATGGTTCTTAAGAAAGTAGGTTATTTTATGTGGGTTTCTACTGTAGCCATGATAATGAATTTTTAGTGTAATGCTCACTTCCGAAATTGGTAACAATTCGATATTTCCATGCACAGATATTATATTAAGTCGAGCTTGAATCTCTCCGCAAGATGCCTGCCTTGTCACTTGTGTCGGGGTTAGGCTTGCAGCCATTTCGTAACAGGCACCCTCTTGTAAAAGAGAGGTGGTGTTGAGTTGAGCATGGTTGATTTTGGAAATAGAAGGCCGTTTGAAAATTGGCGGGCGTTTGTTTATTGTCTGTGAAGCAGAAGATTTATTTGAAAGGAGACAATGAAATGTCACGACCGTTGACCAGTTGACTCCCCTTCACTTATAATGAGAAATAAATATAAAATCGCTGTGGCTTTATTTTGTAATATATTTCGAGAAAGAATAGGCCTAGCCATGCACATTATTAATAAACTGTGAAAGGAAATCCAATTTCTTAATAGCCGGCGGGGATATGATGTTAATTGTAAATTATAAAAGTGTGTGCGTGTGACTCGTTGAAAATCAAATGTCATCTTTTTTATTGGCGACATTGGTAGCTTTTAAAAAAGCTGTTTAATTTCGAGTGCCACCCAGGGCAACTCTTTCTTCACCCAGGGCAACTCTTTCTTCACCCAGGGCAGGGCAACTGTTTACTTGCTGCTCGTGTACTTCGTGACTGCCTTGGTTCCTTCGCTGACTGCGTGCTTGGCAAGTTCACCGGGCAAGAGAAGCCTGACTGCAGTCTGGATTTCCCTCGACGTGATTGTTGCTTTCTTATTGTAGTGTGCGAGGCGCGATGCTTCTTGGGCAATTCTTTCAAAGATGTCATTGACGAAAGAGTTCATGATGTTCATCGCCTTGCTTGAGACTCCAGTGTCGGGATGGACCTGTTTCAAGACTTTGTAGATGTAAATTGAGTAGCTCTCCTTGCGCTTCTTCCTCCTCTTTTTCTCTCCAGCAGCCTTTGCACCCTTCTTTCCAACACCGGCCTTCTTCTCGCCCTTCTTGGCAACCTTTGGAGCTTGTTTTCCACCTTTCGCTGGTGCGTCAGACATGTTTTCTTTCCGTTTGATTTGAGAACTTGAGCTTGTGAACTTGAGAACGAATTGAATGGCAATGTTTTGAATGGCGCGCTTCCTTATCTATGAATTATGAATGGGGATTCTTTTCTGACACGTGCCTAGATTCTGTTCGCAAAGAAGCAAAGCTGATGCGCAATTGGTCAATTTCGATCCAGGCCTCGATGTTTAATTTGATGCTGCATGAGCGCCAAATCATTCAATGCACTTTCAACAGCTGTCGCAGTTGACAATTTCGTTTTGTGAGCACAACTTTTCAAAGAAGCAAACATGTCTGGACGTGGTAAAGGTGGAAAGGCAAAGGCTAAGGCCCGATCAAGGACATCAAGAGCTGGACTTCAGTTCCCTGTGGGACGTATTCACAGGCTGTTGAGGAAAGGCAACTATGCTGAAAGAGTTGGCTCTGGGGCACCGGTCTACCTCGCCGCCGTGTTGGAGTATCTCTCAGCTGAGATTCTCGAGTTGGCTGGCAATGCAGCAAGAGACAACAAGAAGTCGAGGATCATCCCACGCCATCTCCAGTTGGCAATCAGAAACGACGAGGAATTGAACAAACTTCTTTCTGGTGTAACCATCGCACAAGGAGGTGTCTTGCCAAACATCCAGGCTGTCCTTC
>JAPYSU010000020.1 GCA_029936425.1 Litorimonas sp.
CGCCGTCTCGTACTCCAGAAGGTGACGTCTTCCTGTCCATGAGCAAAAGAACAATTCTGAATATATCCCCAAAAAGCAATGTGCGGATCTATCTCTTGGAATTTTTGTAAGGGGTTGAAAGCGTTGAAGTTTTGGAATCGATAAGTGCGGACAGATTTATAAAAGAGTGAATTTGTCCTCCCCCGTTCACGGGTTTGAACCAAAGAAGGGTTGATAACCCTTCGACGTGAAAGGGTGGGCGCGAAGCGCTCGGAGGGGGGAGCCGCACATCACAAAGGATAGCGATTTACGCTCCCCCCATCCCCTCGCATTCGCGAGGGACTTCCCCCGTAAACGGGGGAAGAAAGTATCATCGCCTTCCACATCCGAGATTCCATGTCTGATCCATCCCGAAAGGCGCTCTATTTGCCGATATGCGCGAAGCCGCCCTAATGCACAAACTGGACCCCGCCCTTGCCCTTTAGGGTACGCAGAGCGAGGGTGGGGTGAGCGGGTTTAGGGGAAGGGTGCGAAACGCTATCCTCTCCCCATGGGAGAGGGGATAGGAACGGTTGATCGTAACTAATTTCCTTCTCCCATCGGGATTAGAGCCAAAGAATGATTGATAATCATTCTACGCGAAAGGGTGGCCCGGAGGGCCGGATGAGGGGGTCCAAATTTCCCAGTTTTTGCATACCTCCTATTATGTAAAAAATCGGGAATAGTGCTCGTAGAACCTCTTAATTTTGCTCTAGGCCACTGCTTCGCCATTTTTCGCGGATTAAATCTTTTGCCAAGTCCTCCATTTCTAAAATCTCTCGAGCATCAATGACGTGGCCTAAGTGCATCATAGACTGGACGTTGATTTTATCGTCTGTTGGAGAACCGTCAAAGCGTTGAATCTCGCCCTTTTGGTTTATAAATGGGCCGCTGAACAATACTCCCGCAAACGCTTCAGGCGGCACACCCATTCTCAACTGCCCAGTGGATCTACTTTTCCAAGGATTTGATCGATAAATATAAACAGGCGAGCCACTTGACCCGGGATAACAAGCACAGTCGATCATAAACTGTCTTTTACCCATATATTTTCTGTAAGCAGCTGTCGCTGTTATACCACTCCTAACAATGGGCTTGTTGTTAGCTTCATCATAAAGGCCGTTGGGGTAACCTACCATCAATACTGGCTCTACAGCAGTTAAGTCATTTAAGAAGTCTTCGGTAATTAAATTTTCTCTCGTTATACAAGCAATACGTGGACGGGTGCCGTTTATTTCACTTTGAGCAAATGGCACAAGCCAGATCGCAGCTAAATCCACTGTTGGGTCTGGATGCTCGATTACATTAGGATTCTCATTAGTCACGATTATAGATTTCACGTTTTCTTTTGGTGGGGCTAATTGAAGGTCAAAGGTAACCGAGAGTGTTTTATGCTCCGCAAGGACATGCCTGTTTGTGACAACCCAAAAATCTCCCGGATGCTCCGAAAAGCGCCAGAAAAAGCCTGTTCCTGTAGATATTGATCCATTACTTTCATTATTCTCAATACGAGTAGTGGATCGGGAAATATCATCAGTTATTGCCATTATATTTCTCAGATTAGTTATGCTTTTTTGGCAAAACTGATTTTATTTATCATCTATTAGAATGCTTATCATTTCAATACTAGTTGACGAGCAGCCAGAATACTTTTGGCTTATTGAAACTAATTGAAGTGATATAGTATTCAATTAAATTGGTTCCTTTCACAATGACCTTAAATTCTCCATACCACCCACCCCATCATGGTTAACCAAGCGTAAAGGCTTATCCGCCACCATGGTTTTGTGATTCTCCGCGCGCTCATACTCTCCTCGGCCCTTATCGGCTTTTCGGCCTGCGCTTCTGGCCCTGTCGGCACGCCCTATAATGCCTATCCGGTGCAGCAAATTCGTCCGGGGCAGGGGCAATATGTTCGGCCGGCCTATCTTAATCCCTCGCCGACGCCGCGCCTCCAACCCGTGGATGCCTGTCAGTCACAGCTTTATCAGGGCTTGCTGGGGCAGCATGAAGGGGCGATTTATATTGCGGGGTTGCCGGGGCGCAAACGGGTAATCAAACCGGCCACGACCGAGGATTTTGAGGACGGTTTTATCGCCGGAATAGATCCGGATCCGCCTTTTTTGGAGGTTCGCGACTTTCTGCCGGGGCAATCCCTTTACGCGCCGTCAATCCGAACGGTCGAGGACCGCATCGCGCTCGGCCCGGCGGATGAAGACCGCCTGACGATTGAACTGGACGAGGACGGCTATGTTCAGGCGCTGAATTGCGGCTAGGCCACTTTCATCTGTTTTTCGAGCATCTGTTTTTCAAGCCGTTCGCGGCGCCGCGGCGTGGCGCACATGAGCTGAAGCCGTTTCAGCTCGGCGTCAAAGCTCTCTATCTGCTCACAGGCCGCCCTGATTTTGCGCCTTTGCGACCGAGAGGTCAGGCAGCCATAGGCGGCAATGATTTGCTCCGGCGAGCGGTTGAGGGCGCGAAGGCCGAGACAGGCGGCAAAGATCAATCTCATCTGAACCTGCCTGGCGGTGAGCGCCGAAGGGGCGTTTTCCGGCAAGAGTTTTTTGCGGATCAGTTTGCTCATCGGCAAAAGATGAAAGCCCTGTCCGCTATGGGAGGCGCTGACAATCGTCAGCAAGGATCCGGGAATAGACTCCGCCGCGCCTGCCGGGTCATATTTTGCGCGTTTCAGCTCTGCGAGCTTCCAGATGACATAGGCCGCAAACTCTCCGCCCGCATGGCATTGCGCGGAGTTGAAGGGAAAGACGGGGCGCCCATAGCGGTCAAGCTGATAGGAAACGGATGAGGCCGCCGAGGTTTCGCCGCGCGGCGGGACAGTTTTCAAACGGGTCTGCGAGCCGTTGGGATCCATAATTTGAACGTTCCACTCGTCCAGACCGCTTTCACGTTTTATCTCGGTCAGGGTGTTTTTAGCCCAGACCAAGGGCGGGCGGGAGTCGGACGGTGACCAGCATATATCCGTCAGACGCGGCGCGCGGCAAAGCGGCGAGGGGACTTTCGGCGCTCTGGGCGGGCCATATTCGCAAATTAGCCAGCCGATAAGGTCAAAGCAGGCCAGGGCCTCCGCGTCCTGAATCACATTTTTCCTGAAAATTTCCAAACCGAACATCGCCAAACCAAGTTAAGACTTTTTCAACCCTATCAGGAACAGGTTTATACAGGCTTTACAAAGACTCTAAAGTTCACGGCGCAGAATTTACGGCGTCATCTTGTCGCCTAGGTGAGGTCGCCGAGCCCTTCGGCGCGGTGGGCCTGTTCATAGATTTCCAGCGCTTCGAGCCAGTCTGCCTCCAGTGTTTCGAGCTTTCGTTCCAGATCCGCGCGGTTTTGCGAGAGCTGCACCGCCATGTCCGGATCTTTGGCGTAGAGGCCTTCGACGGAGAGGGCCCTGTCGGTGGCTTTCATCTTGGACTGTGTGGCTTCGATCTGTGTTTCAATGGCTTCGGCGGCTTTTTTTAAGGGCGCAATTTTCGCCCGCGCCTCGGCCGATCGTTTCCGGGCGAGCTTGCGTTCATCTTCGCCCGAAGAGGCGCTTTTCTCACGCCGTTCCTTTTCCAGTTGCAGGGTTCGGTAATCTTCCAGCGAGCCTTCAAAATTCGTGACCGTGCCCTGATCGACCAGCCAGAGCCTGTCCACCACGGTTTCCAGCAGGGACCGGTCATGGGAGATTAGCAGCACCGCGCCGTTATAGGCGTTGAGGGAACGCGTCAGCTCCGCTCGGCTGTCAATGTCGAGATTGTTTGTCGGCTCATCGAGCACAAGCAGGTGTGGGTTATGAAAGCCGATGAGAGAGAAGAGCAGGCGAGCCTTCTCGCCGCCGGACAGGTCCCCGGCCTTTGTCTCTGACTTCTCAAAGCCGAGGCCGAAAGAGGCAAGCCGCGCGCGGCGCTCGGCTTCCGTCGCTTCCGGCATTAACTCCAGTATATGGTCATAGGCCGATTGGTTCGGGTTGAGGGCATCGACCTGATGTTGCGCAAAATAGCCGATTTCGAGCTTTTTATGGCGTTTGATATAGCCGTCCTGCGCCTCCAAATGGCCCATCACGGCTTTGGCAAATGTGGATTTGCCTTGACCGTTTTTCCCCAGAAGCCCGATGCGGTCATCATGGTCAATGCGTTGATTGAGACCGCGTAGGACCGTGACATCGTCATAGCCTAGTTTCACCTCATTAAATTTTATGATGGGGGGGGAGAGGCTCCGCTCCGGTCCGGGCAGGCTGATCGGGGCAATCGGGTCGCTGATAATCGTCGCGACCGGCTGCATTTTCTCCAGCTTCTTCATCCGGCTCTGCGCCTGTTTGGCCTTGGAGGCCTGCGCCCGGAACCGGTTGACGAAAGCTTCCAGGTGACGCCGTTCATCCTCCTGCTTGGCCATCAGCGCCATGTTCAGGCGGTTTTGCTCGGCGAGTTGACGCTCAAATTCGTCATAACCGCCCGTATAGGAAAAAAGCTTGCCGCCGCGTAAGTGCGCAATATGCGTGACGGCCCGGTTCAGGAAATCCCGGTCATGGGAAATCATGAAGGCCGTTCCCGGATATTTCCGGATGTGGGATTCCAGCCAGACGGCCCCTTCGACATCCAGATAATTGGTCGGCTCATCCAGCAGGAGCATATCCGGACGGGCAAAGAGCATGGCCGCGAGCGCTACGCGCATCCGCCACCCGCCGGAAAAATCAGAGCAGGGACGCAGCTGATCCTCTCCGTCAAAGCCCAGACCCGACAGGATAGCGCCGGCCCGCGCCTCAGCTGAATAGGCCTCGATATCGCCGAGGCGGGTATGGATGGCCGCAATACGCAGCGGATCCTTGGCGGTTTCGGCTTCGGCGAGTAGCTCGGAGCGTTCTTTGTCAGCGTCGAGCACCGTTTGTAGAAGAGTCTGCGGCCCGCTCGGCACTTCCTGATCGACGACGCCGAGCTTCATATTCCGTCGCAGGGAAATACTGCCGTCATCTTCGCTGATCTCGCCTTTGATCAGGCGGAACAGCGTAGATTTTCCGGTGCCGTTTCGGCCTACAAGGCCGACTTTGTCGCCTTCATTGATGGCCAGAGTCGCTTGTTGAAAGAGCGGGCGGCCTTCAATGCGGTAAGTGAGATCGTTTATATGAAGCATGGATAGAGTTTATATAATGGATTTGCGACAGCTAACACGACTTTACATCAAGGGAAACGCGCATTATCGGGTGCGCCAAGATTAACCCATAAAGGAGCGCCCCAAAATGGCCGTCCAACGCACATTCTCAATCGTCAAGCCTGACGCTACAAAACGCAATATCACCGGTAAGGTAAATGCTAAAATCGAAGACGCCGGTCTTCGCATTATCGCTCAAAAACGTATCCAGCTCTCCAAAGAGCAAGCCGGCGGATTTTACGCCGTTCATAAAGAGCGTCCTTTCTATAACGACCTCGTCGAGTTCATGACGTCCGGCCCGGTTGTGGTTCAGGTCCTGGAAGGCGAAAACGCGATTGCAAAATACCGCGAAGTCATGGGCGCCACCAACCCGAAAGAGGCCGAAGCCGGGACTATCCGCGCCGAATTTGCTGAAAGCATCGACGCCAATACGGTTCACGGGTCTGACGCGCCGGAAACAGCGGCAGAAGAAATTCCTTTCTTCTTCTCTGACGATGAAATTGTTGGCTAAGTCTTTCGAGACAATTTAAAAATAAAAAAGGCCGGGTTTTTGACCCGGCCTTTTTCTTTGCACTGCGTGAGCAAATTTCTGATTTGGCAAATAGCTAGTTGGAAAGTCGGATGACCTCGTTGATAATGTCGGAGCCGATATTATCGAAAGCTTTCTCCAATTCGGCCGCATCTTTCGCCCTGTAAAATTTCCCGCCGGACTCCTCTGCGCAAGATTGAAGCATATTATAGGCGCGATCCGTAATCGGTTTTTTTATCTCGACGTGATATCTTTCATAGATCGTGTAGTCATATCTGACTTCATAGTCTCTCGGGGAAGAGCTCCGCATATGATAATAGCCGGGCTCCAGACCGTATCCGATTGTAAAAACCTTTACCCCTTGGATTGCCAATGCCTGACAGGCAGCCACTGTCGCCGTGTCATAGGCTGAGGTATATTCACAGGTTCTATCCTGATCAAATCCTGGTCCGACTTCAATTTCCTTCCAATCCTCGACTTGATAACGACCCGGTTGATGTCTGGGTTTAAATCGGGAATGCGAATATTCATAATATGAGTACCAGCCCTCAAACCACTGATAGGTATAACGCCAGTGTTTATGACGCGGACGGTCAAATGTTTGGCATCCCCCGGCTCCATAATGTGTTTCATTATTGGCGCCGTCTGTCATCAGGACGACATATTTAAAAGGATTTCCATCGCCACTTTCGTTTTTATGGCGCTGATCTTCTTTTACAAAATCTTTTACAACTTCCACCATTGCAGAACTTGAGTTCGTTCCGCCGCTGGCCGGCAGTTTTTTTAACTTGGAATTATTGCTTGTAGACAGGGCGCCCCATTTCATGGGTTTCGATAAGCCTGCCTGATAACGACTATTATAGGCATAAAGTCCTGTTCGAACGACGCGTTTTCCATTTGAACCTCTTTCGAGGGGTTCCAGACGCTCCATAAATCTAGACGCGGCCAATTTTAAAGACTCGTTTCGCGACATAGCATTGGGCGTTCTGGAAGAGGATTCAAATTCGTCATTGGATTGAACCGGGTCCACACGATCATCCCAGGCCATAGATCCCGAAGAGTCCAGAACAAGCGCAATACTCGCCGGGTTTTTCAGTTCGACTTGTGAATATTTGACCGTCGCAGAGGCTTTGAATTTGAGGCTTTCATGGCCCATGATTTGTGAGAATGTGGGCTTGGTTTTACCTTCGACCACAACTCTGGCCTCAAGGGCGTCGTCATCATATACAATATCGACTTCAACGCCTTCCGCTCCATTTCTTACCCAACCGGACACATCATAGCCAAGCTCTTTGGCGGTATAGCTGCCCACCAGACCCTCAGATTTGTTTTTCGGTTTGCTGCCGTGATTTTTAACATGAATGGCCGCCGTCAGAGCACTGGCATCTGCGATGGACTGAGCCCGGCTATCCGCATTGGCAACGACGGAATAATCTACGGCTGCGCCCATAGCGCTCAGTATAACAACTGTGCTCAAGGACATGGTCAGAGCCATATTGCCCTTTTCATCCTTGCGGTAACGTTGAAATAAAGATTTCATTTCTTTAAATTTTCCCATGGCCCCACCCAAAATAAATCACGTGATGAGGCAACGAGATTCGTAATACCCCCTACACGAGAATAATTCATAGCATGGCAGGAGTTTAAACGGACTTAGGGATTATGATTAACAAGGCGTTGAGGGATTCACCTGAAAGCGAGGCCCTAATGAGCCGCCAATATTTTTGACGCGACCTTTTTCAAAGCCTCCGGATAGAGAGAAAGCTCGACCGGAAGCAGTCTGGCCGCGAGCAGTTCCGCGGTATCATCAGGTGCAATTTCGACGGATTTCTGCAAAATAACGGCGCCGGCATCCAGCTCTTCGGTGACCCAATGAACAGAACATCCCGTTTCCTTGTCTCCGGCGTCAATCGCGCGTTGATGTGTCTTGAGTCCCTTGAATTTGGGTAAAAGAGACGGGTGAATGTTAAGAAGGCGGTTTTTCCAGCGCGAGACAAACCAGGGCGTCAGAACGCGCATAAATCCTGCGCAGCAGACCAACTCTGCCTCCAATGACACTAGCTTGTCATGCAAGTCCTGTTCGAAGGCCTCACGCGAAGCATAGTGACGATGGTCAATGACAAAGGCCGGAATGCTCAGCGCCCGCGCTTTTTCCAGTCCTTCCGCATCGGATCTATTCGAAATAACGCCCACAATCTCTGCTGGATAAGTCTCCAGCTGCGCGGCCTCGACCAGAGCGACCATATTGGAGCCGCGTCCGGAAATGAGAATCGCTGTTTTGACTTTCCGTGCGGTCATGCTCACACCGATTTGAGAGTTCCGATAGTCCAGGCGGTTTCGCCGCCGTCTTTCAGCTTGGATAAAACCTTGTCTTCGTCAGCAGGCTTGACGCAGAGTACAAGACCAATGCCACAATTGAAAGCGCGCCGCATTTCCTCTTCGGCAATATCCCCTGTTTCCTGCAACCATTTGAAGACGGCCGGGCGGGGCCAAGCCTCAAAGTCAAATTCGGGTCTGAGCGTTTTCGGCAACATGCGCGGTGTATTATCAGTCAAACCGCCGCCTGTAATATGCGCCAATCCGCTGACAAGTCCGTCTTTAATTAAGGGGAGAATGGATTTGATATAAATTTTTGTAGGCGCCATAAGCGACGCGCCCAGTGATTGACCTTCGGCAAAAGGCGAGGGGGCGTCCCAGGACAGGGCGGAAACCTCGACGACTTTGCGGATGAGGGAATAGCCATTGGAATGCGGGCCGGAAGAGGCGACGCCGATTAAGATATCCCCGGCGGACATGTCCTGATGGCGCGGAAGGATGGCGTCCCGTTCCACAGCGCCGACCACGAACCCGGCAAGATCAAAATCATCCCCATCATACATGCCCGGCATTTCCGCCGTTTCGCCGCCGATCAGCGCCGCCCCGGCCTGGCGACATCCGTCTGCAATACCGGAGACCACATCTTTGGCTTTTTCCGTATTGAGGTGGCCCGTGGCGAAATAATCAAGAAAGAAGAGAGGTTCGGCCCCTTGTGCCAGAACGTCATTGACGCACATGGCAACGAGATCGATACCCACCGTGTCGAGCTTGCCCGTATCAATGGCAATGCGGAGCTTTGTCCCGACACCATCTGTCCCTGAGATTAAAACGGGGTCTTTAAAACCGGCGGCTTTTAAATCAAACGCGCCGCCAAATCCACCAAGCGCCGCGTCCGCGCCGGGACGCCGCGTCGATTTGGCGAGGGGCTTAATCGCATCGACCAGGCGGTCGCCCTCATCAATATTGACCCCGGCATCTGAATAGCTAAGCCCTTTTTGAGCTTTGGCGTTTGTCTCTGATTTCGTCACTGGCATAAGAACGCTCTGTTTGTTTTGCGCTAGAAAAAGGATTCTCGGTCTGAATTCAAGGGTCTCTATCGCAGTTTTGCCATAAAGGACATAGACAGAGAGTGCATATCATGGCTTTTAAAGTGCAAAAAAGAGCGTTATCGCTAAGAGACTAAGAGGATTTCTATGACACGCTTTCTGCTTTCCCTTTTTCTGTATTTCGGACTGGTTTTAACGGCCCGCGCCGCCGACCCGTTTACGATTGTCGGCGTGCCTGTGGATGCGAGAGGAAGTAGCGCGATAGAGGCGCAAACCATAGCTATCCGTGAGGGCCAGTCCGAAGCCGCCAGACGCCTTATGGACCGGCTGACGCTGGAAGCGGACAGGCAGTCCAATCCGCTGCCGCCGCTGAGCGCCGACGGCGCGGCCCGTATGATTCGGGCGCTTGAAATCGCAAATGAACGACGCTCCTCCAATCGATATCTTGGGGATATCACGGTCGCGTTCAAACCGCGCGACGTGCAGGCTTTTCTCAATAGCGCCGGTTTAAACATGATCACCTCGCAATCCCGCGAGAGACTGGTTCTGCCGTTTCTGGGCGGGCAGCTCGATCCGGAAGGCGAAGAGTATGAAGCCTGGAGTAAAAATCGGTTTGCCAACGCCTTGACGCCGATCCGGGCCTTGTCAGAGGAAGAGCTGTTTAGCCTGGGACTTTCCTCCCTGACCGCGTCAATTGGCAGCGACATTGAACGCCTTCGCGATTTGGGACGGAGAACGGGTGTCGAGCAAATTCTGATTGCCAATTATACGGGCGGCGGTATTCGCGTCACAGATGTTGCGCTGGATACAGGCGATACGGATCAGTTTGTCGCGTCGGGAGACGAGGCGGAGCGCCAGATTGTCAATCGTCTGGAGCGGGACTGGAAAGCCGCTACGGCGGTTCTGGCGGGGCAGGCGGAAAGCATGTCCGTTTCGGTTCTTTACGCCTCGCTTGACGATTGGCAGGCCTTGAAAGCCGCGATAGACAGCTCCGCCCAAATTCAGGATGCGCGTCTTGACGCGATGTCAAAAGACGGCGCATTGATGACGTTGACCTATGCGGGGGATATAGACCGCCTGAGGCGCGAACTTGCCTTTAAAGGCGTGGATATTCGCCAGGATAGAGAGATGGGCATTGTTCTGACGCGTAGCGGCCGCTAGAGGTGGTGGGCCGACCCGATACTCAAATCCCCCTAGAGCTAAGCCCTGAACCGGCGAGCGGCTTTGACAGTTTCATTGTCACGGATAGTAACCGGATCGCCGTAACGGCCCTGCGGGCGTGGCCGGACTGGCCGGCGCCGACCTTTTTGCTTTTGGGGCCGGAAGGCACAGGCAAGACGCATTTGGGCGAAGCGTGGAAAGAGCTTAGTTGCGGCATATTTATTGACGATGCGGAAAAATCAGAAGAGGCGGAGCTGTTTGCGCAAATGAATTTGGCGTTAAATGGTGATGTGTCTGGGCTCTTGCTGACTTCTCGCAAATCTCTGGCGGATTGGCAGGTTCAGATGCCTGACCTCAAATCCCGCCTCTCCAGCACGCCGGTTATGGTTATGGATGATTATGATGAGAGCGATCTGGAACCCCTGCTTCGCCAGTTATTTGAAAATCGCGGGCGGCAAGTGACCAAGGATTTGGTAGATTATCTCTTGAAATATGAAAGCCGCGAAGTGGGCGCACTACGCAATCTGGTGCGGAGGCTGGATGAGGCGGCGTTGGCGGAAAAGGCCGATCTGACCAAATATTTTGCCGCTCAATATCTGTCGGGACGATTAGAACGCGACCTCTTTTCCGGCCCAGTCGAATAGCTTCCCGCTGTCTTCGGCGCTGACCTGGTCAATAACGCTAAGGAGCTTTTCAATGGAATATTCAGGCGAAAACAATTTGTCTTCGGGGACATTTCCCTGAAACGGTTTCGACAAATCCGTATCGACCGTACCCGGATGGAGCCCTAAGATTACGGCCTGCTTATGCCGGCGTCCATGCTCAATGGAGAGCGTTTTCAAAATCATGTTCAGCGCGGCTTTCGAGGCGCGGTAGCCATACCAGCCGCCTATCCGGTTATCGGAAATGCTCCCGACACGGGCGGAAAGCGCGGTAAAGACTGACTTTCTGTCCTCCCGAAGCAGGGGAAGAAAATAGCGCGCCGTCATGGCCGGGCCAATCGTATTGACAAGAAAGCTTTTCTCCAAACCTTTATAAGAGAGGTCACGAATTGACTTTTCAGGCGATATGCCGTCGCCCTGCAGCAGACCGGTCGCAATGATGATCAGATCGAAAGGATCTGTTTCGCGCAAAGATTCGGCAGCGGCTTTCAGGCTCTTTTCAGAGGTCAGATCAAAGGTAAGATTGTCGATCTTCTCGGAGGGGTGGGATTTTCCCTGTCGGGATAGCGCATAGATTTTCGAGACCTGATCCGCCTCGTTCAGGGCGTCAAGGAACGCTCCGCCTATGCCTCCGCTTGCGCCGATAACAACAACTCGTAAATTTTCGCCCATACTGGGTAAAATCATTTTTTATCCTCATTCATAGTTTTCAGATTGGATTTTTGTTCCCGCCGGCACCTTTCGGAACAATAGCGAACAGACTCCCAGTCGCGTTCCCATTTTTTGCGCCAGGCGAAAGGCCGCCCGCAGGTCACGCAGACTTTAGAGGGCAGGTTTGGTTTTTTATGAACCATTGACCTAGATACGTGTGAAATCACCCTGGGAGGCAAATATTTTCCGAACGAAAACAGAAAAATTATAATTCGTATGAATAATACGCACCTTTTTCTTATTTCGGGTCGTATTTCTAATATTGATGAAAATAAATTGTTCGACCTCATCGCCAAACAGATTTTAGAAGGCATAAAATTTTCAAGAAAAAGAGTTGCAGGATGGGTCAGGGCGTGTTTATGCAGATGGTAGGAAGAAATATAAAAATGTTCATACAAAAAAGTTTCATAAATATGGTCAAAATTTTTGGTGAGCCTGTGTCGAACTTCAACAAAATCCAAACTGGAGCCCAATTGCGAAAACTACTCTTCACATTGATCATATTGACAGGGTTCGGAACCGCGCCTGCTTTCGGCCATGCCACGAGCTGGAAGGTAGACTCCGAAGCCACGCCTGTAACTGTGCGGTTTACCTATACGGACGGGCGGGCGATGGCCTTGTCCAAAGTGCGCGTGCTGTCTCCCGACGGGAAGGTCTACCAGGTTGGGAACGCCGACCGCGAAGGCTATTTTTCCTTTCTTCCTGCCTCCGGCTTTGAAAATGGCGACTGGACATTAAAGGTCACAGGCGAAGAAGATCATGAAATCGAAGCGGTCGTCTCTGCTTCGGCGGCCTCCGATATCAATATGCGCCGTTCCTCCATGACATCCATTCTGGCCTGGATTTTGGTCGCCAGCGTTATTCTGAACTTTGCGCTTCTCGGCGCGATTGCCGAAAAATTTTTCAAACGCCGTCAATCGGCGAAGAACTCCTAACCATACCCTCTGGAATTCAGAAAGCTTTCTCAATGAAACAAACGCTCAGCTTAGTCGGACTTTCCGCATTGATTATGTCCCAAGCCGGAACGGTTATTGCACAGGAAATGGATGAGACGATTGCCGCTAATCCGACGGCTTTGGACTCCCGCATTGTCGATACAATCACTGTCAAAGGTCAGATATTCAGAGGCGTCGACTCTTCCTATTCTGCCACAAATATCTCGACAGAGGATATTCGGATCAAACGGGTTTACGAAATCAATGAGCTTCTCGAAGACGTCCCGGGCATGAGTATCCGCGATTTTGGCTTGGGCGGGGTCGCGAGTTCAACGGTTATAAGAGGGTTCGGAGGCGGCGCCCATGGGGGTGATTTAGGCGTAGTCATTGACGGCATTCCGTTGAACGAGGCCAATTCCCACGCCGATGGATATGTCGATCTGAATGTGGTTGTGCCGCTTGAAGTCAAGGGGCTAACCGTGTTCCGAGGGCCGGTTTCCGCGCTTTACGGCAACTTCAATCGCGGCGGACTCATCGCTTTGGAAACACGCAATAGCGGGAATTATACCGAGCTTGACGTCACGGCCGGGTCTTTTGACAGTTTCGATGCGCAAGCCGCCTACGGGAAAGAGGTC
Organism: Litorimonas sp.; assembly: GCA_029936425.1. Lineage (GTDB taxonomy): Bacteria > Pseudomonadota > Alphaproteobacteria > Caulobacterales > Maricaulaceae > Litorimonas. The sequence goes on from JAPYSU010000020.1 coordinate 13,162, forward strand.
GGCGATAATCAGGCTTATAATTTTGCGGCTCAATATTACCGCACAGATGGGTTTAGACCTCAATCCGCGGCCGATCGCGGAACCGTTTCCGGCCGAGGCAGTTTTCAGATCTCCCCGGAAATCGATCTGTCTCTCTCCGGGCGCTATCATGAGGCCGAAGCGGAGTCTGCGGCCTATACGACCCTGGAACAATTTCAGACAGACCCTTACGGCATTGACCCTAGGGTGCAGAATGACGGCGCAGATAAAACATTCGGAACGCTTCGGGCCGATTTGGGATTTATCCTGAATGATACAAATAAAGTGCTCGCCTATGCTTATGGCACGCAGCAGGATTTCACCCGCTGGTTTTCCCGCGGCGGCGCAGAGGCCCCGAGCTGGCGTCAGCGTGAAGAGACCTATGACAGGGATGTCTATGGTCTGGGCACGAGCTTGAACGGTCAGATGAGTCTGGCAGGCCGAAATATAAGTTATGTGGCCGGGATTGAGCATTTCGACGAAACAACAGAGTTTCAGTTCTACGATGATCTGGATAATCGCCGCCGCGTCTTTCCGGCGCAGTTCAATCGCGAATCTACTCTGACAAGTAATGCCTTGTTTGCAGAAGCGGATATCGCCTTGACGGATCGTCTGGATTTATCCCTCGGTGTCAGGGCGGATGAATTTGACGGTGATTGCGACACGCTAGGCCCGGAAACGGGCACGGCGCCCTGTGAAGAGCTGGACACGGTCAGCAATGTTAGCCCGAAGGTCGGACTTCGCGCTCAGGTTCTGGACCAGTTGCAATTGAGGGCCAGCTATTCAGAAGGGTTCGCTCTCGCCAGTGGATTCGCAAAATTTGCCTCGGGGGCGCAGTCTCTTGAGGTGAATGAGCTGCGTCAATATGAATTAGGTGCAACGTTCAAACCTATCAGCTCCGTCAACCTTGACCTGGCACTTTACGATATCACCTCTTCCAATGAGATAAATGAGGTCACGCCCGGAGAGTTTGTGAATTTCGGGGAAACGTCCAGAACCGGATTTGAGTCCAGCCTGTCCTGGGATATGTCCAGCCAATTTCAGCTTCAGGCTGTTTACGGTTATGCCGATTCAGAGGTCGAAGAGAATTTAAATCCTGCTTTGATAGGAAACCGCGTGAACGGCGTGCCGGATCACACAGCAACATTGATTGCGACTTATTTCCCCGTTCCGGATATTCGCCTCACGGCAACCGGGCGTTATATTGGCGAATATTTTATTGATTCCGGTAACACGACCAAAGCGCCGGATTACGCGGTTCTGGATCTGGACGCCGCCTATAGTCTCAACACAAAAACGCCGACACAACTTTTCGTCAGCATCGATAATGTCACGGATAATGTTTATGCGACCACAATTAACAGCCTCGGCGCGTCGCCTGGCGCGCCTCGCGCTGTTTTTGCAGGCGTACAGGTCGGATTTTAGATAGCTTAACTTTCACGGAGAAAAAATATGATGAAACGATTTATGTTAGTGGCGTCAGGCTTGGCGCTTTTATGGGCTCCGTCAGCCCTTTCCCACACAGCTTGGTTGGTGCCGGTTGAGAGCGGGCTGACGGAGATGGCCCAGTTCCAGGTTTACTTTGGGGGTCATGAAGGCAAGCTCGAGGGATATCCGGCGGGTAAGGTCAAAGATATCCGGGCGATGGACGCCGAAGGGAATGAATTGACCGTCTGGCGCACCTATGACGATGATGACATGCAGGTCAGTGTCGAAGGGTCGCCGGCGCTCCTGCTCCTGCATTTTGACAACGGTATTTATACGCGCACTCTTGACGGCGAGAGCGTGAATATTCCGATGAGCCAGGTCGATGAGCCTCTTTCAGCCGTAAATGCGATCAAATATCACAAACATATCGAGAGCTGGTCGGAGATTGTCACGACGGCTCAGGGCCAGCCTTTCGAACTCGTGCCGCTCAGCGCTGAAATGCCAAAGGCCGGAGAGCCAATGCAGGTGAAAGTTCTGATCGACGGCGTGCCTGTTGAGGGCATTGAAATCGGCACTGGTGAAAACACATCCGAGACAAAAACGGATGAAAACGGTGTGGCGACGTATGTTCCGGTCGAAGGATATAATAAAATTTGGGCCGGCCAGCGTCTAGAGGTCACGGATAACCCTGACTTTACAGAAAAAAGCACCGAATATCTGTTGACCTTTGACGCCGAGTAATTTCGCCTTAAAGTGAAGTCGATATATCGAGGCTGAATTTTGTCAAAAAATCTGAAAAGTCATAATAATTTCAAGGCTCCCATTTTGGGGGTCTTTTTAGCTCTGGCCGGAGGGATGCTGTTGATCAGCCCCTTAGGCAAAGGGCTGTCGGGCCAATATGGATATGCGCCGGGGGACATGCCGCCTGAAGTGCAGTCTGCTCTCGAAGACTATAAGTCAGAGCCAGAAGATAGGCAGATCGCCCTGAAAACGGCGAGAGCTTTGATTAATGAAGGGCGGCTGACGGGAAACGCCGAAATTGTCGCCAAAGCGGACAGTATTCTTTCTTCTATTTCAGGTCGTGAGAATATGACCGAGGCATTGAAGCTCCGCGCCATTTCCCAGCAATATCTTCACAATTTTGACGAGGCTCTCAGCCTGCTTGAGCTTGCCCTTTCCTTGGACGGGAAAGACGCGACCGCCCTGCTGACGCGCGCAAATATCCTTTTGGTTCAAGGAAAAATAAAGGCCGCGAAAGAGGCTTGCGTTCCGCTGGGCACGGCTGACCGTTATGATTTGCTCTTACTGTGCGACTCGACGGCCAAGGCTCTTGGACCGGAGGCGCAGAACGCGGCAGCTCAGTTAAATGCAGTTCTGGAATCCCGGCGGATGGACCCGGCCCTGATTGGATATGCCTATAGCGTTCTGGGCGAGATTGCGATGTTTCAGGGCAATGACGCTTTGGCGCAGTCGCAGTTTGAAAAAGCTCAGGCAGCTGATCCGCAGACGCTCCGCATTCGAATGCTTCATGCCGATAGTCTCTTGGCTTTGCGTCAACCCGAAGCCGCCCTGAAAGCGCTGGACATTCCCGTTGAAACGGATGCGTTCCTCCTGCGTCGGGCGCTGGCCTATAAACAAAGCGGCCAAGACGAGAGACTTTCCGACGTTAGCAAAGAAATGGATCGCCGCATTCGCGCCAATTTCCGGGTCGGTCATAATGGCCATGCCCGGGAAGAAGCCCGCTATTTTCTGGACGTCAAAGAAAACGCCGATAAAGCCCTGGAGCGCGCCAGAACAAACTGGCAGGCCCAACGCGAATATGAAGATGCGTGGCTATTCATTGACGCGGCCAAGGCCGCCGGCAAACCCGCAGAGGCGGATCCCGTCAGAGATTGGATGAACGCGCAAAATGTTGTCGCGCCGGGACTGGTTTCGCGCCTGCCCGAATAGAAATTAGCTAGTTACCGAGAAGAGAAAAACATGACCCGTTCCACCTTTTGCCCCCCAATGAAGACTATAAGATATCAGACGGGGTTTCTGCTTCTTGCTTTGGCCTTGTTAGGGGCCGTCCCGGCGTTTGCCCACACAGGCGAGGGGTTGGTCGGAGGCTTTATGAGCGGGTTTTTACATCCGGTGCTCGGCTGGGATCATGTCGTGGCGATGGTGGCCGTTGGCCTCTGGGGCGCATTTTTGCGCGCGCCAGCCATTTACATCCTGCCTATCGTCTTTCCGGTTATCATGGCGTTTGGCGGGGCCGCAGGCGTTGTCGGCGCGCCTCTGCCCTTTGTCGAGGCCGGGATTGCCCTGTCCTCCATTGTATTGGGTCTTTTGATTGCGTTTGCGGTGAGGGCGCCTCTCTGGCTGGCAGCGATAATTGTCGGGTTTTTTGCCGTATTTCACGGCCATGCCCACGGGACAGAACTCCCCCAGGCCAGTAACGCCATGAGCTTTGCGATCGGGTTTGTCTTGGCCACAGGCCTGCTTCATCTATTGGGCATCGCACTCGGTCTTTTGATTGGACGCCCCGGCGGTAAAGTTGCTATCCAGATTGCCGGCGGGTTGATTGCGCTGGGCGGTCTGGGTTTTCTGTTCGGTATTATTTAAGGCCAGAGTCTGATGGATTTTTACGCCTGGATTCCCGGATTTATTCCCGAGCTTGTGAAAGCCGGACAATTATTGCTTGCGGTGGGCATCGGCTTCGCGATGGGTAATTTAAAGCGAGAAGCCTTCCTCAAAGCTGTAATTTTGTGGGGCGCTTTCCTGTTTGCGGGTCTGCTCGGCGCTCTTTTCTTAAGCTCCGGTTTTATTACCTTATCGCTTCTTGCGCTGACCTTGCTTTCCGGCTGCCTGGTTGCAGCCGTTATAAGCCGTCCCTCGATCATCTATATGATGGCGGCTTTAGGCGGCGCCGGGCTAGGGGCTTCCTTTCTGCCGCAGGCCGGACAGTTTCCGTCCAATGTCGTTCTGATTACCGCGAATGTGATCGGCGTCAGTCTGGTTGTGGGCGGCGCAGCCCTGATGTCGTTCTGGGCCTTTCAGCGGCAAAGCGCCCTCTGGCCGAAAATTGGCGTGCGTATTCTCGGCTCGTGGCTTTTGGCGATTTCGGCCCTGATGCTGGCTCTTGAGCTGGCCGGAATGGGTTCGCTTTAGGCGCCGAACGGATCGTCAATGGATTTGGACAGCGGCGTAAACAGGACCGGCCCGTCCTCGCCCATATAGAGGCAGTCTTCCAGACGCACGCCGAATTTACCTGGCAAATAAAGCCCCGGTTCATTTGAAAAACACATGCCAGGAGCGAGTTTCGTTTTTTCGCCGCGCACAAAATTGACGGGTTCGTGCCCGTCCATTCCGATGCCGTGGCCCAGGCGATGGGTCAGACCGGGGGCGGCGTAATCGGGGCCGTATCCAAGGCTATCATAATATTTCCGGACAACGTCATCCACGCGCCCGGCGGGCGTGCCGAGGGTCGCCGTTTCCAAAGCCAATTCCTGCCCGCGTTTAACCGTATTCCAGACATCGCGCTGCTCTTTGCTGGCCTCGCCCATCACCCAGGTGCGGGAGATATCGGATTCGTAATCATGCACGCTGCAGCCGCAATCCATGAGAATGATCTGGCCTTCTTTCACTTCATATTCGATGTCGCTGCCATGCGGATAGGCGCTGGACGGGCCAACCAGAACGAGGGAAAATTCAACCGATCCGCCAAGCGCGGTCGTGGCCTTGTTCATCAAAGCGGAGATGTCGTGGCGGGTCATCCCGGCCTCGATTTTCGGATAGATATGGCGATAGGCCGTCAGGGTAATGTCATTGGCCGTTTGCATCAGGGCGAGTTCCGCCGCGGATTTGAACATCCGGCATCCGCGAGTAATGGGCTGCCCTGAGACGAGCTTCACGCCGGCCTTTTGCGCCTTGATACCGGTGGAGATAAAATTGCGGGTGGTCTCTTCAATCGCGACGGGTTTTTTCAGCGCTTTGTTTTCCCGAAGGACATCGACAATCAATTTGAAAGGCGAAGCATCTTCGTGCCAAGTGCGGACGTCGTCTCCGATTTTCATCGACTCCCGAATGGACGGTTCTTCGAAAAACGGCGTGATGACCGTAAATTCGCCCTCGGCCGGAATAACGACACCGGTGAAGCGTTCAGATCGCCACCAGCGAATGCCGGTGAAATAGGTGAGGGCGGAGCCCGCCTCGACGATCAATGCGCCGACGCCTTGTTCCTGCATCAGGCGCTGAGCCTTCTCTATCCGGGCCTGGTGTTCGGCCGCCGTGATAGGTTTGGCGTTTGCGGCGAGATTTGGAAGAGCGTCGTCTGCCTTGGGAGATTGCGCAAAAGCGCGTTGCGAAGGGAGCAATCCCGAAAGGCCGAGCGCGCCTGAACCCAGAAGTATGTCACGTTTTGAAAGCAGGGCCATAAAATCACCAGTGAAAAAGAGTAAGTCGTTGTTTTGATCCTATCATTGCCGGGTCACAGATCAATCTCGTTCTGAAAAGCAGACTTATTGGTATTGCAGATAATAGGTCAGAACCGTTTTTGTCAGGACGGCGATAAGAAGTCCCCAGCCAACACTCATAAAGGTTCCGATAATCACATATTCCGCCATCTGTCTGTCTGGTGTGCTTTTGACTTCGCCAAAGCGCAGAATGGACTTAGCCGCGACCAGAAATCCGACCGCCACCGGATAGCCTGTTACGACAAACAGCATCACCAGAGCTCTTTCCAATTGGCCGATAAAGGCGCCGCCCTGTGTCAGGCCTTCTATGGGGCTCGTCATTTCGTCCCGGAACCGCTTTGTTTCCAGAGCGATGATGACGTTACCGACAGAAAGGCTGAGAATAACGCCGCTGATGACGCATAAGAGGATGAGATAGATGAAGGGAAAGGGGCCCATCAGATCAGGCCAGTATCCGCCTTGGAAACTCTCTGGAAATAAATAGGCCAGAAGGACAATAACGAGAAGGTGAATGCCTTGATCGAGATAAAAGGCCCAGTGTTTCTCTTTCAAGAGATATATCTTCACCGCGTCCATTAATAAATGAGTGCCGCAAAGGATAAGCAGGAGAAGAGGCGGCCAGGCCCCAAGAATAATAACTGTCACCAGGGCTATAATCGTAATGTGCAAAACCAATATGTGAGGTTTGCGTTTGTTCTCGATCAGCCTTCTGGTTTGGAACGGGAAATCCGCCAGAAGGTGAGCTGTGAGCAAAGCCAGAAATGTTTCTATCATAGAGCGCTCCTTCGACGCGCAACCATAAAAAGCTGTTATTTCCGAAACAGCCTTTTATGGCTGTCGACCAACTGTTACTTCGTCATTTCGAAAGTTTGCCATTCTGTTGCTTCGAATAGTTTCAAAGCTTCCTGAAGGGCTCGCCAATGCGCCCCTTTCAGAGAGTCCGTGACTGTTTGTTTTGCGACAGGGGGGGTCAGGGACTTTGCAATATTAGCGTGTTTCGGCGGCTTGAGTAATAAAGCCAATGACACAATTTCAGCTTGCCGTCGGGTCCAGGATTGAACAAACTCACTACATAAATATAGGATGGTTCGAAACCAATCGTTCATATGACCCGCTTTATTAGGAAGCTGCCCGGTTAAATCGAAATAGCCTGTCATCGTGTCCAATGATTGACCTGACAGGGTAAAGGCCTCGCCTTGGGACATCGAAATGCTTTTTTCATCTATGGTCTCAACGGAACCCATACCTATGGAAATACGGGTGTCTGTTTCCAATTCTGATCTTAATCGCGCCCGTATGAGAAGCGCGAGACGAAGAGAGAGAGCCGGTGTGTCTATCAGGATTTGCCATGAGTCCCCGCGGTAAAAGTCGGGGGAGCCGATGATAACAGAGCCGTGGACGTCAGAGAAATCGGCGATTACCCGCTCTAATGTATCCCAGCTTTGTTTGATTTGCTGCGACGAGAGCGAAGTGGAGTTAATCATATCCCCCGTAAGGACGGCGTAAACTCTCTCATTCGTTATATTCGACTTGTTTTTCAAACCGCACCATTTAGACAGGTTATTTTACCTGTTTAGTATATAACAGCCTTTATCGCCTGTCTAGAAGGATTTTATCTTGTCACTAACCCCAATAAAAAAGCCGCCCCGGGGGACGGCTCTTTTTATTCAAATTGGCGCATTGGCCTAATTCATGACTTTACCCATTTGCGTAATTCCGTCTTTGATAAGCGCGGAATGGTCGGCGGGTTTCATGTTTTTACGCATCAGGGCTTCGGCTGTGTTCACAGCCATATCAGCCGCTTTGGACTTTACATCCGCCATGGCTTGAGCTTCGGCGTTTTGGATTTTCGCTTCGGCCTGCTGGGCGCGGCGCTCTAGGCGCTCTGCCAGGTCCTTACGGGATTGGGCCGCCATGTTTTCAGCGTCAATACGCGCTTGCTTCACAATATCCTCAGCCTGTTTCTCGGCTTCTTTCTGCTTGCGCTGGAAAGAGGCGAGAAGCGTTTGAGCTTCTTCGCGAAGGCGGCGGGCCTCATCGAGCTCGACACGGATCTTATCCGCGCGTGTGTCCAAAGCTCCCGCAATTTTTTTATGAACGCCGAAATATCCCAGCGCGATAAAGAATAGAATGACGGCCAGAAACACCCAAATTGTTGGGCTGGCGGGATCAAAATCAAAATGCATGGTCTGACCCTTCCTAGTTCAGAGCAGACTTGACGGACGCCAGTGTCGGCTTTTTACCCGTCAGCGCTTCGACTGTGGCCTGAGCAGCCTCGGCGGCAACTGACTCGATATTGGACATCGCCTTGCTGCGAACCTCGCGAATACGGCTCTCCGCCGCGTCCGCTTGCTTCTCGGCTTCCTTGTCAGCGGCGTCCAGTTCAGCCTGAATCTCCGCATCGACAGATTGACGCGTGGCTTCGGCAACATTGTGAGCCTTAGCGCGGGCGTCGGACAAAGCTTTTTCGTAATTTCGTTCAGCCTGCTCGGCGTCGGCCTGCATACGGGACGCCGTATCCAGATCATCCGCTATGCGGGAGCTGCGCTCTTCAATGGTTTCGCCGATGCGCGGAAGAAAAATCCGCGAAAGGAGAAAATATAAAAGGGCAAAGCTGAGTAACAGCCAGAAAATCTGGGTGGCGAAATAGGTCGGATCAAACGGCGGGAAGGCCGTCTCTCCTGCGCCGTCAACGGCTCCTGCGGGAGCCGCTGCGAGCATCATTCCAAAACCGAAAACACTGGCTGTCATAGCGAGCTTTCAAACAATGTGAAAAATCGTAACTTAAAGAACGAACATCAAGATGAGGGCAACGGCGAATGAGAAAATGCCGAGGGCCTCTGTCACGGCGAAGCCGAAGATGAGGTTCGAGAACTGGCCTTGAGCGGCAGACGGATTACGCAAAGCGCCTGACAGGTAGTTACCAAAGATGTGGCCAAGACCGATACCGGCGCCGGCCATGCCAAGACAGGCAATCCCTGCACCGATGTATTTTGCTGCTTCTGCTTCCATGATGATCTCCTTAGGAAAAGCGGTTAATTTGCAGTGTTAGTGATGACCGGGATGTAATGCATCTGAAAGATACACACAGGTCAAAAGAGCGAAAACGTAAGCCTGAACGAAGGCCACGAGAAATTCAAGGGGGGTCAGGGCGAGAGTCAGCGTGAACGGGATGAGCGCGCCGAGTAGGCCGGGGAACATGCCGAAAGCCGTGACCATCATAATCGAGAAGCCGGCAAAGAGTTTCAGCAGGATATGTCCGGCAAGCATATTGGCCCAGAGACGAACAGAAAGGCTGATCGGGCGGGAGAAGAAGGAAATAATCTCTAGCAAGGATACGAAAGGCAAAATAACGACCGGAATACCTGATGGCCAGAAAATCTTGAGGAAGCCAAAGCCGTTTTTGAACACGCCGTAGCCAATCACGAGCGTCATCACCATCATGGCGAGGGTGAAAGTCACAATAATATGGCTGGTCGTAGTAAAGAAGAACGGGATCATGCCAAGTAAGTTGGCAAAAAGAATAAAGATAAAGAGCGTAAAGACGAAGGGGAAAAACTTCAGACCGTCTTTGCCGGAGGCCGAGCGGATCATATCCGCGACGAATTCATACGTCACTTCGGCAACAGATTGCGACCGTGTCGGGACTAAAGAGCGCTTATTCGTGGACAGAAGAAGCCACAATACAACAAGGCCAACTGTGACCAACATCATCAGGGATGCATTGGTAAAGCTGAGGTCAAAATTGCCGATTTTGAGAGTCGGACCCATTTTGTGGATCTCGAACTGCTTAATCGGATCTAGGGCAAAAATCATCTTGCGTTCCTAATCCGCTTCGGTGTTTTCAACCGGAGCGTCCATACCGTCTTTGGCGGCCCGCACAACATTCATAACGCCGGCGCACAACCCTAAAAATAACCCGACCAGCAAACCGAAAGGCGACCATCCTGACAATTTATCGGCGAAATAGCCAAAGGCTGCACCGACCAGGACTGCCGCGGTAAATTCGCTGGCATATTTCAGACCGACCGCCAGGTTGGAAGTGCCTTCGACAAGTTTGGGCTGATCCGGCTGCGGCTTTTTGGTTCTCAGCTTGTCACCGAGAGCGCTAAGCGCGGCTTTGTCTGCCTCTTGTGTCTGGCGGTTTTGACCTTCTGTCATGACGTTCGTTCTTTGCCCCCATCTATTCGACCCGAAATGCCCCAATGACACTCCAACTCTCCCTTCCGAAAGCGCGCGGAACCTACCCAAGGGGCCTGATTAAGTCAACCGCAGTTGAGAGGTTGTAAGGCTTTGTAAAAAAACGGTTTTCCAAGAAAAATGCAGAGAGTCTCATATGTCGCATCTTATCTTTCTCAGACTCATCGATTGAGATGCGGCTTTGCGTTTTATTCCGCCGCGACTAACTGCTCTGCTGCGTTCAATTCGATAGAGAGAAGTTGAGAGACGCCTTGTTCGGCCATGGTCACGCCGAAGAGGCGGTCCATCCGGCTCATTGTGACCGGATTATGGGTGATGGCGATGAATTTCGTGTCGGTGTGCTTCTTCATATCGTCGAGCAGGTCGCAATATCGGGACACATTGGCATCGTCGAGCGGCGCGTCAACTTCGTCGAGAACGCAGACCGGGGCGGGATTGGACAGGAAAACCGCAAAAATAAGGGCGGTCGCCGTCAGAGCCTGTTCGCCGCCGGAGAGGAGCGACATGGCTTTCAAAGATTTGCCGGGCGGGCGGGCCATGACTTCGAGGCCGGCCTCGAGCGGGTCATCCGATTCGGTCAAAGCGAGGGAGGCTTCGCCGCCGCCAAAGAGCGTTGTGAACAGACGTCCGAAGTGACCATTGACGACATCGAAGGCTTTCAAAAGGCGTTCACGGCCTTCCTGGTTCAGCTCATCAATGCCTTCGCGCAATCGGGCGATGGCGGCAATCAAATCCTGCCGCTCTTCATTCATGGCCGAGAGGCGTTCTTCCTGCTCCGCCGCTTCCTCATCGGCACGCAGGTTTACCCCGCCCATTTTTTCGCGCTCGACGGAAAGGCGGTCGAGTTTCTTCTCTATATCATTTTCGGACAGGCCGGAGTCGGGCGACAAATCGCCAAGATGCTGTTTCAGCTCTGACGGCTCACAGGACAGGGTTTCGTTAATGCGGGCCTTGGTTTCCGCGATGCGTTCCTGCGCCGCCGTCTTGCGGGCCTCGGCCCCGGCGCGGGCTTCGCGGGCGTCGGAATGGGCTTGTTCCGCTTCGCGGGCCGCGCTCTCGGCGTCTTTTAATTGTGTCTCGGCGGCGGCCAAAGCGTCCGCGGCAGTGCTGCGACGCGTTTCCGCGCTTTCGAGTTCAGAGAAGAGGCGCGCGCGGCGGTCTGCGAATTTATCCGGCCCGTCCGTGGCCGCGCTCAAAGTGGTTTTGGCGGCAGTTGCCCGGGCTTCCAGCTGAGAGACGCGCTGCGCAGCGGTTGCGGACCGTTTCGCCCAATCGGCGCGCTCTTTTTCCACGGCTTTCAACCGGGCGGCGCGGGCTTCTGTTTCGTTTTTCAGGCTGCGATAGGTCGCGCTGGCTTCGTCTGCGGCGGCGCGGGCATCGCTCAGTTTTTCGGAGAGCACCTCTTGCTGTTCGGAGACGTCTTCGACGGCGCCGAGAGCTTCCAGATTGGTTTTGGCCGCATCGCGCTGCGTGGTCAGCTCTTTAAGTTCTGAGTCGAGCCGTTCGATCCGGTCTTCCAGATTGCGGCGTTCGGCATTGGCGCGGGCCACATCTGTTTCATATTGCGAAAGCGCGGCTTGGGCGGCGCGCTCGGCGCGTTCCAGATCGGGCAGGGCGCGGCGCGCTGTGCGGACGGCTTCTTGCGCCTCATTGCGCGCGGCGCGGGCAGTTTCAAAATCGGCCTGATCTGTTTCGACCTTTTGTTCCGCGCTCTCAATTTCGGTCGTAATCTCGGTGAGGCGATTTTGTTGTTTGAGCTTTACGGCGGCGGAGGTTTCCGCGCCGGCGGCCATTTCAAATCCGTCCCAGCGGCTGAGTTGTCCGTCCTGTGTCACCAGACGTTGTCCGGGGTTGAGCTGCGGGGCCAGAGCGGCGATATACGCGCTATCGACAACTCCGATTTGTGATAGCCTTGCGGCCAGTTCTTTTGGCGCAGAGACAAAATCACTGAGTGGGTTCGCGCCGCCCGGCAGCGCCTGATCGGAAACGGACGCGCCGCTCCAGCGAAGCGCGGCGTCTCCGCCAATGGCGGCGTCCAGATCTTCGCCGAGGGCCGCCGCGAGGGCGGTTTCATACCCCGGCTTGGCCTGGCATTGATTGAGGGCAGGCTCGAACGTTCCGGCCTGGGCGCGGGCGAGCATACGTTCCAGCGCCGTCCGTTCTCCGGACAGTCCTGACAAGGTTTGCCGGGATTTCGCGAGCGCGTCGCGCGCGGCCTGGTCAGCCTCTTCGGCCGCAGACAGCGCCTTGGCCAGATTTTGTTCTTCGGCGCGGGCGGCCTCCAGCGCGGCGAGCGCTTCTTTGGAGCCGGCAGCAAACAGATTGCCCGAGGATCCGCCGTCCTGGCTCATACCCGCAAGACGGTCCTGTGTATTCTCCCGCTCCAGCGTGACGCGTTGCAAGCGGCTTTCCGCCTGTGAGAGTTCACGTTCTGCCGAATCCCGGCGGGCGTTTTGATCGGCGGCCTGACGGGTGAGCTCATTATAATCGGCTTCGAGGGCGGAGCGCGTCTTGATGGCTTCGGAGGCCGCGTCGGCGGCGGCGTCCAGTGCGGCAGATGTGTCGGCCACGGCTGAGAGGCGGTCGAACTCCTCTTTCAGTAGTTTTTCCGCGTCTTCCGCGTCCTGAACAATGCCGGTTTCGCGTTCCAGATCGGACGCCAAATCCTTAATCTGGGCTTCCAGTTTCTGGATTTCGGAGCTTGCAGCTTCTTCATCCGCTTCGAGGGCTTCCTTGGCCGCGTTGAGGCGTCCCAAGACGGCGGCGGCGATGATCTGCTCTTCGCGTTTTGGCTCAAGCAATCCGGCCAGTTCTGTTGCCTGACGGGTCAGGGCGGTCGCTTTGGTAGCGGTATCGGCAACGCGGTTTTCGCATTCTGTTGAGGCTTCCGTCGCGGCGGCGAGCGTATCGATCGCGCTGATCCAACGTTTCAGCCAGAGCAGGGCCTTATATTCGTTTATCTCTCCGGCGAGGCGCTTATAGCGTGTCGCCTGACGGGACTGACGGCGTAATGACAGAAGCTGACCTTCGATCTGCCCGATAATATCGTCCAGACGGTTGAGGTTGGTTTCCGCCGCGCGCAGGCGAAGCTCTGCTTCGTGACGGCGTGTGTGAAGTCCGGAAATCCCGGCGGCTTCTTCAAGGATACGGCGGCGATTGGACGGCTTGGCCGCGATCAATTCGCTGATCTGTCCCTGACGCACAAGCGCGGGGGAGTTGGCCCCGGTCGAAGCATCGGCGAAGAGGAGTTGAACATCTTTGGCGCGAACCGTCTTGCCATTGATTTTATATTTCGAGCCGCCGCCTTTTTTAATGACGCGCATGACTTCGAGAATGTCGTCATCATTAAAAGCGGGCGGCGCAATGCGGGCGCTATTATCAATAGTGAGCGTTACATGGGCCTGATTGCGGCCGGGGCGGGTCTTGGTGCCGTTAAAGATAACGTCGTCCATGCCCGCCGCGCGCATGGCCTTGGCGGAATTGGCTCCCATGACCCAGCGTATCGCTTCCAGAAGGTTGGATTTCCCGCAGCCATTTGGCCCCACAACCCCGGTCAAGCCGGGCTCTATGTGGAAATCAGTCGGCTCGACGAAGGATTTAAACCCCGCGAGCTTTATCTGATTGAAGACCAGCGACCCCATAAGAGCTACTCGGCAGACTCTTCTGTATCTGTCTCTTTTGCCGGGACAGGTTCGCCGAGGATCGGGAGGATAACCTCTTCGATGGACTCGAGGGTATAAAAAGCATCTCCGCTCGGCGCTTTCTTGGTGTACTCACCATTGACGAAGAAGGCCGGCGTGCCTGTCACGCCCGCATCAATACCGCTCTGAACGATGGCTTGATACTCTTTTTGAATGTCGGGGTTCGTAATACAGTCCGCAAATTCTTCTTCCGACATGCCGGAGTTCTTAGCGATACCGACATAGGCTTTGCGCGCGTCGCCGGCCCGCGCCATGTTCAGGATTTGCTCCTGATTGTCGAACTGATATTTGATGTTTGTCAGGAACTTGTCGTCGCCTGCACACATGGCAATCATGTGACCCGCATCGGCGAGCTCTTGCGGCGGGGTCGGGAAAGGTCTGTAAATATAACGGACTTTGCCCGTATCGATATATTTCTTTTTGAGCTCTGGGTAGACCGTCTTGCTCCAGTTTGAGCAATGCGGACAGGTGACAGAGGCATATTCTACGAACGTGACAGGGGCGTCTTCGGCGCCGATGCCGACGTCGCTGGCCAGCTCATATTGAGACGGGTCGCCCTTGGCGCCAGAATTTGTCGAGGTCTCACCGCCGCTACAGGCGATTAAAGAGAGCGCCGCGACGCCCCCGACCAGAGACGTCAGGGCAGAGCGGCGAAGGGAATCAAATTTAAACGAATCGGTCATAAGGGAAGTCTCGCAATTTTCTGTGTGATGGCAATAAGGCCTAATGGGATAAGTGACAGGATATAAGGCGATTTAGGACGAAACTGTGGAGGATTCACGTATTTTACGCAGATTCATCTCGAAAGCGGGTCAAAAAACATTTCGCTTTCGTGATATCCACAAGGTGAATCTGTCTGCAGATATAAAAAAAACGCCCTCCGAGAAGAGGGCGTTACAAGATTAATGCCGGTACGGCTCTGTTATGACGGCCTATTTATTGTGGGCGCCGACAAACCAGGCGTCCTTATCAACAGTGCGGCTAATTTCGGTAAACAGATCCGCCGTATCTTCATCTCCGATCTCACCGGCATCATCTATCGCTTCCTTTAGAGAGGCGCCGAATGCCATCAGGCGGGACGTCACTTCATCAACGTGCTTATTCTGATCTGTAATATCGACAGGATAAGCGTCAAGGCTCGTATCCTTGCTGACGGCTTGAACGGACCCGTGAGGCTGTCCGCCAAGGATCACAATACGTTCGGCGATCGTGTCCGACGCTTCGCGAATGTGAAGGGCAACCTGATCCATTAATTCGTGCAGACCGATAAAGCTCGGTCCTTTCAGGGTCCAATGCGCTTGCTTGACGGCGAAACTCAGATCGAGGGAAATTGCTAAATTCTTTTTCAGAAGGCCGATTGATCTCTCGCGTGAATTATCATCAAGGCGGCTAACATAGGCTTTTGGCATAAAAACTCCGTAATTTATAAAAAATCATGGCCGCTTTAAGCGACCTTGCCATAATATTACGAAAGACCAGCGCCTCTGGTTCCTTTTGGGTGCAGAATGTCGCACTCTAGAGGAAAGCGCAGATAACCCCGCTAATGGTCGTGATCATGCGGCGTTTCAGTTTGCGGTGCTTTGGAGGCCGGTTCGATATTTTCAGGCAGGGTGGATTGGCCGCTCTCATGCATGGTCTCAATCAGGGAAACGATGGCTGAACCCTCCTGTTTTCCCTTATAGGCTTCTCCGCCAATATAAAAGGCGGGCACGCCGCCGACTTCGGCGGCTTCAGCGCGCTTTCCGTTCAGGCGGATATAGTCCATATTACTTTCTTTACTTAGGCAGCTATTGATCTCCTCGTCATTCATAAGGCCAACGCCTTCCGCGACTTTCGCGTATTCTTCCCGGGCTGTGCCGTTCTGGGCGCCTTCAAGAATCTGCTCCTGATTGTTCATCTGGTATTCGATAGAAGAGAAGTAACCGTCTTCATCCGGGGCGCATTCCGCCATTAAAAATCCCGTGACGGAGAGAATGGCCGGCGGAGTCGGAAGGGGACGAAGGATAAAGCGAATTTTTCCGGTCTCGATCAGTTCGCGTTTGACCAAAGGCCAATCGTCCTGAAACCAGTCTCCGCAATGACCGCAGGTGACGGAGGCATACATCATCATCGTAATCGGAGCAGAATCAGAGCCGATAACGTGATCATCCGGGGCTTCGGTAAAAACAAAATCAACTTCTTCCGCAGGGATGGTTTCGACCGGCGCATCGGGTATGGGAGTGGCGTTCGGAGCGGTCTGGGCAAATACGCCGCCGGCGGAAAGCGCCAAAAGGCTTGTCGCTAAAATAAGTTTACGCATATTATTTTTCGTCTTTCGTCAGAATTCCGCGTCCCAATTTCTCGAGGGACGCTTTCAAGTTTTCATTTTTCACAGTGGCCAGGCTCTCGCGCAGATGCGTTGCCTCGCTGGGGCGCAGGCCGCGCCGGGTTTTTACCGACGCGCTATCTGTGCGCATTTTGGTCTGGACGACTTTGATCGCCTTGACATGATCCGGTCCCAAATGGGTATTGAGCCTGTCAATTATGGGGCCGCTCGCCGCCATGATGAGCGAAGCCGCCGCGCCGGGAGCCGAAATTACGAGCGTTCGCCCGTTTCGCCCTGTGGTGAACCGCACAGGCGAAGAAATTTTACTCCACCGCTCTCCAACGATTTCCGGCCAGAGCCGCGCGAGGGACAGAGCCGAGGACCCGCCGCCATATTTTTTCGACAAAGGGCGCATGACCCGCGACACGGCCATTCCGGCGGAAGGCGTGCTACGAAATTGCGGCCGCGCCCGCTGGCTTTCCAGCCAGTTATTGATTTTTTGCCTGTCTTCGCGAGAGATGGTCATAACACTTCCCTTTTCCCCCATTGAAGTCGAGGCGTAAAGCACACACATCAGGGTCTATGATTAAAAGCCGGACAGAAATTAAGACAGAGCAGGAAATCGAGAAGATGCGGGCGGGGCTGCTCGATTGGTATGATGCGGAGGGGCGGACGCTGCCCTGGCGAGTCCGGCCCGAAGACCGCAAGGCTGGAAAAACTCCCGACCCTTATGCGGTCTGGCTCTCTGAGATCATGTTGCAGCAAACCACTGTGCCGCATGGCACGCCTTATTGGCACAAATTTCTTGAGGCCTTCCCGACTGTTACAGATCTGGCCAATGCAGAGCGCGAAACGGTTTTAAGCATGTGGGCGGGCCTCGGCTATTATGCCCGCGCTCGGAACTTGCACAAATGCGCGCAAATTATCAGAGATGAATATGACGGGGTTTTTCCAAAGACCGAAGCGGCGCTTTTGAAACTTCCCGGCATTGGCCCATATACAGCGGCGACGATTGCCGCGATATGTTTTGACCAGGCCACCAATATTGTCGACGGCAATGTGGAGCGGGTTATCAGCCGCATTTTCAAAGTCGAAGAACCGCTGCCGCAAGCGAGACAGCCTTTGCGTCTTCTGGCCGGAACGCTGGCCGATCCGCGGCGCGCCGGAGATTACGGACAGGCGGTCATGGATCTAGGCGCCACCATTTGTACGCCGCGTTCACCCGATTGTCCAAATTGCCCCTGGGACGACTATTGCCTGGCCAAGGAAAAGGGGGCGCCCGAAGCCTATCCCCGCAAAGCGGCGAAAAAGCCGAAACCTGTTCGCTACGGCGCGGCTTTTGTCGCTATCCATAACGGCGAAGTGCTTTTGGAAACACGGCCGGATAAGGGACTGCTTGGCGGGATGGCGGGGCTTCCGGGCAGTGAATGGACAGCGGAACCTCTTGAGAGCCCTCTCGACGCCGCCCCGTTCAAAGGAGGGTGGGTGAAAACAAAGGGCCAAGTGAAACACGTCTTTACTCATTTTGAATTGCATCTCGATGTTTATAAAGCCGAGTTCGAGACCCGCCCGAACAGCAATCAGGCCTGGGCCGATGATTACTTGCTCGCCGGATTGCCGACCGTGTTCAAAAAGGCGCTGAAGCTTTCCTTGAATGACGCCGCTTTGGAGGAAGAGTGATCCCTAAGCCTCAATATCAGACATAGATAAAAGAAAAGGGCCAAACGGCTCTTTTTTTGATTTATCTGCGGTGTTTCTAAACGGGCGTTGGTTTTAATGTTCCCGCCATTGCCGCGCGGATTTCGTCGCGTATGGCATCGATCGGGGTGAGGCCTTCTTCGCTGTGATAATGCCAGTAGGTCCAGCCATTACAGCTCGGGGCGTTTTGAACGCGGGCCCCAACCTGATGGATGGAGCCGGAGAAATCCCCGACCAGAAGTGATCCATCCGCGCGGATTTTCGCATTTACATGACCCGTGCTGTTATGAAGAAACATGCCGGGCGAAAGAAATCCCTGTTCGATCAAATGGCCAAATGGCACGCGCGGGGCAGAACGGCGTGAGGCCGTGACTTGAATATCGGCGCCTTTGCCTTTCTTGATCTTATCAATCCGCTTTTGCGCGTGGAGAATATATTCTTCTTCCATTTCGAAGCCAATAAAGTGCCGGCCAAGTTTCTTCGCGACGGCGCCGGTTGTGCCGGTCCCGAAAAACGGATCGACAACCACGTCTCCGGGATTGGTCGTAGAGAGGAGAACGCGATGAAGCAGGCTTTCGGGCTTTTGCGTTGGATGGGCTTTCTTGCCGTCGCTTTTCTTCAGGCGTTCCTTGCCTGTGCAGATCGGCAGCACCCAGTCATTGCGCATTTGAACGCCGTCATTGAGCATTTTCATCGCGTCATAGTTAAAGGTCGGCTTGGCATCCTCTGTCTTGGTGGCCCAGATGAGGGTTTCGGTCGCATTGGTAAAACGCGTGCCGCGGAAATTCGGCATAGGGTTGGATTTGCGCCAGATAATATCGTTTTGCACCCAGAATTGCTGATCCTGCAGAACTGTGCCGACCCGGAAAATATTATGATAGCTGCCGATGACCCAGAGCGCGCCATTGGGTTTCAAAATGCGGCGCGCCGCTTTCAGCCAGTCATGCGTAAACAGATCATAAGCGTCCATCGTGTCGAACTGATCCCAGTCCTCGGTCACGCCGTTGACAACGGAATTATCCGGGCGCGAGAGATCGCCGCCAAGCTGCAGATTATAAGGCGGGTCGGCAAAGATGAGATCCACCGACTCGGCGGGCAGGGCATTCATCCCCTCAATACAGTCGCCCTGCATGATACGGCCAAGCGGCAAGGGCGGCATGTCCACAGAATCAAGGTCGGACACCAGTCGCAAATGTGGGTGCGGGTTATCGGAAGTTGGAGAAGTCGCCATATTCTAAAATAGTCTCTTATATTTTGGCGGGCCACATTCCCGCTTTTGTGAATTGAAAGAGACCTTTTTGCTGATTCGGTTACCAACCCCTTAAACCATTGATTAAACTTAGTTTTTAAGGTTTTGTTAGGGGGTCTTACTGAGCGGTTAATATCCACAGGGTCACAAGCCCGGGAGCAGACCGGTTTTTCGTTGAACCCTTTGGCCGGACGGCTTATCGAAGGCCCTCCCGCGTTTATAAAGAGACACTCGATTATGACTTTACTGTTTGACCAGACTGCTCCTCGGAAAAAAGCCCGGGCCGTTCCGTCTTTACCGGAGAATTATACGCCGCATCCGAGCTCTGAGCGTTGGACCCGTGAGGCCGTCAACGCGCTCTTCGCCAAGCCGTTTATGGATTTGATATTGCAGGCCCAAACCGTGCACCGGGCCCATCACGCCCCGAACGAAGTCCAGATGTCCCAGCTCCTCTCTATCAAGACAGGCGGCTGCGCCGAGGATTGCGGATATTGCAATCAGTCCGCCCATTTCGATACGGGTCTCAAGGCGGAAAAACTCATCGACGCCGACGTCGTGATTGAGGCCGCGAAAAAAGCCAAGGCCGGAGGGGCCGGACGGTTCTGCATGGGCGCGGCCTGGCGGGAGCCGAAAGACCGCGATATGGACGCGCTCTGCGAGATGGTATCCGAGGTCAAAGCCATGGGGATGGAAACCTGTATGACGCTGGGTATGTTATCCCCGGCGCAGGCAAAACGGCTCCAGACCTCGGGACTCGACTATTACAATCACAATATCGACACCTCGCCGGAAGACTATGAGCGGGTGATTTCCACGCGGACTTTTGAAGACCGCCTCCATACACTCAACCTCGTGCGCGAAAGCGGGATGAAAGTCTGCTGCGGCGGGATTGTCGGGATGGGCGAAACCGCAGAGGATCATGTCGGCCTTCTTATGGCGCTCGCCAATCTCGACCCGGCGCCGGAGTCCGTACCGATCAATGCACTCGTCCCCGTCCCCAACACGCCGCTGGGCGATAGCGAGCCGGTTCATCCGATTGATTTTGCCCGTATGATTGCGGTCGCGCGTATCATGATGCCGGAAAGTTATGTCCGCCTCTCTGCAGGACGCGAGACCATGACGGATGAGGCGCAGGCGCTCTGCTTCCTCGCCGGAGCAAATTCCATTTTTGTCGGCGAAACCCTGCTGACCACGGATAATCCGAGCGAGACGGAAGACCGCCTTTTATTTGATCGTTTGGGAATACAGCCGGAAGGCTAATGCACGCTATCGGAGTGCGCCCCGTAAAGAGGCGTGCAATGTTCAGAGGCTTGCTGCGTGGAGAGCTGAGTAATCTGCATTCTCGGCGCCTCGATAAATATGTCGGCTTCGGCGCAAATCCGGCCGTATTCCGCCGCCGCCTCGCACGCGGCGTCTGTTTTCGAATTTCCCTGAAGCCAGAGAAGGTGGGCGCGGCAAAGCGATAACTGATTTGACTGAGCCGCTGAAAGAGCGGCGGCGACGCTGACTTCATCTGCGGTCACCCGCATCGTTCCGGATTCCGAGAGGAGTATTTTTCGCTGTCCGTTTTCGCCTAGGCTTCGGCAAAAGCCCGCAAGCGCCTTCATTGCTGACAATCCTTCTGTCCTCTCATCTGGAGCCTTACAGCTTGCGGCATTCTGGTTGAACGCCTTGTGAAATCCTCCGCGTAATGTCCGGCATCCTCCGCACCCCGCCGCCATCGCCCGAAAGCCCCAGAGCGCAAACCCGCCGCCAAATCCAAGGTCGGTGATGAATGTGTTTTCAAGAAAAGGGGACATAGATAGACCTGCAATTAAGAATAACTCGCAAACATGAAATACACTATTGAGACTTATTCGCAAGTGGAAAATTGGATTTTCGAAGATTTGCAGGCCGCAGGACTCATTATTGAAGAAGAAAGCCATCTCTCGCTATCTAAAAAAATTTTCTGTATCAAAAGCCATGAGCGAGACTCAAAAAACGATCGAACAACTCTCTGCCTTGGCGCAGGAAACCCGCTTTGCGGTGTTTCAGACTCTGATGCGGGCAGGGGAGTCTGGGCTTCCGGCCGGGGCAATCGCAGAGACGCTAAAGGTCGCGCCGAATACGCTGTCGAGTCATCTGGCCATTTTAAACCGCGCAGATTTGACGACTGTTACGCGGGAGGGGCGGTCGCTCATATATAAAGCCCGAATTGACGGGGTGAACGATCTGCTCTCAAGCCTCGTCGAAGATTGCTGCGATGGTCATCCCGAGGTCTGCGTCACCCTTGCGAAGCTTTCAGACAAAACCTGCTAAAAAATCATTACGATAGTTCGGCAACTATTGAAATTAAATGGTTTTAGGTTTAGGTGGCTCTCAAATGAAAGCGAGTCGGTATGAGTGTTTTTGATCGGTATTTGTCTGTCTGGGTGGCGCTGTGTATCGCCTCGGGCATCCTGCTAGGGAAAGTCTTGCCGGGCGTGTTTCAGGCCTTGGCGGCAATGGAATATGCCAGCGTGAACCTGCCGGTTGCGATTTTGATCTGGGCTATGGTCTGGCCGATGATGATCGGGGTCGATTTCGCCAGTTTGAAGACGATGGGGGATAAGCCGAAAGGACTGGTCATTACGATTGTTGTAAACTGGCTTATAAAGCCTTTTACGATGGCTGTTTTGGGAGTCCTGTTTTTCAAATTTATCTTCGCCGATCTGATACCGCCTGCGGAAGCCGATGGCTATATCGCCGGACTTATCCTGCTCGGCGCGGCGCCTTGCACGGCGATGGTTTTCATCTGGTCACAACTCACGAAAGGC
Source organism: Litorimonas sp. (assembly GCA_029936425.1). GTDB lineage: Bacteria > Pseudomonadota > Alphaproteobacteria > Caulobacterales > Maricaulaceae > Litorimonas. The sequence goes on from JAPYSU010000020.1 coordinate 35,010, forward strand.
GACCCGACTTACACGCTTGCCCAAGTCAGCGTGAATGACGCAATCATGGTCGTCGCCTTTGCGCCGATTGTGGCGCTTTTGCTCGGCGTGACGGATATTGTTGTGCCGTGGGAAACATTGATACTCTCGGTTTTGCTCTATGTCGCCTTTCCTCTCGCGGCCGGCATGGCAGCGCGGACGATCTTGATACAAAGAGGCGGAGAGTCCGCTGTCGAGAACTTTATCGCGAAAATCAAACCTGCTTCGATATTGGGCCTCCTGGCGACAGTTATTTTACTTTTCGGGTTTCAGGGAAATACCATTCTCGCGCGTCCTTTGATTATTGTGCTGATTGCCGTGCCTATTCTTATCCAGTCTTATGCCATTTTCGCTGTGGCTTACAGCGCGGCCTGGCTCTGGAAAGTGCCTCATAATATTGCGGCGCCCTGCGCGTTGATCGGGACGTCCAACTTTTTTGAGCTCGCCGTTGCTGTGGCGATCAGCGTGTTCGGTCTCTCCTCCGGCGCGGCGCTCGCGACCGTGGTCGGGGTGCTGGTCGAAGTGCCTGTCATGCTGTCGCTCGTCGCCATCGCCAATAGAACCCGATCCAGATTTCCGGCCTAAGGAGAGAGCCCATGATCGTGATTCACCATAACCCGGATTGCGCGACCTCGCGCAATGTTCTCGGTATCATTCGCGCCTCCGGCTATGATCCGGTGGTGATAGAGTATTTAAAGGAGGGATGGACAGAACCGCAGCTCCTGGCGCTTTTCGCAGCGGCGGGGCTCACGCCGAAAACGGCTCTGCGAACGACCAAATCACCTGCCAAAGAGCTTGGATTGCTCGAAGAAAATGTCGATGAAGAGAAAATTTTGGCGCAAATGCTGGAGCATCCCGTCCTCGTCAACCGCCCCCTTGTCTGCACGCGCAAAGGCGTCAAACTCTGCCGCCCCAGTGAGGCCGTTTTGGAAATTCTCGAAAACAAGCCGGCCTCGCCTTATTACAAAGAGGACGGAAGTCTACTGGATATGAGCGGAATGACCTGAAGGCTATCGGCCTTTACATTGCGTCCCGGCCATGCGGAATATTCAGATCCAGTGACGGACGGGTCGGCACGATAAGGTTCGGATTGACCGTATCGTGACTGCCGTAATAATGCTTCATGATATGATCGAACACGATGGTCTTACTGACGCCGGGCCATTGATACAGCTCGCGCGTATAAGCCCAGAGGCTCGGATAATCCGAAATCCGTCTTTTTGAACATTTGAAATGGATAGCATAAACGCGGTCAAAGCGAATAAGCGTTGTAAAGAGCCGCCAATCCGCTTCGGTAAGGGTGTCGCCGCAGAGATAGCGGTTTCGCGAAAGAAGGCTGTCGAGCCATTCCAATGTCTCAAATAACGGCTCTACGGCCTCGTTATAGGCCTCTTGCGTGGTCGCAAACCCCGCTTTGTAAACGCCGTTATTCACCGTGTGATAGACGCGTTCATTTATCTTGTCGATTTCAGAGCGAAGTCTTTCAGGGTAGAAATCCGGCCCCGTCGCGCCGATGTCGTTAAAAGCGCTGTTGAACATGCGAATAATGTCGGCAGACTCATTTGAAACAATCGTGTCAGTTTCCTTGTCCCAGAGGGTCGGGGTCGTGACATGGCCCGTATAATCGGATTTGGCTCTTGTGTAGAGTTGATGAAGGTAACGGTGACCCAGCGGATCGGGCTGGGTGTGTTCGTCCTGCCGGAAGGTCCAGCCATTCGACCCCATAAACCAGTGGACGGCAGAGACGGAAATCATCTCTTCAAGGCCTTTTAGAGTGCGGAAAATCATGGTGCGGTTCGCCCAGGGGCAGGCGTGGCAAATATAGAGATGGTAGCGACCGGCTTCGGCCTTGAAACCGCCTTTGCCCTTTGGGCCTGCCGAGCCGTCTTTCGTTATCCAGTTCCGAAAAACGGCGTCTTCGCGTTCAAATTTGCCGCCTGACTTTTCCGTATCGTACCATTTGTCCTGCCAAAATCCGTCTACCAATAGGCCCATGACTCATCTCTCATTTTATATAATGAACTCCAGAAAAGGAATGATTTGAAACAGAAGCAGTTCCAATATTATCTATCCACCCGAAACACGGACCAGCCGGTTCGCTGAACCAGTCGCTCAAGCGCGTTCATGCCGAGCTGTGAATTTCCCTGATCATTCAGTCCCGGGGACCAGACTGCAATAGAGGCAATGCCCGGCGCCACGGCCAAAATACCGCCGCCGACGCCCGATTTTCCGGGCAGGCCGACGCGATAGGCAAATTCGCCCGACCCGTCATAATGACCGCACATCATCATGAGCGCGAGAATACGCCGAGTCCGCTGGCGTGAAATAATCGTATCCGTCGTACTGGGATGCCGCCGCCCGCCGCACATGAGATAGCGCCCCGCCAAGGCCAATTGTCGGCAGCTCATGGAAAGCGCGCAGAAATGAAAATAGGTGCCCAGAGTTTCTTCGACTGAATTATAAATATTGTCAAAGGCGCGCATATAATTGCCGAGGGCCAGGTTTCGAAATCCTGTATCATGTTCGCATTTGGCCACGTCTTTATCGATGGTAATCGTCTCGTCGCCTGTCACCAGATGCATGAACCGAATAAATTCTCCAAGTGCTTCCCGGGGCTCGTAATTGGCCAGTAGGACATCAGCGACGATAATCGCGCCCGAATTGATGAACGGATTGCGCGGAATGCCCTGTTCTGACTCCAATTGCACAATGGAATTAAATGGACTGCCCGACGGCTCTCGCCCGACCCGCGACCACAGCGAGTCGCCCACAGCGCCGAGCGCCATGGTCAGGGTAAAGACTTTGGTTATACTCTGTATGGAAAAGGGCGTATCGGCGTCCCCGGCCGTATAGCATTTGCCCGTATGGTCGATGATTGTCATGCCGAACTGCGTCGGAGAGACCGAGGCCAAAGTCGGAATATAATTCGCGACTTTTCCGCGCCGATGCTCCTGCGCCATTTCGGCGGTAATTTCGTCCACGATAATTTGTAAATCATCAGGCGTCATTTACGGGTCGCTTTTCGCCATAGGTTTCATTGGCCTCCCATATAATCCATAGGCCTCATGGGGGTTAGTAAAGCGGTGAAAAATCGTTCTTCCACCGCTAATTTCTTAAGCCTTACGCCGCTTTTACGTCGGCTATCCATTGGTCGACCCGACGCTCTAATACGCTCAGCGGCATAGCGCCCCCGCCCAGGACTGCGTCGTGGAAACCGCGAAGGTCGAATTGGTCCCCAAGCTCTTCTTCCGCATTGCGGCGAAGCTCCTGAATTTTGATCATTCCGATTTTATATCCGGTCGCTTGACCGGGCAGCGTCATGTAGCGGCGAACTTCGGATTGCGCCTGCGCTTCGGTAATGGCCGAATTTTCCAGGAAATAATTGATTGCTTTTTCTTCTGACCAGCCTTTGGAATGCAGACCCGTATCCACAACAAGGCGGATAGCGCGCCAGATTTCTGATCCCAAACGGCCGAAATCGGAATAGGGGTCTTCATATGTCCCGTCGAATTCTGTTGCCAGCTTCTCAGAATACAGCCCCCACCCTTCGGAATAGGCGTTGAAATTGGCCTGGGTTCGGAATGTCGGCACGCTCGTTAATTCCTGCGCGATAGAGATTTGCATATGATGCCCTGGTAAGCCTTCATGATAGGCAATCACTTCAAGCTCACGCTTCGGCATGGCTTTCATGTCGGACAGATGCGCGTAATAAATACCAGGCCGAGATCCATCCGGCGTTCCCTGCCGGTAATGTTGAGCCGCGCCGTCCTGTTCGCGGAACGCCTCCACCCGTCTCACCTCAAGATCGGCCTTGGGCAAGATTCCGAAATAATTGGGAAGTTCTTTTTCAATGCGTTCAATTGCGGCCGTTGAGTCCTCAATATAGGCGAGGCGGCCTTCCTCCGTGTCCGAATAATAATATTTTTCATTATCCTTATCATTTCGAAGGTCGGCAAAAAACGCTTGCAAATCCCCGTCAAAGCCGACTTCGTCTTTGATTTTCACCATTTCCGCTCGCAGGCGCTCGACTTCCTCAAGGCCAATCTGGTGGATTTCATCCGCCGTTAAATCGGTTGTTGTGTGATTGGCCAGTCTCTCATTGTAAAAGGCCCGTCCATTGGGCAGGGTCCCCACCCCGGTCCCGATTTCCGGCGTGTTCGGCATGTCTTCTTTCTGCCACGCGATCAGGTTTTCATAGGCTGGCTCCCAGTCTTCGAGTAGGGCAGTCCGGGCGGCTTCCTTCAAACTTTCGGCTTTGGCGTCATCAATTTCGCCGGCCTCTACCAGAGACTTTATTTTAGCTTGAGTGTCTGCCCAAATGGCGCTGTCCTCGCCGTCGTCAAACGGCGCGCCCGTGATGATTTTTTGCGCGGAATCAATAACCGACTCAAATGAAAAACGCGGAGGGCGAACCCCTGTCTCGGCATTGGCCTTGGATCGAACTATCAATTGTTCAATGGCCCGGCCCGTTTCCGAAAGACGGCTGATATAGGCTTCCATATCGGACGCGGTATCGACTTTGTGGACGGAAATCAAAATTGACGGAGGAAAGGTATGGATGGCGCGCATCTGCTCGAAAACATAGCCATTTGTGTGGAACTCATTTTCGGCCTTGGCAGCTTGATATTGATGTTTCCAAATATCCCATGAAATCTGGGCCTCTGGCGTCAGCTTGTCGTAATCAAACTCACTTTCCATTTCCTCGACCGTGGCTTTTCGCCAGGCCAACTGCTCATCGGCTGCCTCTTGAGACATATCATCCAACTGGCCGTAATTTGTTTTCCGTCCGAGAAATGATTGCTGAATGGGGCTAAAGGCGATTTCCTCTTCAAATTTCTCTTCGAACCAGGCATTCAACCGGGCCGTTTCCGCCGCAATTTCCTCGGCTGAAGGCTCCGCCGTTTCCGAGGCCGCAGGCGGCTCTTCCGGCGCGGAAGAGGACGGGGAACAGGCCGCCATGGCGCTGGACGCCAAAAGCATCATCAGAAAATGGCAGGATGATTTCCTGGGGGAAAATTGAGGGGCTATGCGCATTGAGTATCTCCGTAAACTTTGAAAAGCAGGCTTTACGAAAGCGGGGGGAGAGTCAAGGTTTTGAGGAAAGGACCCCCCTCAACAATCAAGGGGGGCGGGATTAAAACTAACAATAAAAAATCAATTCATCCTTTTTCTAACCTATGCGGGGAATAAGGACTTCTCTTGAAACCGAAAAACGAGTGACTTTTGCATTCTTCATGATAGGGTTTACTACGATTAAGGGGCGGCCATGAATAATCTTCTTTCAGAATTACGAAGGCGAAATGTATTTCGCGTCGCTATGGTTTACGGCGTGGTTGGATGGCTGCTGGCGCAGGTGGCGGTTATGCTTGAGAACGCTTTCAGCCTTCCTGTCTGGTTCGATACTCTTGTAATCAGCTTGCTTTTGATCGGTTTTCCGATTGCTCTGATTTTCTCGTGGGCATTCGAGCTGACCCCCGAAGGATTTCAGCCAACAGATAAAAATGTAAGAACCTCGTCGGATGCTGACCTCACGCGTAAAAAGAAACGCGGTTTGAACGTAGTCATCATAAGTGGTTTGGTGGTGGCCGTGGCGGTGCTATTATTTCGCGAAGTTACGGACACCAGAGCACCGGTCGGCGCGTCAATGGCGCAAGCCGAAGCGCCATCGGATATGTCTATTGCCGTCCTGCCTTTTGAGGACTTTTCAGCCGACAAAGATCAGGCTTATTTTGCCAATGGGATTTCCGAAGAGTTATTGAATGTTCTCGCTCGAATACAAGGTTTGCGCGTCTCGTCGCGAACTTCCGCATTTGCTTTCAAGGGTCAGGGAACCCCGATCAGGGAAATCGCCGAAGCTTTGAATGTGGCTCATGTGCTGGAAGGTTCAATACGGAAGTCTGGCAACACACTTCGCATCACGGCGCAATTAATTAATCCAAAAACTGACGTCCATATGTGGTCCGAAACCTATGATCGCCCGCTCACCGCCGATAATATTTTTAAAATACAGGATGAAATCGCCGCGGCCATCGTGACCGAATTGAAAGGCCAATTGAAATTCGAAGCCGTCACCGAGCCAACGGCTCGCACAGCAAACCTCGAAGCTTATCAACTCTACCTCAGAGCCAGAGAGAACATGCGCCTTCGCGAGGGGGAAGCCTTACGCAAAGCTGAAACCGGATTTAAACAGGTGATCGCGCTCGATCCAAATTTTGCGCCTGCCTATGCCGGCCTGGCGGATACCTATATGCTGTTGGACACTTATGGCGGGCTCGATGATGCGGAGGCCATTCGTTTGGCGACGCCTCACGTGGAGCAGGCACTAAAACTTGGCCCCAACTCAGCCGAAGCGCTCAATAGCGCGTCTCTTTTGGCGACAATAAATGTCGATATTGATAAAGCTCTTGAGTTCGCAAAGCGCGCCATTGCGGCAAATCCCAATTATTCCACAGCATACATTCGTTTAGGCAATTCGTATGTCGCGAAAAGTCAACATGCAGAGAGTTTAGCCGCATACCAAAAAGGTCTCGAAATAGATCCGCTCTCTCCGATTTTACTAACAAATTTAGCTTATTCACAATTGGCCATGGGGAAGATTGAGGACGCTAAGGCCTCAGCGGAGAAAAATATTCTCCACAATCCAGAAAATGCACTCGCTTATGAAATGCTTGCCACTATCCATTGGCAAGAGAATGACCTGACTGGCGCGCACGGCTATTTTAAAGATTCTCAAGCTTTCAATCCAGAAAGCGACAGTGTGCAAACTAACTTGGGCACGATATATGCTGATGTGGGTCTCTTGGATTTGGCAATTAAAACAGCGCGAGACCCTGCTATCAAGGCAGACTTTCTAGCTCGAAACGGGCAAGCTGAGGCAGCGAGAAAGACACTACCAGAAAATGCAAATCCGATGAACAAATTAAATGCCCAATACGCCCTCAGGGATTATGAGGCGGTCATTGAATCATTTAAACCCGTCGCAGAGGCGATGGGGTTACCGGATAAGCTTACCCCTGACAGCCAAAATATTATAGTTTTTGCCTATTTAGCCTTCGTCCTAAATCGGGAAGGACATCCAGATTTTGCTAAATACGCAAAAGTTTTAGACACCTATTTTGCAGGCAAAACGTCGATAGATTTCAAAGAACTTTTAGACCTCGAATCGGGCGTCATTTATAGCATATTGAAGGATGAAACAGACGCTTCCTTTGATTGGATCAATCGTATGGTCGATTTGGAAATTGCCGCTAATACTCTGAATTCACCGATATATGACGGTTTGCGGGATAGCTCGAAATTCTCAGAAACTGCGAAACGGATGGAAGCCTTGCAGTCCAAATATCGCGCTGAAATAGAAGCCCAGCTTGCCAATCCAAAACCTAATTGGATAGTGCCTGAATGAAACTTTCGAAGTGGGTGAGTGAGCGAGGCATAAAGCCCTAAACCTTATCCTCTGCGAACTCCGCTAGCAGGTGCGCGTAGCCTTTTCCTTCTTTCCAATAGGGGGTGATCTGGACGAGGGTCATGAACACGCCTTGATCGATAAGGGACTTTGGCGGGGCGGTGCCGAAGCGCAGGTCATGATATTGGAGCCAGAAGGTAAAATGCTGCGCGATGCGGCCTGACAATGCTTTTTTCTCGCCTTCGTCAAAGGTCAGATGGCCGTCCTTATGGAGCTTGGTAAGCAGGGAGTAAGCGGTGCGTTCTTTCAGGGCAAGGATATTGGCAAATTTTGTCTGAAGCTCGGGGATGCGCCAGATCAGCTCTGCCTGATTGCGGTAGAAAAAGCGGAAGTCGAAAATTTCTTCAAATATGATGTAAAGATAGACCCAATTGTCTTCGATGCTGAGGGGAGCGTTAATCGGCGCGCTCAGGACGAGGCGGATTTCTTCCTCGAAATCGGCAAAGAGCTGGACGATAATCTCGTCCTTGCCCTTATAATGATAATAAAGATTGCCCGGGCTGATACCCATGACAGAGGCAATATCAACCGAAGAGATAGAGCTCTCGCCTTCATTGTTGAACAGCTCTAGCGCAGTGGCGAGGATTTTTGTTTTCGTGGCGCTGCGCTCGACCATTTGAAGAAAAGTCTAATCAGACTTTTTCGTCGGAGCTGTCTTGGCGGCGTCTTTTTTGGTTGTCGCGCGCGGTTTGGTCGAAGCCTTTTTTGCGGCACTTGATGTTTTTGGGCTAACTTTTTTTGCCGCTGGCTTCTTTGCACTCGTGCGCTGGGTCGTTGTTTTCTTGCGAGTTGAAGTAGTTTTCTTAGCCGTGGTTTTTTGCTGCTGTTTCAACAGACCGTCGAGCTTGGCGTTGAGTTCGGCGACTTGCGCTTCCAGATCAGAGACGCGATCCGATTTTCCGCCGGAAAGTCTTTCGCGCATGGATTTGATGCGGTCATTTAAATCAAAGTCACGGAGGCCGGATTTTTCGACCATTTCCTTACCCTTATATTCGACGACTTTTTCAAGCATTTCGCCCTTTTGGACGAGGTCTTCGAACACTTCCGATGATTTGCCGGAGAGCTCGCCGACAGCGCCTTTGGCTTCGGTTAAAGCGCGCCCATAAGCGCCAATGCCGGCCAGCCAGATACGGCGGGCTGTATCCGTTGTTTTCTTATCGTCTTTCTCTTTTTTGGCCATGATGCGCTCCGGTTAAGTGGCAGGGACGGGACTGACGTCATGCTTATGATTAAACGCTGCGGCGACGGACGGCAAGAGCACCGGAGCGACATGCGGGCAGGGCACTTCGGGTTCGCCGAAGAAGTCTCTAATCATCTCGACGGTTTCGTCCCGGCGCGTGAGCAGGAAGAGATGTCCCGCGCCTTCAATAATTTTCAGACGGGAGTCTTTCAGCGCATAATTCAGAATATGGCCGTTCACGACGGGGACGATATGGTCTTTTTCGCCCATAATCACGAGCGTCCGCGCTTGGATGCGGCGGATAAAGGGCAGGGAAGACCACCCTACCATCGCGCTTAGCTGAAACAGATAGCCTTTGATGGAGGGCGGCACCATATTGATAGAGAAATCACGCACGCCTTCGCCCGCCGCGTCGCCGTAAAGCGCTTCGAAGTTTTTGGCGAGAAAATCGCGGTCCATATAGCGTTTGGGCGAAATCATCTTGGACAGAGCTTTGGGTTTTCCGGGTACCATGGTGGAGCCAGTTGTCGTCGCGCAAAGTACCAGATTTCGGACCATGCGCTTATATTGCCAGGCAAATTGCTGGGCCGGACCCCCGCCCCAGGAGACGCCGAGAACATCGACCTTGGTATACCGGTTTTCGATCAGGATTTGCTTGGCGGCTTTGGCCACCCACCACGGGCGGTAAGGAAAGCTCGGATCAGGCGAGCCGCCGACTCCGGGCATGTCGAAAGTGATAATATCCCGGCCGGTAAAGGTATCGGCAAAAGCTTGTGCAATCTCGAGATTGGCGCCTATTCCATTGAAAAAGAGCAAGGGCGTGCGTTTGCCGCGGCCCTTATCCGTGCCCTTCCAAATCGCGGTTCGGAGGGTCTGATTGCCGACTTTTGAATAGAAAATTCGCGGCAGGTTCGGATGGTAGTCCGTCCCAACAGTTTGCGGGCCGAGATTGACTCTCCCGTCCTGTGTGCGGCTTTGGGTCTTCGCCATGTCTGTCATCTTTCCCGCAGCAGGTTTTTCAGCCCTATCTGCAATTACTTTGCGAATCAAATCCCCACTTTTCACTCTGATTCTTAATTATTTCTATCCTTCAAAGTGGTGTCAGTCAGGCGCTCTGTAAAGCGCCTAACTGTATATGGCGGGCCTTTATGCCCATCTAAGTAAAGACATATTCGCCTGGCGCCTGGCTGAGCGGCGGGAAGGCCTTGTTGCCAAGAGACTTGGGCGCGGCTTTCATCTCGCCGGAACGTTCCGAGAGCCATTTATCCCAGCGGAGCCACCAGCTTTCAGAAACGGACTCTGCGGCCTCCAGCCAGCGATCTGCGCGGGCCGGGTGATCCGGATTGATGAAATACTGCGCTTTCGGATTACCCGGAGGGTTGAGCAGAGACTGCAAATGGCCTGAATTAGACAAAACAAAGTCCACTTCGCCGCCAAACAGGCGGATATTGCGGTAACAAGCCTTCCACGGCGTGATATGGTCGGTAATTCCGGCCACCATGAAGCAATCCTGCGACACCGCGCCCAGATCAATTTCATGACCGAGGAAATGGATGTCTTTGTCGGGACGGAAACGACGGTCCTGGAAAATATCCAGATAATCGGAATGAAGCTGCGACGGCAGGTTCGTGCCGTCATTATTCCAGTAAAGCACGTCAAAGGGCGGCGGGCTTTCCCCGAGCAGATAATTATTGACGACATAGTTCCAGATTAGATCGTTCGGGCGCATCCAGGCAAAGCTCCGGCCAAGCTCTTCGCCCGTCAGAATGCCTTTGCGTTTGGAATGTTTGCGCGCGGCTTCAATCGCGCCGTCCGTGACGAACAAGCCGATTTCCGAGTCCGATTTTTTGCCGTCGAGCACGCTGACCATGACCGTGAAAGCATTGACGCGGTTATCGCCGCGCGCCGCCAATTCGGAGAGGAACAGCGCCATGGTAATGCCGCCGGAGCAGGCGCCGCTGACATTCAGGCGCGGGCTGCGGGAAATCTTCTTTACAGCGTCAGAGGCTTCGATGAGAGCCGCGACATATTCTTCGAGACCCCAATGGGCGTGCTGACGGCCCGGATTACGCCAGGACACGGCAAAGACCTGATAGCCGCGAGAGGTCAGAAACCGCACCATGGACTTATCCGGCGCCAGGTCGAGCGCGTAGAATTTATTGATCTGGGGCGGGATGATCATCAACGGTATCTTGTGGACCTGTTCGGTCTTGGGTTGATACTGAATGACCTCGAGCATTTCGGTTTTATAAACGACCGCGCCTTTGGAATTGGCGAGGTTTTCTCCGACCTTGAACGGGCGTCCATCGACTTGGCTCGGCATGCCGCCATTATTCCGAAGGTCGTCATAGGCGTTCTGCAACCCCTTAAAGAGCGAGCCGCCGCCTGTTTCAAACAGGCGTTTCATCGCTGTAGGGTTGCCGAGGAGCGTATTGGTCGGCGCCAGCGCGTCGGTGAGCATATCCGTGACAAAGCGGGCGCGGGTCTGATCGGCCGGGTGCATGCGCGAGTCGTCAATCCAGCCATTTAATTCGCGTTTCATGGCCAGCCAGCTTTGCAGCCCGCGTTTATAAAGCGGGTTGGTCTGCCAGGTCGTGTCCTGGAAACGGCGGTCTTTCGGGTGGGGCGACAGCTCTGAGTCCCCCTTGACGATATCAAGAAGTTCTCCGGCGTAATTTTTGACGTGTTTGGCAAAAGGCTTGGGCTGTTTCGCCATATATCCGGCCATCATGCCGAGCGATTTGACGACCTCGCTGCGGCGAAACCCGACAAGCGAGTTTACGGCTGTGGTATTCTCAGCCGCCTGTTTCCCGATTTTCTCTGTTTTTGGTGCCATGAAAAGATCCCCGCAATGATTTAAATCAAACCCTAGACAGGGTTTTGCCATCTGGCAATCACCCAATAAAGACGGCGCGTCCCGAGAGAGAGGAGACGCGCCGTCAATTTAGCGACTTAAGTCGGGGAGCTTAAGCGGCTTTTGTGTCAGCTTTGACTTCGACTTCTTTTGTCTCGGTCTTGACAACAGTGTCTTGTTCAGGCGCTGTTTTAACAGTTTTTTCTGTCTTCATTTTGACAGCCTTTTTCGGCTTGGCTGTCTTTGTAGACAAAGCAGAAATCTTCTTGTTCAGAGCGGCGATTTCGGCTTCGAGCTCTTCAACGCGGTCATTGGCGGAGAAAGGCAGGATTTTCGAAGGCACAAAAGAGCGGACTTTTCTGGAGGTCTCTTCATATGTGTCAACAACAGTGCCTTGGGCGTCTTTGGCCAATTTACCGGCTTGCTTTTCGATTTTTTCGCCTTTTACAACGAGATCACCAAAAAACTCTTCGCCTTGGGCGCGGGCTTTGTCAGCGGCTGTGCGGACTTGCTCTGTGCGCATTTTGGCCCGCTCATAAGCGGCGCCGTAAAGACCGACATAGGCCAATGCGCCTTTGCGCAAGATGGCTGTTGCGCGCTGAGTCCGTGTCTCAACAGCGTCAGCTGTCTTGGAAGCTGTTTTCTTTGCAGATTTGACAGTTTTCTTGGCAGACGTTTTCGCGGCCGCATTTTTCTTGGCAATCGTTTTCTTTGTTGGTTTTGTCTTGGCAGTGGCCATGATAAAATTCCTCTTTCAGTTTGGCCCGCAAAAGCGCAGGCGTTTATTCAATGATCGCAAGATAAGAAGAAAAATTAGAAAGCGCATCCTAATCGGCGGAAGGACGCGCGAGAGGCCGCATCCTCGCGGCTGAAGCCGCTTAGGGCGCATGACCGCTATTACGATCCAATCCTAGAACGCTTTTTGAGCATTGATCCGGTCACGTTTATGGAGACTGGAAACCCGAGGATGTTTAACAGATATAGCTACGCATTGAATGACCCAATAAATAAGATTGACCCGGATGGAGAAACTCCGGTTCATGCAGCTGCGGCGGCACTTGCTGGTGCTGCGGCAGTGGGGGCAGGAATTGGAATAGCTACAGAAGCTTTAGTAATTGAAATACAAGGTGGTAACTCCTTAGACTTTGAAGCTAATAAAGGCAGGTATGCCCTAGCAGCTGGTGTTTGTGCAGTTTCTGGCGGCGTTGGTGGGACCGCCGTCAAAGAAGCTGTTGCGCTTGCGCCTAATCTAATAGGAAAAAGCAAAATTGGACAAGGTGTAGTAGCCGGCTTGACTGGAGGTGCCGCAGGTGACGCTACGGATCAGTTGATAGGTAATCCAAATGTCAGCGAATTAAAAGGCGGTGACCTTGCTAAATCTGCTTTAGCTGGTGCGGTATCAGGCGCTTTGCTTTCAAAACTTTCTACGTCCGCACAAACCGCCGGGAATAGAGCTCAAGGTTTAGGTAATCCGAATACTAATTCAGGACTAACAAGTGGTCAAAATGGTTCTGGCGTTAGTCCATTATCGACAACCCACTCTAACAGCGGTTTAGCTACAACAGCTGGGACAACCGGAGCTATTGCTGTAAATACTGCCCAACGAACATTAGATTAGGAAGAATCCCAGTAAAAGTATTGAGAACCAAAACATGAAAAGAGAGATAGGCAGGTATGGCTAAAGAATTGTTCGTTTGTGGTGTTTGTATACTCGGATTAGTAATCTTGATCCCTTTCATTTTAGGAATAGATAACCAAGAAATAAAATGGCTTTTGGTTGTAATAGGTATGTGCATCTTGATAGTGTATTTCTTGATTGGTTTTTTTAGAACTAAATGAACAAAGTATTAGGTGGTTTATAGTGCTCTTGATTGCATCAACCATCATTCCATTTTTTAAAAGAACTGGTCTAATTAAGCTATAAATAGGCTGAAAGGAACGTGATTTTTTTGATTTGCCAGAAGCAGCAATCAATACTGAAAAAGATAAATTAGCTACGAAGCAAGATTTAGCTACGAAGCAAAATAAAGTACTACGTAAACGGTCTGATTCAGTCAGAATATTCAGTCCGGGCGATTGAATATAGAGCGCAAAAATAAAGAACATGAATAAAGCGAGCAGTTCAAACGAAGTAATGAGCCATATGCAGGTGACAAACACCCATCAAGGACTGGTAATGATGAGGACAGAATATGAGTTCAAATCTACAAAAATTTGACAATGTTGACTTGGCGCAAAAGCTACTTTCCGACCCCGCAGTAATTCAAGCGACACAGGAAGAACAAAATCGTATCTTGAGTCAGCTTTCAAAACTTATCAAGTGCCAGCAAAAAGATGCGGCATGGTGGTGGGATAAGTCGAACGTCAAACCTTTCGTATTGTCTTATGACCAAATCCCTGAGCAATATATCAATGGATTTAAGCTAGTGTTTGAGGAGTCAGTTTTGCTTGCTGTCACTGATGATTTTGCACCCCCTTGGCCAGTGTTTTCAGGGTCTCTTTCCCACTTTCTAGAGGTAATTGGTGACTCAAATTACTCTGAATATGTATTTATTAGCAAAAGTTTTGAGTGGGCTATTTTTGACAATCACCATAATGCTTTACTTTTCTATGGATACATAAAATGAAGTTTTATGCGACCGAAAAAGATCAGAATAGGTTTATAGCAAGATATCCCTCAAGGGACTTCCTCACGTTTGATGCCGCTCACAGCGAAGCTCTGTTTTTACGCCTCACAAAACTTAATCCGCATTTATGAGGTGTTCTGCCTGCTAAAATATTCAACTATTCCAGTGACTTATAACTTTCTTTCAGAGATGCGTCCCCGCTTTCGTATTTACCCCTATTATCAAACTCGTTCTTCTGAACACGGACAGGAACGCGTCAGGTTCTGGTTCAGGGGACAGCGAGGTTGAGCATTCACCT
>JAPYSU010000080.1 GCA_029936425.1 Litorimonas sp.
AGGGAGCTGCTTTGGTTTCATCAGCAAAGAGAATCTTTCAAAACCCTAGGGAAAGATATTACAGCTCAAGCACTTTTGTCTGATAGCATAATTTCTCTCCAGAAATTATTATTGCCTCACTCTTTCCTCTCGAGTTTCGATTCACCTCGGTTCCACGAAATATCAATGAATATGGAAGTCGATGAAAAATTGTTCACAGTTAGGAAGATTGATAGACGACATAACTTATCAGATTGGCTCACCAGATGTCCTCCTGGGCCTCAGATTCTTGGTCAGCTTCAGGTCATGGAAGGTGTAGTCGAGCAGCTGCTGCGGCAGTCCAAAGGACTGCCTGCTTCGTGGCTTGGGACTAGTGAAATTCCTAGTGTCACCCACTCACAGAAACAAGATTTTGGCGAGTTTCTCCCAACGAATACTTGGGATATTTTGAAATCCTGGACTGAGATCGATCACGCCAAAAATATCACTGCTTCTAATCACTCTGTCACCCAGGCCTGCATAGTGAGATTTAGTTCTGAAATAAAACAAATTTATAATGAAAATGAAACTCCACAGTGTCACCAGATGTTCACTCAATTTTTAAGTTGTGCAGCACTGGAGCAGCTTTACTTGTTCCCTGCATGCACCTTAGAATTGCCAAAGAAAAGAACATGTTCAAATGCCGCGTGTTACGAGTACACTATTTGTGGACAGAACAGAAAAAGTTACCGGACGGAAGACGATTTAAAGCATTCCACCTTTCAATCATGTGACAACTCAACTGTCAACAAAATGTGTGCAGGGACCGCGTGTTGTTCACATACATGTAAAGACGATCAGCAGCTGGTGAATAATGTGTGTGTTTCATCTTCATTGAGGTATGACCTAAACCCAATGACAACTACAAAAGGTCCCAGTCTAAATAGTTACTTTGAAAAGTTTAGTCTTGTGAACTGTGGTTTTGCCCCCTTACAGAGTGTGATTGGGGTTGATATACCAACTAAGAAGCATAAAAGGAACAAAAATTATCCTGGGTATGGCCAAGATGCCTATAGGCTGCACCTAAAGACAAAACCTCTGGATGCCCTTGAGATGGCCTTAAAAGGTCGAGTAGATTCTGAAAACAAGTACATTTTGGATGCAGAGAAAAATGGTGAAACTTTTGCTCGTGTCTTAGTAAGATTCTCAGCCTCCAAAGAACGAGCATTTAGGTGCAGCTCGTTCATAATGGAAGGATTAATTTTTTGGCTTGGCAAGACCAGAAAAACCTTAAAAACTAGAAATGAAAAAAGTCAAAATGACCAGAATGTAAGTGCTCACCCTGTAGTTACTTTGGTGTGTCAGGGTGGGGATGGCATACACAGGGGACATCCAATCAATGATATGTCAACTACACATAATGCACCCTATGTATGCAGTCCACCCCTTGATCAGAGATGTCCTATTCTGAATCCACCCTATGTGTGCAGTCCACCCCTAGAGCAGGGATGTCCCCTGCAAATCACCAGAGGTATAGATACAGTACAGATGATGAATGTGTGTGATAGTGGTGGGCAGGGTGGGTTGGACTTTGGTTGTTTAGTGTTGGGTTCTGATGACACAAAAACAAGTACAGGCAAGACAGTAAACCAACTTCCCACAGAAGAAGATTACCCCTTAAAAAGTAAGCAAGACATCACTCTGGAGCATGACCAAATAACAGATCAACTGTTGGAGTGTTGGGAGATGCCTAGGAATGATCTTTTGTTTTACCAAAATTTTAGTTCAATGTACCACCCTGCAACATTAGGCAAATTAGTCTTAATTAGGCAAACTTTTAAGCAGTCAAGCAAGTGTAGC
>JAPYSU010000081.1 GCA_029936425.1 Litorimonas sp.
ACCCCCCTAATTTTGACAAAATTTTAATCAAAACAACGAGTCAGGGGGGGAAGGAAAGGACCCCAAAAATTTAGGGGGGGGGAAACGAAATGAATCCGTGCAAGAATATATACCCCTGGACTTACTGACTGACTGACATGAGCCTCGCCTATAGCCCATCTAGGCCTTCGGCCGATGGGCTAAAAACATCCGGGGTGACTTACAGACTCGGCCCTGGCCAGCAGCCGGGCCAAGTGAAAATGTTTCATCAACTGCAATGCACTCTGCAGCCCTGTTTACTGCAGCATTGCACAATGCAGCATTTATTTGGCCACAGGCCCGTGGTCGGTGAAAATAAATTCACTAGACAGATTTTTCGATCGAGGGATAATACCAGCCCATCCCTATATAAAAGACTGAGTGTGCGTGAGTTAGTCTGTCTGTTCGTAACATTTGATTGCTCATCCCGAGGGCCGGAGGAGGCCCGAGGCGTAACGGCAAACAGGTTAGAAATGAGGGCATGAAGCACCCGAAATTTCTAGTAGGATGGAAAGTTAATTTATCCACCGAGTCAGTGTAGTGTAAGTCTGCTCTGCAGTTTCCAAACCCAACCTGTGGCCGTAGCCAACCGAGAGTCAAGGAGCCTTGACTCTCATTTTTCAGCCCTGTGGTCGGCTACAGCCATTGGCTACCTATTGGCCATGAGGCAGCAAAATGTTTATGGGTTTACATAATTTGGTGTTCGACCACCAGCAGGAAGCCCTTGCCCATGGAAAGGCCGACCACCCTATTGCACTTATATGCAAACCCAAAAGAATTCAGGTAGTCGACTCTCACGCTTCACGACCGGCCTCGGATGTAGCCAACGCCGTGGTCGAACACATCAATTTCTTTTAGGTTTCGGCCTCTGAGGCCGAAACCGAAGACGCCTCGTGGTCGACCTTCGCAGCCTCATGGTCGACCATGAGGGCAATTTTGAAACCCAAAAGGCGAATTGTGCTGCTTAGTGGCCAAGCACACATAGTCGACCACAGCATCGGATACTACCGAGGTCGGCTACAGAGTGTGGTAGTCGGCTACCTGAAAACCCAAGACGCCTCGTGGTCGACCACACTAACTCTTAGATAGTCGGCTAGAATGTGTCTTGGGTTTCGGCCTCCGAAAGTTGAGGTCTTGGCTACTATTGTGGCCAATGAAAATGTTGTTTTCGGTTACCAAATTCAGGTAGTCGACTACTATGCTCTGTGGCCGGACTCGTTAGTAGCCAACACCATCTTCACACGCTGCATAATTTTGATTTTCTATATGAATAAGTATGAAACACTGCAGTATTTTGATTTGTTTTATGATTAAGATATTTACATCTGCTTTGTGCTTTCAGAGTTGTTCAAAAGACTAGAACACAAACCCATGATGGAAAAGAATGAAAAGAAGAAGTCGCCAATGAAGTGGTCCACTGTGGATAAAACGATCCTCATCCGACTCCTCCACAATGAGGATGGTGGAAAGCTGGGGAAGTTGATCGAAGACGGGTTGAAGACCAACACACAGAAACACGAGATGTGGGTGACTGTGGCCAGGATGTACTCCGACAGGATCGGCAGGACCGTGGACTCGGGGACGGTCCGGAAGCTGTACACAAGGATAAAGGCGAACCAGAAGACCAGCTATGACAAGCTTGAGGTGCAGTACAAGAAGGCTTGCAGCCAGACGGGAGGTGGTCCTGGCCCCAACGCCCTTCCAGATCTAGACCCCGACAAGGAGGAGGAGGAATGGGAGTTTTGGAGGAGGAGTGATTTTGGATTCCACTTTGCTGCTTGCAGCGATAATAATTCTCG
>JAPYSU010000082.1 GCA_029936425.1 Litorimonas sp.
GATAATTTCATTTATTTTAATTTAAATAAAACATTAGAAATATTATTTATCATTTAAATAATTTAGAAATAATTTATATATTAATTTTAATTTATATTATTTTTAATTATTAATTCTAAATCTGTTTTAGCTATATCCATTTTAATAACTATTATAGAAAATTAAATATTATCATTTTATCTATTATATTATCAATAATAAAAATCATATTATTTAATTATATTTTTTTTTATATCTTTTAATTATAATCCAATTTATATTTCTTTAAAATCTAATTTATCTTTTAATTATTCAATTCATTTAATTGCATAATATTATTAATCTAATTTACTTAAGCATTTTTTAACTATTCCAAAAGCTCCTTTTCCTAATAATTCACCTTTTGAAATATCAAATTCTTATTTAAATTATAATTCATTTTTAAATTAATATAAATTTTATTATATTTAAATTATTTTAATTCTTTAATTAATATCTAAATTTAACATTCCTTTTATAATGATTTAATAAATATTATTATCTATTTATTTAAATTAATTTTAAATAATATTATTTAATTATTCTTTAAATGATTATTTATTAATAAATAATATTATTTCTAAATTTATTATTCCTAAAGAATAAATATTTGATATTTAATTATCTATAGAATATAATTAATTATTATTATCTTTTAAAATATTTATTAATTCTGGAGACATATAATTATCTAATTTTTAATATTCTTTTAATTATTTATATTATTATTCAATATTTAATTATATATTTATAAATGAAGGTTTATTATTAATTAAAATGATATTTTATGGATTTATTTAAATTAATTAATAATTAATATTTTCATAATTAAATAATATATTCCTTATAAAGTTATTTATTTCAAAATCTGTAAATTAATTATTATTCTTAATTCTTAATTCTAATTCTTTTTCTAATGAATATTTTTATAATACTTAAATTTACATTTCTTTATTTATATTATTCTAAATTAATTATTTAATATCATTTATTAATCTTTAGAATTCAATATCAAATTATAACATTTCATTTAATACTTATCTAAATTATTCAAATTAAATATTATCTAATAATTCATTTTTTTCACAATCTTTAGAAGAATGATTTAATCCAATAATATCTATTTCATTTAATTTATTTAAAGATTTTAATATTATTATTCCAATTGAAAATATATCAGATTATATATTATTAATTAATTATTTATTATTTAAAGATAAATAATAATTTCTTTATTCTGGAGACATATAATAATTAATAGAATAAATATATTTCTTTTAATTTATTTCATTTAAAAAATCTATTCCATAATCTGTTAATTTTATTAATTCTTTCTATATTAATATATTTTCAGGTTTTAGATTTAAATGTTTAATTTCTATTTCATTTAACTTTTCTAAACAATTAATTATATTTTCAATTTCTATTAATATTTAATTAATTTATTATTCATTTATATTATCATTTAATTAAATATTTTCTTCTAATGTTTATCCAATATAATCTATTTTAATAATTATACAATCTTATTCTAAATCTTTCTTTAAATATTTTCATTTAAATAATTATTTTATTTTTAATATATTTTCTAATCTTTTTATTTTTAATAATTATTCAATTTAAGATATAAATAATCTGTTTTAATCAAATTAAACATATTTTAATGCTTATATTAAATTAAATAAATTACTTTATCCTTTAAAATAATCAATTCTTCCTTTTATTTATTCTAAATTAATTAAATCAAATTCTTAAACAAATTCTAAATATTATTCTTAATCTTTTAAATCCATT
>JAPYSU010000083.1 GCA_029936425.1 Litorimonas sp.
ACCCGGATGCAGTTGACCGCTACCCTGAAGGAGCGTCTCGGTACCCGAGCATTCGAGGTCCAGGTTGAGGCAAACCTGCAGGTTTATTCCTGCGAAAGGAAGATAACCTGGAACTTGAAGCTCATCCCCAGGTGCTGCGCGTTGGCCCAGTCCCCCATGACCAGGTGCGAGTTGGACAACCCGCCCAACCGTGGCTGTTACAATGCATACTGCAATACAGCCATGGCTGTCTTGAATATGGTGAACCCAGTCCCCATCAATCAGAGCGAGCCAGCCACCCCCGAGAGCAAGGATGCACCGGTCCCCATCAAGAAGAGGGCCCACTTGAAGAGAGAGCATCCCACATTGCACAAGGCAGCTTCTTCTGACAGTAAGAAGATGAAAGAAGAAACTCTGCTGGACCAAGCAGACAGCCTTCTCACAAAAAATGAGTGATTGATATGACAGCTTGTGTAAACAGTACATATGACACTAACATTGACTAGTGACCCTAGACTTTACAAGAGACCTCAGTAGCAGTTGAACACTCTTACTCTTAACAGCTAGTCGACTTAGTGGGAATAAAGTATATATAAAAAGGGACTCATGTGTTCGGATCTTAACTGAAGGAAAAGAATCCACGATGCGCGCATTGCTGCGTGCGGCATTCGTTTGTTCAGTCGTCTTCGCCATATATGAGGTCGACTATTTCGATTGTTCTCACCCCACCAAGATTCGGGCATACTCCCTCCACACCGCTTGCGAAGCCGAGGAACCGACAAAAGTAGCTTCTCAGCGCTATGCGTTATTGCAGCGAACTTTCAAAGCAGTTTACAAAGGCTTCACCTGCCGAGTCACAAGATCTACCTTGTGGTTATCCTGCCGTGTCTGGAGCCATGAAAGCTTCTTAAAGGCTCCGGATTACGGCATGCCGGTCTCTCTATCTGTGCAACAATGCGAGCAAATCCGGGATACCAATTATTATTCTACCCCAGATGGCGTGAAACATGCAGTAGCTTTTAATGCCGTAAATGTCTTCGAGAGCATAGATGCCGGAGAACTCACCCAGGACTCCGGTAGCACCTATTGTCGTGGCATTGACAAAAAGGTCGGGGGCTCAATCCAAAATTCAGTACTCGAATTGTCTCAATACAAAGTAGAGATCCACGAATCGAAGTTCGAAGTATCCGGAAACATGGTGGATGTCCCTAGTGATCATCTCACTTTGTCTTGTCAAGCCAACGAAGGAGCTTGTGTCACGGCATTTGCCACCTACATCTGGAACATGCCCACACGGCCTTGCGATTTGGAGAAGATTAGGGAAGTAGACATGATTCCTGCCGGAACTACCCATCTGGTCGACTTGACCAGTCACATCTACTTGCAGCACATTGGCGTCACGGCAAGCTGGCCGCATTGTCCCCGAGCTGCATTGTTGGCCACCAACTACCTGCACTTGTATTTGTCCAAGCAATTGACAGGATGGGCTCCATTATCTCCTGGAAACTTAGAGATCGAGATCGAACTCGAGTCGGCGATCGACTTCGAAAACTACCGTATAGAAAAGCTTTTATATGAGAAAACTGACCAGTTGTCGTCTACTATCTGCCAGAATCGACACACGTTGCACTCAACGAAAGTAACCTTATACGCAAATGACACCTTCGCGAAGAGCAGAGGAGAGATACTCTATCTCTTTAAATGCGCCGCCAAGAAAGGGTTAATAAAAAATTCGGAAAAGTGTTATGAAGATGTTCCGTTGGAAACAGGTGGTTTCGTGGACCTGGAAACTCGTGTCTTCACCAAGTATAGCAGCGAAGTTT
>JAPYSU010000084.1 GCA_029936425.1 Litorimonas sp.
GTGCAGTACCGCAATGATCTGCGCTGGAAAACCAATTACGGTAATCACCGGCCGGAGATCATGCACAAGCTGCTGGCGAGTCCGTATACCCATGTGGGTTTTGCCGATTCCGGCGCACATCTGGAATCCATTGCCCAGTACAACTTCCCGCTACGGTTACTGAAATATGTTCGTGATGCGGACGAAGCCGGGTTGCCCTTTATGAGTGTGGCAGAAGGGGTGAATGCGGTAACCGCCGATCTGGCGGACTGGTTTGGTTTGCAGGCCGGCAGCTTGCGCCAGGGCAGCCGGGCGGATGTGGTCATCGTGAATCCGGAAGGCCTCACCGACGAGCTGGATGACGTTGCCTGGGCGCCGCTGGAAGGCACCTCGCTGAACCGCCTGGTGAAGCGCAACGATGACGCCGTGACGGCCACGATCATTAACGGCCGGGTGGCCTATGACCGCGTTCAGGGCTTTGATGATGAGCTGGGTCGTGAGCGGAATTTCGGGCAATTTTTATCGAGTAATGATGTCATTTCCGCAAGCATGTATGTGAGGGAAGCTAATAGAACTGAATGATATCAAAATGACATTATTTAGGCGGGGAAACCGAAAGGCTAGACTCAGCAGCTAAGAAAAAAATAGCACAAAAGGAATTGTTATGGATAACAAGATAAAATATGCAGTAGCTATGTTTGCTGTCACGTTGCCTACTTGCTCATTTGCTGCTTTGGATGATTATGTTCTGAGACGTCTACCTGCGAGTGTTGGCAATGAATTTGTAAACCCGGCAGGAAATGTTCGGCAATTTGTTCCGACGAGTGTGAATGATTCGGGATTGCTTGCAGGATTCCGTTTGACTCACGTTCCTGAGAGCGATGGGGGGAGCGCTGGTGTTGTTGGGGAGCTGAGTTACATTTATGACCTAAATTCAAGGTCGTATGTTGCGAAGGTGATCAACGATATAAGTATTGTTTACATGGGGGGGGATAGTTATATCGGAAAGAGGCTTACGCGAGACGGGAGTAATCGTTGGCAGACGTTACGGTGTCCAATTTCCGGGCTAGTCCAAAATCAAAACGAAACGTGGGATAATCCTGGTTGTCAATTGATAGACAACGATTTGATTGATGACTTTACCGTTTTGGAGAATTTTGGGTTCAGATCAGAGCTTTACCAGTTCGCAAATACTACAACGCTGCCAACATTTATTGGGAATGTGGCGACTGATCAAGGTAGTGTTTTTGTTGCTGATATTCCGGATCAACAAGATACGCATCCAAATGGGGATGAAGCGTCGTTTTACTTTTCAGATGGAACATCTTACAAATTCGTCATCAATGATGCCCCTGTTAGTAGCTTGACAGATGGGGCTTACCGGCTGGTGCAGAGTGGCAGTGAAGTAAAGCTTTTATCGGCGAAACATGATGTTTCTAGTCAGGCTAATCCTGCTTTTTATCGAACTTATACGGTTTCTTCATCGGGATTTGAGCTGGATGCAGAAACGTATGTAGGGACTATAGATAGCTCGGGTTATGTGTCCACGCCTTTGGCCATATCTGTTCAAGGAAGTGTGATTAATACTGCGGGGTATTGCGCTGATTTTGACTCCTGTTCTTCTCCGAGTATTGGGATAGATATGTGGGAAGAGTTTTCTAGTATTAATTTTACCGGATCATCAGGAAGTGCGCCTGATATAATGGGATCATTTTTGGGGACGAATGGGGTGTACTCAGTTCTGGGTTGTGAGCAGGGTGATCAGGCGCCATGCGTTAAAGCTTATGTAATGGATGTGAATGATGG
>JAPYSU010000085.1 GCA_029936425.1 Litorimonas sp.
ATAAATTATGTGTTTGACATACTATCTCATTAAGTCGGCGATTCCATCTATGTATAAAAATATCAAACTCAGACAACGATGTCTTTAGATCCATATCGCCTTCTTTAGAATCTTCCAACACCTCGTTCCAATCAGAATAAGTTACTGACAAATTATCCATCACATCTTCACAGTGCGGCTTAAGCAACCGGAAACATTCGGCGTTTATGACCCCGACACCAACAGCATCTCTTGTGATATAGCAATGCAAAGAATCGTTATAAAAAAACTTCGAATCAAAATAAAAATACTTCACTTCGCAACAGCAACTTTCAAAACTAGAAACATATCTATTGTTTTCACGAGAATATATTTCTTCACCATGCATTATAACGACTTTAATTCTTCCTCTTGATAACTCAAAATAATAATCCACTCTTTTCTTTTCGTCGCGAACCGGTGCGTACTTAAAATACATCCCGTCATCCTTTCATCAATAATCAATAATTAATAATTAATAATTAATAATCAATAATCAATAATCAATAATCAATAACTTAAAAACAATTATGAAAAAACCACAACACCAAATTTCTCGCCGAGGAACTTAACCTCTTGAAACTCATGGTAATAATAATCTATTTTTTATTTGCTTTCCAAACATCCAAAAAACCTACTATAGAAGCGTGACTCTCAGTAACATCTCCCTTTCTTACTTCAGTCCTCAACCCCAAAAAAACAACCATTTATACAGCTCGCCAAAAATCTCATAAGATATACAACATCAGAGCCATGGTCGCAAATTCTGAGTGCAACACCTGATCGAATTCGTAAGGTGTTGTACCCATGTCTTATTCTGAATCTCTGCATCGAAGAACGTGCGACTATCCAAGTCAGCCTCGCGCAAGGCTTTAGCCTCAGGCAGGTGGCGGCTCTACTCGAGCGGTATCCATCGACGATCAGGCGAGAGATACGCCGTCTCGTCATGATAGTGTTAAGCGGACTGTTTGGTGGCTTGCTGAACGAGGTGTCATTATACTCTCACCAATGGTGGAAACATCGTTCAAGAACTCGAAGAGTCTGGGCCATTGGCGTACACCCATGAACAGAATGAGCAACTGGACTTGCCCGTCTCTTCAGACACTTTAAACCACCACGGTCAGGCGGCTTCGAAGGCCTCGGGGTAGATTCGCCTTTCTCGACCTATCATACCTAATTGATTTTAAAGAAAGCCGGTGTAGCTCAGCAGGTAGAGCAACGCCTTCGTAATGCGTGGGTCGGAGGTTCGAGGCCGTGATGCCCGGTGGTCCGCCCGAATGTCACCCGGTCAGCATGGCCAGATAGTCCTTGAGCACCACTGCGTTGTTGTGGGTCTCATCCTTCGAGGAAAACACCAGGGTAACCTTGTGCTGCTGGCTGCGCTCGGCCAGGGGTCTGAGCGTTTCCCGCTGCGCCTTGAGCTCAGCCAGATAGCGCTGACGAAACTCGCCCCAGCCCAGTGCTTCGCTGTGAAAGGCCTTGCGCAGGTCATCACTGGGGGCGGCCTCCTTGATCCATTCATCGATACGCGCCTCGTCCTTGGCGATCCCCCGCGGCCAGAGCCTGTCCACCAGCACCCGATAGCCGTCGTTGTCGGCGGGCGCATCGTAGGCCCGCTTGAGCTGAATCGTCATCGTGCCTCCACGACCGAGAATGTGCTCCATCCTTAACAGACGCATGGCCCGGCCGTCACCCCGTGTGGCTTTGGCACTCGCAGCCGATGCCGATGCCGATCGTCAGACCAGGCGCCAGCACCCGACTATTC
>JAPYSU010000086.1 GCA_029936425.1 Litorimonas sp.
ACGCTTCCGTGTTCGGTGCAGCACCGACCAAACGCACCGACAGGAAACGGCTGGCAAAGCCATTACCCGTCTGGTTGCTAAAGAACTGCAACCCCTTGGAGTGATCCAACAACGCCACATCCATGTCACCATCCCTGTCATAATCCAGGCAAGTGATTCCTCTTCCATCACTGGGTAACATCAAGCCCCATTGGAATGCTTGATCCTTGAAGGTTCCGTCACCCTGGTTAATAAAGAGCCGAGGCAAGGAGTCGAAATACTCCTGTGTAATCCTCTGGTAGTAGTCTTTCGTGGCTTGCTCGCTTTCATTGCTTACAATGCCATCAGGAATCGTTCCAAAACCGTTCACATGGAATATATCCAAAAAACCATCGTTATTGAAATCAGCAAAACAGGCCCCCCAGCCCCAGCCCCCATCAGCAACGCCAGCCTCACCAGTAATATTTTCAAGAACAACATCACCACCATTGCTATTGTTACGATACAGTCTATTACCCGTCACCCCCCAATTACCTTCAGCCTCACTATTTGGATCGTATATGGAGGTCACAAACCAATCTAAATCGCCATCATTGTCGTAATCTCCTAATGCTGCCCCCATTCCATTCTCATCGGAAATAACCTCCCTATCGGTGACGTTACCGAAGTGACCACTACCCTCCCCTTGCATAACCACGCTGGTGCCGAAATCAGATGCCAATAACAAGTCAATTTCACCATCGCTATTCATGTCTGCAAACTGGGGCGAAAAATTGAAATCTTGAGACATACTGTCGCTAGACAATCCAGACTCACCGTCAAAATGCATCAATTCTTCACCACCGTTATTTTTCCAAAAAACAGGGGCAGTGAGGACATTTCCAGGAACCCAATGCGCCAGAAAAATTTCCGGGTAACCGTCATTATTAGTATCTGAGAATGACATTCCATAGGTGTGCCTACTCATGGAAATATTCGCCACACGGTAATATTTATTACTGCTATTACTTGAATAAACAGGCACATTTTTCTGCTTAATATTGCCAAATAACATTTCGCGCCGGTAATCCCCATTTAAATCTGCCATACCTACACCGGTAAACAGGCCTCCCGGGTCATCATCAAGCAACTCCATTGAATCAAACCCCGCCTGACCGCCTCGATTACGATAAAAAATCATACCCGAGGCCTCCCCACCGGCATAAGCCAGATCCAACCAGCAATTATCATCTAGATAACCTGCGCTCACTCCACCGGAAACCATCGTAGGCTCAATTGAAAACACATCAGAAACATCCCATGTTTCCGCATTAAAGCCGTGAGGGTGACTAGGTCTGCCCATAAAATCATACAGTCCGAACGCCAAATCATGGCGAGGGAGAAATACATTTAACCCGCTATTAAGTGCCAATACAGAGGGGTCCTCATCGCAGTCTCCCAATTCTGCGAAAGTGGCCAGCTCCGGAGCGGTAAAATTTAGCGCAACTGCTTTGGCATAATCCGAAGGCTCCGCCGGAGGCTCTTCTTCATCCGGTTCCGGATCGACAATCACGTCTGGCTTTGCCACCGGATTTTCACCATGTACCAAAAGATTGCCATCAGGGTCCTCGCTCAAATCCGGCGTCCATTGATTGCGGCACAGATAATTTTTCACACAATCATCGGTAAGCGAACGCAGAAATGCGGCCAGGTCGGCCACTTCACCGTCACTCAGTGCCCGGCCAGGCAATAACGGCTCTGCCAACAGGAAACTGCTGGTCTCAAGCGCTTTTCGGGTATGGGTCTCTGA
>JAPYSU010000087.1 GCA_029936425.1 Litorimonas sp.
AATTGGGAGATCGAACCGTGTACCACTTGGCTTATCTTGAATTTCTGAGAAAGTCAGGTGGGGTCCAGGAGCGCGCCAGAAGCTTGCAGACAGATTATCGTTTGTTTGTTGGACTGAGTGACCATTTCACCTGGTGCGCGAACAACAATGTTAATTTGTCCATGGACGGTAGCATAGAACTGTATTTCACCGCTGCATTGTCCTCTACCACAAAACTGGAGTTGCTGAGGGAGAAGGCTCGCTGGGGTGAGGCCTGGTCGCGTAATGCGTTTGTGGCATGGATTGACCAAACAGCTCGGCTTTATGCCTCATACGATCTTGCTGAGCGTTCTCTGGGTGTCCCAGACCGACCAACCGACAGACCCCCCAAAGACCATTCACTGGGAAAATTTGGTTCCACCCGACCAGTAGACAAAGCTGATGAGAAGCCTAAACTTGTTAAACCAAGAACCTCTGGCAAAACTCCAACATTGCCCGCTCGCAAAAATAAACAGAAATTTGACCGCAGCAACCCCAACTGTAGTAGATGTAAAAGCTGTGAGCACTCTCTGTTCCAGTGCTCTGCCTGGAGGGACTCTACTTTGAGTGAAAACAAACGGTATTTGTCTGGGGCCAGATTATGTGCATCCTGCTTGCAAGGGTTTCTAAAGTCACACACTGCCACCGACTGTGTGAAACATTCCTCATTTTTGTGTTCCAAGACTGAGCATCGCAATCCCCATACCGGTAAGGGCTTCAATGTCTTGGTCTGCGGATGCAACCGCCCAGTCACTCACTCTACTACTACTCCGGGACACTCTGAGCCCCACACCAGGAGCTCCCCCAGACACCAGACTGCCATGAAGGCAATCCCTGCCGACATCCCTGCCGACAGTGACAGGATTTCTCTAAATGATGCCGACAGTTTGCTAAGATTCTCTGAAGAATTAGGTTATTTGGGTGTAACTACCATGGTCCTGACTGATGGCCACACCAATGATGACACTGGTCTGCTGCTTGATTCTGACCCTGCACCTTCACCCGCTCTGCCGGCTGGTAGTGGGACAGGGAGACAAGAACCCTTCCTTGTGACAACTCAGGTGCATTACAGCTGCGGGGATTGGGCTGATGACTACTTGGTTGACATCCTTCCCTCCAGGTCCTTGACTTCTCTGGTAATTAATGACGGTGGTAATTCTGACACCCCTAACATTAATAATTTTACTGACAATTCTCTAACACCAAACCAATCTCCCCACTGCTGCCCCTCCAAACTGACTCATGACTGTGGTAAGGTGACTGACTCCCTGTTTGCTGGGGGTGAGTCTGGGGAGGTGACTGGCCTGCCTGATCACACTAACAAAGCCCCTGACCACTTTGCTGCCACCAGTCTGGCAGCTAACGGCCACAATCCTGGGATGGTGCGGCTGTGTGTTGACTGTGGCGGGGTGACTGACTCCCTGTTTGCTGGGGGTGAGTCTGGGGAGGTGACTGGCCTGCCTGATCACACTAACAAAGCCCCTGACCACTTTGCTGCCACCGGTCTGGCCGTTAACGACCACAATCCTGAGATGATGCAACTCTGTGAGGTTGGTGTGGTGACCGAGCCATTGATTGATGCTGATGCTGATGATCCAACCGACATGACGGTTACTAGTGGTAACGGACTAACCGACTTAACGGTGACTGATGCTGATGGTCTGACAGACACAATGCTTACTGATGCTGATGACACAACAGATGCTGATGCTGATGATCCAACCAACATGACGGTTGCGA
>JAPYSU010000088.1 GCA_029936425.1 Litorimonas sp.
GTGTTAGAGACCAACTCACTCCGGGCATGAGGTACTGGGTGACCTCAGGGTCCTACAGTTCTGCGTACCGTCGAAAGGCGGACGACCCCGGTGTACCTGGTGAAGAACCCTCCCGCTGCTTCCTTGTGGAGAAAGTCGATCCTGACACAACCCTTTGGACTCCAGGTTTAGAAATTTCAACTACTGACAACTGTTCTGGGGAGGACTCTGAGGAGCATGGCGTCGTCATCATATTACCGAAGTTCTCTCCCCTCGACAGGAACGAGGACTCCAAGATGGGAGTTCGTCAAGCCAGCTTTGCTGCTGTCCGTGACGGACTCCTCAGTTTGGTTCCTCTACTCCAGGTCTCTGATTTCGAGCTCGTTGAGCTAATCCCGGCAAACGTGCAGTGGAAAGGTCAGCTTCTGATCTCCTTCCCCTCGGGCTTCATCGACGACGACGACGTGGAGGGGTTACACAACCTCCGTGCCCTGGTCCAAGAACTGTTTGTGGACTTGTCGATGATTCTTCATCGTCATGCCATACTCACTATCCAGGGCAGGGAGAGAGAACGGGTACCCTTTTTCGATTTCGTCACCTTGTTCCAGGAGGGGACACTCACCTCAAACCAAACTCCCAATGAGGCAGCCTCCCGCTGCCTCCTCTTCCTGTGTCTCGTGTGGGTCTCCCTCTCCATCGCCTCGAGCGTTGTGGTCGCGTGTCGGCTATGCCCTTGCTGCTGTTGCTGCAGGAAAGTAGTCTACACGCGGGTTCCACACGCCGAACGCAAACCACCGTAAGGAGTGAACGTTGATGTGGTTGTTAATCTGAAACAATTAATTTCCACGCTCCCACGGTAATGTGTTTGTCCATAACTTAACTTAAACATCACTTTGTACGATTACTTGTTTTGAATAAAGATATAAAA
This sequence comes from Litorimonas sp., assembly GCA_029936425.1. Taxonomy (GTDB): domain Bacteria; phylum Pseudomonadota; class Alphaproteobacteria; order Caulobacterales; family Maricaulaceae; genus Litorimonas. The sequence goes on from JAPYSU010000088.1 coordinate 908, forward strand.
ACAACCGCTTTGGCGCTTGTTATAAGTTGTAACCATTTCCCATTTATTCCACTTCGTGTGTTAATTTTGTGAAGAACCGCTTCGGCGCTTGTTCTTGTTTTCAAAATGTAACCGTTTATAGATATAAAAACAACCGCTTTGGCGCTTGTTATAAGTTGTAACCATTTCCCATTTATTCCACTTCGTGTGTTAATTTTGTGAAGAACCGCTTCGGCGCTTGTTCTTGTTTTCAAAATGTAACCGTTTATAGTTCACAAAAAAAACATGTCCTGGTATTTTTTGAGAGCAAAAAATGCCTTGACATCTTTTGGCTACCTGCCTGAGGACAACCGTTTCGGCGCTTGTTCTATTTATATGTTGCACATGCACCACAAGGGAGGTAGCCACCCTAATTTAAGGTTCAGCACATCACACAGCAGGAATAATTTTAAGAATCAGGTAACATATAACATATATAAATATTTTGAACCAAGCGGATTTGAACCTGTACCTTTGTAGCTTTATATACACGTATATACTGCCACAAGAACCATGAACCGCATGATTCAATATATCAGTGCTTATTAAGTCATATTATATTCCATGAAACCATATTGGCAATTTATTTTTACCATACTGCATGGTCTCTGTGTTTTACATATTTTTTAAGATATGTACTGCATATATTCTGTGAGTATGTGCTGTACAGGAGGGGGGCACGGTGCCAGGATCACACTACCAGCAGCACTCACCTCATGTATGTGCACCATGCAATAGTAACTAATGTGTATTTAATCTTAAATCCAGTTTCGTGTGTCTCTGCTAGCCCAGTTCCTAGTATTGCTCTCAGAGAGCTAGTGTGGTAA
>JAPYSU010000089.1 GCA_029936425.1 Litorimonas sp.
CACATGGCCCGACAAGCGGGCACTGCTGTGAATTTAACTAGAGCCGACATTGTATTGCTAGTGTTCAAGCCTGATCATAGCGCGGAGCTGTGGATTGATACCGCAGCGGTAAGCATCCAGTGCGCCGTTAAGAGAGCGATTAAAGCCGGTACCGTTGTATTTCAAAATGATATTGCAGACGTAACGGCTATGAGTTTTCCATGTGTGAATTTCGGTGCTGAGGACAAGGTCATCTGCCTTTTTCGGCAAGACTGGCGCTTCGGATTCGCCTTTGATATGAATCCAGATGGCAAGCTCGATCTTGAAGCTTTTAATAAAACTCTCGGCGCTCTGTACCGCCAAATGCGTTACAAGCATCTATACGAAGCATTGCGAGAGGCTTCGACATTTGACCGTCTATCAGGCGCAGGATGGTTTCCGTTCGTGGAGATTATTGGCAGTGAGTTCAAGGATATCTTGAATCATTGCGAAGCTCGCTTTGATATGACCGAAATAGAAGACAAAGTCCTTGCAGGATTCAACGCCGAGCGTATGAACCGTATACTTGAGCGTTGGCAAGCTAAGCCGCACTTTGGTGCGAAGGCAGCGTTGATGAGTGCGGCGATAGATGCGTTCAATAATAACGAGCCGATAGCAGTAATTAAGATTCTACTCACTGAGATAGAGGGTGTGCTCAATGAAGCGCACCGAGCTATTCATGGCCAGGGAGCGAAGATAAGGACCTTGTTGGACTTCGCAGCGGCTTCGGCCGAGAAAAAAGCAGGAAGTTCTGATACTTTGCTGTTCCCAGAAGCATTTGGCCGATACCTGAGAGGATATACGTTTGCCAACTTCAATCCGAGCACGCAAACAGGAGCAGCCAACTCTCGTCACGCAGTAGGTCATGGTGCAGCGCCCCAAGAAAGTTACACTATGACGCGTGCTTTGCAGACCATTCTGACTCTTGACCAGCTTGCATTTTACACTTAATGGAGTTGATTACAGTGATACGGTAAGGGTATGCACAACATTGCCGTAAACTCGGATGCATTTTTCGTTCGCTCTCCTCACTACAAATGCGCAGGTTACAGCTGACATTATCACACCATCTGAATGTTCGCTTTGCGACCCAAGCGCTCAATTTATGGAATCAATCTCCGGCCACTTGATGGTGTTATGACCAAGGGAAATACCCGGCGGCCAAAACTCTTTACCTATGTCATCGTAAACTGGCTGCAAGTAGTCGGCCTCAGCTAATGCCCGAGTTCGATATGCACTTTCCTCATGTGTCTCCGTAATTTCTTTTTGGACACCTTACAGCCGCAAACGCTGCACTTTACCATCTCGCGTTTCTTCAGTTTTTTCTGATCAGTCTTTTTAAGAGGCTGTATCTTGGGGGGTGGTATTTTGTATCCAAATTTATCGGCATCGTAGAGCCAAAAGAGATAGTCCGGCTCATAGAAGGGCCAGATGGTGTCTTTTGCTCTGTCGAGCACGCATAGCTTTCCCAGGAGAAATCCGGCGTTGTTTTTGACTCGAACCTCGGTGGATTCGAGTTCGTCAGATTCCAGGACGATGTCTGTATAGTTTCGATTCGCCTCTACACACGTTCTTTTCACAATACCAATCTCTAGATCGCTGCCTTCAGCAAGCTCCAGTGCTGTCTTATCGGTAACCAATGCTGGACCATCGAATTCTGACGTTTTATCTTCCGGATAAAAGCAACCGTGCTTGTACCAAGGCCATCCCAGCGGAGGGTCTAGCC
>JAPYSU010000090.1 GCA_029936425.1 Litorimonas sp.
GCTCGATCCTTCAAGCATCCGCTCGACAAGAACCGGCCCGATCCTTCAAGATCCGCTTCGCCAGGAACCGCTTCGTGCGCCAGAACGCCCAACTCCGTTCGCCAAGAAGCCTCTCGTTCCAACTCTGCCGCCAAAGCCTTTGCGAAGCAAATTCTCGCTCAGCTACTACGCCAGGAAGCTCTCGCAGACCGACCTTCCTCCCGCGTCTCCGACTCGCACCCAGTCTTCCGCCGAGTCCTCCAACTTCCTGTGACACCAGTCCAGGAACCAAGAAGTTCTGGGAATCAGTACCCCAGAACCGCTCTCAACTCCACTCTTGCCAAACCTCTTGACGAAGAACCTTCCGAACAACTTCTCGTGGAAGCGTTGCTCAAGACCAACAGCCGTTTGCAAGAACCTCGCCTCGATCCTCTGGTCCAACCATCTTATCCGGAGCGCTATCGCCACATTCTTCCTCTTTCTACGAAGAACCCTTTTTTGCCGAAGAAGCCCACGGAAAACCCTCTGAAGCGTCTGCAGCCCATTTTGTGGGGCTGGTTCTGGTCTTCGGTTTTCCTCCACTTTCCGCTACTTCGCAATGGCGCCCTCCTCCAAGCTGGAGACGCTCAAGAAGAGCCGCGCACTCCATGCCAGAGCAATCGAGCGAGCAGCTCAAGACCTCGCAGAGCGAGTCCACGCCGACAACCCTGTCTCCACTCCCAGCCAGGTCAAGAAGAAGATCGAAGCCCTGCAACGCGCCTGGGATACCTTCGACCAAACCCACGCCGAGATCACTGCGCTGGTCTCTGCCGCCGACTTAGAGGCGGATGACGTCGTCTACTTCGCCGCCAGGACGATGGTGCTCGACGCTGAGGCGCTCGGGGCCACCTTCGTGGAGAACATCGAGAACCCGCCAGTGGCACCAGCTCCTGTACCTGTGGTCCAGACTCTCGAGGAGTTGGCCGCGGACCTGGCCACTGACCAGGCGTCACTCTGCACCTCCATCACCGACACGCTCGCCGAGGTGGAGCTACTCGTTGACGGCTGGGAGGCCTCCGTGCCGCCCAACTACACCATCGTCAACATCAACTTCCAGGCCTCCGTCATCGAGGGGGCCCTGGCCAAGCTGGACATCGCCGCACAGCAGCGCTCCAGAATCCTCGAGCTGGACCCGTCCCGGAGGGCCGCCCAGCACGTGCTCATCACCGCCGCGCAAACCAACAACCAGCGCACAGCCAGAGGCCTCAAGACCAAGCTGTCAGGCCTGGGCGACAATGTCTCCGGAACTTCCTCGGTGGGACCCACACTACTGTCTCCGCCGCAGCATCCGATCGGCGGCATGGCCTTCCACACACGCCAGCCGTTCCCCAAGTTCACTGGAGCCAAGAGGTCCTACCCCACCTTCCGCAAGGACTGGCTGGAGACAGTGTCTCCGTACTACCCGCTGCCGCAACAGTTGCGGGAGCTGCGCAAGTGCCTGCCCAGCATCCTCGAGCCGGAGGTCAAGAACATGAAGACCGTGGGCGAGATCTGGGGCTTCCTCGACGAAGAGTACGGGAAGCCCATGGAAGCGGTCGCCGAGATCGTACACGAGCTCGAGCAACACAGACCCTCCAAGAACGCCCACAGCGAACCAGACCAGTTCATGGAGTTCTCCCGCGCCTGGAGGAAGGCCGAGAGCGACCTCACCGAGATCGGCAAGCTCGCCGTCCTCGACCATGAGCCCACGATCATCAAGATGATCCAGAAGCTCCCCAGCA
>JAPYSU010000021.1 GCA_029936425.1 Litorimonas sp.
GCCGCGCTCATTACACCCGGTTCAGATATCATCGTCGAGAACGTTATGATGAACCCGACCCGCACAGGATTGTTTGAAACATTAAACGATATGGGCGCGTTTTTGCGGGGAGATAACTTTCGTAAGTCCGGCGGCGAAACGATTGCCGACATTCATGTCAAACATTCGAAACTGATCGGCGTGACCGTCCCGGAAGATCGCGCGGCCTCCATGATTGATGAATACCCCGTTCTGGCCATTGCCGCCGCTTTCGCAACCGGAAAAACGATCATGAACGGGATCGGCGAATTGCGGGTCAAGGAAAGCGACCGTATCGCCGCCACGGCGGCCCTCCTTACGGCAAACGGCGTCACAGTACACGAAACTCAGGACGGAATGACCGTCACGGGAGGCGAAGGAAAGCCGCCTCTCGGAGGCGGCACTGTGACAACACATCATGACCACAGGATCGCCATGAGCGCTCTGGTTCTGGGCCTAGCCTGCCAAAATCCAGTCAAGATTGACGACGCCTCCATGATTGCGACAAGTTTCCCGACTTTCTTTGACTTGATGACCTCCCTTGGGGCAAACATCGAAAGATGACGGAACGGCCCAACACAATTGCCATTGACGGAACATTTGCGTCTGGAAAAGGCACGCTCGCCAAACGTCTGGCCGCCCATTACGGCCTCGATTATATGGATACGGGCAAGCTCTATCGGGCGACAGCGAAAGCCACGCTCGACGCCGGCGGCGATCCTGATAATCCAGCAGACGCCGCCAAAGCCGCTAAAACACTAGAGAATGTAGCGTTGGATGAAAAACTCTCCGACCCTTCTCTTAAATCAGGCCCTATTGGCGCCGCGGCGTCAAAAGTCGCCGTTCACCCTGAAGTCCGGGCAGCGCTTCTGGATTTGCAGCGTGATTTTGCCGCCAAAGGCGCCGTTCTGGACGGGCGCGATATAGGTACAGTCATATGCCCGAACGCGGATGTAAAACTCTATGTTGACGCCAAACCCGAAATACGAGCGGAGCGCCGCCACAAGGAGTTGGTCGGCTATGGCGAGGAAATCAGTTTCGAAGCCGTTCTGGCCCAGTTAAAAGAACGGGACGCACGGGATATGGGCCGTCAGGACGCCCCCCTGAAACCTGCTGATGACGCGCATTATCTTGATAGTTCGCACTTGTCGATTGAGGAGGCCTTCAAAGGAGCTTGCCGCATTATTGACGCCGTTATGGCGGGTAAGTTTGAAGCCTGATTCTTCTTGTTATATCTCAAATAACTATGCTAGGGCCCAGTTAAGAATCGTTCTTAATTAAGGCTCCCCATGACAAATCCGAAAATCCGACGTCTGTTTATCCTGGCTCATCTTTGGTTGGCCGGATTACTTGCGCCTGCGTTTTTACTGGTGGCCATTTCAGGCGGGTTATATCTTTTGGGGAACGGCGGAGACTTTAAATCCGAGCCCGTCTCTTTACCTGTCGGCGCCGCGCTAGATTTTGAAAGTCCAACTCTGGAAACGGATGTACGCGAGCTCTTGAACGCGGCAGAGATAAATCAAAAATTTGAATATATCCGAAACCGCGGCACGGTGATCCAGCTTCGCCCGACCTCTCGCCCCCATTTGGAATTTCGCCAAACAGATGATGGTCTGACCGCAATCCGTAAAGTGCCCGACTTCCAAGGCACATTAATGGAGCTGCACAAAGGTCACGGACCGTCCTGGTTCAAATTTTATCAAAAACTTGTCGCTCTTGGCCTGATTGGCGTTGTGTTTGGAGGCATTCTCGTCGGGTTTTTGGCCAAGGCCTATCGCCGCCAGACCTCTATTGCAGTCGTGATCGGCAGTCTTATTTTTGTTTTTCTCGCATTTTTTTCGTAATTACTTTTCCCGTGTGATTCCACGGGAAATCGACGACATCCCCCATAAGGCCGAGGATTTTTCGACTCTTTTTAGATTGTAAATCCTGATTTTCCACCTATGTCTAAAGGACAGAACAGTCACAAGGAAAGGGGAGACGATGTCCAACTTCGAGACCCAAATGGAGCAATCCAAAAAAGAAGTCGCAGAAGCCCAAGCTAAAATCAGCGAGCTATCTTCAAAAATAGAAGGGGCCCGAAAGAAAATGGAAATGGGCTCCGATATCACGATTGATATCGAAAATGCGTCTTTGGACGATGTCCACGCCCATGCGGATACGATGAACGCCAATATCGCCGAGCTTATTCTGGGTCTTGACGACGTCACCTCCGGATTTTCCAAAGATTTCGATGCCATGCGGGACAGAACCGGATGGGAAAAATTCGTCGGTATCTTTTCCAAGCAGCGGGCTGAGTCCCTCCGGTCGGAGCGGATCAGAACCGCCTCTATCGAAGATAAGCTGCAGGATCTTATTTCCAAATCCAACACCATTCAGACCATGCTGCAGGATCAGCTTAATCAGCTGAACATGCACAAGGAACAAGTGCAGGCCAATCTCGGCACGACGCTAACGAACCGCGAAGCCGCCGTGACGGCGCTGGAAAACATCAAGGCCGAGCTTCTCTCAATGGATCCAAAGATTATTGAGCTGGAGAATAAACTCTCCGTCGAGCAGGACGCCAAGAAGCGCGCACAGCTTGAAAGCGAGCTGGCCGCCGTAAACGCCAATTACAATGATCTTGCCCAGCAGGAACAGGTCAAACTGGCTGAGTCCCAAACTCTTGAGCGGTATATTGAAAAAGGAAAAACCTGGGTGGACAGCCTGCAAAATCAGGCGGCCACGCAAATGGTGCTCATCAACAAGCTGCAAACCGACACCAAACAGCGCGTCATTCTTTATGATGCCTTGTCGAAATCCCTGAAAACGGCGCAACAACAAGACGTCGCGCATAAAATCAACGAAATTGGGGTGGCCACGGATAAAGAAGCACAAGTTGCCATGTCGGCCATTGGCGCAGCTACCAATAATAAGATGGCTGAAATGATGGAAGCGCATGAAGACCATATCGTCTTTGCCCGCAAAGTGCTCGAAGAAAAAGCCAAGGCGGACGAACGGTTTGCCCGGCGGTTTGAAAAAATTGTCGAGAAGCACGACGCCAATGCCTATGGCCGGGATGATCTTTCAGCAGGCGGTCAGTAGATAAGTGTCAGTCGTTCAAGACCTGCAATTCGATCATAAAATGCTCGATAGCGCCCGGGCGACCCGGCGCTATTTCGCGAAATTTGAGCGCATTATGGGCCACCTCTCTAATGTGGCGGCGCTTTCCAATCAGGAAAAGCTGATTACGACTGCAGAGGCCAAAATCCTGCAGAGCTATCTAAAGTCTCTGACCCACAGTTTTACCGCTCTGTCCTATAAATTCCTGATGGCCCACCGCGTCAGCGGCATGGAAACCCCCGGCATAAGCATTGATAAAACCGAAAGCGGGTTTCCGATCTTTTCCGAACTCTTGCAAATGGCGTCTGACGCGACCCAGGCGGAAAAACATCTGAAATCCCTGCCGAGCCAGACCCGGCTGAAAAAGGATATGATTCAGCATATCCTGACAGAGCGCTCCTCTCCGACGCAGCTTCAATATGCGATGAGCCAGCGCGTCTATTATGAATATCTGGCGGAAGAGACCTTGTTCCTGACCCAAAACCACCCGCAAATCGTTTGGGTGGGTAAAGACATGAATAGCGGCCACCGCCACTATCTTGTTCACTGGGCCGCCTATGACAGTCAGACCAATCTGCCGGCCATTTACCTGATGGAGCTGGAAGATACGGCCTCTCGCGCCCTCCCCCATGATGAACGCCGCTGGCCCCGCGCGCAGAGCCACCTCATGGCGCAGGCGGTCTCCAGTTTGAAACTCCTGACGATTGCCAAAGGGTTTGATTCCGATTTCGATACGCTGCATCCGAAATTACTGCGGCGCTTCCATCTCGGCCCGATGTATAGCCACGCCTATACCGAGCAGCATGGCCCGCTACGCGATATTCTGGCCGATGCAAGCCAGGCAGAGGAAAGTGACTGGGCGCTTGCCTGGACGGTGGAATCGCTCCTGTCCGAGGATACGGTCAAGGAAAAGACCGGGCTGTTCCGCTCGGCGGTGCGGCAGGTTTACAAGCTCGATAAATTCAGCGGCGGCGCCGAAAGCGGAACCACCCAAACGCAGCGCGCCGTTATTTTACCCCACCGGGCCTTTCAGGTTCTGGAAGAACGCGCCTCTTCAGCCTTTGACGGCACGCGCAAATATGTCGTGGGCGAGAACACCAAGATTTTAAGTTATAGCTAGGACCCCGAATGTCTGACTCCGGAAATTTGATGGAATTAAAAGAAGAGCTTATCCGCGAAAAATACGCGGCGGCAGAGCAGCTTTTAAATGGCTTTGACCATACGCCCCGCCTCGCCAAAAAGCAGACCGTCAAATCCTCCGGCGCCAAGGAACGCTCCCCCGGTATCGGCACGCGCCGACGGTTCCGCTCCACGACCCCCGGTCTTGTCACCCAGTCCACAGCCCGGCCCGAAGGCGTTCACCTCATCGCCCGTATCGAAGAGGCAGATGACGGAGACAATCTGGTCAGCCCGCGTCAGGCGCATATCCTCCAGGCCTTGCGCCGCGCTCTCGCGACAGGTTTGCTCGTCTCGGATCAATATGCCGAGCAGACGGGTCTCTCTGCTCTCATGAAGGACAATCTCGAAGGTAAGCTTTCCTCCGGCAAACAGGCAGACTTCAGCGAAGGCCTCGCCGCCTCCGCCGTTATCAGCCTGCATGTCTTTGCCAATATGGCGAGCTTCCTCCTTGCTTCGGCCCATGCGGACGGCTCGGATCTGACTGTCGAAATCGGGGACGTCGAAGAAGTCTTGACGGATAATGCGCAGCTCGCCCTGACCGGCGCATTGTGGGAGCTGGATCAGGACATTGCGCTGTTTGCGGACAGTGAGGACAAGCTCCTGCCCGTTGTCACGGCGTTTCTTGAAAAGCTGATGGACAAGGTTGCCCTGCGCGCTGCAAACCTGCCGCGCCTGAAACCTTTTACCTCTGTCAGCTACCGCGTCGAGGAGGATGATTTCGACATTAACGGCTTTACGCCTTTTGCCCGCGCGCAAAGCTCCAAGCTGACCATGACGTTTAAAAAACCGCATGAGGTGGTCGGCAACCATATTGCAAAATATCAGGCGATGAAGCTGTCCAAAATGCTCATGGCGTATGATTTCGAGCGGAAATTAAATCCCTTTGCCGAGCTCGGCGGGTTTATATTTACCTTTATGGGCGACGGCGCGCCGGGAACGGGGAAAACCACCCTCATCCAGATGATGGCAGGTCTCATTTCCGAATATTGTGCCAATGCAGGCTATGCCTTCCGCTATCAGAACCTGTCCACCGACTCGATCGACAGCTATCAGGGGAAATCCGCGCAAAACGCCAAGGCCTTTATCAATAATGTGATTGACCCCAATGTCATCGGCTTTGGCACGATAGACGATATTGACCAGCTCGCCGGGAAACGCGGCGACCGCCAGTCCTCTGCGGGACAGCTCGAAATCACCGCCGTGTTGATGGAAAGCTTTGCAGGCGCAAATACGGTGGTGCGCGGCAATTGCACCTTTGGCATGTTCTCCAACTATCCTGAAAATGTGGATGACGCCCTGCGCCAACGCGCGGGCGCGAGGTTCCTGGTGGACGGGCCGCAAACGCGAGAGGACTATATCGACATTCTGCATCTCTTAATGGGCAAGAACCACGACATCCCTGTCGGCAAACATGACCTCTTCGCTGCGCAGCAAATTAAAAAAGCCGTCGCCGCGAGCTATGACAGCTATGCCCGTCCGAAAGAAGACGGCCTGATTGAGGTCTATGACAAAGTCTCCAAAGACATTGGCAAGCTCGACACCATTGCCAAGCTCGGCACCTATTTAAAGGGCATTCAGGAAGCGGATTCCCGCTTCACCGGACGCGCGATTAAAAACATCACCGACGCGGTCAAAGTCCGCGCCATGGATTTCGAACTCCCCGATGAATGGATGGAAAAACCCGATCTCTTCCTGACCAAAGATTATGACACCAAGAAAAAAATGATCGCCGACCTCTCCCAACCGATCACGGTCGAGATGGTCATTCAGGAAATCAACCGCTACGCCGATTCAGAATTCCGCTACGCCGATAAGTCAGATGAAATCGCGATTGAGAATATGGTGCGGGACTATGGGCGGCAGGAAGAAGCGAAGAAGCGGTATTTGGGGGAGAAGGGGTGACTTCCAAAACCCCATACTACGAAGCATTTGATGCGCTGAAAAATATCTACTTAGAAGATTCATGGGTTCTTGAAATACATGATATTGAAAAATCTATCTCTTTTGAGATGGAGTTTGTGCTGACGGAAAATCATAAATTTTATAACAAACCCAAAAAGGGCGAACAATATTGCTACAAGAGGGGACGATTAATCTTATCTGGGTGCGCCGCTAAGACTCTTCATTTATCGGGTGCTGAACCGTCTATTGATGCTAACGGAGAAAAGGATTTGGGAAATATCTACTTATTCGTCAAACAAAATGAGCAAGTAGAACTAGAAGGCGAATGGGGCCGCGTTCTCGCTAAATGCGATGAGGTTTTGGTAAGATATAACCCCGATGAGGTATCATCATGATGCGTCTCGTCAAAAAAGGCTTGATGTTTGGCAACCTTATCAAGGTCAGCTCGCCGGTTCTGGTGGAGCGTTATAACCGCGCCTTAAAACACCTCATTGACCGCGAGACGACGCTAACGGAATTTCATATTGATATGGTCGGCTATTCGCCCGAAATCGGGGATGAGTTTGGCGATACGCTTTATCTGAATCCCAAAGGATGTAATCAGATGTTCATCCTGCTCAGCACGGAGCAGATGAAAGCGCCCTTGCTCGGTTCCCAGTTTTCGACCTCCCGCTCTATCCTGCGGCGCTATATAGAGGAAAATGAAAATCAGCTTTTCGCTCTGACCGCGCGCGAGGCCGTGACCGGGGAGTTGATGAATTCCGTCTTTCATATGTCCTCGCCCGCTGACCTGCTAAATATCAATCGGGTCGAGATCGAGGCCGACACCATTCAGGAACATGTGGCAGAAGCCCATCAACTGTCTGAACAGATCGACCGGTTCATGTCCGAAGACGACGCCTGGTGGGATGATGTCTTAATTGCGCAAATGATAGAGCTGGCCAAGCGGACGGGAAATATTCACCGAAATCCAGTTACTCTGGAAAACAAGGTCTATATTCAAGGGAATTACTATACCGGTCATTTCGGCGGTATATATATTTTCCGCGACGCAGACACCCCGACGGTTATTGCGCGGGAAAAGATAGAGGGTCTGGAGGATTTGAGCATCGAGCAAATCCTGACTTTTGAAGACCGGGAGGCGATTGCCGATTTCCTCCGCGATGAGGATTTATCCGAACTGATTGTACAAAAACCCAATCATTCGACAGCCGCGATCATCAAACAGAAGATCGACTTCATCACACTGACCGTGGCCGCCGAACAGGGGCAGGATCTGAGCGGGTTAACGCGGCAGAATATTCGCCAGTTAGAGCGCCGTTACGGCGAAAATATGCCGGAGGAGTTTCACGGGCTGATGGATGTCTGGCGCTGGACCAGTCATGGCGGACGCGCGCCAAAGCTCGGCCCCGATCATCCGGCCTTTTTCTACTGCCTGCGGTCCAGTCAACATAAGGATCGGGATCTGGTCAATATGCTTTTATCCGATCTGTCGCGCCTTGATTTCCGGCAGCTCTTTATCTGCCACAAGCCTCTTTTCTATGACGCCTATCGCGGGTGGTCGGACTCGAAAAAGGAATATGTCTCGGACTTTCTGGCGCAGGAATATGCTATGGATAAAGTCGGCGCGCGGGAAGCTTTGTTCGGCGATGAGCCCGCTATGGAAGAGCCAGAGCCGGAATCAAAATCAAAGACGGAATTTACAAATCCCTGGGGCAAAGCGGAAGTGAAAGACGGCCTGTACAAACTCAAACCCCATAATGAAAAAGAAGAGGATTTCCGCGAACTTTATAAGGATTACCGCAAGAAAAATTTCCGGAAGTCAAAAAAGAATAAGAGGGATTAAGCGTGGTTGGCTGGATAAGAAATATCGTCATTATTTTCGCCATTCTCAGCGCGGTCTATGCCGTTTTGAGTGTCACGGCCAATCTGCGGCAGCGGCAGAGACTGCGCAGTGAATATCACAAACAAAGCGACGTCGAGAGCCAGCAAGATTTTGTCGAGCGCGGCCTGCGCAAATATAATCGATCGCTTCAGCCCAAAATGTTGCTGGGCGTTTACTTCATTCCCCTTGCGCTCGCGTGCCTTCTCATTTGGCTGGCGCAATATGGATAATTTCGAGTCAGTTAAAATCGGGAGACTATTATGAAAGCAGTAAAGTGGGTCTTTGCCTTTTTGGCTTTCATCCTTGTCGCCACTTTGGCGCATTATTACCTGCCGGATCGGGACATTGTTCAGATTGTCGATACGGATGTGAAACGCATGGATATTTCCGATGTCTCCCCTTTCTGGGACAGGCCCGATGTCGGCACCAATACACAAATGACGCGCGACGTTCGTTTTATCTATACGGTCAAGAAAAACGGAAAATCCATGACCTACCGGAACGAAGATACGGGCTGGTCTTTTCCGCCCTATTTCAAATTCGACAGCAGCGATGTGTCCGGCAATGCCGCCAATCTCGCCAGAGACAAAGACCAATGGGTGGCGGTTCGCCATTATGGCTGGCGGATAAAGCTGTTCTCAATTTTTCCGAATGCGACCTCCATCAAAAAAGTCAGCGGACCGGACGCGCTCCTTATCCCCTGGTTTAATATCGTCTTTTTAGGATTGGTGGCATTTTTCGTATTTTGGATTCTCCGCCTGATAAATCGCTGGAAGACCAAGAATGTCGATCCGATTACAGACAGGATTGGGGAAGAGTTTGACGAAGCCGGCGAGGCCATTTCCAAACGCGGCTCTGCCATGGGTCGGGCCTGGCGAAAAGTTTTCGGAACGACCAAGCCGAGGAAATAAATAAGGTCTATGTCGAAGTCTTTTTTTCCATTGTATAATTCAGCGCCAGCCGGCCGCCATCGACATAGATACATTGCCCGGTGATATAGCTGGCGTCTTCCGACAAGAGGAAAGACGCCACACTTGCGACCTCATCCGGGAGGGCCACTCGGCCTAAAGGTGTCCTCGCGGCAATTTTCCCCATCGCGTCTTCATCCCCAACGACGCCGTCCAGCATATCGGTCTTGACCGATCCCGGCCCGATAGCGTTGACACGAATGCCATAGGGCGCAAGTTCCAGCGCCATGGCCTTTGTCATCTGAAGCAAGCCGCCTTTGGACACGGTATAGGCAATATAATCCGGGATGGCGACCGTATCATTGATCGAAGACATATTAACGATGGCATAGGGCCGGTCAGACAAATGGGAACGGTCATCGCGATCCTCAATTTCTCTGACCATATGTTTGGCGACGGCTTTGGACACCAGAAACGCGCCGCGTAAATTTACGGCCAGATTCCGGTCAAAATCTTCCACGCTCATATCCAGCGCCCCGCCTTTGACGGCGATACCGGCATTATTGACCAGACCGTCAATCCGCCCGAAAGCTCCGATGGTTTCGGCGATCAGATTGTGAACCTGTAATTTATCAGAAACGTCGCATTCGACAAAAACGGCTCGATCTGTCCCTTCGGCCAGTTCTTCGCCGGCGCGATAGCCCTGATCCGTATCCATATCGGCCAGAACAACGCGGTGACCGTCCTGAACCAGTCTCTGGGCGCAGGCAAAACCAATGCCGCGCGCGGCGCCCGTCACGATAAATACCTGTTCCGACATAATCTCTCCAATAAAAAAGCTCACCCCGACAGGGTGAGCTTGTATAACAGCTATATTTTGAGATTTAAGAGACTAGAACCTGTTTTTCGGAAATCTCGTCTTTTATTTGGAGTTTTTGCTTCTTGAGCTGCGATATTCGCAAATGATCAGGCATGGGACTTCGCATTTCTTCCTGAATTTTCTGCTCCAGAGAGGCGTGTTTCGAATTAAGTTGGGTCAAATGCGCTGATAATGCCATTCACATCTCCTTGAGTTTGGTGAGACTTAGCCATTTTCTTATAGCACAAAAACTTTCCCGAGTCTTATTCCAATTCAAATTCTGAGATTAAACCCTGTTCAGCTTGCCCCTTTGCGCCGGACGCTTTATTAAACCCTGATGTCAAACGAGACGCCAGATGCCAATAATGATGAAACCTCAGAGCCAACTCAATCTGAGCTTCTAGCTCTGCTTGAAAGATTACGGTCAGAGCACCGGCGCATAGATGACGAGATAAAGGCACTCTCCGAAAACGGCGTCGCCGATATGCTCAAGCTCCGCCGGATGAAAAAGATAAAACTGTCGATGAAAGATCAGATTGTCTATCTGGAAAATCAGCTGACGCCGGACATTATTGCCTAGACGATTTTGAGGTGACCCATTTCCAATCGTTCGGACATGCCGCGTTTCGCCTGATACATGGCTTGGTCGGCTTGATGGAGAATTTCTTCCGCCCGGCACCCCGGCCTGCACGGCGCGACTCCCCAGGAGGCAGAGGTGCTCACAGATCCGCTACCGGCGGAAATCCGTTTTTCCCGCATTCTGCAGGAGAGGGCTGCCGCCTTGGCCTGGGCAATGTCGGGGGAAGATTTAAATAGAAGAACGCCAAATTCATCGCCCCCGAGACGGGCCACCATATCGCATTGCCTCACGCCATTAACCAAGACATCACCAACCGCTTTTAGCAAATTATCCCCGACCGTATGACCGTGCGCGTCATTGATGGCTTTAAACCCGTTCAGGTCAAAGAAAATGAGGGAGCTCACCATATCATAACGTTCCATAACCGTTTGCGCCCGCGCAACTTCGCGCATAAAGGCCCGGCGATTAAAAACAGGCACAAGAGGATCTGTATCCGCAGCGCGTTCCAACTCCAATATGCGGGCGCGCAACCGAACTATTTCGGATTGTAGAGACAGGTTGTCTTGGCTGAGTTTCATATCTGTCACGCCCGGCCGATCAATCTCGCGAAAGCTGGCAACGGTCAAAGCGTTGGAAACGCGGCTAAGCGGCATATTGAAAGTCCCCGGAAACTAATATTCCACCCTGTCTAGCGCTCCAGAGTTAAGAAACGGAAAAGAGGCGGTCTAAAGGAAACGTAAACAGGACTAAAATGGCGGTTGGATTCTTTGGGCCCATCCTCTAGAAGATATCGCTTTCCCGTCACTATTTTTGGGACTGCACAGACATGACCTCTAAATCTGCTCCTATCGCCATCATTATGGGCTCGACGTCCGATTGGCCGACCATGGAACACTCCGCCCATATTCTTGACGGGCTCGGCATTGCTTATGAGGCGAAAGTGATATCTGCTCATAGAACCCCCGGCCGGCTTTATGATTTCGCCTCCGGAGCCGCCGAAGCAGGTTATAAAGTTATTATCGCCGGGGCCGGCGGCGCGGCGCATTTGCCGGGGATGGCTGCGTCTATGACGCCCCTTCCCGTTCTCGGCGTTCCCGTAGAAAGCAAAGCCCTCTCCGGAATGGATAGCCTGCTCTCCATCGCCCAAATGCCCGGCGGCGTCCCTGTCGGCACATTGGCCATTGGCAAATCCGGAGCCAAGAATGCGGCGTTGCTGGCCGCGGCCATACTCGCCCTATCAGATGAGGCGATTGCGAAACGGCTGAATGACTGGCGGGCAAATCAAACAGAGTCTGTGGCTCACAACCCTAAAGGCTAGACTATGAGTATAGGCGCTCCCCTTTCGCCCGGTTCAACCATCGGGATATTTGGAAGCGGTCAGCTGGGCCGCATGCTGACTTTGGCCGCAGCGCGTCTTGGCCTGAAAACCCATATTTACGCGCCCACAGGGGCGGATAGTCCTGCCGCGCAGGTCGCCCAGACTTACACGCAGGCAGAATATGATGATCTTGAGGCCGTGAATGCCTTTGCCGAAAGCTGCGACGCCCTCACCTATGAATTCGAAAATATTCCGGCCCAGACGGCGATGGCCGCCGCGCAGCGCAAACCGCTCGCCCCTAGCGCCTTTTGCTTGACCGTCGCCCAAGACCGCCTGACTGAAAAAGAGTTTATTTCAAAAGAGGCCGGCGTCCCCGTCGCCCCTTTTGAGGCTTTGGAAAGCGAATTCGATCTCAAGAGAGCTTTAAAACGTTTGGGCGGGACCTGCGTTCTGAAAACCCGCCGATTTGGCTATGACGGGAAAGGTCAGGCCATCATCCGAAGCGAATCCGACATAAAAGCCGCTTGGGAAAAACTTGGCGGTCAATCGGTCATTGCCGAAGCGTTCATTCCCTTCACGCGGGAAGTCTCCATTGTTTGCGCAAGAGGCGCAGACGGGCAGACCGCAGCTTATCCCCTCGTCGAAAACGTTCATAAAAATCATATTCTGCATACCAGTACCGCGCCCGCCGAACGGGATACGGGCAAGGCGAGAGACCTGGCATTGAATATTATGGACGCTCTGGATTATGTCGGGGTGATGGCGACTGAATTTTTCGAACTTGAGGACGGGAGCTTCCTGGTCAATGAAATCGCGCCGCGCGTTCATAATTCCGGTCACTGGACGCAGGACGGGGGGTGCACGGACCAGTTCGAGCAGCATATCCGCGCCGTTGCGGGCTGGCCACTTGGTAATCCGATTCCAAAACATGGCGTGGTGATGACCAATCTCATCGGCGAAGACGCCAATGACTGGAAAGCCCTCGCCCGAGAAGACACTGCCTTCCTGCATTTATACGGTAAAAAAGAAGCGAGACCGGGCCGCAAGATGGGCCACGTGAACCGCATTGTAACCTAAATAAATCTGCGCTGGTTAGCCGCGACGTCTGCGGCGTTTGAATTTCGGCAAACCCCCATAACGCAAGGAGCCTAATACACTCGCAAGGCTGGGCCAGTCTTTGGTTTTGGATTTAACCTGCCATTTGAATTTCTCGAATTGCATGACATTGGCAATTCGGGCGTCCAGAAATTCTCGCGCTTTCCCCTTGTCAGGGTCATCATCATTAAGCCAGACTGGTAAGGTCGTCCCTATGACGCCGGATAATATCGTGCGCTTCGAATAATAATTTGCATCTGTTGAGGTATCGCCAATGGCCCGCCAGATGGTGTCCGCCGCCGCCCATAACTGCCCAGGCCCGCTAAGACGCCCGCCCAATAACGTGTCAGGCAAAGCCAAGCGGGACAAAGCGCGGTGAGCCGCTTCTTCAAAAGGGTGGATGGTTTCCAATCTGGCCACGACGCCTTGCGTCACACGGTCCCGGATCTTCATGTTTTCGATATCCATCGCGGAGATGGCTTCTTCTGTTTTTATATTTAATTGCTCCGACCAATAGGCCAGTAAATCAAGCGCGCCTTCGGGGAAATAAAGAGCGTCTGCGCCCTCTGGCAAGTCGGCGGCTTTGATGGATTGGCGCAGCATTTTATCCGTCCAGCCTTCAAAGGCGACCATAGGCAGGGCCGCCTGTAAAATGCGTTCGCGCGGGGATGGGCCTGTTTCGGTCATAGGCTTTATATAGGATGGCCGCGCCGCCCTGTCACCTCTCCGCCGCTTTATGCCGCAGATAATCGGCTTAGCTTTGACGCGAAAGCTTTCGTTTGAACCAACCGGTAATGGCGTTCATGCCGGAACCGGACAGCACGCCGTAGCGGAAGACGCGCCCCGCCGCCCAGACAACGCCGAGTGAGAGCAAACCGAGAAGCACCGCAGATAAAATCAGCTCCCAGAGCGGGGGATCAGACGGCAAACGGATCAGTACGGCAAAGGGCGCCGAGAGTGGGAAAAGGCTCGCCAGGCGCAATAGCGGACTGTCCGGTGTGGCAAGGCCCAATGGCACGACCAGAACGCAGAGCGTCAGCACAATGACGATCGGAGTGGTCATAGTCTGGGCGTCCTGCATGGACTGGCTGAGCGCGCCAAGCGCAATAAAGCACGCGCCGTAGAAAATATATCCCAAGATAAGGAAGATGAAAAAGAAGATGACGAGCTTCGGCGTGAAACTCTGTGCCAAGGCCTGTGCGACTTCACTATCCCCGGACAAGGCAATGACCGTGCCCCCGAAAAGGGCGAGCAGGAGGTAAGGCGCCATGGCCGTGAGAGTGAGGGCCGCAACCCCCAATAGCTTGCCGAATATAATTTCGGAAAAGCGGGTCGACGCCAACATCATTTCCAGAAGCTTGTTCAGCTTCTCTTCCAGCATGGACGTCAGCAGCATATAAGCGCCGGAGAAGACCGACAGCCAGAGAAAGGCGGAGAGGCCTGCCGCCACGTAATAGGGCACCTTGTCGGCATCTGAGACCGCCTGGGAAGTCGTCTCATCAGCAACTTTAGTGGGATCAAAGCTTTCCACTTCCATTCGGGTTTCCTTGGCTTCGGCCAACCCTTCTCGAGTCAAGTTGCCCGTTGCCAGGTAATTCTCTTCTGCCTGATTCCTGAAGTAGTCCGCAGTCAAATTTTTAAGATCGGACGCATTAATATTTTTAGACCAGTACTCCGCCTTCGGGCCTTCCTCAGTTTGTGAAATATACAGAAGTCCGTCGAGAGAGCGGGGTTTCCCGTCTATTTGAATTAGACTTTCACCTTTTAAATAGGGCTGCGAATCCTCAAGAGTGTCCGCCGGGGGATCGACAAAATTGACCTTGCTGTCGAGCGACTTCAACTGCCCTTCTAATGACGGAACTTCACGCTCGATCCGGGCTTTGGCCGCGACTGAGCCGTCCTGCTCCAAAGTTTCCCGTATATCGGCTTCCTGCTCGTCAGATAGAATCGCGGCGCCGAGACCATCTATAAAGCGTTCAACTTTTCTTTTCTGTTTTTGTTCATGTAGCGCCAAAATACCGTCGGCATATTCTCCCGTTTCATCGAGAATCGTTTCATATCGCGGCGGGGAGAGTTCGACATCTAGCGAGGCAAAGCCAATGCCGAATCCCATGCCAATAAAGGGCATGAGAAAGGAAATCCAAAAACCCCAGGTTTTGATATATCCCAGATAATCCCGACGGGCGATGAGGAAAGTGCGGCGTAAATTAACAGCAGGCAAAACGGACATGATTACGCCTCCTCTTGATCAGGATTGTTTTCAGAAAACTCTTTTGCCATGTCGGCCTCTAAAGAGGCACGCACATCGTCCCCGACCAGCTCAACGAATGCTTCATGCAATGTCGGCTGTTTCGGTTCAAACTGAGTGAGTTTTATCTTTTCGGCGACGCAGCGCTCCAGTACAGCCTGGCTCTGCGCGGTATCTCTTAATATGACATTCAATCCCCCGTCACGGCGGGTTTCGACGTCTTTGGCAAAAGGCTGAACAATGTCCATAAGGCGGTCGTCTTCAGAGGCGATCACCATTCGGCGCGGCGCTTTGGACAGAGCGGCCTCGGTGGAGCCGTCAAAGACAACTTCCCCGCCGCCCATCAGGATAATCCGGTCACAGAGGCGTTCGGCATGTTCCATCACATGAGTCGAGAAAATAATCGTTTTACCGCGTCCGGCGATCTCGCTGACAATACCTTCGAGCACGCGTTGATTGACAGGATCGAGGCCGGAAAACGGCTCGTCCAGAATGTAAAATTCCGGATCATGCGCGATCGCCGAGAGGAGCTGCACCTTCTGAGCCATGCCCTTGGACATGTCTTTATTCTTCTTGCGTTTGGCCTCTGACAGGCCGTAGCGATCCAGCAGGTCATCGGCGAGAGTAAAGGCTTCTTTTTTCCCGATACCGTTGAGGCGCGCCATATGGGCGATGCTTTCGCGGGCGGTCTGTTTCTTATAGAGTCCGCGTTCTTCGGGCAAAAATCCAATCCGCCCAAAGGCGTTTTCGCCCGGCGTTTCATTAAATAATTTCACGTCCCCTGTATCGGGCGGGATAAGACCGAGCGCCATACGGATCGTTGTTGTTTTCCCCGCTCCGTTCGGGCCCAGAAATCCAACCACTTCGCCGCGTTTTATAGTGAAGCTGACATCTCTGACGGCGGATTTTCCGCCAAAGCTTTTGGAGACATTTTGGAGGGAGAGCGGAGATGAGGACATAGGGGTCTTTAGCGTTATTGAAATCGTCCTGACAAGGTGAGTTTCAAAAACGGGAACCAAATATTCAGAAGAGGTGTATTTTCAAAAAAGGAGACCGATATGAAAGCCAAATCCAAAGCCCAGCAAAAGGCCGCCGGCGCCGCGCTCTCGGCCAAACGCGGAGAGATCAAGAAAAGCGACCTCCAAGGCGCGTCCGTCGAAATGTATGAAACAATGACCGAGGAAGAGCTCGACGATATGGCCTCGACCAAGCGCGAAGATTTGCCGGACAAGGTCGAGGATTAATTTATTTCGGATTTGAGCGCCTTAAGGACAATATCGCGGCCGCCCAGGCCCCAGAGGTTATTGTGCAAACCGTCTTCTATTCTATAGGCGGTTTTCGGCCCTTTATATCCTTCGAATAAAAGCTCGCCAAATTTGAGAGGCACAATTGTGTCTTTTGTACCATGTATCCAGATGAGCGGAAATGAACCGTTTTGGAGGGCTTCATCAGAAAGAAATTTATCCTTGAGCAAAAACCGGACGGGCAAAAAGGGCATAGCCTCTGCTCCCACGGCGACAATTGAGTTGAAAGAGGCATCCGCGATAAAAAGAGAAGGTTCGTGAGTTATGGAAAGTTGGGCCGCGACAGCCGAGCCAAGCGAGGTACCGTAAAAAACAATATTTTCGGGTGAAATTCCCTGGTTAACCACCCATTCATACTGACGCTTGGCAGCTTCCGTCAGGCTCTTTTGTGTAGGGCTCACCCCGCTTTGTCCCGGATAGCCGGGATAGCCGACAGACAGAACGCCATGTCCAGCCTCTATTAAATCGTTGAAAACATCATAATGACTATAGATCGCTGACCCATTGCCATGGAATACCATCACGGTTTTTCCGTCTGGGCTAGTCGGCGGCGTCCACCAAGAAATTATATCGTTTTGGGCATTTCTAATTTCTTCCATCTCGACATTAACATCGGCAGGAGAAAGATAATTTTCAGGTGGAAAGTAAAGCAGCTTTCGCTGCATCACATAGACCCCAATCACAAGCAGAATGTATAATCCAATGAGAACCGCAAGAATGCCGATAACCCATTTCATGACTGTTTGTCTTCGTAAGCCATTCGATAATAAAATCTCACATTATAACATTTACTTTGCCTTGAGGCTTAATCTGCAATCGAGTTTTGCAAGCATTGCAAGACATGAATAGACCACGTTCCTGCAAGGGAGACACTCTACCTTCTTCAACACAATTTGCACAAATATATGGGTAGCCATCTATTTCGTCACTTTTCAGCTTCCATACGATACCACCCGTATCAAACCTATGAATTTTATAGCTTTCCGTAACCGATTTTTGTTCGTTGAGTTTAATAATCTCTTTCTTTAACTCGATATTTTCAACAGTTAGTTCATGGATTTTGCTAACCGCTTCGGTAGCTTCACGCTGAGCCTCACTAATAACCTCTTGAAGCGGCTGAACAGCTTCTAAGAGCTCAACATCATCTTTTAATTTAATTAGACGTTTTACGTAGCCAGCAGCTTTGCCGATAGAATCAAACATAGCTATGAGACTAATTGTAAAACTTGAGGATTGCTACGGGTTCGTGGTGCAACGAACCCGCTTTTTCGGTATCAAACTTTTATAAAGTTTGATTTTGGCGCGGTGCGCCAAACCCCTACAAAGTCTTAATAATGCTCTCGACCATTTTTTTCGCGTCTGACAGGAGCATCATCGTCTTGTCTTCATAGAACAGATCATTGTCGATACCGGCATAGCCTGTGGACATGGAGCGTTTGACGACGAGCACGGTGCCGGCTTTATCGACGTCCAGAATAGGCATGCCGAAAATCGGGCTGGACGGATCGGTTTTGGCGGACGGGTTCGTCACGTCATTGGCGCCGATAACAAAGGCGACATCCGCATTGGAGAATTCGGAATTAATGTCTTCCAGCTCGAACACTTCGTCATAAGGGACGTTCGCTTCGGCGAGGAGCACATTCATGTGGCCCGGCATCCGCCCCGCAACCGGGTGGATAGCGTAAACCACATCGACGCCTTCTTCCTTCAGCGTATCGGCCATCTCGCGAATGGCGTGTTGGGCCTGCGCTACGGCGAGGCCGTAGCCCGGCACGATGATGACTTTGGACGCATTTTTCATAATGAACGCCGCGTCTTCGGCAGAGCCCTGTTTGAACGGGCGCTGTTCCTTGTCGCCGCCTGCAGCGGAGGATGTATCGCCGCCAAATCCGCCGAGAATGACGGAAATAAAGCTCCGGTTCATGGCTTTACACATGATGTAGGACAGGATCGCGCCCGAAGAGCCAACGAGCGCGCCGGTCACGATAAGCGCCATATTGCCGAGCGTGAAACCGAGCGCCGCCGCCGCCCAGCCGGAATAGCTATTTAGCATGGACACCACGACAGGCATGTCCGCGCCGCCGATCGGAATGATAAGCAGAAAGCCGAGAATAAAAGTAATCGCGACAAGGCTCCAGAGGATTGTCGGATCCGAACCGCCGGATTTCATCAACATCCCGATGAGTACAGCTACGCCGAGGCCCAGGGCGATATTAATCAAGTGCCGGAAAGGCAGCATAATTGGCGCGCCGGACATGTTCCCGTTCAGCTTGGCAAAGGCAATGACAGAGCCGGAAAAGGTAATCGCGCCAATGGCCGCGCCGAGTGATAGCTCGAGCAAGCTTCCGGCCTTAATGGTGCCTTCGTCGTTCAGGATGCCGAAGCTATCCGGCGAGAAAAAGGCGGCAACGGCCACAAGAACAGCTGCCAATCCGACCAAGGAGTGAAACGCCGCAACAAGTTGCGGCATATCCGTCATGGGAATTTTTTTCGCAATTACCGCGCCGACGACACCGCCGACTGCAAGGCCAGCTCCGGCGAAAAGGAAACCTGTACCGCCCATCCCCGCGACCAAAAATGTCGTCACGATTGCAATGGCAATACCGACCATGCCGTAATAATTCCCGCGGCGGGAGGTTTCAGGAGAGCTTAGCCCCCGCAAGGCCAGAATGAAGAGAACCGCCGAGACTGTGTAGAGGATAGCGGCAAGATTGGCTGAGAGTTCAGGCATGATTATTTCGCCTTCTTCTTATACATGGCGAGCATACGTTGGGTGACGAGGAAGCCGCCGAATATATTGACGGCGCAAAGCGCCACGGCAATCGCGCCGGTCCAGGTGGAGACAGAAGAGCCGCCCAGCGCGCCTGCGGCCACGGCGATCAAAGCGCCCACGATAATCACGGATGAAATGGCGTTGGTAACAGCCATGAGCGGCGTATGAAGGGCGGGCGTGACCGACCAGACCACATAATATCCGACGAAAATCGCCAGAACGAAAATAGTCAGTTGGAAAACGATCGGGCTGACGGCGGCGCCTCCCGCCATGATAAGAGCGAAGGTCATAATCTACCCTTTCTTTTTCCCGGTATTTTTCGCGGCAGGCTTTTTAGGCGCCGCCTTTTTCGCACCGGGCTTTCCAGCTGGCAAAGAAAGCAAGCGCTCATGAACGACTTCGCCGTCTTTCGTCAGAGCGCAGCCTTTAATGATTTCGTCGTCCCAATTCGGCGCATAGGCTCCGGCCTCGGATGTCACCAGAGGCAAGAACGCTTTGAGATTACGCGCAAACATGTTGGAGGCATCCGCCGCCATACGGGACGGCCAGTTAAGATAGCCAACAATATGGACGCCGTTCTTGGTCGTGACGATTTCGCCTTTCTTGGAGCCTTCAACATTTCCGCCGCGTTCCACCGCAAGATCGACAATGACAGAGCCGGGCTTCATGGAATCCAGCATGGCCTTATCAATCAATTTCGGCGCGGGGCGTCCCGGAATAAGGGCGGTGGTAATAACAACATCCTGTTTAGCAACGTGAGACGCGGTCAGCTCGGCCTGAGCCTTTTGATACTCTGGCGACATTTCCTTGGCATATCCACCTGAGGTTTCGGCGGCTTTGAATTCGTCGTTTTCCACGGCGACAAATTTCGCGCCGAGAGAGGCAACTTGTTCCTTGGCGGCGGGGCGAACGTCAGTCGCCGTCGTCACCGCGCCGAGACGGCGGGACGTGGCAATGGCTTGTAGTCCTGCGACCCCCGCGCCCATGACGAATACTTTGGCCGGGGCGATTGTGCCCGCCGCCGTCATCATCATTGGCAGAGCGCGGCCATAAATCCCGGCGGCTTCGACCACAGAGCGGTAGCCGGACAAATTGGACTGCGAGGACAGCACGTCCATCGCCTGCGCGCGCGAAATACGCGGAATATAATCGAGAGCAAAAGCCGTGACGCCGGCTTTGGCGCAGGCCTGAGCGTATTTTGGATTATCGGTCGGGCTCATGGCTCCGGTAATTCCGGCGCCTTTTTTCAGGCTGCCAACCAGTTTTGCATCCGCCCCGTTTACCGAAAAGACAAGATCGGCATTTTTGACGCAAGCCGTATTGCTGGCGGCGATCGTCGCGCCTGCCTCTTTATAAGCGGCGTCTGAAAAATCCGCCTCTGCGCCCGCACCTTTGGTCACCGTAATTTTATGACCTGCGGCGACAAAGCCTTTAACGGTATCCGGCGTCGCGGCGACGCGGCGTTCTGCCGGCCCGGAATCTTTTATAACGGCTATATGCAAGACAAATCCCCTTCGACTGAAGTCTTAATCTATCGGCCCAAACGACGTCAGCCGGTCAGGCAAAGAGCGCTTACCCCGCCAGGAGGCTCAGCAGAAATGAGATTATACCCACAAAGATAGCGGTTCCCACCAATACGACATACCAGATGGCTTTGAATTTCAGGACCACACCAATCACAAATCCCACAATCAAACTGACAATGAGCGCGCTGAACCAGCCCATACCCACGGCAAACACCAAAGTCGGCATAAGAACAATAAGCGCAACAAGAGCGCCGCCATATTTCGTCAGACCCATAAATCCGCCAAATGTGCCGGATTGGGCTTTGACGTTCATTTCACCGCGATTGTAATTTGAAGAACCAGCTGCCATTTTTCTTTCCTGATGTCTTTTTCAAAGGGTTGTCCGCCCCCATATCCACCCGAGGATACTGGAGACAAAATTTCGCTTCTGCTATCATGCGCTTGTCCAACGGACAATAGCGCCAACGCCGTGTCGAGGCATATTTTTCCTCTAAAATGGATTTAACTTCCTGCTAACCCTGATTTTTGGCCAAAAATTCACCTGTTTGTCCCATATTCTTACGAACACCCTCTGGCGTCTCCTCTTCCTTTTGAGAGGGCTGTCAAATTTAAGAGTAGAAGGTATTTTGATGTCAAAAACTGTCCTGATTGTGGATGACGACCCGACTCAGAGGCGGCTCCTACAGGCCGTGGTCGAGAAAAGCGGTTTTTCCACCCTGCAAGCGGATAATGGGGACGGGGCTCTGGAAATTGCGCTCGGGGCCAATTCAGATAAGGTCAGTGTCATGTTGCTCGACCTGGTGATGCCGGGCCGCGACGGCATGGAAACTTTGGACGAGTTAGCGCTCAAACGTCCGGACTTGCCCGTCATTGTTTTGACAGGCAAAGGCTCTATCGAAACCGTCGTCAAAGCCATGAAAGCGGGCGCGCGCGATTTTATTGTCAAACCAGCTTCGCCTGAGCGGATTATCGTTTCCATCCGCAACGCGCTTGAAATGAATACGCTCGCCACAGAAGTCACGCGGCTGAAAAAGACCTCCGATGGGAGCCTTCAGTTTAATGACCTGATCGGCAATGCCGGAACGATGCGAACCGTTGTTGCGATGGGCGAACGCGGCGCGAAGGCCAATATTCCTATCCTGATCACTGGAGAATCCGGGGTCGGGAAAGAAGTCATTGCCCGCGCCATTCAAGGTGCGTCGGACCGGGCGGGACGACCCTTTATTACCGTAAACTGCGGGGCTATTCCCGAAAATCTGGTCGAAAGCATTCTATTCGGGCATGAGAAAGGCTCATTCACGGGCGCGAATAATAAGCATTTGGGCAAATTCCAGGAAGCCCATACGGGAACATTATTTTTGGACGAGATAGGCGAATTACCGCTGGACATGCAGGTAAAATTGCTCCGCGTTCTTCAGGAGGGCGAAGTTGACCCAGTTGGAGCCAAACGCCCCACACCAGTGGATGTCCGTATTATCAGCGCGACAAACCGCGATCTCCAGGAGTGCGTTGCGGACGGCTCTTTTCGCGAAGACCTCTATTACCGGTTGAATGTATTCCCTATTGCCGTCCCGCCCCTTCGCGACCGCCGCGAAGACATTCCGGCCCTGACCGAACATTTCATCAAACGGTTCAACGCTCAAGAACGCCTGAATATTTCCGGCGGCTTGCACGAGACAATCGAGCTTTTGCAAAATTATGAGTGGAAGGGAAATGTCCGGCAATTGGAGAATATGATCTTTCGGGCGATGATCTTGTCAGATGGCGAGACATTGCGCCCTCAAGACTTCCCCCAAATCACAGGTGAGGCACCCTCTTTTTCCAAAGGATCACCGTCCGGCCTGGAAAGCTGGACACAGAAACTGGATGAAAAAGCGGCCAATCCGGCAGACGATATGAAAGCGGTTTCTGTTTTTGATCGCGAAGGTCACCTGAGAAGCCTGGAAGAGGTTGAAAGAGATCTGATTGAATTCGCTATCCAGAATTACTCCGGTCACATGAGCGAAATTGCCAGACGTCTCGGAATCGGTCGTTCGACGCTTTACCGCAAGGTCCGCGAACATTCTCTTGATGTGGACGACGTTCGCTCCGCCTAACAAATACCTAGCATTATAGTCTGCCGCATTAAGGCCCTATTCTCCGGCTATATCCTGTCCAAATTGTATATGGTTTTACAAAGTGCAAAGTGTCACTCTGTAGACCCTAATCTCAAGAAGGACTTAAATTATGCGTTTTTCTGTTTGCGTTTTCGCCTCTCTCTTTTCTCTGAGCCTTTTGGCAATATTCACAGGATCGGCCTCTGCCGGAGCGCTGCCGACTGAATTCGCTAAACTTGATAGAAATGGTGATAATCAGGTGAGTTTCTCTGAGTATAAGCTTTATGCGGACAGCGCCGGAATCTCTCCAACCGAAGCCGCCCAGGATTTTGTTAGATCCGCTCAGGGCGACGCTATTTTGACAGAGGATGAGTTAAATCTGGCCCTTTTAATGGAAGGGAAAGCCTACGCCCTGAAGCCCGGCACGCCTCCTGATTCTGTGCTCCCTCGAGGTCCGCAGCCTCTGTCGGATGTCCAGAATGTCGAGGAAGAGCCCATATATGGCTATGAATCCATTCCGGCGGAATAAACTTCATTTCGAGTAAGAAATTTCCTGCTTTGCTTTCTTGCCGACATTTAATGAAACGGAAGAGGCATCAGGCCGTTAATTGGTTGACGGATGCGGACTAAACACTCCCCCCTTCAAACTGTTTCTCCGCGTCCGTCAATTTAAAAGGAGATTTCAATGACCTATCATAATACTGTCGCCCTTACTGCCATCGCAACTCTATTGACAGCCGCGCCCGCTTTTGCAGGCGACAAGGCTAAAGACATGTCAAAAAAAGAGGTGTTTATGAAAATAGACACTAATAGTGATAGCCAATTGACCTTCACCGAATTTGCGACCTTTAGCGAATCGCACGGCGTGAGCACGTCTGTTGCAGCCGAAGAATTCAGCCGATTAGCTGGCCAAGATACAACTATCAATATGGACGGTTTTGCCGATTTTGATATGGCTGGACTTAAGAAAAATAAGATGAAGTCCGCCATGAAGCAGACTGACAATAAAATGTCGGCCCCTGACTCAATGCGCGTCGATTCCATACAGACATATGAAAATCAACCCGAGGCAGTTCTAAATCGTACAATAACGACTTCGACCGATACCTCCGCAAATATGAATGTTGAATATAAGGATTTCGCCGCACTTGACGCAAATTCAGATGGAAATGTCAGCTATGACGAGTACTGGAAAATGCGTAAGTCTCAGGGTCTCTCCAGCGCCACGAAAGCAGCTCAGGAGTTCACGAAATTAAGCAATGGCCAAAGGACTTTAAGCCAAAGTCAGTATCAAGCCGCTATATCAAATGATGTTCTGAATACGCCTAGATATCGTTCTACGGCTGGAATGGAAGCGTCCGTCACCTCCGACAGCTCTATAGAGACTGATAGAATGAATGAGACCGAAACCAGACAAGACTATCCAGTCGATAACAATCCGGCGGGACTCAATCAGATGAATGATCCTGATGCCATGTCAAACATGACAAATTCAGGCGCGGAAACTGATTTGGACAAGACTTCCAATCCGCAAATGAAAGTTTGGGGCGAAAAATAGAGCCGCCTAAACGAATTTAAAACTGAAGCCCGCTTCTGGCGGGCTTTTTGATAGTTGGCTTTATTATTTAAGCCCTTTTTTGCCTTATTTTCGTCTCAACTCCCAATTTTTTGTAACGCAACAAAACGCGCCTTTAGACATTATATTAGCAGAACATTCACTCAACTGGGGGTGATTGGCTGATAAGAAAGGAATTTCGATATGACTTATCTAAAAACAACTTCCATTGCTATGGCACTCGCCGCCATTCTGGGCGCGGGTAGCGCTTTTGCTGGGGACACACCCCCCACATTTTCAGACTTAGATACGGATGCTAATGGCCAAGTGTCATTCTCTGAATTTGCGAAATATAAAGAGAAAGAGGGGAAAACCCTTACAAATGCTCAGCGTCAATTTAATGTGATTTCAGGAGGAAGCGAAAGTTTCTCAGCTGAACAATATGAAAAATCATTTGCTGTAAAAGGCGAAGTGGACGCTAGGGAAACTGACTCTGTTGTTGTCATGCCATCTGATTCAACCGCTGTAAAAGGGGCTGTAGACTCTGGAGTGATCGTTGATGAGTTCGATGAAACTCCAGACGCGGATCCGCAGGCCCAAGACGCGCAGATCCAAGACGAACAATCTATGTCTGATGACGCCATGGAGACTGAGACTGAATCTATGGAGATGGATGAAGAGCCTGTGGAAGCCGAAACCATGGACACTGAGTCCACGATGGAGACAGACCCAGTCGACGCTGACGCAACGCTGGACACTGAGACGGACGTCCAAACCGAAACAGATGTCGAGACTGACATAGGTTTGGAAGAAAATGAAATTGCTCTGGATCCGGACGTTCCTTCCGCATTTGAGACGACAACCGACTCTGACGTACAAGTCGAAACTGGCGTAGAAGGTGATGCCATCTTACAAACGGATCCGGCACTTGAAAGTCCGACACTGGAAAATCCGGCTCTTGAAAACGAGGTCATGTCAGACACGGAGACGACGATTGACTCTCCTCAAGTTGAGGGTTCTGACCTCAACATAGATCCGACCGTAGACGCCGTAACGGGCGAGAATGACACCTCTTACGAGACTGAATTCTCCGTACCGGAAGCGCCGGAAACGCCCACTTTAGACGAGACTGACCCTGTGGTGGAATCAGAGATGGAAAGTGATGTTGAACTACAGGAAAACATGACTCTTGAAGAAGATTCCGATGTAGACCTCGACATTAAATCTGATGTTGAAACTGATCTGGAAAGTGAATCAGACCCTAACTAAGATATCTCTTTTTTGATAATAGCCCGTTCCGCGAAAGTGGAGCGGGTCTTTTTATCTGCATCCAAAACTGACTTAAACGTGCCCGAATAAATTCCCTAATTAGTCCTCTGAGCGAACCAACCGAAGAAAGGGTCTTTTAGGCGTTGGTGCCTTTGGCGATTCCTTTGGCGGCTCCGGCACATATTCCGGCAAGAAGGGTTCAATTTTTGGATCGCTGAAATCGACATCCGGTTTCTTCATAACCTGATCTTCGGGCATATCCTCTTCGATCTGCCTGACGCGCGGCGTAAAGTTTTTACGTCCGAATCCCTTTTTCGAGCTTAGGCCTTTTTTTGGCTTCGAGGCCCAGCCTCCAGCGGAACGGCTATAATCCGCGTCCGGGTCATGTTCGGAGGCTTCGGAACTTCTTTTAGCTTTAAGCTCTTTGACCTTTTTATTCATGCGCGAGACGACCTGCCTTTGCGCCGAAGACAAGGCATCCCCCGCGCGCCCCTTTTCCGGATCATGAAAAGCCGAGCCATATTTTTCGAGACGTTCGAGTACGCTCTCGCCAAACTCGTCTTCAAATTCGCTAATATGGTCAAGCTCTGTCAGTTTGGCATGGAGCCTGGCAATCTTGCGCCGCGCATTACGGGCAGATCGCTCCCGCGACTTCGCCATTTTATCACGGAAAGCGCTTTGCGCCTCGTCTCGCGCCGCCTGCTCCTCTTGCCATTGCTGCTTGTCATAATCGGACATGAAGGCCGTGTAGCAGAAAAAGAACAGAAGCGGAACACTTAATCTGTATTACCCTATTGGTCGGCAACAACTTCCATATACATGTCGAGCAGGGCTTCCTGCTCCGCCCGTTCAGACGCGTCCTGCTTGCGTAGTGAGATCACCTTTCGCATCACCTTGGTATCAAACCCAAAGCTTTTTACCTCGGAATAGACTTCGCGAATATCTGTCGCCAGTTCGGCTTTCTCGGCTTCCAAACGCTCGATACGGGCGATGAACTGTTTCAATTTTTCGCGGGTGGCCTGACCCATTTGGTCAGCGCGGTCTGCATCGGAAATCATAATGACCTCTTATTTCCTAAAATTCTGTTGAAGGGTCTGGTATCGCGTCAACGCGCTGCCTGCTATGGGCGGGTGCAGAGGAAATTGTGGACAAGCGAATTCGTCGCAATCTTACCTCTGCCCTTTTGACGTATAAGTCCCTATAAGGGTTAGTAAATTTGCAAGGAGAGCCGAATGCTCTATATTTTATATGCACTGACAATCGCCTCATTTCTCTATGTATTGTTCACACTGGTCATGGGCGCAAAGTCTATGGGCGGCAAACAAACCGGCGATAGAGAGAAATCCAATATCTGGATGCGCCGCCGGGTTGTCGCGCAAGCCGTCGCCATTGGACTGCTTATCCTGACGGTTTACGTCAAAACCAGAGGCTAGGCTCTTGGTCAAACTCAACAAGATATATACCCGCACGGGGGATGACGGTTCGACCGGCCTCGTTGACGGCTCTCGCCTGTCCAAATCGGCCTTGCGCGTCAGAGCCTATGGAGATGTCGACGAAACCAACGCCGTAATCGGTCTGGTTCGGCTTCACCTGGAAAACCGCCCGCTTGATGACATGTTCTCGCGCATTCAAAACGATCTTTTCGATCTCGGCGCAGATCTGGCAACGCCGCTCCCAAAAAAGGGCGAAGCCGATAGCGAATACGCTTTGCGAATAGTGGAAAGCCAAACAACGCGTCTTGAAAAAGAGCTCGACAGTCTCAATGAGGATCTCGAGCCGCTAAAAAGCTTTGTCCTGCCCGGCGGAACCCCACCGGCGGCTTATTTGCATCAGGCGAGAACCGTCTGCCGGCGGGCCGAACGTGTCTGCGTAGCTCTGAGCGAAGTGGACGACGTCAACCCGCATGCCATTCAGTATCTGAACCGCCTGTCGGATTACCTATTTGTGGCAGCCCGTTGGACAAATGATCAGGGACAAGCCGACGTTAAATGGGTGCCCGGCGCCAATCGATAAGCCGCGCCTGTTTAGAACTGGCTTGGATATACCCTATTCACCTGTCTTGAGGTGTTTTGTAAGCCGCGCCGCCATTTCCGTCGGGGTTGTACGCCCATAGAAAAAATCGACAAATTTTCCGTCCGCGCCCATCAGATACATTATGTCTGAATGATCGACTGTATATTCTGCGGCGCTTTCCGGCGTTGGCACTTTAGAGGAATAGACCTTGTAGGCGGCTTTGACAGTCGAAACTTCTTCCGGAGTTCCGGTAAAGCCTTGCAACCCTTCCGGGAAACCATTGGCCTCAACATATTGGGATAAGGATTCAACCGTGTCGCGTTCAGGGTCCACGCTTATCAAAACATAGCCGATATCATCGCCTTTATCGCCCAGAAGGCTTTGAGCCTGACCCATTTTCTGTAAGGCCGTCGGACAAACATCCGGGCAATAGGTGAACCCGAAATAGATTAAATGCGGTTTCCCGGTGAGCGTCTCTTCGTTTACGCGCTCCCCATTTTGATTAACGAGCGAAAACTCGCCGCCAATATCCGCCTGTCCTGATGTGACAGTTTTACCAGCCTGGCCAGACGTGCCTTCGTTTGGACCGCAGGCCGCAAGGCTCATAGCCGCAACTGACATCACTAGAAATTTTGCAAAAGGCATATTGGCTCTCTGATATAAAAACTTTCGAGCTATGGCATATCCAAGCCCGCCTAGAATGCGTATAAACCAATTATGACTACTGCACTATCCCTTAGACTTTGTCAGATTGACGCGATGGGGACCATATTATCTGAGCGGCGGCTGTGAACGCGGCCCCTGATATCAGCCTGCCACTCGGACTGAGCGAAATGGCCGATCCGCCCAAGCCGCCCGCACGGTCTATGGGCCGGCTTCGGCGCTATACTCTGGTGCTTTTGCGCTGGGGGGCTATTGGCGGTCAGGCTCTGGCGTTATTAATTGTCAGCCAGTTATTTAACTATCCGCTTCCGGTCCTCGCCTGCTCCCTCGTTGTCGGGGTTAGCGTTGTCGTCAATCTCGCCATAACCACGTTATTTCCGCTGGAACGGCGTGTCGGCGAATTAGAAGCACTTCTTCAGCTTGGCTTTGATATTATCCAATTGGCCGTACTGCTTTGGCTGACTGGCGGCATCACCAATCCTTTTGCGCTTCTCTTTCTCGCGCCCGTTGTGACGAGCGCGACGACCTTATCTAAACCCGTCCTGCTGACGCTTGCTGGTTTAGCCACCGTGCTGTCCCTCTGGCTGGTGTTTCATTACCGTCCTTTGCCCTGGGATCCTGCCGCGCCTCTTGATTTACCTCTCCTCTTTCGTCTCGGCGTCTGGACGGCAATCATTGTCGGCTCCATCTTTACCTCCCTCTATGCGTGGCGCGCGACCAAAGAGAGCCGCAAAATGGCCGCCGCCCTGGCCGCAACTGAAACCCTTTTGGCGCATGAACATAAACTCTCCGCTCTGGGAGGCCTCGCCGCGGCCGCCGCGCATGAGCTGGGCACCCCTCTCGCCACTATTCAGGTTGTTGCCAAGGAAATGAGCCGCGAAATTCCGGAAGGTACCTCTTTGTCCGAAGACGCCGCCCTTCTCTTATCTCAGGCCCAGCGTTGCCGCTCCATTCTGGAACAGCTTTCCCTGCGCGGCGATGAAGGCGATGCCATTCATGATCAACTCTCCCTTGAAGATCTGTTCGAAGAAGCCGCTGAGCCCTTTATTGATATCGACCCGGATATTACGATCGAAACCTATGGCGAAGGCCCTGAACCCGCCCTGCGCCGTCAGGCCGAGCTGCTCTACGCCATGAAAAACTTTGTCGAAAACGCTGTGGATTTCGCCCGCGACCAGGTCAATCTCACCGGTCATTGGACAGAAGATTACATTACTCTGACGATAGATGATGACGGGCCGGGATTCGATCCCACAATTCTGGGTCGGCTTGGCCAACCATATGTGACCATGCGAACCCGGCAAAAAACCAAACCCGACCGCGCCGGAGGCTTGGGGCTCGGTGTCTTCATTGCAACGACCTTAATTGAACGCACCGGGGGAGCCGTGCATTTCAGCCGGGCTCCGCTTGGCGGCGCAAGAGTGGAGGCGAAATGGCCAAGAAAATCCTTGATACTGCCGAGAACCCAATAAGAGAAGACGGCTTTTTGCATATCTATTCAGCTCTTTTGACGCTGTCACACGTAGACAGAATGGGATAAAACAGAATTATCCTGACGGACGGCTCTATAAGACAGAGAGGATGAGACAAGAGTTATGACTGAATATGACTTACCGAATGATGCCAGTCTTTTAATTCTGGACGATGACGGACCTTTTCGGACGCGTCTCGGGCGCGCCCTGGAGCAACGCGGCTTCACCGTCGAGACCGCCGAGACTGTGACAGAGGCCAAAGCCATCGCACGGTCTAAACCACCGGCTTTCGCCGTTCTGGATATGCGGCTTGAGGATGGAAACGGATTAGACGTCATTGATCTGCTCCACCAGACCCGCCCGGATTGCCGCATGGTGATGCTTACGGGATATGGGAATCTGGCGACAGCCGTTTCGGCGGTAAAACGCGGCGCGGTAGATTATCTGGCCAAACCTGCTGACGCAGATGATGTCTGCAAAGCGCTCCTCGCGAGCAAGGGCGAAGCGCCCGAGCCGCCGGAAAACCCCATGAGCGCAGACCGCGTGAGGTGGGAGCACATTCAGCGCGTTTACGAGCTTTGCGGGAAAAATGTCTCGGAAACCGCCCGGCGACTTAATATGCACAGACGCACCTTACAACGCATCCTCGCCAAACGCGCGCCGAGATAATTCGTAATTGAACGATTTATTGTTCAGGCATTTCCCGAAGCGTTATATTTGAGCCGTATAACTATTTGAACAACACTACTCAGCTTCGTCCTGAGATATTTCTGACAGTGTAAATACGGTTCCGTCAGAGGTTGATTTAACTTCAATCTCGGCCTGAACATTCTGCGCGAATGTTGTCATCAAGCGCGTGCCGAGCCCGCCATTTTCCTTCTTTTCTTTCGGGGGCTTTTTCTTATCTCCTTTATTATTCATGCCGCACCCATTATCTGAAACAGTGAGCGCCCAAGGCTCGTTTTGATTGGCCACAAAAGAAATATGAATCAACCCGGTTCTGTCGTCCGGGAACGCATGTTTAAAGGCATTGGTGACAACTTCATTTAAGATGAGGCCAAGCGCCACAGCTTTATCTCGCTCCATGCGGTATGACGCCGCCGACAATGTAATATCTATAGATGAGTCAGACGCAAACGCCTTTCTGAGACTTTCACAAAGCGCCTTCAGATATTCCGCAATATCTATATTTTCCTGAAAATCGCCGGAGCTATAGATCGAATCATGTATGGCCGCGAAACTATTGACTCGCGTCGACGCCATTTCCAAAGCCTCTTTCACTTCAGAGGATTTGTGACTCCGGCTTTGCATGTTCAAAAGCGCTGAAACCATCGCAAAATTATTCTTCGTCCGATGTTCCAATTCCCGAATAAGAAGCGTCGTTGTTGTAAGTTGGCGGTCTCTTTCCATTGTCGCCAGGCGGATGCCGCGTCTGAAAATTTCTGCAAACAACAGAATAAACGAAGCCGCAAACCCATTTACAATTGTGCGGGCGGCGTCCCCCTCTATTTCAAATGAAAAAGAGCGCGGCTCCGGCAGTACAAAATACCAAGCATGTAAGAAAGCAAACAGAAATGTTGTCAGTCCGGATTGCCAACGTCCGTATAAGGTGGAGATAAGTATAGCAGGGTAAATAAGGGAAAAAGGCCCGGCGGCGGCAAAAATGGCGTCGACCAGCGCGCGAGCAAAAACGGCCATCAGAAAACAGCATAGTCCAAAAATGATTTGGATTCCTATGGTAGGAACTCTTTTAGAAAATTTGTCGACGACATCAAATTCGACGAGTCTGTCACGCCCTTTAACTAGCACAAGGCCCCTCCCGAAGCCGCTTCCCCGCAGACGCTTCGCGCATGTTTTTCTTATAATTTGTGAGCCGTGGCAATCAGATTCTTGCTTCCTGTAAAAAAGAAGACCGAAATCTGAAATTTTAAATGAAAGCCGCACCGTAGTGGGAGGGGGACTTGAACCCCCGACCTCAGGATTATGAGTCCTGCGCTCTAACCAGCTGAGCTACCCCACCATACGGTGCGAAGCGCGGCATATAGGACAGACGCGAGCCTCTGCCAAGCAGAAAAGTAAGTCCTGCGCCCTAAGCGAGAAACATCATTTGCGGGTCTTGCAGCAGAGCTTTCAAATCTTGCATCATCTTGGCCGCGTCATAGCCGTCAATGACCCTGTGGTCACAGGAGACCGAGAAGTTCATGACTTTGCGCTCAATCACCTCGCCGTCTTCCATAACCAGTTTCGGGCGGATTTTATTGGGGCCAAAAATGGCCACTTCGGGCCGGTTGATGACGGGCGTTGTGACAATGCCGCCTAAAGGACCGAGCGAGGTCAATGTGGTTGTCGCGCCGCTCATCTCTTCAGGCTTGAGTTTATTATTACGCGCGCCCTCGGCCAATCGGCCTAACTCTTCCGCCATTTTCCAGACGGAAAGGGTCTGCGCCTTTTTCAAAACAGGCACGACCAGACCAATATCGGTCTGCGTCGCAATCCCCAGATTGAAATCGGAATATTGTGAAACATAGCCCTGCTCATCCATATAGCGCGCGTTAAATTGCGGCCAATCACGGAGCAGGACAGCCATCGCCCGGATCATGAGCGGAAGCACGGTCAGCTTTGGCTTGTCTTCGGATTTTTTCCGATTGATGCGGGCGCGGAACGCTTCCAGCTCTGTCACATCTATTTCTTCAACATAGGTGAAATGCGGAATATTTCGCTTGGATTCCTGCATACGCTGCGCAATCACGCGGCGCAGGCCAATTACCTTGATGCGGGTTTCGCCGTCTTCCGGCTCTGCGGCTTTCTCGAGCAGGTCGAGATCAGCATGCGTGACCTGACCTTCGCCGCCGCTGGCTTTCGCTTTGGACAAATCAAGACCGGAATCCATGGCGCGTTTACGAACGGCCGGACTCGCCAATATTTTCTCTGAGGATGACTTTTTCTCTGAAGTTGATGGGGGCGTTGACGGTGTTTTCGACGCCGGAGAGGAAGGCTTTGCAGGCGCTTCCGCTTTTTTCGGAGCGTCTTTTGTCTCGCTTTCCGGCGCGGGCGCAGACCCTTCGACTTCCAAAGTTACAAGATGGCCTCCAACGGAAAACACATCCCCCTCTTCACAGCCAAGCGCTAAAATCTTGCCGCTCACCGGGGAGGTAAGCTCGATTGTGGCTTTGTCTGTCATCGCGTCCGCAAGAGGCGCATCTTCTTCGACTTCATCGCCGACAGAAACATGCCAGGCGGTAATCTCGGCTTCAACAACGCCTTCGCCAATATCGGGAAGTTTGAAAATAAACTCATCGGACCCGGCAGGCGCCGAGCCG
This sequence comes from Litorimonas sp., assembly GCA_029936425.1. Lineage (GTDB taxonomy): Bacteria > Pseudomonadota > Alphaproteobacteria > Caulobacterales > Maricaulaceae > Litorimonas. The sequence continues at coordinate 33,086 of JAPYSU010000021.1, forward strand.
TCAGAGGAAGACTTTTCTACCGTCTCACCTTCGGATGTTTCTTCTGCGTCTGCGTCTGCTGCGTCTTCACCTGCCGCGTCTTCGCCTTCGGTCTCCAAAACGACCAAATGACCGCCGACAGAAAATACGTCACCTTCTTCACAGCCGAGGGATTTCACGACGCCGTCCACCGGCGAAGTCAGCTCGATGGTGGCTTTGTCCGTCATCGCATCAGCAAGTGGCGCGTCTTCTTCGACTTTGTCGCCAACAGACACATGCCAAGCGGTAATCTCGGCTTCGACAACGCCTTCGCCGATATCCGGCAGTTTGAAAATAAATTCGCCCATAATCTATGCGGCTTTCATGACAGTTTTGACGGCCCGTGTCAGACGTTTCTGTCCCGGGAAAAACGCCCATTCCTGCGCGTGAGGATAAGGTGTGTCCCATCCTGTCACGCGTTGGATAGGTGCTTCAAGGTAATAAAAACAGTGTTCCTGAACAAGAGCGGAGAGTTCCCCGCCAAAGCCGGAGGTTCGGGTGGCTTCGTGAATGATAACGCAGCGGCCTGTTTTCTTTACAGATTCGACAATCGCGTCGAGATCCAGCGGCAAGAGAGACCGAAGATCCAGAACATCCGCGCTGATGCCCATATTTTTCACGACCGCCTCAGCAACCCAAACCATGGTGCCGTAAGCCAAGATAGTGAGTTCATTACCTTCGGTAATTTTGCGGGCCTTGGCCAGAGGCACAGTATAATGACCTTCCGGGACTTCGCCGAGTTCATGGCTCTTCCAGCCGACGGACGGTTTCTGATGGTCGCCGTCAAACGGGCCATTATATAGCCGTTTGGGCTCCAGGAATAAAACCGGGTCATTGTCTTCAATCGCCGAGATCAAAAGACCTTTTGCGTCATATGGGTTTGACGGAATGACGGTTTTCAAACCGGAAATATGCGTAAACAGGGCTTCAGGGCTCTGGCTGTGCGTCGTGCCGCCATAGATGCCGCCGCCGACGGGCGTGCGGATAGTCAAAGGCGCCGTAAAGTCGCCGTTTGAGCGATAGCGGAGGCGAGACGCCTCTGACGCGATCTGGTCATAGGCCGGATAGATATAATCGGCGAACTGGATTTCCGCGACAGGGCGCAGGCCATTGGCCGCCATACCAATCGCGATGCCGACGATACCACCCTCGGAAATCGGCGTGTCAAAACAGCGGTGAAGACCATGTTTTTCCTGTAATCCGGCCGTGCAGCGGAACACGCCGCCGAAATAGCCAACGTCTTCGCCAAAGACGAGGACATCCCGATCCTCAGTCATTTTTACATCCATCGCATCGCGGATGGCTTCGATCATGCTCATTTTAGCCATTAGTCTATCTCCCCCTGGAACATCTCTCTTTGACGGAGAAGGTGATCTGGCTCTGTTTCGTAAACCTGCTCAAACATTGTGCTGTCAGGAAGCTGCGTGGAATTGGCGACAGAGCCCATGGCTTCCGCCTTCTTAAAGGTTTCGCGCACTTCTTTTTTCAGCTCTTCAGCTAGAGCCTCATGTTTTTCTTCGGTCCATTCCTCAATATGGATGAGGTGGTTTTTCAGCCGCTCTACCGGGTCGCCAAACGGCCAGACATCGCCTTCATTTTCAGGACGGTATTTAGACGGATCATCTGACGTGGAATGGCCTTCCTTGCGGTAAGTATAATGTTCGATAATGGTCGCGCCGCCGCCCTGACGGGCGCGGTCGGCTGCCCATTTCGTCGCCGCATAAACCGCCAGCATGTCATTGCCGTCGACCCTCAATGTCGCGAGGCCATAACCCGTTCCGCGCGCAGCGAAGGTTTCGCCCCGGCCCGCCGCGATACCTTGAAAACTTGAAATCGCCCATTGGTTATTGACGACATTGATGATGCACGGCGCGCGGTATGTGGAAGCGAAGTTTAGCGCATAGTGGAAATCACCTTCGGCAGTTGCGCCCTCACCCGTAAAGACTGACGCAATGCCGTCCGTATTTTTATAAGCTTCGGCCATCGCCCAGCCCACGCCTTGAATAAGCTGCGTGGCCAGATTGCCCGAGATAGAGAAAAATCCGTGTTTCTTGAAAGAATAAAGCACCGGAATGGATTTCCCGTCCAGCGGATCACCCGAATTGGACAGGACCTGACACATCATCTCTTTCATTGACGCGCCGCGGGCGATCAGAATGCCTTGCTGGCGATAGGTCGGGAAAGTCATATCTTCATCACGGAGCGCCATCGCGTGTCCGACGCTGACGGCTTCTTCGCCGGTGGACTTCATGTAAAAGCTCATCTTGCCCTGGCGCTGCATGGTGAACATGCGCTCATCCATGGCGCGGGTGCGCATCATATGGCGCAGTCCCTCGCGTAATTGGTCTGCGGACAGGTCGGGCTTCCAGTCGCCATCGGCTTCGCCGTTAAAACGCAAAACCCGGATAAGCTTTAAGGCGTGCTCAACAGTATCATGCGCGTCGCAAAGGGGATCCGGGCGCGAAGGTGAATGGTTTGTGGGAATCGAAATATGGGAGTAGTCCGGGGTGTCGCCCGGGCGGAATTGCGGCTCCGGCACAAACAGTTTGGATTGGTTGGAACGGTTTCGCTCTGCGCGTGCTTTGTTTTCGGCTGACTGACCCATTCTATCCCTTTATTCCCGTTTTGTCCTGTTTGGACGTTTTTCTTATCACAATTACGTTCAATCCACCCTAATTGTTGCGGGAAGATTGACTTTTCAGCGTAATTTATCCAAAAAATACGCTATAATCATAACGCTTTACAGTTATAACGGGGAACAGACGCGATTTTTTTGCGTATATTCGATATATGAGAGGTTCACATGCCCGAAATTATTGACAACATCGATGCCAAGATACTGCATCTGATCCAGAATAACGCCGGATTATCCGTCGCAGATATTTCCGAACAGGTTGGACTTTCGTCTTCCCCTTGTTGGCGACGCATCAAGCGTATGGAAGAACTCGGCATTATTGAAAACCGTGTTACCATTTTGAACCGCTCTAAACTAGGGTTGGATTTCGAAGTCTTCGTCGCCGTCAAACTCGGCCTTCCCAATCGCGCCAATATGGAACGTTTTGAAAAAGCTGTCGCGCGAATGCCGGAAGTTATTCAATGCGCCGTCGTCACAGGGGCGGTTGATTTCATGCTGCGTATCGTGACGAAAGATATGCACTCTTATGAAGATTTCCTGCGCGAGACGCTTCTCTCCATTGATCTGATTTCTGATGTTCAATCCCGTATCGTGCTCCGCCAGAGCAAGGACACCAATTCGATACCGCTCAACCTCATTAGCAATGCTGTGCCTCGACTTTAGAGTTTTTCCTTCTTTCCGGTAAAATCTTTCTCTGGGCGCCGCTTTCAGGGTCACTTTTGTTGACTTGTCGTCGCTGCGGCCTTAACCGCACAATTTGATTTTAGTCTAACGGTCCTAGTTTGTCTTGGGCCAGTCTTGTCTTGGGAAAGTTTGTCATGCCCGTTCCTGTTATTGTCCTGAATTTTGGCCACAGCGTTTTAAGGTCGCTGGAAGACTATACAAACGCGGCCTCTGAAATTTATCGTCATTACCGACAAGGCCAGAACGTCGTTGCCGTCACCTCGGCGCAGGGCGATCAGAGCGACGTCCTGCTGGCCGAAGCCCGCAGAATTGGCCCGGAGGGGCAAGCCAAAAACCTGCCGGAGCTTATCCAGCTGGGTGAACGCCGTTCTGCCGCGCTTCTGGCGTTGGCGCTAGAACGGATCGGAGCGCCTGCTTTTGTACGACAGGCCCGAGACCTCGGCCTCACGGCAAAAGGCAGCTCAACTGAGGCAGAACTGACAGGGTTAGACGCCGAGCAGCTGAACCAGGATCTGAAAGACCATGATATTGTGGTGATGCCCGGCTATGTCGCCATCGGAGAAAAAGACCGTACGGTTCTCCTCGGCCAGGGGGGCGCGGATTTGACAGCTCTTTTCGTCGCAGACCAGATTAAGGCTCCGGCCCTGCTTCTCAAAGATGTCGACGGCGTTTACGCCCGCGACCCGAAACAATCCGGCGACAGCCCGGAGCGTTACAGCGAGATTAGCTGGGACGACATGGCCAAAGTCGCCGCGCCGCTCGTCGAACCGAAGGCGCTAGGCTTTGCCAAAAAACACAAGCAATCTTTCCGTATTGGCCGTCCCGGTATTCCGCTTTATACCACAATCGGCCCTAAAACAGGTCCGCTTTCCGACGCGCCGAAGTTTAAAAAACTGCGCGTCGCCATGATGGGCTGCGGGGTTGTCGGCGGCGGCGTTTTCCGGCGGATGAAAGCCTCTCCCGATAAATTCGAGATGGTCAAAATCATGGTGCGCGATATCGAGAAATATATCGATCAGGGCTATAAGCCGGAAATGATGACAACAGAGTTTGAGGATCTTGTCGCGGCGAAACCGGATATTTTTATCGACGTTTCGAATGGCATTGAGCCCGCGCTTACCCATACCCGCGCCATGATTGAGGCAGGTGTACACGTGGTCAGTGCGAATAAGCAGGCCATCGCAAAAGGCGGACGGGATCTGTTGGAACGCGCCGAACAAAACAACCTTCAGCTTCTCTTCTCCGCCGCTGCCGGAGGCGGCATGCCGGTTCTGGAAATGTGTAAACGTGAAAAGGGGCGCATCACCCGCGTTCAGGCTTTGCTCAACGGCACAACCAATTTCATGCTCGGCGAAATCAGCAAAGGGCGGTCCTATGAAGACGCTCTGGCCGATGCACAGGAAAAAGGCTTTGCCGAGGCCGACCCGTCCAGTGACGTGAACGGAGCCGATGCCGGAGCAAAAATACTGCTCGTCGCCCTGCTCGGTTTTGACGAAGAAATCACCATTGACGACATCCACCGCGACTCTATCGAGAATTTCAATCCGACAGAACCGCCCAAAGGCGCGATTAAACGCATTGCCACAGCCTGGAAAGACAAGAACGGATTTTCTTCGAGTCTGGATTTAAAAGACCTCAGCCTGAATAATTTCCTGGCTCAGGCCGAAGGCGAAGAAGCCCATGCTGTCTTTGATTTTGATGATGGCGACCAATATCGCATTCGCGGCAAAGGGGCCGGGCGTTGGCCGACCACGGAATCGGTCATGGCGGATTTATTCGATATCTCGGCTCTAGACCTCTAGAGGCGTTAGGCTCAGGCCGGACGTTCGGTCTGTTTCAATTCTGCGCGCGCTTGCGCCGTGATAGAGGCGGCGGACTTCAGGAATATTGCGGCCATGATTCCGGCCACAATCAAGTCCGGCCAGGCCGATCCGGTAAAGGCCACGGCAAAACCGGCCAGGATAACACCGACATTCCCGATAGCGTCATTGCGCGAACAAAGCCAAACAGAGCGAACATTTGAATCGCCGTCTCGCCATTTCAAAAGTATCAGTACGCTCGCCATATTGGCCAGAAAAGCGAGGGCGCCAATCAATCCCATTGTATGAGCTTCGGGGGCGCTTCCCTCAAAAAACCGCAGCGCTGTCGTGACGAGAATGACCAAAGCCATCAGCCCCAGTGACGCGCCTTTAAAAAGCGAAGCCAAAGCCCGCGTTCTGACGGCCGCGCCAATAACGGCAAGACTGATCGCATAGGTCACGGAATCTCCGGCAAAATCGAGAGCGTCAGCCTTGAGCGCTTGGGACTGCGACGAAAACCCGGCGGCCATTTCAACAAAAAACATAACCGCATTAATTAAAATCACGGCAATAAGCGCCCGCTTATAACCCTTCGATAAGCCGGTGAAGACTTTTGGTTCGCAACAATTTCCCATGGGAAAGACTAACATTCTTTCTCCTCGGTTTGGCAAGTGAAAAAACTCGTGAGTAAATATCCCGTCAGTAAGATTACTCTGATTGTGATTTCCGCGAGAGTGTAACAGATTATTTTTTTGATTTATGTTTTGACGATAGAGACATCATTTAGAAATATTCATTCGGGGACTGTAAATGAAAACTATTGGTGAGAAATACGACACGATTGCCGCTTGGTGGAATCAGTATCATTTTGAGTCTGAATACGGCGTGGCTCAATTAGAAAGAGCCTTGTCTTATGCCGTCCGTCAACAGAATGCACTGGACGTCGGCTGCGGATCAGGTGGACGACTTATCCGAAGATTGCAGAATTCCAATTTCACGGTCACAGGCCTTGATGCCTCCTCTGAAATGATAAAACTGGCGAAGTTAAATCATCCAGATTTCAAATTCATTCAATCCGAGATTCAGGACTGGGAAACAGACGAAACATTTGACTTTATTCTATCCTGGGACTGTCTTTTTCACCTGCCGCTTTCCCAACAAGAACCCGTTCTTTCCAAACTCTGTGATAAATTGAATGAAAACGGGATATTGATATATTCCTTCGGCGACGCTGTGGGAGACAAAAATGTGGATGAATGGCGCGGTCAGGAGTTTCGCTACAGCTCTATCGGCATTTTCGAAAATACGAAAATTTTAACGGAAGAAGGTCTGTCCATTCTGCATCTGGAGCTAGATCAGTTTCCCGAAAAACATGTTTATATAATTGCGACCAAGGCTGCCAGATAAGGTAAAAAACAACCTAAAACGGCAGAATGCTTCGCTTCTTTGTATAGCTCGTATAGCCGACATTTGCGCCGAGGCGGAGGCCGACGCCGGTTCGGACGGGAGCGAGAGTTATGCCATTGGCCGCCTGATAGTTAATCGCCATACCAGCGACAAGATAAGCCGATCCGTCCACGCCGGGGAAACGTCGATAGACATTGACCGGGTCTTCCAGGCCGTAGACGAGTGTGAAAACTTTGCCGGCTTCCGCGCCGACGTCAAATCCGATGGTGGGGCCCTGCCAGAAAACTTCGGCTGTACGGCCATCTTTCATCCAGAGCGTGCCTTTACCGTAACGCGCGCCAATGGTCAGCGCGCCGCCGCCCTCTTCGCCCGTGATATAGGCCGTCGGACGCCCGCGCTCTTTGAAGAGGCGCTCAATCGCGGAGGCCGCGCTTTCGCTGGTGACGCCCAAATGCGTGGAAATCGCCGCCACTACTTCATTCTCGTTATAGCTTTCGGCCTGAGCTTCCGATTTAGCCTGGGCCTCACGAATATCTGTATTGGCATTAGGGTTATTTGGCGCGGTCGCGCAGGCGGAGATTAAAATGGCTGCGCTGATCGCCGCGGCGGACCGGAAAAAAACTTTAGACATAAGGGACCTCATTGAATTCCCGCAAACGTCCCGCTTTATAGTTAATAATTCACGAATATCATATGTGAATGAGCAAGAGTTAATTTTCAAAAAATCTAATTTTATTGAAAGTGACTTTGCCGGAAAGATTGGTTGTCTGATGAACCGTTACAACAATCATGCCTTCCAATTATTGTTCGAAATCAAGAAACCCGGGACCTCGTAGGGGAGGAGAGAGTCCCGGGTTTGTACCTCAAGTAAAGGAACAGACTTGAGGAGGAGAGATCATGATATTTGTCTAATATCCGAATATTGTCTTTTTGTATAATCGATTGATACTATCATCTTGATAGCTTTTCTCTATGTTGTAGGGTCGACACATGAACCTTCGAGATTTAGATTACATTTGCGCGGTCGCCGATATTGGGCATTTCGGTCAGGCGGCTGAAGCCTGCTATGTCAGCCAGCCTACGCTCTCGGGACAAATCAAGAAACTGGAAGCTGAACTGGGCGTCACGCTTTTCGAACGCAGTCATAAGGGCATTCGCGTTACGGATATCGGCAAGGAAATAATTGCTGTCGCGCGGGAGGCCCGGGAAGCGGCGCAACGGATTAAAGACGTGGCCGCCATGGCGCAAGACCCTCTCGCCGGGACCTTGTCTCTCGGTCTTATTCCAACCATCGCGCCCTATCTTATTCCGCGGTTTGTGGCGAAGCTCCAGACGACGCTTCCAAATATGACCATTCACTACCGCGAAGACATTACCGACCGTTTGAACGAAGCCTTGATGATGGGCGAGCTTGATGTTGCGGTTTTAGCCACACCGCCCCTAGAGGATAGCCTGAAAGCTATCGAGCTTTATGTAGAGCCTTTCTGGCTTTTATTTCCAAAAAATCACGAACTCGCTGAACTCGATAAAGCCTCTATGGCGGATGTGAAGGATGAGGATGTCTTGCTTCTCACCGAGGGACATTGTTTTCGCGATCAGGCCTTGTCTATTTGCCGCCCGGCGCAAAAACGCCGCCAGCAAAGTTTGCGCGCGACCAGTTTGGAAACGCTCATCAACCTTGTCGCCTCGGGCCAGGGCGTGACGCTCGTCCCGGCTTTGGCGATGCGCGGCGGATGGATTTCCGATCTGGATCTCAGTTCTCACAAGCTCACGGATAAAGGGGCTTCGCGCCAGATATATCTGACCTATCGAAAGCGTTTTCCGCGCCAGAAAGCCATTCAGGCATTGGCTGGGATTATTCGGGATGGATTACCGGACAGCTTGTAATGTTAAAAAAAAGCCGCCCGTCAAAAAGACGAGCGGCTTACATTCATTAAATTCAAGACTAAGTTTTATTTCAGATCGAAACGATCCAAATTCATGACTTTGTCCCAGGCGGCGACAAAATCTTTGACGAACTTTTCTTTTGAATCGCTACAGGCATAGACTTCTGCCGTCGCGCGAAGAACGGAATTGGACCCAAAGACGAGATCGTTCCTGGTACCAGTCCATTTCACTTTTCCGGAAGCGCGATCTTTGCCTTCAAATTCGCTCTCATCATCCTTGGTTGAGGACCAGACTGTGTCCATGCTCAGCAAATTGACGAAGAAGTCATTTGTCAGATGCCCGACATTTTCTGTGAACACGCCGTGATCGCCTTTTGTGTTCGCACCTAACACTCGAAGCCCGCCCACAAGAACCGTCATTTCAGGCGCCGTCAATGTCAGGAGCTGCGCGCGGTCTATCAGAAGATCTTCCGCCTTGCGGTAATGCTCCCCGCGTATGAAGTTACGGAAGCCATCAGCCGTTGGCTCGAGAACCGCAAAGCTGTCCGCATCCGTCATTTCATCTGTGGCATCTGTCCGCCCCGGTGTGAACGGTACGGAGACGTCATGGCCAGCGTCTTTGGCCGCTTTTTCCACGGCCGCGCAGCCGCCCAACACAATCAGATCCGCCATGGACACATCCCCGGCGAAATCATTTTGAATGCCTTCGAGGGTTTTGAGAACTTTGGCGAGTTGTTTCGGATTATTCGCTTCCCAGTCTTTCTGCGGCGCAAGTCGAATACGCGCGCCATTCGCTCCGCCGCGCATATCGGATCCACGATAGGTCGAGGCAGACGCCCAAGCGGTCGAAACAAGTTCCGAGACGCTCAAACCAGATGACAGGAGAGTCTCTTTCAAAGACGAAATGTCTGAGTCAGAGAGCGGCTTGCCTGTCGCTTCGGGGACCGGGTCCATCCAAACCAGTGTTTCTTCCGGCACATCTTTACCGAGAAAACGGACTTTCGGGCCCATGTCGCGGTGCAGGAGTTTAAACCAGGCACGGGAGAAAGCATCGGCGAGTTGATCCGGGTTTTTATGGAACCGCTCACAAATCTTGCGGTATTCCGGATCCATTTTCATGGCCATATCCGCCGTTGACATCATCAGCGGCTGAGTTTTGGAGGAATCAGAGGCGTCGGGCGCTTCTGGCGCGCCTTGATCTTTTTTCGGCGTCCATTGATGCGCGCCTGCCGGCGATTTCGTCAGTTCCCACTCATATCCGAGAAGAACATCCAGATAGCCATTATCCCATTTAATCGGATTGGGCGTCCAGGCCCCTTCGAGACCGGAAGTCGTCATGCTCGCGGCCTTGTCGCCTTTTTCTTGCGCCCAGCCAAAGCCCTGCTCGGCCATGGACGCGCCTTCAGGCTCCGGCCCGACATATTTGTCCGGATCATGGGCGCCATGAGTCTTCCCGAATGTGTGCCCGCCAATTGTGAGGGCAGCCGTTTCTTCGTCATTCATCGCCATACGGGCAAAGGTCTCGCGAATGTCGCGCGCTGATCCCAGCGGATCGGGATTTCCTTCGGGGCCTTCCGGGTTTACGTAAATCAGACCCATGACCACGGCGGCCAACGGTTCCATCAATTGGCGGTCGCCTCGATAGCGTTCATTGGCAAGCCATTCTGTTTCGGGGCCCCACCAGACATCCTGCTCTGGCTCCCAGACATCTTCACGGCCGAATGCGAAACCGAATGTCTTGAGGCCCATATCGTCGAGCGCCACATTGCCGGCATAAACAAAGAGGTCAGCCCAGGAAACCGCGCGGCCATATTTTTGTTTAATTGGCCATAGCAGGCGTCGGGCCTTGTCCAGATTGCCGTTATCCGGCCAGCTGTTGAGCGGTGCAAATCGCTGCATTCCGGCTGAGGCGCCGCCCCGGCCGTCAAAAATACGGTAAGTCCCGGCGGCGTGCCAGGACATCCGAATAAAGAACGGGCCGTAATGGCCATAATCGGCCGGCCACCAGTCCTTGGAGTCCGTCAGAACCTTTTTCATATCCGCATAGAGTTCATCCTGATCAATCGCGGCAAAGGCGGACGGATAATCGAAATCATCATCCATCGGATTCCCTGCTTTGGGATTCTGATGCAATATGCCGACATTCAGGGTTTTGGGCCACCAATGGCGATTTGCCGAAACATTACCGGCATTTCTTTTATTCGTGCCGTGCATAACAGGACAGCGGCCTTCCTGCTCGCTCTCATTAATGTCCCAAACTGAAGTTCCGACTTGATGTTCCATAAGGTGTGTCTCCGATTATAAGTTTTTTATTTATAGCTGAAATTTTTAACGGATATATGTCCATAGAGCTAATCGATTTTTCCAATAAGAATTATTGGCCCTGCCTATTACGAAGCCGTAGCCCTCGTGAAGGGCTTTATGGCACAGCAGAGCAGGCTTGCTTCTCTTTCGCCTTACGCTAAATAACCCGCAATGACCGATCAAAGTAAAATCCGTAACTTTTCCATTGTGGCCCATATTGACCACGGAAAATCCACCTTGGCCGACCGCCTGATTGCCGTAACGGGCGGGCTGACGGACCGGGAAATGCGCGAGCAAGTCCTCGACAATATGGACATTGAAAAAGAACGCGGCATCACCATCAAGGCCCAGACCGTCCGTCTGGAATATAAAGCCAAGGACGGCGAGACCTATATCCTCAATCTGATGGACACGCCGGGCCATGTTGACTTTGCCTATGAAGTCTCCCGCTCGCTTTCCGCTTGCGAAGGCTCCATCCTGGTTGTGGACGCCTCACAAGGCGTCGAAGCGCAGACACTCGCCAATGTCTATCAGGCGATTGACCATGACCACGAAATCGTCCCTGTACTGAACAAGATCGACCTGCCTGCCGCTGATGCCGAAAGGGTCAAAGCCCAAATCGAAGACGTCATCGGGCTGGATACCTCAGACGCGGTGGAATGTTCGGCGAAATCCGGAATCGGCATTGAAGACGTCTTGGAAGCGATCGTGCGGCGCCTCCCCCCACCCGCGGAATCAGACCCGAACGCCCCGCTCAAAGGCATGCTCGTCGATGCGTGGTATGACACCTATATGGGCGTGGTTGTTCTGTTCCGCGTTATGGAAGGCACGATTAAAAAAGGCATGCGCATCCGCACAATGAATACGGGCGCCAGCTATACCGTCGATAAAGTCGGTGTCTTCAAGCCCAAACCAACCGATGTCGCCTCTGTCGGGCCAGGCGAAGTCGGGTTCTTTACCGCTTCAATCAAGGAAGTTGCCGATGCGGCGGTGGGCGATACCGTCACCGAAGACAAACGCCCGACCGAAAAAGCCCTGCCCGGATTTAAACCAGCCCAGCCCGTTGTGTTTTGCGGTATTTTTCCGGTCGATGCGGCGGATTTTGATGACTTGCGCGACGCCATGGGCCGCCTGCGCCTTAATGATGCGAGCTTCTCCTATGAAATGGAAACATCTGCCGCGCTTGGTTTTGGCTTTCGCTGCGGCTTTCTGGGCCTGTTGCATCTGGAAATTATTCAGGAACGTCTGGAACGTGAATTTGATCTCGACCTCATCACCACCGCCCCGTCCGTTGTTTACACGCTGAATATGCGCGACGGCGAAGATATCCAGCTTCATAACCCGGCCGACATGCCGGACGTCATGCATATTGAGAGCATTCAGGAGCCCTGGATCAAAGCGACCATTATGACGCCGGATGATTATCTCGGCGGTATTTTAAAGCTTTGCCAGGACAGACGCGGCATTCAGACGGCGCTGACCTATGTCGGACAGCGCGCCATGGTAGAATATGAGCTCCCGCTCAATGAAGTCGTGTTTGATTTTTATGACCGGCTCAAATCCGTCTCCAAAGGCTATGCCAGTTTTGACTATCAAGGCATTGGTCTGCGTGAAGGCGATCTCGTCAAAATGTCTATTCTGGTCAATGACGATCCGGTTGATGCGCTCTCTATGCTCGTCCACAGAAACAACGCCGAAGGGCGGGGACGACAAATGGTGGAGCGCCTCAAAGACCTCATCCCGCGTCATATGTTCAAGATCCCGGTTCAAGCTGCCATTGGCGGACGCATCATCGCCCGCGAAACAATTGCGGCGATGCGTAAAGACGTCACCGCGAAATGTTATGGCGGCGACGCCAGCCGGAAACGCAAACTGCTGGATAAGCAGAAAAAGGGGAAAAAGCGGATGCGCCAATTCGGGAAAGTCGAAATCCCGCAAGAGGCCTTTATCGCGGCGCTTAAGATGGACGATTCCTGAAATTGATTTGGGAAATCAATTTTAGGAATCGCGAAGCGTGAGCGACAGCGAACACGATATCTCATTGGCGTGACCTGCTAAAACCTTATTTTAGGAAGGTCTGCTCCGCGAAGCGGAGAACACGCTGATGCCTGCAGCCCCGTATTAGTTAGAGTCACTTAGAAACTAATTTAATGCCTTCATTTGAATGCGAAAAAGAAAGCCCATAATGGAAATTTTCGAAATAGGCCAAATCGTCCGCCTTAAATCCGGCGGCCCGAAAATGACGATCAAAGGCGCAGACGAAGGCGCTTGGGCCTGCCAATGGTTTGATAGAAACGGCAAACTCCACAACGATACCTTCCCCGAAGATATGCTGGATATTTTCGTTAAGAAGCGTCACGCGTCAGGGTTTGGGGGATGACCTTTCAATCTCACTACCAATCTTCTATTTTTTAAATTGAGGATAGGAATTTTGAAAGCGTGAAAATATGCCTCGTAGATTAGAGCCAGATGAGGTTAATGGGGTTACAGTGGTTGGCAGTGACCCTCTGGGATTTCCAGGTGAAACACCCAAATTAATGTATCTCTGTATAATCAACTGGGTTCAACTAGAGGTTAAGCTTGGTCATTTAATAGTAGATTTCCTAGGCAGCAAAACACCTGAATCACTCGACTTCATCAACGGAAAACTTCACTCAAGCCCTCTACGAAAAAAACTTGAACAGATTGCAAAAGATAAAATTTTAGACCCAGAAGTAAACCATTTATTCAGTAATGTCATGGAAGCAATCGAAGCACAGGGGCATATAAGGAATAAGATACTTCACTGGAACAAAGCAACATCTTCCAAATTTCCTAACGCGGTGCTTTTTGAAGAACCGAAATATATTTGGTACAGTAGCATTATTGAAGCAAAACATCGCGAGAACATCACTAACATTGACTATTCTAATGATGAGATTGATGCATTATGGGAACGGTCGTCTGAGACTAGAATGCATGGGACTTGGGTGTTCTTTGAAGAAGATTTCAAATCCCTCTTAGACAACATTAGTATCTTTGAAGAGGCATTTTTTGAATTAATGTGGTGGCATCGAGGTGGTCTTCTTCACTATGTAAAAATGGATTGGTTGCGAAATAATTTCAGTAACATTGATCATTTTAAAATTAATTTTGACAGCGAACCAATTAGAGAAATTTAAGCAAGAAATACTTCTACTTTCACCGCGTTTGCTCTCCGTCATTGCAAGACCCCGTTCTTGTAATGACGGATGGGGTGGACAGAAAGCTCGTAAAGCGTAAACTCGGCTTTATTCTCTGCGCAATCCCCTTGCCAAATTCCGAATTGAGCAGATGATATGCGTTCCGCTCAAACTTCCTGTTTCGGGAGTTGAACTCTAGAGCCTGTCATTTTGCGGGTCGCGAGCGGGTATCGGAAAGTCAGATCATGTCCAAGGGAAACAATCAGCGTAGCAATCGGGAAGCTAAGAAACCGAAAAAAGATAGAACCAAAGACAAAGCGGCGGCCGCCGCCGAGGCGAGAAAATCATCAATTTCAATTGGTGGGCGGAAAATGAGCTAACCAAATTCGGCTAACCTTCTTCCTCTGCTTGCAGAGGAAGAAGTCTCCATGTTGACGAAATATCCGCACTTATCCTTTTAGAAACCCCAACTTTTTCAACCCCATATCAGAAAAGCCGAGAGATACGTCCCCACCCCCTGAAACCGAACTATATTTAAGATGTTGTTTTTGACGGGGCCCTTCAAGTTTGTGGGCCCCGGCTCTGACAATTTTGGTTCGGGCCGGAAATCGACTTTATCGATTTCTGTCTCGGCCAAACTAAAATTGTTCTTTTGCTCATGGACAGGA
>JAPYSU010000091.1 GCA_029936425.1 Litorimonas sp.
GACCAGCATAATCACTTCCGGGCACAAGGAGAGAGTCAAGATGCTAGCTGTGATGTGCTTCACTGGGCCCGCCAGTACTAGAGCCAAGACCATTGGGGCTAAAACTGATGCTTTCAAGAATGCTTTGGATGTGAAGGACTACTTTGAGAAAACAGTTTGCCCTATGTTTTCTCCTCAGTCTGATACTTTGCAATCTAGGAATGAATACAATCAGTTGAAGCAGTTGGTTGGGGAGTCTACTCTGTCTTTTGCTACCACCAAAATAGCTCTTTGGACAGCAGCATATTCGGAGAAGGATCGTTCCTTTGACCAGCTTAGAAGAGACTTCATCAGCAAACTTCTAAATAAGGAAGTTGCAAGAAAGCTGCATGAGAAGGAGTGCACCACTCCTGAGCAGCTCATTGCTGAGTCTGCCAAGCTGGCTGCCCTGGAGAGAGAGGCAGTGACGTTGGGTGTGGCCCGTTCCACCAACATGGACGGCCTCGCCACCAGCCAGATCCCGTATGACCAGAGCTACGGGTATGTCAAGCACACTAGAGGGGCCAGCAAAGGATATGATCCAAATGCCATGGACCTCACCACCATCACCACCCCCAAGGACTCCACCTGTAACTGGTGCCAGAAGAAAGGGCACTGGGTGAGGGAGTGCAATGCCAGGCTCAGGGGACTCCCTCGCCAGGCCAAGGCTCCAGCAGGAAGAGGACGTGGGGGAGGACGAGGTGGATACTCAGGAGGAGGAGGTGGACGACAGAGGCCCCAACAAGGACAGCCACGCCCTCAGCAGGGCCGAAAGGCTGGACCTGACGAGTGTTTGTATTGCTTTATGAAAAACCACCGAGTGAAGGATTGTTTGAAAAAGAAAGCAGACACAGCAGCCAGGGGAGGAGCAGGTAGAGGAGCCAGGGGAGGAGGCAAGACTCGCCCTGGGGTTGGCAACATTGAGGGGGAGGACCCCAATGACGCATCTGCCTATGAGATTGAGACCTACCCCGGGCAGGGAGAGCAGGAGGGACACAATTCCATCCAGGATTTTCAGAACCTGAGGGCCTGAATCATGCCTGTGGAAACCCAAATGACTCAATGGAAAATGAAAGCTATGTAGGGATGCCAGACCTGGCAGAAAGTGATGGCGAGGAGGAGGATTCTGGAGGCGGAGACTCTGATAGTGATAATGAAGATATGGACCAATGCACACGTGCACGTGTATCTGTCAGTTCCAGAGAAAATCCAGTAATCCCTTGCCTGCAGCATATTGGCCAGGAAGACACTCTGAACAAAATGCATTTTCCCCACATTCCTGAAAGCAAAATCCACATAAAAGTGAATGGTCAAAGTTATTTGACTCAATTAGACAGTGGAAATACAGTTTCAGGTGGCCTAGTAATAAGTGAGACATTGCATAATTCCCTTGATGTTGGTTTTAGAGAGACTCTTGACGAAGAAGTGACTACAGCCAATGGGAAAATGAAGACACTGGGGGTGTCTAATGCAGTGCAGGTCACAATCCCAGGGGTGAAAACTATGTACAGGATGTACCCCAGGGTAATGACAGGTTTGTCTTCCCCAACCAATCTGGGGATGGATTTTTTAAAGCAGACTGCAAGTGGAATTTCGTGTAGAAGAAGGAACCAGCCAGTCCTGTTAATCAGGGACAAGGGCATAGAACGAGTGATTCCATTGGTGGCTTCTATCCATGGGAACAGTAGTGGTGATCCAGTGGATCAGGAGACCTTCA
>JAPYSU010000092.1 GCA_029936425.1 Litorimonas sp.
CTATAAGAAAACCCTCTGGCCATGATTGAGATTATTTGTGGCTTACCAAGTGATTACAATATATGCATATTCCACTTAAATCATGTATTTCTCCTGAAATATAGCCCCTGCTTTGGGATACACTGGAGTGGGATAGAATGACTATTTCTAACATTGATGGGTCTCATCAGGTGACCAAATACTAGTACATTAGATATATGAGGTAGATTGTGGCTTACCCTCCTTTTTGGTGAATATTTGTGGTTTACAAGCGAAAATTAGTAGTATTTTTAGCTTTGACTTATGTTTATTTCAGGTCATTTGCACTCTCTGCCCAATGTCTGAGACATTGGGGCAATTAGACACTTCCCCTATCCTAATTTATCAGTTTCAGGTGTTCTGGAGACATATTGTGGCTTACTGGAGCCTAAAACCCATGCCTACTCAGACCCATCATATTCCTCTGAAATTGTGTATTTCTCCTGAAATATAGCCCCTGCTTTGGGATACACTGGAGTGGGATAGAATGACTATTTCTAACATTGATGGGTCTCATCAGGTGACCAAATACTAGTACATTAGATATATGAGGTAGATTGTGGCTTACCCTCCTTTTTGGTGAATATTTGATGCCAGTCAAATGAATATGACATTTTCCACATTTTGGACCATTTCCAAACAAACATGTATAAAATGTGTAATTTTGTGGCTTACCAGAAGAAAAAAAATTTGTATGTGGAAAAATGCCTAGAGATTCCATCAGAAAAAGAACGGTTTCATGTGGCTTACTCTTGATGGTTTTATTTCCTTCTAACCTGTGAGAATATTTGTGGCTTACTTTGGTGTGGCTTACCCCTACCACCTGAAATAAAACTCCTGTCATTGGCTTTAGAAGAACATAGTTTTGACAATTGCCATGGCAAAAGATAAGTGATAACTGACAGATTTATTTGATGTGACGAAGTGTGGCTTACCTATTGTTGCATGTGATATTTTGTGGCTTACCCAAAAATCATGTCTCACTTAAATGTTTGTGCCAGTATACCATGCTAGAATACTTATTCAGAAGGGAAACTTTGGGAAATTGCTCAAAACATAATTGGTGATGCTATAAGAAAACCCTCTGGCCATGATTGAGATTATTTGTGGCTTACCAAGTGATTGCAATATATGCATATTCCACTGAAATAATATATTTCTCCAGAAATATAGCCCCTGCTTTGGGATACACTGGAGTGGCATAGAAAGACTATTTCTAAACCAAATACTAGTACTTTAGATATGAGGTACATTGTGGCTTACCCTCCCTTTTTGGTGAATATTTGTGGCTTACAAGCAAAAATTTGTGGTATTTTTAGCTTTGACTTATGTTTATTTCAGGTTATTTGCACTCTCTGCCCAACATTTGGGACATTGGGGGCAATTAGACCCTTCCCCTATCCCAATTAATCAGTTTCAAGTGTTCTGGAGACATACTGTGGCTTACTGGAGCCCAAAACCCTTGCCAACTCAGACCCTTCATATTCCTCTAAAATCATGTATTTCCCCTGAAATATAGTCCCTGCTTTGAGATGTACTGGAGTGGGATATAATGACTATTTCTAACATTGATTGGTCTCATCAGGTGACCAAATACTAGTACTTTAGATATATGAGGTAGATTGTGGCTTACCCTCCCTGTTTGGTAAAACTGTGACAAAATTGATATTATATGCCATATGGAACA
>JAPYSU010000093.1 GCA_029936425.1 Litorimonas sp.
GCACTACCCAATTAATTCACTCTAGTACAGGGAGGGAGGAATTGAATATGTTTGATTTGCAGACACCCGCCAAATGTTTGAATGTGTTGGTGCAAAATGTTGTTTCTTTTAGCTTGGGTTTGAACCCCTAGGAGTCACATATCAATTCTTATCCAGTGTTATCCCGTGGTTTGCATTACAATCTGATTTCCCAAAAATGTTTTGAAACTGGATATGAAATATGATTGAAAATTATTCAACTGCACAATGGAAAGTAATATTTACCAAATTTATGATGATATTCCTGGAGGCCGAACAGAGAGAGGAAGGTCTGCCTCTCAACCCACATTTAAACCACCATGCACCCGCGAACCTCGGGCGACCTTTCATCTGTGTGCATCTTCACACTCCTTCCTTCATCTCCACGCTGGAGATGTCCTCGTCATCTCCAGCAGCAGCAGTCTCGGGGGACACCTGGCTCGCCTCGTGCAGCAGAGCCTCACCCCCATACCAAGGGTCCGTTTGCCTGCGGTGTCCGTGTACCTCACCCATGTGCTGCTCCCAGTCCGCAGCACTCTCAAACTGCTGGGCACATTCCCCAATGTTGCACTGATGCTGCCCAGTCTCACACTCATCTCCTCGCCAGGCCACTGTCTCCGTGATCACCCGCTCTACCTCGTCTCCGTTCTCCACATCCATCTCCTCCTCCTCCTTGGGCCGGTGCAAGAGGACAAGATTCTTTGCCATGATTCTTTCCTCAATAACACGCCCTGTCCCGTCTGCAAACCTGGGGCGCAGGAATTTCGCCATCACATCCCGCCCCTCATTCATGACACTCTTAACCACAGCATACTTCCACGTCTTTGCTCCTTTGTTGTGTAAGGCACACACATCCCCCACGTGTGGAACTGCTTCACCTCTCACACGTTGTCCATATTTTGAAGGAGCACTGGTCTTGATACAGATCATCATCTCTTTGGTAAACTGTTCAACAAGATCCCCAACCACCCCCTGCAGCCCATGGTCACCAGAGAGCGCCGCCTCCAGAAGCTTCTCAGAGTCACAGGTCTCGTAGGGCTTGGAGATCATGCGGGGGGCATAGGGCTCCGCGAGATGGTTTGACATGCCAAACACAGGCCTTGCATTTGACAGGTCAACGATGGTCCGAATCAGCAGCTCCCAATCCCCCACCAGCAGCCGGGGGAAGGTGTCTTCTCTTTTGAAAAAATTCCTCAACATCCTCTTCACTGTAGAGACATGACTTTCACAGTAGTTCCTGCTCTGCTCGCCCTGTGACAAGCATTCAACCTGGGCATCCTCCAACTTCCCTGTGGCCTTGGCTCCGGCTGCGAGGATCGGGGCAATGAACACCTCCCCAAGCTGTGTTCCAGCGTCAACAATGACCTTCTTGGGGGCGCGCGTGTCCCGCATGTGCACCAGAAGAGCCTTGCAGACATCAGTGGCAGCATACCCATACATGGTGCGCAGCTCAAGCGAATGGTATGTGCAGTCCACACACAGAAGTAGCCACATTTTGTGAGTAGCACTCCTACCTCCCACCACTGAGCAGCTGAATGGCCCGAGGATGTCCATCGAGATGTACTCCCACACTCCGAAGGCCTGCCCCAAGCCTGCCATCATCCTGCTCGCGCCCAAGGTGGGTGAAAAGAACTTCTTCTTCAGGCCCCTGCATCCCACGCACTCGTCAATCATGTCGATCACCAG
>JAPYSU010000094.1 GCA_029936425.1 Litorimonas sp.
GGGAGCCATCCCCACAAACCACAGCAGCCGGTCGTTTGAGACTCCCGCTGGCAACCACAACGACCACCCACGCAGAAGAAACACAGCGCCACAAAGACGAGCAGTGTATTGACGATGATCAGCGTGTGAATTTGGATCTGGGTGGGTGTCATCTGCGTATGAGTATTTCCGTTGAGGATGAGGTCGGGAAGACTGAAGAATGTGGTTAGACTGGGGAAGTTAGCAGCATAGGATTTGAGGGAATTTTCGACCCGACTTAGCCGCCGAGACAACAGCGCCGCGGTCAGGTCTGCGTGGACACTGAGGAATAACTGGTGGATATGCGCCAGGCTTCCAAACAGATGCGCCTCCTCTCGACCTAGGATGAATGTGTCCAAAGCGTTGTAGTATTCCGCAAAAGCGGGGGGGAGCAAGTCGAAGAAATCAGGATCGGCTTGCATTACAATGCTCCGGATGTCGGTGATGAGAGCAATAATTCCCAGAATTTGTGCGTCAAGTTGGTTAATCCGTGACTGTTCGGTAGGAATTAATGCGTGATTGTGAGGTAGCAATACAATCATTCCCATGTCGGCCTCGGTGCAAAGTGTTTCGTCAAAGGTCCAAAACCTGGAGAATGCAACGGTCATCGTGTTCTGGAACGAAGGGCATTTTGCGTTTGCGACCTCCGGGAGTGCAGACTGCAGACCGTGGGAAAACCAATATTTCTTATTTTTTGTGAGGAGCTTGAGGAGTCCTGGTTTTAGCCCAGCACGGTCCAGAAACTCAAGTTGGCTGAGGGTGATGAGGTAGGTCCCCATTGATTTTGCAGCCGTTGTGGCGGTGTAGAAAGTGTAAATGTGGTTTTCTTCCTCGAAATCGTCGAGGATGACCACGTGGTAGAACGAGGTTCCTATGCGATGGGTGAAGGGTCGCAGCTGCTCCAGCAGGGCATTGGTTAGGCCAGCCGCTCTTAGCCCGCGGTAGTTAGCCTCTTCTTCCTTGTGAAGTTCAACGTGGAGTGTGTCAATTGTCTGAGACCATCGTGACACGAGTAGCGAAAGCTTCGTGAGAAGTGCTCTGTTGGAGGTAGCTCCATCCACCTGGTTCAGGGGTTGGCTTGCCTTAGGACACTTGAAGTCACCTTCGTTTGAGTGTGGGTCGAACAGTGGTGAGTAACTCGCCATGCCGAAGAGGGAACAGATGTGTCTCAGGTGCACCTGAAGCAGTGTGTCGTAAGTCTCAGGTTTCAGGAAATTCAGTGTCAGAGTGGACTCCTGACTCTCATCAGTATCCGCCTTCATCGTCGGTTCCCGAGTGGAGAGCCGGAGGGCCTCGTACACATGTTTCCAGGAGGACTGAATGTAGGAGTAGATGTTGACGAAGGACAGGAAATCAGGAGCGGGGTTTGGAAACACGGGGTCATCACCAGCCGTGGTATTGTTTGACTGCTCCGTGTCCTCCCCGCAGGATTCCTCGCAGTCGTCCTTGGTGACCTCGCGTCTAGGTCGGGTCAGGTTGTGCGAAGCACGACCTCCCACGACCTGAAGGCAAAAGATCAGTAGCAAGAGGATCACGATGGCCTTTGGATTCACACCAGCCTCTATGAGGTAACTGGTGGCAGGGGAGCGGGGGACATTACCCACCGAGGGGTAAGGTCGAGCGCCGTGAACATTAATACGGGATTTTGGTGAAGTCTCACCAACCTCTGAGCAGCGTCTG
>JAPYSU010000095.1 GCA_029936425.1 Litorimonas sp.
CAACAGAACCGACAGTTACTTGATGCTCTAGCTGCTACTCCACAAGGCTTGGTGGACTCTCGAGATCTATGGTTGACTAGGGCCCTCCCTAGTCAGCCCTGGACTTTGAAGGCCCAGGGGCCTGTGGGTGCCAAGTACAAGGAGCTGCAGGATTCACTGAGTCTCCTGCTCTCCTGGTCAGGGAGTTTCCTGGAACCTAGTCATGGAGACCAGAGCACTGCTGGCACAGTCACTGTGTCAGGGGTTGAAAAGGAACTGTGGCAGGCCCAACACCACATCATCCAGGCCTACATGACTCCACTTTGCAACAAGTTGTCAGACACTCTGGTGTTCCCACTTTTGTGTGGCCAACTCCAGTCCAATGATGGCTTGCTCAATGGACAGTTATATGGGGCCCAGATGCTGTTGAGTGTAACTGGGTTACTAGGGTCACTGGTAACATACTTAGATGGACTTTCTACCCAATACAATGACATTCTAGCTCCCCCTCAGGTCACCAGGAACAATATCAGGGCACACGGCAGGAAGATCCCTCACACCCAAGACCTCTATTTGATTGGTCTAAGCAAAGAGCTCGGACCTCACGAGGATTTCTTGGAGGTTTTGGAAACACGCAGAGGCACTCCCTGTTGCCTGGCCCTCAACCTGTATGACCCAGAGATGGTGGAACTGTTGGACTCAGCCCTGGAATACGGGGTAGAGTATCACTTCCTCAGTGAGAAAATGACATTGAATCAGGAAATCAGTCCAGTCCCTACTACTTTGGTGGACAGTAGTGACACCAAGAGTTGTAGAATGATAGTGAAAAGGCCAGTGTCTGTAACTGTCAAACCTACGTTCATGCTGACCAAAGTAATCTGCACCAAGGAACTAGCATATTTGTTTGTGGCCAGAGATGACTTTGCAGCAAGAAAGACTAAATGTTGGGAGAAAATTCAGTCTGGTAAAAAACTCTTCTTGGTCACTGCAAACATTTATTCATTGATTTCCCTCCAAGGGTTTATGAATGGCCTGACAATGAAGCCTTTAGCTATTTCTTCACTACAACAACTCAACCAAATGGTCTTGAAACCTCTTTCAAGTGCTAGTGTAAGACAGCTCGTCCCCCTCGCGGATCAGATCCATGAACTAATATTAAATGCCAAGATCCATGCACAACAGGTCCAGTCCAGCATTCAGCTCCAGCCAAATGGGGTGAAGATCAGGTTTCTGTCATTAATTAGCCTAATTCTTGGTGGCGACCTGTATCCGGCCATGCACAGGGATCAAGCAGGTGTACTCTTGACTTTATATTTAATTCTCATGTTTAATCTGCTAGTAATAATTCTTATGTATGTAAGCAAAAGGTGTCCATCAGGCCACAGTGGCCACAAATGCCACTGGTGGAGGCTTGGATGTTGCTGCAGGTCCTCTTAGGTGCAGATTCTCCTAGGGACACTGCAGCCTTATAACAATATTCTATAAACACCCAACCAAGCACAGCTCAGGAGTCATCCTGTGTTGTGCTAGGAGCTCAGGCTCCTCCTAGTTTTAGAGTTTAAATATTATGCTTGTGTCAAATATATTTCTTCCTCATTAACAGCAGTCACCAGCCTGAAATGGAACCTTCTGCTTTTTCGCTTGGTGATCTGTGGTTTTTAGTTTCCCCCTGTTTTCCTAATGTTGGGACATGGGGTGGAGATTGCTACACTTACAC
>JAPYSU010000096.1 GCA_029936425.1 Litorimonas sp.
GGTTTCTTTGTCCTGTTTGTTCATATTGGGACCAAGTTTTATTCCTCTGGCTGTTGCACTGGCCTGAGCTAATAATTCATTGAGTGACCATTCACTTAACTCTATCACTACTGAATCACTTGATTCCATTTTGAACGGATTTATCTTTCTCTTCACTGCTGGTTACCGTTTGTTGACTCTCTCAGCCAAACTGGTTACTCAGTAGCGGCCAACCTGCTCGGTACACCCGCTGTACACAATCACGCAGTTGAACTGTTACTATCTCTCACTACTCCAACTGGTCCGTGGCTTTTCTCTGCCAGAAATCAGACCTGTTTTCTGAGGAATGGCCCTTGGTATCCACTCATGAACTTTCCCGCCTTTATAGTTGACGTTCCAGTATTTTTGAATTTCTTCGCGGGACTTAATGCTGGAACCCGATTGACTGAGAATTACTC
The DNA here is from genome assembly GCA_029936425.1 of Litorimonas sp. Lineage (GTDB taxonomy): Bacteria > Pseudomonadota > Alphaproteobacteria > Caulobacterales > Maricaulaceae > Litorimonas. Next base: position 438 of record JAPYSU010000096.1, read on the forward strand.
ACGTGGTTTAATGATGCGGCTTCTTCTCATTGGCGCGGGCTTCTCTGTACTGGGACAGTGTCGACTAGGCCAATGCAACGGGTTCCATTTTTCTGTTTCTCACTTTTACAAATTGCTTGATATTTTTCATCCAGCCGTGTTCAAGACAATATTGGACTCTCCAACCTGTTCTCTGTTTCTGAACACTTCTTTCAAGCTGTTTGGATGGACTGAACTGACCTATTAAGTAGCTTAATTTTGGTTTCTGTGTCTTGAACTAAAACTCAGCGTGCGCCATGAATGAATATGGTGAGTACAGTGTATCTATATTTGCCGCGCTACACATCCATCTTTCATCACTGAAGTACGATATAAAATCAGTTTCCCCTCCCTTTAAAATCATTTTAGTCCTCTTTTCATGTCTGCGTCGAGGACTAAAATATTCAAGAGAAAAACCACATTTAACACATTTGCAGAATCAGTTTCTGCTTAAATGTTCGAGAGAAAACCCGCGGTTTCATCAAACTCCGGCCCCTGCAGCCCAGCGTTGAGGGTGGCGGCTTGTACAGCAGCATCACCTTCCGCCTCAACCACCTGCCGGAGCTCGCGATCATTTACCCGCGGTTTCAGGACAGGAACACCATTCCCTCCCAGGACAATGATTTTCCTTGACTTTTCATCTTTTATTCCAGTGTCCACTGCCTTGTGGATAAATTTCACTTTCCTTAGGATAAGAGGGGTCAGTCGTTCACCGTCCTTTCCCTGGGCATCACCTAACAGTGGTCTCCCAGCCTCCTTTGTCAGTAGCTTATCTATGTTAGTTCCACTTATTTTCAGATGTTCTTGATCACAATGTTCTTCCATGTGTCTACAGTCTGGAAGCTCGCAGCGTGAACTATCTCGGACGCCATCTGCAGCACCAGTAACGGCAGGAGCAGGAATCCCTCCAGCAACGGCCGCACCATGGACAGGAACACGATCAGCTGGTTCTCGCCAGCCATCATCATCTGTCTTCTCATTATCACCATCGCGCACCGCAGCGTTCCCCTCAACCGCGGGGTCGGGTTCTTCATCAGCGGCACTTACATCAGCGTGGCCTTCATTGCCCCCTCCGGGGATCCGTTCCCCAACGTGTCCGGGCTCTCGGTCCCCGGCAACAATGCCCCGAACAGCAGCCGCACGAACACCAGGATCATTAGGAACTGGCCCAGCAGCACGAACGCCACCTCGCCCAGGAACACCATGAACACCAGCAGCCGCACGAACTG
>JAPYSU010000097.1 GCA_029936425.1 Litorimonas sp.
AGTACGGCCTTTCCCATCGGGGTGTCGGTGTAGAGCGTCACGGAATATATCCTTAATCGTTTGTTCAACGGAAACCATTCTACCCGCAATGCAGGAGATTCATTACTAGCGCAATACCCGACAGTTTACGAAAGACTCTTAGAGTGTGGGTGGAAACCAAGGCGCGACGTTTTGGCTCCATAACCGCTGGTTAGACAGCTGAGTTACTTCTGGCTATTTTGGCTGGGCTCCGGAAACTCAACAAGCTCTCCCTCTCCTTCGATCCACTCGGCGAGCTGTTTCATTAATTTTTCGATCTTTTCTGGCGGCTGAGAACGAAGTTCGCATTCCCAGATTACGCACACCCGCCAGTGTTTCTCGATAAGCATGGACTGGTTACGTTGGTCACGCTTTGCATTACCAAGAATTTTTTTCCTCCAAAAATCTTCTCGGGTTTTTGGCCATTTAAAAAGCGAACACATGTGTCCGTGCCAGAAGCAACCGTTGATCAGGATGACTGCTCGATAACGGGGAAGAATGACGTCTGGTCGGCCGGGGAGGTCTTTCCTATGCAGGCGAAAGCGGAACCCCATTCCATGGAGAGCCGACCGTACGGTCAGTTCGGGCTTCGTATTTTTTCCCTTGATCCCGGACATCATTCGGGACCGGGTCTGGGAATCGACAACATCGCTCATCTTAGACCTGGTTTTATAGGGTGTTACTGGTATCCTACTACCTTTTTGCGAGGGCCCTCCGCCAGATATGAGTGACAAGGTACATATCGTTGATCTGTTCGCCGGCCCTGGCGGTTTGGGCGAAGGTTTCTCTTCATATGAAGATGATGCCGGAAAGCGGCCTTTCAAGCTGGTGGCTTCTGTTGAAAAGGAAGCAAGTGCTCACCGAACTCTTACGTTACGAGCTTTCTTTCGTCAGTTTGACAAAGGTGAAGTTCCGTCCCAATACTACGATTACGTCAAGGGGGGCGACCCAGCGCAGCGAGAGGATCTTTTTAATCAGTTCAGACCGCAAAGCGAAGCAGCCATAGAGGAGACTCTTGGGGCTCCCCGGGGTTTGGGAACTAAAGATCACAACACCATCTTCGATCGTATCAGGTCTGTTAAGAAGCAACATACCGGGAAGTGGATAGTTATCGGTGGTCCTCCGTGCCAGGCGTATTCGGTAGTTGGGCGAGCTCGTAATAGAGGTATCGAAGGCTATCAGCCTGAAAACGACGAGCGACACTTTCTCTACAAGGAGTATCTCAAGGTATTGAAAGAAGTCGAGCCTGATGTTTTTGTCATGGAAAACGTGCGTGGCATTTTGACTGCAAAGGTTCATGGTAATCGGATTTTCGATTCGATTCTCAAGGACCTTAAGAATCCTGCAAAAAGCCTGGGTGATTCCTCGGGAGAGGACTACGAAATATATTCTCTGACGACTCCGTTGCCTGATTCTGATGCGCTGGGGGATAGAGCCTACCCGTCCAACTCGAGTTATCTTATCAAGGCCGAGGAATTCGGTATTCCCCAAACGCGTCACCGAGTGATTCTGTTGGGGGTACGCAAAGGCGTACTGGGAAATCGTCAACCACGCATTCTTCAGCGGGATATCCACTCCACTTTGACTACCTCAGACGTTATTGGGGATCTGCCTCCATTGAGGAGCGGAGTGACAA
>JAPYSU010000098.1 GCA_029936425.1 Litorimonas sp.
GCGAGACACTGCATCAGCTTCATCTTTGGTAAAGGAAGGCCAAGGAGAAAACGGTCCGTTTAACATAAATTCAAATAAACTCGGGTAACTGTTTCAAAGGTTTTGCTGGAGAGCCAACATAAATAGTATTTGCTTGAGAATCCTTTGTCTGAATCCCCCCCATTCCTAACATGGAGCCGCAAGACATAGTAATTCCTTGGCGAATCGCAGCTCCAGTGCCCACCTCAACGCCCTCTTCAAGAATCACATTCCCTGACAAAGCAACCATGGGCGAAACCGTGACAAAATCATGAATGATACCATCATGTCCCACCGTCACATTCAGGTTGAGAATGACATGCTCACCAATAGCAATGTCAACCGTAGCAATACTACCAGCACAAATCATCGCGCCCCTCCCAACTCTCACGCTCTCATTCATTTTCACAGAAGGATGAATAAGCGTCGCAAAAGCGGTCACTCCTTGGCTTACTAACTTTTCAACAACCTTTTTCCTAACTCTCGGATTACCGATTGCGACAATGAACTCCACATTGGGATATTCAGAACAGGCATCAAGGCCACCTAATATCCTATAATTTCCTTTCTTTCCCGGGGGTTCATTATCATCCAGAAACCCTAGAACAGTTCTACCACACTCCCTTGCCAACCAATTGACTTCTCGACCAAAGCCACCGAATCCAACTATAACTATAGATCTCATGAGTCCTCCTTGGACACCTCATGTGGGCCTAGACTCTCTCCAGCACCAACGAATCTAGGCATAGTCGCCTCTTCTCCATGACTAATGCCATCACGCTTCACTACTTGCCATACTGTCAAAAAAAGAATTTTGATATCAATCCATAAAGTACGGTTTTCCACATACCACAGATCCAACTCAAATTTTTCCTCCCAAGATAAGGCGTTTCGGCCGTTAATCTGAGCCCAGCCAGTAATGCCTGGCCTGACATCATGGCGGTGAGCTTGGCGTTCAGAGTAGAGCGAAAGATATTCCATTAATAAGGGACGAGGCCCCACAAGGCTCATATCACCTTTCAGGACATTCAACAGTTCAGGCAATTCATCCAAACTAGTGGAGCGAAGAAAATGACCAAACGAAGTTAACCTATCAGCGTCAGGCAAGAGCTCTCCATTCTCACTCCGCTCATTAGTCATTGTACGAAACTTGATCATCTCGAAGAGTTCCCCATCTCTGCCTGGTCGTGTCTGTCGAAAGCAAATAGGCGCGCCATGCTTGCAGCGCACCAGAAAAGCCAGAAACAAGATCACTGGCGCCAAAAGCAACAGACCAACCAATGCACCAAGAATATCCACTAGGCGCTTCATATGTGCTCCATTTTGCTAATCATTACCTCATCAACAGGCGCCCCAAGAGGCGCCTCAGGACGAATTTCGTGTCGACTGTATTGCCTCTCTGAATAAAGAGGCAAGCACTCCAGAAAAATTGGGCAAAGCCCCGCAATACTCATATCCCCCTCCATACATTCAAAGCACAAGCAGTCCAGCAGTGCTTGAAGATCGTAACAAAGCGTCCAAAAACAGTGGATCTTTCATCGCTGAAAAGTCCACCTAAAGAACTTCTTTCACTCGCCACCATTCTAAACTTGAGTATTATAAGAGGCTTTCCTTTCAGCCCTCGGC
>JAPYSU010000099.1 GCA_029936425.1 Litorimonas sp.
GACTCGAGTGCTGGCAGAACTGTGAGCCGGCTTGGATCAGTCCCACTTGCTGGTCCCTCAGCCACTGGTACGCGGAGAGGATGTGGTGGACGTTGATGCTGTCGCGGACCTTGATTCTCGGATCACTCCCGTCCAGCAGGAGTCCTGTCCCGAACTGAGACTTGCAGAGGAGTAGTTCTCCGGAGACATCCGAAGGCGAGATGGTTGGGTGGAGACTGCCCACATGGATTCCCAGAAGGAGGTCAACGTGTCCCTTGGGACGCTGGACCAGAGTCGGATCCAGCTCCGGAAAGATGTCGGAGACAGCAGAGATATCCACCTCGGGTTGCTCGGCGGTGATCTGCTCCATCTCCGTGGCCACCACCTTGTGGATGGTGCCCTTGCGGTCCACAAGGCCGATGGTGTACTCGAAGGTTTTCCAGGGCTTGGTGGTGCCGCCGGTGGTGGTTAGCTGGATCGTTACCGGCCTGCCCTTGACCTTCAGCAGCTTTGCGTATTCCCCGCGGATCATGTTGATGTTTGACCCGTTGTCCCAGAAGGTTGCGGCTGGGCGAGGCGCGCCCTCCACGGTCACGAACTGCATCTGCAGGAGCGTGTGGGCGATGTTCTCCTCCCCGTGGTGCACCGGCCTAGCAGTAGGCTTCTTGATGGCGGCTGAGACAGCGTTGCAGTAGCGGATCTGGGTCCCGTGGAGCATGGGGTGATGCCAGACCCCGCAGGCCCTCCCGTTGGCTTGCTCCTGGCAGGTCTCCGGAGGCTTCCCCCCGGGCTGGACTCTGCAGGTGTCGCGTCGATGGTTGCCGGTCCCGTCCAGACACATGGCGCAGCCCTGGAGCTTCTCCAGAGCCACTGCGCGCTCAGTAGGCGTCATCCGCTGGAAGCTGGGACAGCGCTGGAGCCGCGTAGCAGGTTTTGGGCCGGTCTTGGTCCAGAAGGTGTGTTCCTCCTTGCAGATGGGACAGGCGGACTTCCCCGGCTGCCCGCTGCTGGTGTGGTGCGTCTTCCTCTCGGGTTTCTTGGGCTTGGGACAGTCGGCGAACCTGTGGGACCTGTCCCCGCAGTTGTAGCAGGCAGACTTCCTGGAACCTGAGTCGGACTTGTTCCCCTCGGACTTCTTGGAGTCGATGAGGTCCTCAGCCAACGTGTCGCCCTCGATCCTCGAGATGCGACGCTGCATGGTTCTCTCCTCGTCCATGAAGGTGACGAAGTTGCGGTAGGCGCCGTGGATTGCGTTGCCGGCAGCTCCCGAGGACTGCACGTAGCGCTTCCTGGAGTCGCGAGAGGGCAGCTTCTTGACCATCTTGGAGATTGTGGGCTCGTGGTCCAGCACGTTGAGCTTCCCGAGCTCGATCAGGTCGTTCTCGGCCTTGCGCCAGGCGCGGTGAAACTCGAGGAAGATGTCGGGCTCCGTGTGCGCGTTCTTGCTGGGCTTGTGCAGCTCGAGCTCGCTGATGATCTCGGCCACGGCCTCCATCGGCTTGCCGTACTCCTCGTCCAGGAAGGCCCAGACCTCGGCCAGAGTCTTCATGTTCTTCACGTCCGGCTCGAGGATGCTCGGCAGGCACTTCTTCAGCTCTCGCAGTTGCAGAGGCTGTGGGTAGTAGGGCGCGACCGTCTCCACCCAGTCTCTTCGGAAGGTTGG
>JAPYSU010000100.1 GCA_029936425.1 Litorimonas sp.
GTGTGATGCCTCTGCGCGTTGCACAGAAATTGAACCTTCAGATTTCCTCAGACATAACGGGCACCATGCGAGGTGCTTCGGGCCAAGATCTGAAACAATGTGGAACCGCTGCAGTTTTCATACGAACAGGAAAAACAACCAAGAAGATGGTCAAGTTCCTGGTTTGCGAGAACATGACGAGTGAAGTTTTGGTCGGTGTGGGCGACTTGCTCAACCTGGGTATCATCAGCCAGGACTTCCCTAAGATGCCGGACCTTCTTGATGACGAGGAAATAGAATGTCTGAGAGTCGAGAAGGAAGAGTCTGAGGACAAGTTGGACTACCAGACTGCCGAGGAAAAAGAGCTGGTAAGAAAACTTAAATTAAAATATAAAGAAGTCTTCATACAAACACTTGACAAAAATAAAACGATCTCAAAGGGTCCCGTGGAGATCAAACTGCGACCTGGAACCACACCCTACCAGCTACTCAACGCGCGCACCACTCCGATTCACTTCAGAACACGAGCCGCCAAGCTGACCAAGGAGCTGCTCGAGAGCGAGGTGATCAGGCGAGTAACTGAGGCGCGTGAATGGACTTCTCCTGCACACTTTGTAACCAAACCCGGAACCGACACACTCAGACTCGTCACAGACTACCGAAGACTCAATGATACCGTTATTAGGCCGGTGACTCCATTCCCTTCGCCTGGAGACATTATGAAGAGGATTCAACCAGGTTCGTTAATTTTCTGTTCAATGGACGCCAAGCATGGCTATTATCAATTGCAGCTCAGTCAGGAGGCGAGTAAAATGACCACCTTTCTTCTAGAGGATGGCCGGTTTGAGTATCTGAGGGCCCCTCAAGGACTTGTGTCATCCGGAGACCATTTCAACGGAGTCATGCAAGAGATCTTCAGAGGGTTGGGACCCTCGGTCCATGTGGAAATCGATGACATACTGATCACGGGCAAGAGCATTGTGGATCTTGAGGAGAAGATCAACATGGTGCTGGAGAGATGCCGAGCTCACGGACTGCAGCTTGGTGATGGAAAATTCAAGATTGGAAAGAAAATCAATTTCGCCGGATTTGAGGTCAGTTCAGCAGGAGTAAAACCAAACCGAACTAAAATGTCCGCATTACAGGATTTCCCGATCCCTAAAGATGTGTCTTCCCTGAAGTCGTTTCTCGGTCTAGCGCAGGTGTTCGGGGTATGGCACCCCGACCTGTCCGGCCTCGGAGTCAGGCTGTGGGTCCTCCTCACAAAGAACACTCCCTTTGTGTGGACTGCCGAGCACCAGGCCGACTTTGAGAAGATGAAAGACTCGCTGTCAGAGGCGGTATCCCTGAAACCATTTGATCAGTCCAAGAAGACAGTTTTGATAACGGATGCTTCAAAGTTGCACGGGATAGGGTTCATCTTGATTCAACTTGACGAGCAAGAGAGGGTCTCTGTCATCCAGTGTGGGTCCGCCAGTCTGAATGCCGCTGAAAAGAATTATAGTGTGATCGAGCTGGAACTCCTAGGCATTACCTATGGCCTTCAAAAAACCGCATTCTACACAAAAGGGACCTGCACCAACGTATGGACAGACCACAGGCCCTTGGTCGGGG
>JAPYSU010000030.1 GCA_029936425.1 Litorimonas sp.
TGCTTCTCTAACTGCAACTGATAACTGTCCTTAAAACATGTGTAGAAGGATTTATGATGGTCCTTCTCGGTTACTTGAGAGACTGATGGAAATCCAGTCGAAATAGCCGCTGATGTGAAGGTGGAGTGGTGGGCACCTTAAAGGAAGAACGTTCACAGCTACAGAGTGTCGCCTGCGATTGCATCAACTTATTGGACAGGGTAGAGTGTAGCTGTATCGACTTACTTGCCACCTTAACATAACACACTGAATGATAATGTGTGGAAGAGATGGTGATGTTCTCCTCCTCTGCGGTCAACAACTAGTGAACATCCAAATTTCCAATTTACAGGCCACCACTTAATGGTTACTAGCAGCTGTATGTTTGGGTTAGTAGCGAGAATGTGTAGATGGCGTTTCAGTCACCTAACTCCTGATGAGCTGAGCTACATGAAAATGCCATTGGCGCTTGTTCAAGGATGTGTTGGGATGGGACTTTAGTCCTCCCAGCAGTCACATGACTTACCAAACTAACATTGCCAAATACACCATTCATTGCAGTGCTGGTGTCAGACTATCTTGACATGTGACAGGTTAAGGATTATACTGTCTCTTTGATGGGTAAGCTATCTGTTCCTTCATGCAGCATTGTCATTCATGTTACTACTCTGACGCACATACATGGGACTATTCATGTTTGCAATTTCTCACACTTTTCCTAATTACTATCTTGACAGTGAGTGACAGTTGACTGATTGGTGGATCATATAGGATTACTAACAATGAATGTAGTCAGTGTCTTGTGTCATAGAAATAATATTGGGGACCTAGTCATGAAGTCCATAAACGGATTCTAAAATGTTCAATGATTTCCTCTCTCTTTTGATTTTCATATTTTCTTTAAAGTTATTTTGTTTGGTTGGTTAAATTGTGTTTTCTACCGTAACCGTGGACTCTGGAGGTTCCGCAGGCACCGTCATCTGCTGCTCATCCTTCTCAACTGCTGCAGTCATCTCGCCCAGTGCTCGGTCATCTCTCATGGTCCGGTCTAACACTGCTTCCGGTTGCCAGGTCACCTGGTGCACCCGACGAACACAACATTGCACACATCTTTGCTTTTTCATTATTTTGAAAGGTTTGTTGGTGGAGTTATAGAGAAGTGCCTTTAATTGTCCTCGGTAATCAGAGTCAATCAGGCCGCCAGTGACTAAGATTCCACGACTAGCAAGCCCTGACTTAGACTTGATCTCTAGACAAAAACCTGGTGGTAAGGCACAGAAAATGCCAAGAGGAACCTGTGTTACAGAGTAGGGTTCCAGCTTCACAGTCAGCGCTGCTCTGAGGTCATGGCCAGCCGCTCCTTCAGACACCTTCTGGGGAATATATGAATCTTCACCTTTCTTGATCTTCACAGTGATCTTCCCTTCATGGCTCTGGCTGAGGTCTTCCATCTCATAGTCTCCCGTCTCATTCTGGAGGACTAAGATCTCCCGGGGCAGGCTCTCTGGTGAGGGCGGAGTGGTGTTCACTCCACAGCACGAACCCATGACCTGGTCCTCGTCTTCCAGCTGCTCTGACCCCTGTGATGAGCTCTCGGCGCTGGGTGGCTGGTGACTGGCAGCAGGCTGAGTGCTGCTCCCGCCCAAGTAGTGTGAGATGGGGACGTATTTCTTGCGAGCCCCAGTCACCGCTGCTGGCGGCGCCACTGCCTCCCTCTTCTCTCCTCGGGTCATTGCCCCCTTGCTTGCTGGGCCTGGTTCCTCACTCTCATCTCGGTTCCTCTTCCTTGCAGGAGGAGATGGGACAGGGAGCCCAGGCTGATGCATTCTTCTTCTCTCCACCTCCCAAAGTATTCCTGGTTTAGTTATCCCCTTGCCATGCATATGGTCCCTCAAGGCAGTATCCCGAGCCCTCAGGACTCGACCAGTTCCCAGGTCTGGGGGAACCGTAGGTCCGGCAGGGCGGCGAGGCCCGGCCACAAACCCTGGGATTGGAACTGCCTCAGCTCCTCCTTGTTCATCTCCTCCGCCCCAGACTTCGTCACGAACTTCCTCTTGTACACCTGGGGGAGGATGATAGATTTGGGCAGGAGCTTGAAGCTGATCTGGGAGCAGGAGAAGCCCTTCCCCTCGCTCACCGAACGCTTCGGCCTCTTCATCTCGCTCTTGGATTCCTCCCTGCTGTGGAAGGATCTCCTCTGGGTTAGCAGGCAGATTTGCAGGTGGGTCCATGAGGTCCCCTTTATACCTGGATAACATGGATACATGAGCTGGGAAACTCCTGGCTGATTCTGATCCTGCAGCTTTTATTTCATATTTGACCACCCCAGTTTTCTTCACAACTATCATTGGTCCAATCCACCTGTTGATCAGTTTCTTACTTTTAGTTGGGTTGGTTCTCCTACTGAAATACCACACTAAGTCTCCCACCTTATAGTCAGGATCCTTGTTTGAATACAGCTTCGCATTCCTTCTAATTGTTCTCTATACTTGATCCTTAATATATGCATAGATTTTGTGGAACCTTGCCAATGTCTCATCTGCTTGACTTTGCACAGTGTCATAGCGGGTCCTAGGCCTGGGCATGACAAGGTCAATCGGCAAGATCATTTCCCTTTGGAACATTGCATAGAAGGGTGTAGAGCCAGTCGATGAATGCACTTTACTGTTATAAGCCATGCAACACGGACCTATCCAACGCACCCAATCTTGGGTTCCTTCTGGTAAGAACTGGCGCAGCATCTGGCCTAAGGTCCTGTGAAATCGTTCCACAATGTTTGCATTTTTGGAATAAGGAATGCCTATGGCTTGATTGATGTCAAGCCTCTCCGTCAGCTGTTTCCAGATCGAGTTCACAAACTCCCCACCGCCATCGCTATACAAAGTCTCTGGCACTCCAAACACTGTGACCCACCTATCAATTAAAGCTTGAGCCACTACCTCAGCGTTCTTGGATTTTATTGGGGCAGTCTGAACATATCTGCTAAAACCATCTTCCATGGTAAGAATATATTTGTAGCCGTCCACGTTCTCGTTCAAGGGTCCAACCAGATCCACATAAAGATATTCACCTGTATATCCTGCCCTCCTGGGAATGTGGACTCCTGCAAATGGTTTTACTGTGGTCTTCTTGTGACAATCCAAGCACTGTGACACCAATCTCCTGAAATCTCCACTCAGTCCTGGGTAATGGAAATGCATGTGTGCTCTCGCCACACTGGATGCATGAGAAAAGTGTCCAGCACTGACATGTGCATGAGACCACTGAAATACTCTTGCCTTCAAGGCCTGAGGCACCAGCACCTGATGCTGCCCTCGGCCGTGGGATAAGTGTTCTCTCTCTCGGACCAACACTCCATCTGGCTGTATTTTCAGTTCTGGAAACATCTCAATGTATTTCTTTAATGACCAACTCAAATGTCTCCTGTCCTGTTGGTCTGGCACAGCCTCAGCTGTCACCCAGCCCCTTACTGTCTGTAGGTCAGAGTCGGCATCTTGAGCTTGTCTCAAAGAAATGGAATCTAGTTCTCCTTCATTCATCACAATGGAATCTAGCTGCATCACTGAGGTGAACTCTGTGCTGGTAGACAACTTCTTCTTCAGGTCGGCCGCCAGGTCCACAGACTGCTCAATCTCCTCCATCTCACTGGGGGTAGGAGGATCTAAGTGATCGGATCTAGAAACCGCATCAGCGTCACCATTCTCTACACCTGGAATGTGTTCTACCTCAAAATCATAACTGGTGATAGCCATGAGCCACCGCGCCAGTATTCCCTTTGGGTTCCTGATGGTGTAAAGGTGAGTGAGGTAAGTTGAGTCCGTTTGTACTCGGAATGGACGAAACCTCAAAATGTGCTCATACTTCGAAAGCCCATAAATCAAAGCTAGCATTTCTCCTTTCCACGAGGGATAATCAGGTTCTGCTCCTCGGGTTCCTCGTCCCTGGGCTGCGATGAACCTCTCTTTCCCTTGCTGAGGTTGAGTCAAAATGGCGGCAATACCATCCTTGCTGTAATCCAACCTCAAGATGAATTTCCCACTTTTCCCTCCCCACATAGGATAACTTCTTATTGGCTTAGTGAGGAACAGTTTTTTCAACTCATGGAAATTGTGGTCACATTCTGCATTCCAGTCTAACTGGTCTAGCCTCTTTTGCTTGTTCATGCAGGCAGTAAGTTTTGCATACTGGGGTATGAAGGATCTATAGTAACTGGTGAATCCTAAAAAGGTATTCAGTTGCTTAATGGTTCTGGGCTGAGGCCAACACTTAATTTTTTCCACATAATCTTCACGCATTTGAATACCCTTAGCACTTATATGGAATCCCAAATAATTTATTTCCTCTTCGAATAGAAAGGTCTTCTTTGGGTTGAGGCGAATTCCAGCCTCCAAGTGAGCAACCAGAGCCTGTTCTAAAGTAGACAGATGCTCATCGAAAGTTTGGCTTGCAGCCACAACATCGTCCAGGTAGGTAATCAACTGTTTGTTACCTAGGCTATCAATGACATCTCCCACGAATCGTGAATACACAGCTCCTGCATTGTTTAGCCCGAAGGGCATCCGGATAAATTTATACAAGCCAAAGGGTGTGATGAAACTCAAGTAATCCTGTGAACTCTTCTTTACAGGGATTATGTGATAGGCCCATCTAGCGTCCAACGATGAATAAATCTTTGCCCCTTGCAGCCTCTCCAAATTCTGATCAATCCTAGGCAGAGGGAATGAATCCCTCTTTGAACATGCATTGAGGGGCCTAAAGTCTACACACCACCGCGTAGAACCGTCAGGCTTCTTGACTGGAACCAAAGCATGAGCCCATTCACTCTTTGATGGGGCTATTACCTTTTCATGTGTCCAATCATGCACTTGTTTTTCTAAACTTTCCCTTTGGTTTGGATTTAAAGGGCGAACTTTAGCTTTGAAAGGTATTGCTCCTGGCTTCAATTTTACCTCGCATTGGATTCGGTCAGTTTTGCCTATGGTTGTTCCAGCTACTGTCGGCACACTAAATACTTCAGCATACTTATTGATCAGCTCTTTGGCTCGGTCAAGATTTTTCCCACCTCCTTGGAGTAATACTTTCTTTCCCTCGAGGTTGAGCTGGTCAAGGATGATCTTCCTTTCTGCCGGCGTCAGTGTGGTGGGTTTCTTGTTCCTCAAGGAACTCAAAGTCTCCTTGGGTTCCTCTTGCTCAGGGTGCTCAGCCTCTCCAGGGGTCAGCCGTCGGCAGTTCCCCAGCAGCACTCCCTTCCGCAATCCAACCACCTGATCAGACATGTTAAATATCCCCACTTCCCCTGTATCAGACTTGAAGTCATAGATTGCTGGCACCAGATGAACATCTTCCCAGCCTCTCAGCTCTTTTTCAAGCACGGCAATGCTACCTGATTGACCACTAACATGGATGAATGTGAGACTGTTTCCAGGCAAGTTCCTGTTCTGGAGATTGTAGATGGGTGGATATCGTTCTGCCCCAGGCAGATGTGTCCCCACCTGATCTAGCCCCAGAGTTGACAGCTCCGGATCCCTGTGTTCTGCACTGTCCCTGGCAGGCTCTGAGCCCCCTCCTGCAGTCCCCCATGCTTGATGCTCCGCCCTCGGACACCAACAGTGCTGGGAATCAGGATTAGATAATGCAGCCACCACAGGGATTCTCTTCCCTTCCACTTTTAACACTGGTGGATAAGAAGAGTTGATTAAATCCATTTTAATTTCTCTCATAAAATCAATGCCAATATTCACAGCCTCGTTCAGGCCAGAAATGACTCTTGGAGAAATCATATATTTCTTATTGACTCCTTTAATTCTAAATGGAATGGGATATAACACACCAAGCTCACATATAGATTGTCCTTTGCCCGCACAGCGGATTATTTTCTTATTTTGTGACTTGAACCTTATTTTGCATGTACCAGATTTAGACATGTGGTGCATCAATTCTGTTGAAATACAAAGAGAACCTTTCGTCGTATTCCCACTATCAGCCAATGCTCGTGTACAAATTCCCCCTAATTTCACCAATACCCTCGCCTTGGGGACATCGGGGTGATCTTGTGGAGCATTGCTGCTGGCTGGAGACGGACCAGCCGTAGATACTTCACCTTTAGCAACCTTTAGTTGGGCTGGTTGCCCGCCCTGGGCCGAAAAAGCTGTGGTCCTCTCTGGGGAGCTCCTTCAGCAGGCATGCACTGGTGACATCCACACCCGGTTGGGTCATGTCGAGGGAGTTGGGGGTACATCTGCTGGACACCACTTAAGGCCTCCTGGTCTGGTCCAGCTTCTGGCTGATGATACTCCTCATCCTCGTCTCCATCTTCTCCTTCCAGGCCATGGACACCCGGGCGGCGGGGAGGCGGTTTCCCCTTTCCACCTGGTGCTTGTTTCTTCTTTCGACAGTTCCTCATGAAGTGTCCTTTAGTACCACAGTTGTGACAGATTGCAGCTTTCTCCTTGTCGCTGCGTTCATCCTTCCCTCGGGCTCCTCCTTGGGCAGGGCGTGGGGCTGGTCCCTGGCGTCCTCCACCACGGCCAGCTCCTACAGGCCCTGCTCTCTGGGATTTGGTGTAGCAGTCCCGAGCGAAGTGTCCTGCTTTTCCACAATTGTGACACTTCATTCCTGCCTTCTTTGGATCCATGGCTTGCATCGACTCCCAGTCCATTGCCTCGTGTCCGTGGCCATGGGGAGCTGTTACACTCTTGTTCCACTGGACCATACTGGTGGCCAGGCCATCCAGATTTGAACCCTGCCCAGCGTTCATTAGAATGATCTCCCTCTCTCTGGCAACGACGGTGGCAGATGTGTTCCTGAGGTCTTCAGGGGTTGCAAGCACTGCTCGGATCATGTGAACTCGAACCTCCTTGCTATAGATTCCTTTGATGAACTCTTTTCGGAGCAGGCTGAAACTTTGCTGCTCAATCGGCCATGCTGCCGAAAACAAGGACTGTTTGATTCCACTGTACTCTTGGATGGGTTGCATCCGGGACTGGGTGTAGGCGTAGAACTCCAACTGGCTAACCTCGGATTCTTGTGCCGGTGAAAACATTGGGGTGACATGGTTTTCCCAAAACCTTCTCAGGTCCACACTGTTCTCAAAGGCCTCTGTTCCCAACCCGATGACTGTGGCTCTCTCCTGAGCCACTCCCTTGAAGGCTAAGAGGCCACACACTTTTATCCTCGTGAGTTTGTCCTGCCCCCCTGGCATGGCGAGGATAATGTCAGTGTGTGCCTGGGTCCACAAACTATTTGACAGGAAATACATGTGGAACCTCGACGAAAATGTCCTGAAACTCGAACTGGCTCCATCCCATGTGGGCAAGCTTGAGGTGATGTGGCTGAGGTTTCTGTCGAAGTTGCGTGCTTCGTCAGCCATCTTGGTGTTATTAGAGGATTCCTACACTGGCTCCTGGAAACTTGTATGCACCGCAGACTCTTGGTCCCAGCTACACACACAGGTCCTCGGACCACTGTAGTACTCGGGTAGCGTTGTGTCCTCGGACCACTGAACAGACAGACAGCCCACCACTTGGGTCCTGTATGCTTCAGTGCTTGTTCTGACTTACACTGGGGACCTACTCCGGAATATGCTGCGTAGAACCAGCAATTGTCTGTGAGTAGCTAGTCCCTCTCACACTCAGCACCTGCTCCTATTCTGAGCAGTGTGTGTGTGTGTTATCAGTGTGTAGCCGCGTAGATACTGGGATTCTGGGTCCCCTCGCTGGCCACTACTTAACAACTCAAGCTTCTGCGGTAAACTAAAACTTTATCTCTAAGACAGCATGCCATGATACAAATGAAGGTGATGAACAGTTAATGTCTCTTACTTACAGCCCTGGATGGCAACTACACAGT
>JAPYSU010000101.1:0-318 GCA_029936425.1 Litorimonas sp.
CATGTCACCACCACACAGCCATGATGGCAGCAACGGCAGTGAGCTGTGACAGTGACTGCAGTCTGGCGAGTCCCAGATGGGGGAGGGCCTGAGGTGTCAGCTGTGCGAGTGCTACGGATACTGTGGAGGCGGCAGTGATGGAGGTTAACCGTGTGTGGACTGCGGGGATGACTTCCAGCTGGGAGAGAGCCGGAGGATCAATTCCTGTGCGCATTCGCCGAGTCCTCTCCAGTTTACCGAAGAAAACTTTTCCCCATTGAAAGAGAACGCTGCGTTTGCCAAAGCCAAGGAGGATTTCCAATTCCGACAAGACTGCGA
>JAPYSU010000101.1:328-1557 GCA_029936425.1 Litorimonas sp.
TGCGTGTTCCTCATTTTCACACTTTCTGATTATAATTATTTGTTTCAGATATGACCTTGCCACCGTAAATAGCCAGAGCGTGAAGCGCGTAGGCTCTTTACGGCGGCCAGCCAAGGTGTAAATAATCAGAAAATAGTGACAAAGTGAATTAAACAAATGACTCTGCCACCAAGGAAGAACTGGACGTGTTTCCATGTGACTTGTGTGGACTCGTCGGTCAATCCCACAGCAGTTTGGGTTATCACAAGTGAATGATGCATCCCACTGTGGAGGCGGCAGTGACTGGAGGTTAGCGAGGTCAGCCTGCTGGACGAAGACTGGGGCGAGAGCGACAACACAGGGCTGCTGCAGTGTGAGCAGAGCCCAGAGGTGAGCAGTGGCATGCTGAACCTGACCGATGATGAGAAGGCCGAGCTGGAGAGCGTGCAGAGCCTGGACAAGGTCGGCAGCAAGCATGAGTGCGGCCTCGAGGTATTCAACGTGGTCACGGAGGACCACAACTACTACGAGCAGGACGGCAGCTGGATCGTGTCCGGCTTCAAGGTCTCCACGGAGGAGATGGAGGACAACAACTTCTACAAGGACCACAGAGAGGTGGTCGGCTACAAGATGACTGATGCAGCCAGGGCAGGGGCCAGGGGCAGGGATTGTGGCCATCCCACCCTTCTCCTTCCCTGGAGATTTGGATGATAAGAAGGCTGAGCTGGAGAACAAGCAGAGCCTGGACAATTCCAAATTTTAGTTTGTTATAATCTTACTTTTTCGGCAACCATTTCCTCCCCTAATTAACCTTGGACCAGACCATCGAGTTTTCTTCCTCGAGAAGCGGCCACACCTGCAGAGCTGAGCGAGCTGGTAACTCGGCACTGCTGGTGTGTGTGGCTTCAATACGTGCGCTACCAAGAAAGAGTTGGAAGTTGAGAAATATGTAGTAAGCTGAGAACACTCTTGTTTGGTCAACGTTCCTATCCTGACCACCGCTGTTACCACTGCTGAAGGAGAAATTTTGCAACTGAGATTGAGAAAGGATACTTTTGATTCTATGTACATTGTACATTACAATCTATTCTACACATTACCTACATACATAATACACTTATCTCACTACTATTATGCGGCAGTCGGACTACTACTACTACTACTCCTCCTGAGAGTTGCTCAGAGTTGCTCAGTCGGATGCGCCGCAGGCACAGTAACGCTAACGCTGCCGATGGCCGAAGGCCCGAGGT
>JAPYSU010000102.1 GCA_029936425.1 Litorimonas sp.
ATAAAAGTACCCAGGGGACTCATAAAAGTACCCAGGGGACTCATAAAAGTACCCAGGGGACTCACAAAAGTACCCAGGGGACTCATAAACGTACCCAGGGGACTCATAAAAGTACCCATGGGACTCATAAAACTACCCGGGGGACTCATAACAGTACCCAGGGGACTCATAAAAGTAGCCGGGGTCTGATGCTGTGACTGTGGCCAGGTGGCCCTTACTTCTACATGGGTCATGTGTGTCCGGGGGAGAAAAATTTCCGCCGGTGGCACTGTCTGCAGTCTGTACAGTGTAACCTAGTCACCCCACAGGTCCAGGCCCACAGGGAGGTCGTCTTTGATGTCCCCTGCATGGGTTTGTGTGTGCTGGGTCTGTACTGTGTTGTGTAAGTACTCATGTAGGGAACTTGCAAAATAATCCAAAAAAATGACAATTTTGACCCTATTTTCAAGTGGAAATCGGCTCGGACAGCCACACCACTGCACTGGTCCAAGGCCGGGTCCATCCCAAAACTTGAGTTGGACCCAGGCGCATGCGAGGGAGGTCCATCCGGGTCCGTTTGGGTCCATTTAGGGTCCTTTTAGGGTCCATTTCGGTCAATTATGAGGCAAAATGGTAGGCAATTTTTTCTGATTTTTGGGTGCCAAAAATCGAAAAAAGGACAAAAACTCCACCTGCAGTAGGGTAAAACGCATTGACCGGTGGCCCGGCGCACTTTCAGAATTGCCCAGTGCGTGGGAAGTGTGAGAAGTGTGTTTGGGTTTTGCCAGGGTTTGGCAGAAAACAAGTCCATGAAGCGTGCTTTACCATACTCATAGCATGCCGCACTCATAAGAGTACCCAGGGGACTCATAAAAGTACCCATGGGACTCATAAAAGTACCCAGGGGACTCATAAAAGTACCCAGAGGACTGACAAAAGTACCCAGGGGGACTCATAAACGTACCCAGGGACTCATAAAAGTACCCATGGGACTCATAAAACCAGCCGGGGGACTCATAACAGTACCCAGGGGACTCATAAAAGTAGCCAGGGTCTGTACTGTGTTGTATAAGTACTCCTGTAGGGAACTTGCAAAATAATCCAAAAAAATGTCGATTTTGACCCGATTTTCAAGTGGAAATCGGCTCCGACAGCCACACCACTGCACTGGTCCAAGGCTGGGTCCATCCCAAAACTTGAGTTGGACCCAGCCGCACGCGACGGAGGTCCATCCGGGTCCGTTTGGGTCCATTTAGGGTCCTTTTAGGGTCCATTTCGGTCAATTATGAGGCAAAATGGTAGGCAATTTTTTCTGATTTTTGGGTGCCAAAAATCGAAAAAAGGACAAAAACTCCACCTGCAGTAGGGTAAAACGCATTGACCGGTGGCCCGGCGCACTTTCAGAATTGCCCAGTGCGTGGGAAGTGTGAGAAGTGTGTTTGGGTTTTGCCAGGGTTTGGCAGAAAACAAGTCCATGAAGCGTGCTTTACCATACTCATAGCATGCCGCACTCATAAGAGTACCCAGGGGACTCATAAAAGTACCCATGGGACTCATAAAAGTACCCAGGGGA
>JAPYSU010000007.1 GCA_029936425.1 Litorimonas sp.
CAAGGCCGCTGCGATATAAACCGCCGCCGCGTGACGGTTGTCGCGTAAAACATATCTCCCTTGGTCTCCATCGCGGGGGCCGTCACGCGGGCTGTCCATTTTTACCGGACATCTGACGCCAAAGCTGACCCCGCGATGGGCAGTGGGAAAGAAAGCTCGTCTTCATTTCAAAACACGCTCTTTGACATCGTTCTTTATTGTAATCTTCTCATTAAACGGCACGTATCATAATAACCGCATTATCTCATCGCACGACGTTACGCGGCATAGCGGATGGATCTACCTCCCCCTGTCCCATATTCATCATATAGACGGGTCCAACCTCAAGGGTCTGTTTTTCACCCGCAATCTGTAGAGAAAGCGTCATACCTTCTTTTTTGTACTTTTCCGGAGCCGTTCCATATACAAAATGTAGGCGCCATTCCTGACCGACTTTCGCTTGTTCAATAGCCCAGGTATCGTAAGGCTCTTTTGCTTCCTGCAAGGCGATCGGGGTGGTTGTTTCGGACAATCCTTCAGGTAACTCAGTGGCGCGAATCCAGATGGCGGTAAATATCACATCCCCTTTGGAAATCTTGATCTGGTTCTTCGCTTGAATGCCAGCACTATATATATTTGTGCCTTTTCTGGAAACGACCACCTCAAGCGCTTCTCCTCCGGGCAATCGATCGACACTGACAATTTGAGGCTCTTTTGTCAGACCATAGTGAGCCAACCCGTCAGCCCCGGGATAACGGATCATTTCCGAGGGACGCGGCAACATCTGCCAGACTCGCGCCCCTTCTAGCTCAAGTGCGTCAACATCGGGTTCTGCGAATGCGGTCACAGATAACAAGGAAATGAATAGTAATAATGTCGCAATAATGGCTTTCATGATGTTCTCCTTAAAATCGAAGGGCCTTTACGCCTTCATACATATTTTGAGCGGATTGACGGTAAGGTTTGGTTGGACCGTCATGTTCGGCAATGAAGTATTTCATGCCGGAGACATCATTCAGAGCCAGATAATCCTTAAAGGGTGTGTCCCCTTTTCCCACATCCACCATCAAGGTCTGATGAATCTCTTCATAGCTCAGATCGTTTTCAATCGCCTGGTCTGGTGAGCCCTTCATGTCCTTTATATGGCTGAGATGGAAGCGACCCGGGTATTTTTTTATAAGAGCCGGAATATCTATTTTGGCGAGATTGGCCCAGAAAAAGTCCAGCTCGAAATTATTGAAGCGGGGGTCCGTTTCGGTCATTAATATATCCATGGCAGTCGTGCCACCGCCCAAATCCTCAAATTCGAATTGATGGTTATGATAAGCGAGCTTCACACCTTCATCGACCAGTTTTTCCCCGGCGCTGTTAAGTAGAGCCGCATGGCGTTTCCAATCCGCCAAAGTCCTTTGGTCTTCTGAAATATAAGGCAAGACCATATACTCACAATCGAGAGTCTTTGCTGTGGAGATCAGGCCGGGAACATCATTTTCCAACTTGCCATAACTTATATGAGTGACAGGCGCAGGCAGTCCCACCTCTTCCAGAATAGCCTTTAATTCCTCGGGTGTGTTTTCGGTGTAATTGCGTTCATTCAGCTCAACATAATCATAGCCCACCTCTTTGATCATTTCGAATGTGCCGCGAAAGTCCTGACTAAGCAGGTCACGAAAAGTGTAGGTTTGAAGCCCGACCCTTTCTATTTGGCCTTGCGCCGCGGCGTTCCCTCCGCAAGCACTCAAGGCGAGGGCCGCCCCGGACCCAATCAATAATTCCCGTCTGGAAAAAGCCATTATAATTCTCCCTGTTCAATGAGATCTGCGGCGTAATGCGCGGCCCTCGCCGACAAAGCCATGTAAGTGATGGACGGGTTTTGAATGGCCGAGGATGTCATTGCCGCCCCATCGGTAATGAAGAGATTTGGCACCTCCCAAGACTGATTCCACTTATTCAAAACAGACGTCTTAGGGTCGCGGCCCATCCTGGCCGTGCCCATCTCATGAATTCGATCTCCCGGCTTGCTGGGATTTACGTCAAAGACCTTTATATTTTTAAGGTTACATTTCGTCAGAATTTCGACAGCGTCTTTTGAGGCCGCCTCCATCAATGCAATTTCATTCGGCCCCATTCGGGCGTTCATTTTGGGTATGGGTATTCCCCATTTATCTTTTTTAGTGGTGGAGAGAGTGACGCGGTTATTTGGATCCGGCAGGACTTCGCCGTAGGCATCCAGAAAAACTTGCCAGGCGCCAGGCGTTCGGTTTTTCTTTTTGAACGCTTCGCCGACTCCTTGTTGGTCCCCACTCCAAGACCCGCGATTCGTATAGACCTGAAAGGCATAGCCGCGTTTATAGGGCTGATCATAATCGGGATAGTTTCGATAACGCGGAATATAGGTCTGTCCCGGAAAACGCCCGTAAACATATTTATCTTCGAGTCCATCAATATATCCCATAGCTTGCGCGCCCGCGACGTGATCCATGAGGTTCCGTCCTACCTGGTCAGATTGATTGGCAAGACCCTTCGGATTATTTACGTCCGCGCTTTGCAGAAGTATAGCCGCTGTATTTATCGCGGACGCATTTAAGAAGACGACTTTTGCCGTATAGGTCATGGTCTCCTTCGTCACTCGGTCGATCACGCGGACACCCGAAGCCTTTTTGGTTTGCGGATCATAAATAACGGAATGAACGATTGAATCGGCCTTCAGGGTGAGATTTCCTGTGCGTCTTGCCGCCGGAAGAGTGGCAGAATTCGAACTGAAGTAAGCTCCATAGGAACATCCCCGAAAACAGCGATATCGCGCCTGACAGGCCCCGCGTCCAAGAGCTTCCTGCTCCGGTGTCGTTCGAGTCAGATTAGCTATCCGACCTATGATCAGCTGACGGTCATTAAAGTTCTCTGCCAGTCGGCTTTGAAAATCTTTCGCCGCGCAGTCCATCTCAAAGGGCGGGAGATATTCCCCGTCCGGCAGCTGTCCCAATCCATCATTATTACCGGACACGCCTGCAAATTTTTCAACCTTGTCATACCAGAGTTTCAAATCCGCATAACGAATAGGCCAATCTACTCCGACACCATCAACCTTATTCGCGTTGAAATCGTGATCGGAAAAGCGGTAACTCATTCGCGCCCAAAGCAGGCTTCGTCCTCCGACATGATATCCGCGATACCATTTATAGTCCGTCCCCTCAGCCGTCTCGTAAGGATGGTCACTGTCTTTGACCCAGAAATGTTTCGTACTTTCATGAAAGACGTAAACATCTTTCTGGATGGGGTAGTCGGCGTTGGCTTCCTCGGGGCGAACCCTGTCCAGAAATTTTTTGTCCCAAGGGTCAAGCATATCGGTATAGTCTTTGGCCGGATCCACATCCTTACCACGTTCCAGCACCAGCGTTTTCATACCTCGCTCGCACATTTCCTTGGCGACCCACCCGCCGGACATGCCTGAGCCCACGACAATGACGTCAAAGTCAGGCACCTAAATCACTCCCTCTTGCATCAGTTTGGCTGCGTGGTCTGCGGCTCTGGCAGAAAATGCCATATAGCCGAGGGAGGGGTTTTGACATCCCGCAGAGGTCATAAAGGAGCCATCAGTAATGAAGAGGTTTGGGATATCCCAAGACTGGTTCCACTTATTCAAAACAGATGTCCTAGGGTCCCGCCCCATCCGGGCTGTTCCCATCTCATGAATACCGTTTCCGGGGGGAGACATATTCTCCGCCGCGATATCATCAGGATTATCCGTTTCGATATCCACTAGCCCCGCAGCCTCAAGCATGGCACGCGTATCACGTGTCGCCTGTTTCATAAGCTTCACTTCATTCTCTCGATGTTTCTGATCAATAATGGGAACGGGAAAGCCCCACTTATCTGTTCGGGTCGGGTGAAGAGTAATGCGGTTCCGTTCGTCCGGTAAAATCTCACCAAAGGCCACCATACCCATAATCCAGGGGCCGGGCGTTCGGTTCTGCGTCTTGAAAGCCGCGCCAACCCCTGCCCCGCGAGCACTTCCGCGCCAATTACCTCTGAAAATTCGACCTTGATATCCATACCCACGCAGGTAATCCTCGCCGCTTTCCGTATGGTTTCTAAACCGCGGGATGTAAAATCCGTTTGGTCGGCGGCCATAATGATACTTGTCTTCGAACCCCGGCATGATGCCATAGCCGCGTGCCCCCGCAACGTGATCCATCAAATTGCGGCCAAGCTGGCCGGAAGAATTAGCCATTCCATTCGGTTGATCCGGGGTCGCCGAATTTAACAAGATCATGCTCGTTGGAATCGTGCCGGCATTAAGAAAGATAACGCGCGCCGTGAGAATGCCAGCCTCATTCGTTTTCACATTAAGAGTTTTGACCCCTGTTAGACGGCCTGTTTCGGAATCATGGATGACAGAATGAACAGCCGTATCGGGAATCAACGTCATGTTTCCGGTGCGTTCCGCCGCTGGAAGAGTAGCCGCAACCGAGCTGAAATACGCGCCGTAAGAACAACCTCTTTCACAAAGACTTCGCGCCTGACACTTCCCCCGGCCCAAATCGATTTGCTCTTGGGTCGGCTGGGTAAGGTTTGCTGCCCTGCCCGGAATGACTTTACGCCCTGGAAAAACGCGCTCGACCTTTTTCTTAAACTCGACTTCAGCACAGGTTAGGTCATGCGGGGGCTGGAACACACCATCCGGCAGTATATCAAGTCCCTCCATTGAACCCGAAATCCCTGCAAATTTCTCAACATAGTCATACCAAGGTTTGATGTCGGCATATCTCAGAGGCCAATCGACGCCGACGCCGTCTTTCTTATTGGCTTCAAAGTCGATTTCAGAAAATCGGTAGCTTTGGCGTCCCCACATGAGTGACCGCCCGCCTTTGTGATAGCCCCGTCGCCATTTATAATTTTGGCCATCAGGCGTTTCATAAGGATGAACTTTGTCCTTCACCCAATAGTGTTTGGTGTTCTGATTAAAGGCATAGACTTCTGACTGAATAGGGTATTCCTCCCTGTCTTTTTCAGACGTCCAATCAAGATTTGGGGTATCCCAAGGGTCAACAAAATCCGTGTAGTCTTTTGTCGGCTGGGTATCTCGGCCGCGTTCAATAACGCCAACTTTAAAACCGCGCTCTGCCATTTCCTTGGCGACCCAACCACCGGACATGCCCGAGCCAACGACAATAACATCGAAGTCAGCCATTATGTGGCCCAGGTCTTTGGAAACTCCGCGAGCGGAACGCAGCCTATCCATTCCCCGGGGACCGGCTCATAAGCGAGTTCTTGTGTGGCTCCCGGCTCACTCATGTAATAAGCCGTAGAAATCGTACGCTTCAAGTCGCGGTAAAAACCGTCTTCAATTTGTCCTGCAAAAACTTTTGCGTCGTAGGCTCTAAGCGTTTCCAATTGTTGCTCTGGGCTGGCGGATGAGAAACTGGGGAGCTGATTGCTTAGATTTTTTACGCCCTGCCGCCAGTACCGTCTGTAAGTCTCATCTCCCCATTGCGTCGCTAGACTTTGTAATGTTTCCGGCACGCCGGCCTCCACGGCCCCGGGCGTATCGGTTGTCGGGATAATTGTATCTGACAAAGCCGTCAAAAGAGCCATCTCTTCTTCCGAGAAAAACCCTTTGAAGGACGCAAATTCCGTATCACCCAGACCTTTTGCGTCCGACATCTCTACGGAATTATTGCCGCAGGACGCCAGAGCTCCCGCCGCGGAAATAGCCAGCAGCCCTTGAAGGGCCTTGCGTCTGTTCAGATGAATATCAGTCATTGGCGGAGGCTCCGCTGGTGGCCACTATCCACTTTCTCAAAAAGAGTAGAATTAAAAAGACGGCAATTAATATGGCGGGAAATAGGACAAGCTTAGACAAAGCCGCCTGTCCCGCAGCCATTTCAATATCTCCCTCAACAGCGCCTCCGGCAATTGCCTCAGCGCGGGCGCTGTCAATCCAGCTTCCGATGACCGGATTCCAGAAGGTGAGAGCAAACATGCCGGCCGCGCCTACCAAAGACATGCCCAAAGCGCCGCTCATCGGAATATATTGCGCCGTGACGCCAATCATTGTGGGCCAGAAATAGCAGACGCCAACGGCAAAAATGATGGCGGATACATAAACCATTCCGCCCGTTGCGGAACTCATTAGGAATAATCCCAGTGTGGTTACAACCGCAGACGCCAATAAAACGCCAAGCGGATTAAACGCATGGATCAAGGGTCCGGCGAAGAAACGTCCAACAGCCATTATTCCTGTCACCATCCCCAAGACAATCATGGCTTGCCCGGGAACGCCGCCGAGCTGCGCGCCCAATATCCGATCAACCCATTGCTGGGTTCCGAACTCTGAAGTTGCTGTCATGGACATGATTGCCATCAAGACCAAGACGAGTGCTGCGTCCCGAAGACGACCTGTTCGGTAAAATATCAGATAGAAGGTTAGCGCCAAAACTATAAGTAACGGCAAGAAAATGCCCCCCGGAAGTCCCGCAATGAAAGCATTGGGAGTTCCAATCAGCGCCATTAGGCCAAAGATAGCTGCGATCAACCCTATGCCTATTACGCTTAAGTCAATACCTCTTCCGCTCGTCTGCACCACAACTGGAAACTTCGTCGTGAAAATCATGTAGCCATAAATCAGGGTCGGTATAATCATAATGGCGATTTGCGGCTGCCAGCCAAGACCCCACTGGGTCATGACGTATGATATGGACGCCCCAATAACGATGCCGCCCGGAAACCAAACGTGGAAACGGTTGAGCCATTTCGTTTTTTCATCTTTGTAAAGTTCTGCGACCATTGGATTACAGGCCGCTTCGACTGACCCGTTGGCGAATCCAATAAAAAAGGTTGAGATCAGGAGCGTCAGAAACCCGGTAGCGGTCAAGGTCAGAACCAGACCCAGAATGTGACCGGCAAAGGCCAATATCATGATCTTTTTAGGCCCTAAATAATTATAGAGAAATCCGAATAAAACCATTGCGAGGGGAAACCCGAGAAACGCCATACCGTTTATCCAGCCAAGCTGGGTATCAGGAAGCCCGAATTCGGTATTGAGCTGTCCCAGAATCCCCGCCCGGATCGCGAAAGTCATGGCTGTCACAACCAATGAGATGCAACTAAGTAGAAACAGACGTCTCCGACTGAGAAGCTCTGGCGGCGTCTCTTCAGATGTTAAAGTCACCATTTTTCTTCCCCTTATGAACAGCTCTATTTTTAGAGTCTGCGGTCTATTTTAGCCCTAGCATTTCTCTGTTGGATTTTTCGTCGGAGTCGCCCCCTGCGAAATCATCAAAGGCTTTGTCCGTGACACGGATAATATGATCTTCGACAAATTTTGCGCCCTCCCTAGCCCCATCCTGCGGGTGCTTCAGGGTGCATTCCCATTCAACAACAGCCCAGCCATCAAAATCATACCCTGTGAGTTTTGAAAATATCCCCTTGAAATCAATCTGCCCGTCGCCAAGAGAACGGAACCGCCCGGGACGTTCTACCCACCCCTGATATCCGCCATAAATACCTGATTTTCCGTTAGGCTGGAATTCCGCATCTTTTACATGAAACATTTTTATGCGTTCATGATAATGGTCAATGAATGACAGATAATCGAGCTGCTGAAGAATAAAGTGACTGGGATCATATAGAATATTACAACGGCTGTGATTGTCGACTTCTTCGAGAAAGCGTTCAAACGTTACCCCGTCATGCAGGTCTTCGCCGGGATGAATTTCGTAACAGATATTAACGCCGCATTCGTCGTAATAATCTAGAATTGGGCGCCAACGGTTTGCCAACTCTTTGAAGCCTTCATCAACCAGTCCTGCCGGGCGCTGCGGCCAGGGATACATAAACGGCCAGAGGAGCGCTCCAGGAAAACTGACAGAGTTTTTCAGTCCCAAATTCTGGGACGCTTTCGCCGCGTATTTGACCTGTTGTACGGCCCATTCCTGCCGGGCCTGAGGCTTGCCATGCAGCTCTTTCGGAGCAAATGCATCAAAAGCCGTATCATAAGCCGGATGAACCGCAACGAGCTGGCCCTGGATGTGAGTCGATAATTCAGTAATTTCTACTCCGGCGTCTTTGCACCGGCCTTTAAGTTCGTCGCAATAAACCTGACTTTCCGCCGCCAGTTTTAGATCCATACAGGCGGGGTTGTCGGAAGGTATTTGGATACCTTTATACCCGGCCTCTGACATCCATTTGGCGGCACTGTCCAAAGTGTCAAAAGGCTTATCACCCATGAATTGTGCCAAAAAAATTGCGGGACCTTTTATCGTTTTCATAGCGTTATTTCCGTCCAAGCTGACTCATTCGCGCTGCTTTTCAATAGGGCTTCGATAAAGGCCATACCTCTAACGCCGCCTTCTATGCCGGTTTGTGTCTTTTTTCCGCTTCGTATGGCTTCTGCAAAATCAAGATAGATATTGGCGAAAGCTTCAATGTAGCCTTCCGGATGCCCTGGAGGCGTGCGAAATGCCGATTGCGTCCGTTGATTTAAATAACCGTGTCCAGCCCTGAGAATTTGCGTCGGTTGATCTGGATAAGTTCGTATCAGGGTATTCGGTTCTTCCTGGCGCCATTCAAGCCCGCCTAACTCTCCATAAACTCGAATAGACAGACTATTTTCTTTTCCGACGCAGATTTGTGAGGCGCTAAGCGTGCCTTTTACGCCGCCTTCCATTCGAAACAAAGCAGAGCCATCATCATCCAACCTGCGACCATCAACAAATGTAGATAAATCCGCCGCGACATGTGTCATTCTTTTTTGGGTGACATATTCCGCTAAATTGTGTGCATGCGTGCCAATATCGCCCATACAGCCCGAGCCCCCCGAACGAGCGGGGTCTGTTCGCCAGTCTGCTTGTTTATTCTCCACCTCTGTTGCGAGCCAGCCCTGAATATATTCTACGAAAACTTTTCTGATTTTTCCTATTTCGCCCGCCTTGATTAGACGCTTAGCTTCTCCGACCATTGGATAGCCGAGATAGGTATGGGTCAGGCCATATAATTTTCCGGTGTTTGAAACGATGTCAGCAAGCTGTTTTGCTTCTGCCAAACTCAACGTCGCCGGCTTATCCGACAAAACATGAAAGCCAGCTTCCAGCGCGGCTTTTGCAACGGAGAAATGCACATGGTTTGGCGTTACAATGGAGACAAACTCCATACGTTCATTTTCCGGAAGAGCGGCCTCTGAGTCCATCATATCCTGAAAACTGGCATAGCAACGGCTCTCTTGGAGTCCCAAGGCTGCACCAGTCGATTTGCAATTTGTCTCATCTCTTGAAAAGGCGCCGCAGACGAGTTCAATCTTTCCATCAAGACGCGCCGCCAATCGGTGGATTTCACCAATAAAGGCGCCTTGGCCACCGCCGACCATTCCCATCGTCAATGGCCTATTTACTGCCCTGCCCTCCGGCTGAGTCATATAATTCCCCAATACTGACTTATGTCAGTTTTTTTATTGTCTGATCGAATTTAGACTCGAACGACAACGCTGTCATTTTTGAGTATAAAGACGTTTGCCGCCTTAGATGTCAAGTCCTGCCCGTCGCCAACCTTCAAATACAAGCTCACGCAAATTATCATCAGGTTGCCACGTCAAAAAGACTTCGGTCAATAATCTATCATAATTCGTGTTTACCCTGTGAGCCTCCTGAAGAAATATATTCGCTCTTTCGGTGTCCTCCACATGCCCAAGACTGGATAGCCAAATTATCTGTGATCCTACCGCACTATCAGTGTTTACGTTTTCCAGTGCATCCAGAACCACTTCAAACTTTTTTTCACGAAACGCTAAAATTATTTCGCTGGTATAAAACCAAGCCGGTGGTTGATCGACAAGCCGCAAGGCTGCCTTATGGTAATACTCCGCACGTTCCCTTTTCCCCCTAAAGGCACTGGTTAGCGCGTAATAGGCTAACAGAGAATAATCATTTGGATTTAGCGCACTGGCCTTTTGCGCCATTCTCTCAGCTATCTCCAGATGACCAATATGATAATGAGCCTGGAATAAAGCCAAAAATGCGAGAGCATTATCGGGATCTATCGCTGAAGATTTTCTACCGTATTCAATAGCGGCTTCCAATCGCCCTTTTCCCACTTCACTTGGGATGGATAAAGTACATAGAAATGTATTGAGCAGAGATCTAACTGCCCAGGCCGACGAATAATTCTTTTGCGTTTGAGTAATTGTCTCAAACTCTTTCAAAAGCCCTCTTACTTTTCCGGTGGAAGGAGATATTTTCAGCTCGTAAAATTTAAGAAGTGCTTCATAAGCAGAGAGGCTTTGACGCCGACCCAAGTTTTCCCGGCGGTTAAAACGATTTACAACTCCGAAAGGTGCAGCCACTTTCGCAGCCGTATAAGAAGCAATTTCTTCTTGGATTTCAAAGATATTTTCGGCGGAATATTGTTTGTCGAAAATTCGCGTGAAAATGTGCTCTCCCGTCTCTGTTGAGATCAGGTCAACGGACACCCGAAAAACATCCCCCAAACGACGTACTGTTCCGTTCAAAACGAACTGAACATTATATTCTTTACCGAATTGCTTGAGATCGATATTCGCTCCGGAATGTTTTATGGTCGGCATTCGAGCAACGATGCGGAGATAACGAAATTGCACAAGAGCATTTATTATTTCGGCCGTGAGCCCTTCGGCAAAGCAATCTGACTGATCAGGGCCACTGATATTGTTGAACGTGAAGACCGCGATGCCGGGCCTGGAAACAAAATGAGACACATTGTGTGTGTCTATCGGTAAGTTTTCATTTTCTTCTGTGGCCTCCAATACAGTTTCAGGTACCTCGTGCCGCATTTCAAAAACGGGAGCATACTGCCCCTTTGGGATCACAATCCGTACAGGGTCTTTTAATCCCGATGATCCATAATAGAGGTCTAGTCGGCGCCTCAATTGGCCGGCTTGCACTCTAACAATAGTATCGCTTTGAGGGTCGAAATCATCCGGTTTATCGAAAACTTCTAACCCAATTGTATATCCCTTTAGAAGATCAGAGTTTCCTTCCAGGGCTTCCTGCACGACATAACTGAGAAACCGCTTCATCCGCGTCGTATCGCGAAAAAGCTTGTCCTTTCGGATTCGTTCAAGCTGCTCAAGGACGGCCTGCTTGACGTCAGGGTCAATCTCTTGAGGCTCTTCGAATGATGGCAGTGTGGGTAAGCCCATAACCGTCCTATCTGTTGATCGAATCCTAGGTTACAACATATGAAAGCGCAACACTCGTTCTATACACAAAGGTAATATTCAGAGAGAAATTTGTAAATTACTCTTCGGAAAAAGCCCCTTTCAGGGTCACTGTTCGGCCTTCGGTTTCTCTCTTACGCTAAAGAAAGCACAGCTGAGAATATTGATTTTTTGACCCCTTCATCATAGAGGCCCGTTCATGACTTACCGCATTGCAGCGCTCTACCAATTTACCGCTTTGCCGGACTATGAAGCCCTGCAACCGTCCCTGCTAAAGATGTGCGAACTATTAGAGATAAAAGGGACAATTCTCTTGGCGCAAGAAGGAATCAACGGAACTATTTCCGGAACACATGAAGCGATTGATGAGCTTCTGGAGTTTTTGCGTGAAGACCCTCGATTATCTGACTTGGAAGCTAAATTCTCTGAGGCTGAATCAGCGCCATTTTATCGGATGAAAGTCCGGTTGAAAAAAGAAATTGTAACAATGGGTGTTGATGATATTGATCCGAATAAAGTCGTGGGAACTTATGTCGACCCTGCTGACTGGAATGAACTGATTTCTGACTCTGATACAATTCTGATCGATACCCGAAATGATTATGAGGTTGAAATCGGAACGTTCAAAGGCGCCGTCAATCCAAAGACAAAAACATTTAGGGATTTTCCGAACTGGGTCGAAGAGAACCGCGAGAGCATTAGCAAACCGAAAGTCGCCATGTTTTGCACGGGTGGAATTCGGTGCGAAAAAGCCAGTGCTTTTATGAAACAAAATGGCTTCGAAGATGTATATCATCTTAAAGGCGGTATTTTGAAATATCTGGAAACCCAGCCAGAAGAAGAAAGTCTCTGGGGCGGTGAGTGTTTTGTTTTTGATCAGCGTGTTGCTGTAAGGCATAATCTCGAGCAGGGACAATATGATCAATGCTTTGCCTGCCGCCATCCGATAACGGAAGAAGACAAACAATCTCCGCTTTATATCAAAGGCGTGGCTTGTCCTCGGTGTCACGCAGATATGAGCGAAGACCAGAAAGGCAGATTCGCTGAGCGGCAAAAGCAAATAGAACTCGCAAAAGCGCGAGGGGAAACGCATATAGGGCGGAAATTAGACACCTAAATCATTGAGCAGGAGAAAAGCATCTCTACATCTGATTCAGCAGCTATTTTATACTCTTTCCGACGTTGTCCTTATGCCATGCGCGCCCGCATGGCCTTGTCTGTTGCAGACATTGAATATGAACACCGCGAAGTTTCTCTGAGAAACAAACCTGAACCGATGCTGGAGGCTTCCCCCAAAGGCACAGTTCCCGTCTTTATACCTAGGGATGGGCCCGTCCTGGAAGAGAGTTTGGCCATTATGCGTCATGCCTTGCAACATAATGACCCGGAAAACTGGTTGTTTGACAAGACCGATCGAACAAATGACTTCATCAAAGTTATGGACGAAGATTTTAAACCGCATCTGGATAGATATAAGTATGCCAGTCGATATGACGAAACAGCTCAACGCGGTGATGTAGATCTGACGCATCGCGCCGCTGCGGTGGAACTTTTACAGAAATGGGAAAGAGCCTTGGAGAAAAATGAATTTCTTCTGCGTGATACTCCCAGCTTTGCAGATATCGCAACCTTCCCCTTTATTCGACAGTTTGCCGCGACCGAGAAAGAGTGGTGGGCAAGTAAACCCTTGCCAAATGTTTCCGATTGGCTTGAAAGGTGCTTGAACTTGGGCCTTTTCAAGAAAATCATGAAAAAACGCCCCCTCTGGGAGCCTCCTCAGAGCGATACACCTCCGGCCTGACAACTTACCCACGGCTTAATTTACCTAAATCATAGTTATCAACACGCTGTGGGACACCTCATCTTGTGAGAATCAGAGAGTTTCCTAGTTTTAACTCATAGATTCGAAACAAGGTTTGTTTGATATGTCTTTCGCTGATCACCATTGCCTTCGGCCTACGCCCTCTTTGATGGGCGCCGCCGCATTGCGCGAAAATCCTACGGCTGTTTTTGAGCGTATCGCACTGGCAGAAGGGTATGATCTTGAGCGGATAGAGCTGAATGAAATCGAAATTGCCGTCCCGGGGCTTTGGTGTGATCACGACATCAGCATCATCTGGAATCCCGGCACAGAACAGGTGCAATGTTTTCTCATGTTTGAGGGGAAAACTCCCGGGGGTCGCTCAGATGATATATGTCGGCTGATGTCCCTCATAAATGAGAACCTGAAAGCCGGTCATTTCGATTATTCTACTCGCCACCAAGCACTTGTTTACCGCAATGCCTTAACCCTCAAAGGTGGCGCTCGTCTTCAAACGGAGCAGGCCATGGATATTATTGCCTCTGCGCTGGACGCGGCCGAACGGGGCTACCCTGCCTGCCAATATGTCGTTTGGGCCGGAAAATCTCCGGAAGATGCTCTCACCTCTGCTCTCGTCGATCTGGCGTCTTTTCCATAGGCTATTTATTATTGAGGTAGCGATATTGTCGCGCGCAGTCCGCCTTGCGGGCTATCGTCCAATATAAGGCTGCCGCCATGGGATTGCGCAATATCTCGCGCAATAGACAGTCCCAAACCAACCCCTTCAATGTTTTGTGTGCGGGCATCATCCAGACGACTAAAGGCTCGAAACGCCAGTTTGCGCTTCTCTTGGGGTATGCCTGGTCCGGAGTCATCCACAATGAACTCAATCCTGTTAGGGCTTGTTTGAACAGAGAGCTCACATCCCTTGGCATATTTACTACTGTTAGAAATAAGATTTGTGAGCGCTCGAGATAAGGCGATAGGACGCAGTTTTGCCGTTAGCCCCTCAGGAATGGATTTTTCATTTAAGCTTGCCGCTTGACCTTCTACAACAGCTCTCAAATAATTATTGATATCAATGACTTCTGGAGTTTCGCTCCCCTGACCTCTGGCAAAGTCAAGATACCCGGTCAACATTGATTCCATTTCTAACAAATCCTGACGTGCCGCGCGGATTTCCTCTGTATCCTCTTGTAAGGCCAGCTGTAATTTCAATCGGGTGAGAGGCGTGCGGAGATCATGGCTCACGCCCGCCAGCATCATGGTTCGCTGTTCCAAATGGCGTTGAAGCCGGCTTCGCATTTTCAAAAAGGATTGTCCGGCCCGACGTACTTCTGACGCTCCGGAAGGTTTGTATTTTCCCAAATCCTGCCCTTTACCATATGCATCAGCCGCATCTGCCAATAGGCGGATCGGTTTTGCCTGGTTCCGAATAAAAATGATGGAGACAAGCGTCAGCAGGATTGTTGCCGTCATCAGCCAAAAAATGAATACGAAACCCGTTGGGGCAAAAACCCTCTCTCGCGCAGCAATAAACCGGAGATACCCGCCTTCGACCTCCACCCGGACGTCAATATGATTGGGATAACGCGTTGTATCGAACCAAAATCTATCGTCCAAACTTTCATTAAGGGCCCGTCGTAAGGTCTTGTCTAGATTAGAGAAAAACATTTGCCGCCTTTGAGCCACGGGCAGTACATCGCCTTTTCGAAAGACAACGGAGAGCTGCATTCCAGGACTTAGAAGGTTGTTGAGATCTTCGGCTCTGGCGATAGTCGGGTTCTGTTTAAAAAGCGTCGTGGCAACAGCAATATCAGCGGCAACGCTGTCGGATAAATTCGCCGTCACCCGATCCCAATGCGCGTTGAAAAAGAAATAGACCACGGCAATTTGCATAATGCCAATGGGCAACATGATAATAAGCAAAGCCCGACCAAACAGGCTTTTAGGCAAATATCGTTTTAGATTCATGGTTCCGCCGCATGACAAATCAAACGATAGCCCTGCCCTCTTACGGTCAATATGTAATCGGGTTCAGCGGGATTGTCTTCAATCTTGCGTCGAAGGCGCGTAATTTGGACATCTACTGCCCGATCAGAATTCGCATTGATGTTTTGCGAAAGCTCATATCTTGAAACGGTACCTCCGCCCTGCTTAGCCAGAAGATCAAGCATGACATGCTCGCCCGTTGTCAGGCGCACTCTTTCATTATCCTTTGTCAAAAGATTAGTATCCAAATTATAACTGTATGGACCAAACAGAACTGTTTCCGACACACTGGGGCGCCCCGCGCGGCGGAATACATTATCGATTCTCAAAAGCAGCTCTTCCGGTTCGAAAGGTTTTGCCAGATAATCATCTGCCCCCGCACGCAATCCGGCAATTCGGTATTCGGATTCCCCCTTCGCGGTTAACAGAATGATGGGAATATCGCTGCTTTCACGCAAAGATCGAGAGAGTGACAAGCCATCTTCGCCTGGCATCATTATATCTAGTATAAGCAGATCATAAGACAGGCCCCGCATTTTTTCACGGGCCATAGCCGCATTTTCCGCCACTGACGTTCTATAACCTTCCCGACTAAGATATTTTTGGAGTAACAATCGGATCCGGTTATCATCATCAATAATTAGAATATGGGTGTTGGAACGGTCCAGCCGAGTTGTTGGCGAGCGTGTCATAGACAAATATTCCCTTTTCCCACCTGAATGGCTGTTGACTTACCCTTTCCCAGAATAAGAATAGGATAAAGTCAGAATGGCGCGAAAATGCAAGAGCCGCAAGGCCGAGAGAGAATAGAGTGAGAACATGATTGAAAAAGCTTATCACGACCGTGAAGGTCATATCTGGATGGACGGTGAATTTATCGACTGGCGCGAGACCAAAGTCCACTTACTCACCCACTCTCTTCATTATGGCTCTGCTGTGTTCGAAGGCGACCGGGCCTATGACGGAGAAATTTTCAGGCTGTCAGACCACTCTGAGAGACTCCTTAATTCCGCCAAACTTTTAGGGTATGAAATCCCCTATACGCGCGAGCAGATTGATGCCGCCTGTAAAGAAGCCCTACAGAAATCCGGTTTGAAGGATGCTTATCTTCGGCCTGTAGCATGGCGTGGATCTGAAATGATGGGCGTTGCCTCCAAAAACAATAAAATTCATCTGGCCGTCGCATGCTGGCACTGGGGTAGTTATTTTTCTGATAAAATGAAGGGTATCCGCCTGTGTATTTCTGACTGGAAACGCCCTGCTCCGGATACAATTCCGTCCAAATCCAAAGCGGCAGGCCTCTATATGATTTGTACGCTGTCAAAAGATGCGGCCGCAGCCAAAGGCTTTGATGACGCGCTCATGTTTGATTATCGGGGACGCGTTGCCGAATGTACAGGCGCTCACATTTTCTTCGTTCGTGGAGACGAACTCCACACGCCAACCAATGATATTCTGCTCGAAGGCATAACACATGATAGCGTGATCAAACTCGCGGAAGCCCGTGGTTTCAAAGTTTTCAAACGTGATATTCACCCATCAGAAATGGCGCATTTTGATGAATGTTTTGTTGTGGGCACAGCCGCCGAAGTCACGCCTGTACGGGAAATTGACGGCATTCACTATAAGCCTGGAAAAGTCTGTGAAGCGCTAGTTCAGGATTATGATGACGCCGTAAATAGACGTGGAAAAGTGAAATTCTAGCATCTACTTTCGTCATTATCCGACACAATCGGGCAATGACGAAACGAAAGACTTACAAATCAGAATAAATTGGAAAACGTACCGTCAGGGCTTTTACGCGCTCACGCACAGACGCTTCTACGTCTGCATTGCCTTGTGGGTTATCTGCTAAAGCGTCCAGTACTTCAGCCATAAGTTTTCCAATTTCGCGGAATTCCTCTGCCCCAAAACCTCGCGTCGTCCCTGCTGGAGAGCCCACACGAAGTCCGGAGGTGACGGTGAATTTTTCCTTGTCAAAAGGAATTCCGTTTTTATTACATGTGATATAAGCGCGCTCCAGCGCTTTTTCCGCCGCATTGCCTTTGACGCCCTTGGGAGACAAATCGATCAATGCGAGATGCGTATCTGTGCCGCCTGTGACGACGGCATATCCCGCCTCTACCAGGGCCTCTGCCATAGCACGGCAATTCTCTATAACCTGTTTGGCATAAGTCTTGAACTCAGCTTGCAAGCAATCCTGGAAAGCGACGGCCTTGCCGGCAATCACATGCATGAGCGGGCCGCCTTGAAGTCCAGGAAAAATCGCTGAATTGAATTTTTTAGCGAGTTTTTCGTCATTCGTCAAAATCATGCCGCCGCGGGGGCCGCGAAGTGTTTTATGCGTTGTCGTCGTCGCGACATGGGCGTGAGGGAATGGACTTGGATGCTCTCCACCGGCCACAAGACCGGCAAAATGCGCCATATCGACATGAAGGTAAGCATCGACTTTATCAGCGATCTCCCGAAAACGGGCGAAATCAATCTGGCGGGAATAGGCTGAGCCGCCGCAAATGATGAGTTTGGGCTTATGCTCCAGAGCCAAGCTTTCAACCTGATCATAATCGATCAGGTGATTGTCTTCGCGCACGCCATAGGTCACAGCATTAAACCATTTACCGGACATGTTGGGCGGTGCTCCGTGTGTCAGATGCCCGCCGGACGCCAGATCCATCCCCATAATTGTATCGCCCGGCTTTATTAGCGCCAGAAAAACGCCTTGATTGGCCTGCGACCCGGAATTGGGTTGCACATTGGCAAATTTAACGCCGAACAGTTCACAGGCCCGCTTGATAGCAAGGCTCTCCGTAACGTCCACATGCTCGCATCCACCATAATAACGCTTTCCGGGATAACCTTCGGCATATTTATTTGTATGGACGGAGCCTTGCGCTTCCATGACCGCTTTGCTGACAATATTCTCGGACGCAATGAGTTCGATTTCAGACTGCTGGCGCTCTAATTCATCCTTGATACTGTCATAGACAGCAGGGTCACGCTCTTTGAGAGATTGAGAAAAATATCGACCCGTATAGTCAGTCATAGTCGGCTCCGTTTGGGGTTTTGGCAGGTCTTAACTTCACCGCCGACGAACGGCAATGCCTAGCCTAAAGAAATGCGGATTAATTTACTCGCCTGACTATTAGTTAAAGGGCTTGTAGTTAAAGGGCTTGCGCAATCTTTGAAGTTGTAAGGCCAAACTCATTCCAAACGATCTCCAGCGCTTCCATCAATTCGTCCATCATGGCGTCGGTGTGAAGGGGGCCTGGCGTGAAGCGCAGGCGTTCTTCCCCGCGCGGCACAGTTGGATAGTTGATCGGCTGGGCGTAAATACCGAAATCCTCGATGAGTCGGTCAGAAATTGCCTGGCATTTTACGGGATCCCCTACCATGAGAGGCACAATATGTGTTGGACCATCCACAAACGGATAACCGGCCTTTCGTAATCTGGCTTTCAGCGAATTGGCGCGTTCATGAAGCTCTGTTCGCTTTTCAGGTGTCATTTTAAGAACTTTAACACTGCGAAGAGCTCCGGCCGCTGTACTAGGCGGGATGGATGTCGTGAAAATAAAGCCGGAGGCCATAGACCGAATAGCATCTATAATCACGGAATCAGCCGCCACATAGCCGCCAACCATACCATATGCCTTGGCCAGAGTGCCTTGAATAATATCGATTCGGTCTGTCAGACCGCGCTCTTCAGTCACGCCGCCGCCCTGCGCGCCATACATGCCCACAGCATGAACTTCGTCGATATAGGTCAAAGCGTTGTATTTGTCCGCCAAATCACAGATTTCTTTAATCGGCGCTATGTCGGCGTCCATGGAATAGACGCTTTCAAACGCGATAAGCTTGGGCGTTTCCAAAGGGACCGATTTCAACTTGTCTTCAAGATCGGCCAGATCATTATGAGCAAAGATCTTCTTCTCGCAGCGCGCGCGCTGAATACCGGAAATCATGGAGGCGTGGTTCTTCTCGTCAGAGAATATAACCAGTCCCGGCATAATCTTGCTCATAACGCCCAATGTGGCTTCATTTGCGACATATCCTGATGTCAAAACGAGCGCGGCATCTTTTTTATGCAAAGTCGCAAGTTCTGTCTCGAGCTGGACATGGTAGCGCGTTGTGCCTGAAATATTACGCGTTCCGCCGGAACCTGTGCCGGCCCGATCTACGGCTGACTTCACTGCTTCGACAATACATTCCATCTGGCCCATGCCGAGATAGTCATTTGAGCACCAGACCGTGATCTCTTTTTCTTCCAGCCCTTCGCGAAACCAAGTGGCTTTGGGAAAATTCCCTTTGGTCCGGCGAATGTCCCGAAAGATACGATACCGGCCTTCATCACGCACGTGCGCGACCGCTTCCGCAAAATAGCTATGATAGTTTTTGGCCATCAGGCAACTCCGTTCGCGCACTCTATAAGGCAGGCCAATCATAATTGCCATGTAAAAAGCCCGTTCACGCCTGTGCATTCTGTCGCATATAGTTTATGAAATTCTTTATCTTTGACAAATCTTTAAGAGGTTTTCCGTGAGTCACTTTCCAACCGTCCGTATGCGCCGCACGCGCGCCCATGACTGGTCCCGACGCCTGGTACGGGAAACACGACCTGCTATAGATGATTTAATCTGGACGCTCGTTATTACCGATTCGAAAACGGAATTGACCCCTGTAGATAGTCTGCCCGGCGTCTCGCGACTAAATCTCGACGCATTGATGAAAGCCTCCAAGGAGGCAGAGGCGCTCGGCATTCCAGCCATTGCTCTTTTTCCGCACATAGAGCCCAAGCATAAAGACGCTCAGGCAACTGAAAGCCTGAACGAAAAAGGACTTGTTCCGGAAGCTGTAAGAGCTGTGAAAGCCGCCTGCCCTAATCTTGGAGTGATTGTCGACGTTGCTCTCGATCCTTATACAGATCATGGCCATGATGGCGTTTTGGTAGGTGATATTATTGAGAATGATCCGACTCTCAGCATATTAGCGGAAAGTGCTGTCATATTAGCCAAATCCGGAGCCGATATTGTTGCCCCCTCAGATATGATGGACGGCCGCGTTGGGGCCATTCGGGACGCACTTGATGAGGCCAAATTCGGCGAGACAATGATTATGTCTTACGCCGCAAAATACGCCTCCGGTTTTTACGGGCCTTATCGCGATGCCATCGGAACAAAATCTGCGCTTCGGGGAGATAAGCGGACTTATCAAATGGATCCTGCAAACCGGATGGAAGCCATAAGAGAAGTAGAGCTCGACGTGAATGAAGGCGCGGATATGATAATGGTCAAACCAGGCCTCCCCTATCTCGATATTATTCGAGACCTGAAAAACACATTCGCCATGCCGACCTTCGCCTTTCAGGTCAGTGGTGAGTACGCTATGATTAAAGCCGCTGGCGCCAATGGGTCGATAGACGAAAAAAGCGTTATGATGGAGAGCTTCACCTCTTTTCGAAGGGCAGGATGTGACGGCGTTTTAACCTATTTCGCCCGTGATATCGCGCGAATCCTACAAAACTAACGAATCATTGTCACAAATCCTTCAACCAAAGGTGACAAAGCTGACATTTTGTGGTAAGGAAGATATTACTGGGGCTAAATTTGGCCAATTGCCGGTCTTCGGGTCGGTATATTGGTCATTTTTATGCCTTCGAGCGGCCTTTTTGAGGTTTAATCCTCATCACTCATGGCTTTTATAAGCGCAGAGGTATCCCAGCGCCCGCCGCCCATTTTCTGAACCCGACCATATCTCTCTTGAACGTCTTCAACGAGCGGCAAATTTACCCCGTGATCCTTGGCAGTATCGAGCACAATCCCTAGATCTTTCCGCATCCAATCAATTGCAAAACCGAAATCAAATTCTCCGGCGGCCATAGTCAGCGCGCGGTTGTCCATTTGCCAGCTCTGAGCGGCGCCTTTTCCAATGGCGTCCAGAACCACTTTCATGTCGAGCCCCATTCTATCGGCGAAGTAAACGCCTTCTGAAAGCCCCTGCAAAACCCCTGCAATACAGATTTGGTTTATCATTTTCGCTGTTTGGCCAGCGCCGGCATCGCCAATCAAAGTGATGGCTTTGGCATAAGCGTCCATGACGGGCACAGCTTTATCATACGCCTCTTTGTCCCCGCCGCACATCACGCTTAATTGGCCATTTACGGCGCCGGACTCGCCTCCTGAAATAGGGGCGTCAATAAATGAAAGGCCTTCTTTGAGAGCATTTTCATAACATTTTTTAGCGCATTTCGAAGACGCCGTTGTATGATCGACAATGATAGTTCCGTCACTTGCCGATTCCAGTATGGGTGTCATGACACTGTAAACATCTTTGTCCTCGCCGACACAGATGAAAATGAAATCAGCTTCTTCGACGCAGTCATCAATTGTGCGGCAGGCCGTTCCTTCATAAGCCTCTGCCCACTCTGTCGATCGTGACTTGGTTCGATTCCAAACTCGGACAGTATGACCAGCGGATACCAGGTGCCCAGCCATGGGATACCCCATCACTCCCAATCCAATAAATGCGCAATTTGCCATAACTCTCTCCTATTAGACGATTTTTTTGTCTTCTCTGGATTTTAAACTTGCTTTCTAAGGCCTGGTCTTTTCATGTAAAGGCATGAGAAACCAAGACTTAAATTTTAGCGGATAAGACTTTCACGTGGACAGTATTGTTTCCCTATCCTTTCCAATGGTCGCAACCTTTATTATCGTTGCAATCGCCGTTTGGCTCTATGTCCGTGAGACATACTCTATAGAAGTTGTGTCTGTCGCCGTCATTACGGCTCTTCTCATTTTCTTCTCCATGCCAGGTGTGGAACCAGTTACAGAATTACGTAATTCCGATATTCTCTCTGGTTTTGCGGCCCCGGCTCTAATTGCCATTATGGCCTTATTGGTTGTAGGTCAGGGCCTTTTTCAGACAGGAGCGCTAGAAGGCCCGATTAACGGCATAAATACAGCCCTTGATCAACATCCAAGAAGAACGTTGATGATCGTTTTTGCCGGAGCTTTCATCATTTCAATGTTTATGAACAACACACCCGTTGTGGTTATGTTTATTCCGGTTATTGCGGCGATGGCGTCGAGACTTAAAAAGACAACGTCCCGATATATGATGCCGCTCTCTTTTCTTTGTATATTGGCGGGTATGACCACGCTTATCGGGTCTTCCACGAACCTGCTAGTCAATGACGTTTTGAAAAGATCTACCGACTTTTCTCTCGGCTTTTTCACCCAATTTGGCCCGGGCATAATTTTGGCTCTTATTGGTGCCGCTTATACCATCATCGCCGCGCCGTTTTTAATCCCCGAAAGAAAAGATCTCGAAACCGAGATTACAGATACCGGAAGGCAGTATATTGCTCAAATTCAAGTCACAAAAAATCACCCTCTTGTCGGTGAAAGCCCTGTGGCCGGACTTTATCCCAAACTGAAAGAAGCCACAGTACGGATGATTCAAAGGGGAGAACAGTCTTTCCTGCCGCCTTTTGACGTGACCCTACAGGAAGATGATGTCTTGATTGTGGCTGCTACCCGCAAATCTCTCTCTAAACTTCTCTCCTCCCGCCCAGCCTATTTGAAAGGGATGTTGAGCATTGCCGGGTTTAAAGACGAAGAACGCGAAACAGATGAACAAGAAGCAATCGTTATTTCCGAAGCCGTCATTGCGCCCGGCTCACGCATGATCGGACGAAATATTGAACAAATCGGCTTTCGGCGTCAGACAAACTGCCTCGTATTAGGCATCCAGCGCCGGTCCCGCATGATCCGCACGCGAATGCTAGATATTCGCCTGGAAGCCGGAGATGTCTTGCTTATATTTGGATATGATAAAGATATCAGAGGGTTGCGAGCAAATCGTGATCTGCTCCTGATGGATTGGTCACGCGCCGAACTCCCGGATATTCGTAAATCAATTTTTGCTCGAATAATATTTGTCGTTACGATTGCCGTCGCAGCTTTAGGCTTACTTCCAATTGAAACAGCGGCCTTGGCCGGGGCTCTGGCCATGATATTAACGGGATGTCTGAATATCCGGCAGGCTGTTCGAGCCCTGGATATGAGAATTTTTCTCTTGATTGGCGCTGCTTTTGCGATGGGGCTGGCTTTGGAAGCGACGGGAGGCGCAAATTACATCGCGCATGGTGTGGTGTCTGCCTTCATGCCTTTTGGCAACCAAATCCTATTGGCGGCTATCTTCCTCATTGTGGCAACTATGACAAATATTATCAGTAATAGCGCCACGGCCCTACTGTTTTCCCCGATTGCTTTGTCCGTTAGCGCTGAAACAGGTATTGACCCTATTGCTATGGTTTTAACGGTAATTTTTGCGTCGAATTGTTGTTTTGCAACGCCTATCGCCTATCAAACGAATCTACTCGTGATGGGGCCTGGTCATTATAAATTTTCTGACTTCGCCCGTTTCGGCGCTCCGTTGGTTGTACTGCTGTGGATCAGTTTCAGCCTGATGAGTCCATTACTTTTTCAATTGTAATCTTACTTCAAGGTCATAAAATCCCCTTATGAGTCACGTCTTCGACCCAAATAGGTTACAGTTTTATCTCACCATTCCGGGTCCCTGCCCTTACCTGCCGGGAAGGCTTGAGCGTAAAATTTTCACTCAGCTGGACCCGCTTGATGGCCCGCAGCTCAATAACTATCTGACACATGCGGGTTTTCGCCGCTCACAAAACGTTATCTACAGACCCGCTTGTGAAACCTGTCGGGAGTGCCGATCTCTTAGGGTGAGAACACAAGAGTTCGAACCGAATAAGCGGTTTCGTCGCACGCTACGCCGTAACAACGACTTATCCGTTTCTGTCGTGCCCGCGATTGCAACCCAAGAACAATTTACACTTTTAAAAGATTATCTTTTAACGCGTCATACATCCGGCGGAATGGCGGATATGGACTTTCTGCGGTATGAAATGATGGTCGAAGAATGTTCCGCCGAGACAGAAATTGTGGAATATCGCCTCCCCGACGGGTCACTCATTGCAGCTATGCTAATTGACAGATTAAATGACGGTTTGTCTCTAGTTTACAGCTTTTTCTCTCCCGAGGAACAGAAACGCTCTTTGGGCAATCTTATGATTCTTGATCAGATTAGACGCTGCGCAGAACAGAACCTACCTTATCTCTATCTGGGCTATTGGGTGCCTGATAGTCCAAAAATGGATTACAAAGCCCGCTTTCGCCCTTGTGAAACTCTAACGCACAGGGGGTGGGCTGTTTTAGGAGATTCAAATTGAAACGCCGCGAACTCATAGGTGGAGCCGCAGCGCTTGCTGTCGGAGCCGGCACACTCGGAGCGATACGTTCAGGAAATAGTGGAGGTGACGCCGCTTCGTCCGGAGCGAAATCTGATCTAGCCTCCCCAAACATTTCTAAGAATAGACGTCAGTTAAGGCTGGCGACATCTTGGCCTAAAGATTTTCCCGGCTTAGGAATCATGCCTGTAAATATCGCAAATGCCGTACGCGAAATGACAGATGGGCGTCTCGATATCAAAGTTTACGCTGCGGGAGAACTTGTGGGAGCGCTGGAATGTTTTGGCGCGACCTCTTCCGGCGCAGCTGATATGTATCATGCCGCAGAATATTACTGGCAAGGGAAAGCCAAGGGCTTCAGCTTTTTTACGGCTGTTCCAATGGGGATGACCGCAACAGAAATCATGGGATGGATTGACTTCGGCGGCGGACAGGCTCTTTGGGATGACCTTTCCGGAGACTTTAATATTAAACCCTTTCAGGCCGGGAATACGGGCCATCAGACCGGAGGGTGGTTTAAACGCCCAATAAATTCCGTTCAGGATTTTCGCGGTCTGAAAATCAGAATGCCGGGATTGGGCGGTGATGTTGTCCGCGCCTTGGGCGGGGCGGCCGTAAACATTCCTGGCGGTGAGATTTACCAATCTCTACAATCCGGCGCGATTGACGCAACGGAATGGGTCGGGCCGTGGAATGACTTGGCTTTCGGCTTCTACCGCGAAGCCCCTTATTATTACGCTCCGGGATTTCATGAACCCGGGGCCTCATTATCACTCGGAATAAACAAACAAATTTGGGAGAGCTTCTCTCCATCTGACCAAGCTATCATTCGT
Organism: Litorimonas sp.; assembly: GCA_029936425.1. Taxonomy (GTDB): domain Bacteria; phylum Pseudomonadota; class Alphaproteobacteria; order Caulobacterales; family Maricaulaceae; genus Litorimonas. The sequence continues at coordinate 25,062 of JAPYSU010000007.1, forward strand.
TATGCTTGCAGGAGCACGAACGATATCAGTCTGGGGGAATATAATTATCGAAACGCTGTGGCCCTAGGCACTCTGAAGACGAAGCACGGCATTGAGCCTCGCCTATTTCCGGATGATGTTTTAACCGGTTTCGGCGAAGCTAGCCAAGACGTGTTGGCGGACGTTGGTAAGTCTGACCCCAAGACAGGGGCAATCTATGAAAGCTTTTCCAAAGCGCTCAAGCTTGAAAGAAGTTGGACGGAAATTAGTGAAGGCGCCTATATACGGGCTCGAACTTTATCAGGGGCAGACTAAAATATGACTTCCGGGGGGATTGATGTCATTGGCTACGCTTTGCAGTTTATTGGCTGGGCTTTTTTTCCGGTCTTGCTCCTGCCTGCTTTTCTACTCCTGACAGGCCTCGGAAAAAGTCTCTCCAGAACCATCATCGTTCTCATCGACACGCTTTCAATCCTTATCGGAGAGATCATCAAATGGGTTATGCCGCTCATGGTCATCAGTGTTGTGATCGCCGTTTTCGCACTCTCAATCTACGGAATTTCCTCTATCTGGTGGGACGAAAGCGTCATTTACCTTCATGCGCTCGGTATTTGTTTGGGCGTCGCCCCAACCTATCTTGCTGGAGAGCATGTTAAAGTCGACATTTTCTTTGAAAAAATGGATAACAGGGCGCGGGCGCTAGTTGAGATATGCGGATTCTATATGCTGCTTGCCCCTGTTTGCATTGCTGTGATCTGGCGGTCTCAAAGTTTTGTTTCTTTTGCCTGGAAAAGCCTGGAAGGCTCGACAAATAGCGGCGGCATAAAGGGAATTTATATATTGAAAACAGCGCTTTGCGTTTTATTTATAATGTTATTGATACAAGGGTTTTCAGTTGCCCTGAGAGCTGGGCTCAAACTGCGCGATAGTCGACAGGCAAACATGTTGCGGCATACAAAAATTGCTTTTATCCCGTCGTTTAAAACTGATGGTAACTCGTAATGAGTTTGCCTGAGTTACTCGCCATTCTCATGTTCGCCTTTGCCTGCGGCTCCCTCATGGCCGGATATAGCGTCGCCTTTACTTTGGCGGGTGTTTCCTTGGTTTTTGCCGCGCTGGGCGTCGCAATAGGACAGTTTGATACAGTATTTCTCCTTTCTATGCCGGGACGCATCTTCCCAATTCTGACTCGGGAAATACTTATAGCTGTTCCGCTTTTCGTCTTTATGGGCGTAATGCTGGAGAAATCCCGGATAGCCGAAGACTTACTGGAAAGTATGGGAGAACTTCTGGGGCCTCTTCGCGGAGGTATGGGGGTCTCCGTTATATTTGTCGGGGCGCTGTTAGCGGCTTCCACCGGCATTGTCGGCGCAACCGTGGTCACGATGGGCCTGATTTCGCTCCCGACCTTACTTCGCAGGGGATATGACCCTGCCCTCGCCTCGGGCTCAATTGCCGCCTCAGGAACGCTTGGTCAAATCATTCCGCCCTCAATCGTATTGGTCATTTTGGGAGATCAGATTTCCAATGCTTACCAGGAAGCGCAAAGAAGTTTTGGCCTGGAGAATGCTGGCGTTGTTTCCGTCGGAGACTTGTTTGCCGGTGCCCTTATACCTGGCTTGATTCTGGTGCTTTGCTACGCTCTCTATATTGTCTTTATTGCCATAAAATCACCTGTGCGGGCTCCGGCCTATCGGAGCGAAGGTATTGCTTTTCGTGACGCCCTTTTAAGCTCCGTAAAATCCATGCTGCCGCCCGTACTCCTAATCATAGCTGTATTGGGCTCAATTCTGTCCGGTTACGCCACTCCCACGCGCGGCGCGGCGCTTGGCGCGCTTGGAGCTGTTCTTCTCGCGGCCTATAAAAGAACTGACAGCCTTTTCGTTAAACGCCTTATACTCGCAGGAACATCCGGAATGGGCGTGCTCATATTAATGGATGTTTTCGGGGTCGACCTCCGTCTCAATCTAGCCGATAGGTCGTTGGAACTGACCGTTCTTCTTTGGCTATCCTTTTTATTTTCTGCAACCGGCCTAATTGCGGCTGTAACCAGTTTTGCCTCTCTTCAAAAATCAGGTGATCTAGCTCCTGTTTCACGTTCTACACTTCATATTACCTGCATGGTGTTTTTGATCCTAATTGGCGCAACTATTTTCAGCCTCATTTTTCGTGGCTTTGGCGGCGATGAACTCGTCGCGCATTGGTTAGAAAACGCGCCCGGCGGTCTTTGGGGCGGGTTTGCTCTGGTCATGCTCGTCATGTTCATTTTAGGCTTTTTTCTGGATTTTATCGAGATTACCTTTGTTGTTGTCCCATTGGTCGCCCCTCCCTTGCTTGCCGCTGGGCTGGATCCGATTTGGTTGGGCGTCATCATGGCGCTGAACCTTCAGACCAGTTTTCTCACGCCGCCATTCGGGTTTGCCCTGTTTTACCTTCGCGGCGTTGCTCCGCCTGAAGTCACGACCCCTCAGATATATAAGGGCGTCCTGCCTTTTATTCTTATTCAGATATTCGTAATTGCACTGATTATAGCTTTTCCAAAACTTGCCACGGGTTTGCCGAACTTATTCTATGGATGACCTGAATGCGTTTAAAGATTCTTGCTTGCAAGTCATCGTGAATGGCGGCACATTCTTAACGGCGTTAAACGGGGATCTTATATGACCACTCTCTTTGTTATTATCGGCATTATCGTTCTAATCGGCTTTCTGATTGTCGGAATTTACAACCGGCTTGTCAGTCTTCGGCAAACGACAAATCAGGCTTGGTCGGATATAGAAGTGCAGCTCAAACAGCGTCAGGACCTTGTTCCGCAGCTTGTGAATACGGTCAAAGGTTACGCCTCTCACGAGAAAGAGACTTTTGAAGAGGTCGTTCGCGCACGTAGCGCGGCGGTTAATGCCAATAACGTCAAAGACCAAGCTCAAGCTGAAGGCATGCTCTCTGCCGCTCTGGGCAAACTTTTCGCATTGGCCGAAGCGTATCCTGAGCTAAAAGCCAATACAAACTTCCTCCAGCTGCAGGATCAACTCGCTGATATTGAAAACAAAATCGCCGCCGCACGTCGTTTCTATAACAATTCGGTTCAGGAATATAATACTGGGCGGGAGCAATTTCCAGCTGTCCTCATTGCCGGACCCTTTGGTTTTCAAGAGCGCGAATTTTTTGAAGCACCGGAAGGGCGTCAATCTCTTCAGACGCCTCCAACTGTCGATTTCAGCAGCTAATTTTTTGGCCTGACAGTGTTCAAATCTTACGGCCTTCAAACTCATATCTGGAACAATAATCTTCGCAGTTTGATACTGCTTATTCTGTTTCCGGTTTTACTGCTGGTTATGGGGTATGGCCTGATGCTGATCTGGCTCGGCTTTACCAGCAACAGTTCGCTCCAGAGCAGTTTTACTTATGCCGCCGACTTGATTCCGACGGCCGCCCCTATAGCGATAGGCGCAGCGGCTCTCTGGTTTTTTATTGCCTTTTTCGCCCATCAAGCCCTGATCGACGCCGCGACTAAAGCCCGTTCTCTTACAGTTAGCGAAGAACCCAGAGCCTACCGCCTGCTAGAAAATCTGGCGATTTCTCGCGGCACAATAACGCCAAAGCTCAAGATTATCGAAACACCCGTGCTGAACGCCTATGCGAGCGGTATACGAGACAAGAACTACACGGTCACCCTCACGCGAGGACTATTGAATGAGCTAGATGATGAAGAGTTGGAGGCCGTTATCGCTCATGAGCTTTGCCACATCAGAAACAAAGACGTACGCATGCTCATTATCGCCGTAATCTTCGTCGGAATTTTTGCATTTATTGGTGAAGGTGTCGTACGCGGGATGTTCCGAACGAATTTGCCAAGGTCGAATTCGCACCGACGCAGCGGCGGCGGTAATGCCGCTATCCTCATCGTTATCGGAATAGCTATCATTGCCGTGACTTATCTGATCGCAATATTGATAAGGTTCTCTTTATCAAGGCGCCGTGAATTTCTGGCCGATGCCGGAGCCGTCGAACTGACCAAAAATCCAGATGCCATGATACGTGTTCTCCAAAAACTATCTGGAAATGCAGAGTTAAAAAATGTGCCTGACGAAGTTCGGGAGATGGCGCTTCATAACCCCCGCGTCGGCTTGGCCGGGCTTTTCGCAACCCACCCCCCGATCGAAAAACGTATTGAAGCACTTATCAAGTTTGGCGGCGGTCATATCGGCACCAAAAGCCGCAAGGACCGAAACAGTGAGACGGTATCAGGGGAACGAAACAATTCTCCGGAAAACAACCGTTTTCGGAAAAACCCTTGGTCACGCGAGCCTTAAAAGAAGATAGACTCCGCGCGTCCTTACTGTTATTCGATAAAAAACTAGTTAAGGATTTTTCATTATGACACTCCCAAAAACGCGCTTTCTGTTGGCTAGCGCTGCAGCTTCCGCTCTACTTATCGCCTGTGGACAACCAGATTCACAATCGAACTCAGAAACTAATGCACCGGAACAGGTGCAGATGGTCAATCTCCCCGACGGGATTACCAAAGTGGAAGAAGTAAAATCCACGGCCAGCGATGAAGTCATTATTCCCTACACCAAATACAAACTGGACAACGGCCTGACGATTGTTCTGCATGAAGACAAGTCCGACCCGCTTGTCCATGTCGATATGACCTATCATGTCGGGTCTGGCCGCGAAGAGCCCGGACGTTCAGGGTTTGCTCATTTCTTTGAACATATGCTCTTCCAGGGCTCTGAAAACGTGGCCGACGAACAGCACTTCAAATTGATTACAGAATCAGGAGGTACGCTTAACGGTTCCACCAACGCTGACCGAACTAATTATTATCAGACTGTCCCATCCAATCAGCTTGAAAAAATGCTATGGCTGGAAGCAGACCGGATGGGTTACTTCCTGAATGCTGTGACCCAGGAATCTTTCGAAGTTCAGCGAGAAACAGTAAAGAACGAACGTGGCCAACGTTATGACAACCGCCCTTACGGTTTGCTCTTCGAGCGTGTTGGCGAAGCGATGTATCCGGAAGGACATCCTTACAGCTGGTCAACCATCGGCTATCTCGAAGACCTTGATCGCGCCGACCTCAATGACCTCAAAAAATTCTTTGTGGAGTGGTATGGCCCGAACAATGCTGTCCTGACAATCGGCGGCGACATCGACAAGGAACAAACACTGGAATGGATCAAAACTTACTTTGGTCCAATCCCGGCAGGTCCTGAACAGGATGATCCGGTCTATAAACCTGTTACCCTGAGCGAAGACCGTTATATTTCAATGGAAGACAATGTTCAGCTTCCTCTGCTTTATATGTCTTGGCCAACCGTACATGCCAATCACCCAGACGAAGCGCCGTTGGACGTTTTGGCCAATATTATGGGTCAAGGACAGACTTCCCTACTTTATAAAAACCTTCAAAAACCTGGCATTACAGTACAAGCCAGCGCGGGTCATGGATGCCGTGAAATAAGCTGCAGCTTCACAATGTTTACCCTGGCAAATCCTGCCAAAGTTCAAAACCTTGGTGATCTCGAGGACACCATTCGAGAATCGCTTACAGAGTTCGAAGGTCGCGGCGTTTTAGATGACGATCTGACACGTGTGAAAGCGGATATCGTTTCCGGACTTATCTACGGTTTGGAAAGTGTTGCCGGCAAAGTGTCTCAACTTGCCGCTTATGAGACCTATCGCGATGACCCGAACGGGATTGGTGATGATATTGCGCGGTATGAAGGCGTAACGAAAGAAGATGTCCTTCGCGTCTATGATGAATATATTAAAGATCAGCCTGCCGTTATCATGAGCATTGTGCCAAACGGCCAGCCGCAAATGATTGCGCAAGAAGATACCTGGGAAAGATATGAGCGGACTATTCCGGATACGTCCGGCGAGTCTGACGATTTTGAGTGGTCACTACCTGAGGACCCAGAAGGTTTTGACCGCTCCGTTGTTCCGCCAGCCGGTGAAAACCCGGCCATTAAGGCACCGGATACTTATGAATTTGCAATAGGCGATATGAGCGTCTTGGGAGCCCAAAATACGGAAGTCCCAACAACGACGTTACAGCTTCGCATCAAAGCAGCTCAAAATTACGATCCGATCGAAAAGGTTGGCCTCGCAAGTTTGACAGCTGGGCTTATGAACGAGGCCACAACGGAGCGCAGTGCAGAAGAACTCTCCAATGAACTCGACAAGTTGGGCTCTTCCGTTTCTTTTAGCGCCGGTGATACTTACACAACAATGACCGTCCGGACTCTAACTGAAAATCTAGACGCGACCATGGCGATTGCGATGGAAAGATTGTTAAAACCCAAATTCTCTGAAGAAGATTTTGCTCGCGATAAAGACAATGCCATCCAAGGCATTCGCGCGAACAAGAAAGAAGCTAGCGTAACAGCCAGCAATCTGTTCAACAAAATGATGTACGGTGCTGACAATCCTACGGCTTACGCCTCATCGGGCACGGAAGAGACTGTCGAAGCAATTACACTAGAGGATGTGAAGGCTTTCTATGCCGATCATTACTCTCCTAAAATTGCATCAGTTGTTGCTGTGAGTGATTTAGGCCAAGCGAGTTTACAAAGTGCACTTGAGCCTCTCACGGCTTGGACAGGCGAAGACGTTGCCAGCGTGGAAATGAATCCCTTCCCTGAATTAGAAGACGGAACGATCTATTTCGTTGATAAACCTGACGCCGCCCAAAGCGAAATTCGGATCGGCAAACGCGCCCTTCCTTATGATGCAACTGGAGAATACTACCGTGCAGGTATTATGAACTACCCCCTCGGCGGAGCTTTCAACAGCCGTATAAATCTGAACCTACGCGAGGATAAAGGCTATACTTATGGAGCCCGGTCTTTCTTCAATGGTGACGAGAAAGCAGGCTGGTATCGCGCCGGCGCCGCCGTTCGCGCGGATGCAACAGCAGCTTCGATTGTCGAATTTGTGAATGAAATCAGTAAATTCCATGAATCCGGTATCACGGACGAAGAATTGACGTTCACCAAATCGGCTATTGGTCAGAGTGATGCGCGCGCATATGAGACGCCACGTCAAAAACTCGGGTTCTTGTCGAGAATGGCAACATATGACCTCGAGCCAAGTTTTGTAGATGAGCAATCTGACATTCTACAAGCCATGACCAAAGAGGAAATTGATGCCTTGGCAGATCAGCATCTTAATCTGGATGAAATGATTATGGTCGTCGTAGGTGATAAAGCAAAAGTCTATGACGAAGTTGTCGAGCTCGGCTATGACGTCGTCGAGGTGGATGCAAACGGTAATCCCGTCGAATAGACATCCCTTTCAAGCAAAGAAAAAGCCCTGGTCAAACGGGGCTTTTTTTATACGCTATTTTCAAACCTTAGAGGTTTTTGTCAGGATCAAAAACACCTTTACGCGAGAAGCCTCTGGGAGCCATTCGCCCGGCCTGGGCCCGTTTGCCTTCGAGTAGTTCCCAGTCATTGACTTCAGTACGGCGTCCCGCGCTATCCAGGAAGAATAGACCCTCTTCGGGATCAAAAGTTGTGATGTCGGCCAAGCCCCCATCTTTATATTTCTGTAAACGGACGCCTTTACCGCGTGCCATCACCGGCAATTCTTCGACATCATAAGTCAGGATTTTCCGGTTCTCTCCAATGACCGCAATCTTCTCGCCTTTGACTTCAATACAGCGAACCGCTTCCGCGTCGCCCCTGACGTTAAGTGTTTTCCGGCCTGTACGGGTAGAGGCAACAATATCGGCTTCATTTACCCGGAATCCGTAGCCTTCTGAGCTGGCAACCAAAATTTCGCGATTTTCATCGTGAACAAACATACCCACAGGCACGTGATCATTTTCCAAATCCACCATCAAGCGAATAGGTTCGCCGTTGCCGCGCCCACCGGGAAGTTTATCCGCGCCTAAAGTGTAAAACTTACCGTTTGAGGCGAAGATAATAATTTTATCCGTTGTCTGCGCATTCAAACTAAAAGCCAGGCTGTCTCCGTCTTTGAATTTCAATGACGAGTCATCCTCCAAATGCCCTTTCATCGCGCGAATCCAGCCCATACTGGAGAGCACAACGGTAATGGGCTCTTTGGTAATGAAAGCCGTACTCAAATCGACATCTATATCCGGCTGATCTTCGAAATGCGTGCGGCGCGCTCCAATTTCTGTTTTCGGCCCGTAAATTTTTTTAAGCTCTTTGACCTGTTCGGAAATAGCCGCCCATTGTTTTGCATCAGACCCTAACAAAGCCTCCAATTCCGCCTTTTCTGACGCGAGCTTGTCATATTCCGTCTTGATCTCGATTTCCTGAAGCTTGTTCAGGGCGCGGAGCCGCATATTCAAAATCGCATCGGCCTGACGTTCCGTCAGGTTAAATGCGTTCATCAGCTCTTCTTTGGGCTTATCCTCAAACCGGATAATTCGAATAACCTCGTCAAGGTTCAGGAAGGCAATCATATACCCGTCCAGAACCTCCATGCGATCCTCGATCTTGCCGAGACGCTGCTGAGAACGGCGCTGAAGCACTTCACGGCGGTGATCCAACCAACTCTGAATGACTTCTTTCAGATCCATCACCCGCGGCGTTCGTGTCTTGTCGAGGACATTCATGTTCAGGCTGACACGGCTCTCCAATTCTGAAACCTTGAACAGGCTTTCCATCAATATTTTGGCATCGATATTCTTACTGCGCGGCTCTAAAATAATGCGCACATCTTCAGCGGATTCGTCCCGAACATCCGAAAGGCCAGAGGCCTTTTTTGACTCGATGACTTCTGCGAGTTTTTCAATAAGCCGGGATTTTTGAACCTGATAAGGAATCTCAGTCACCACAATCTGATAAGTTCCATGCCCGGTGTCCTCGACTTCCCAGCGGCACCGAACTTTAAAACTCCCTTTACCAGTTGTGTAAGCCTCCAGCATGGAGGACTTCGGCTCAACGATTATACCTCCTGTAGGAAGATCAGGGCCAAGGATATAATTCATCAGTGTTTCAATGCGAGCATTCGGCGTCTGAATAAGATGGAGGGCCGCATCACAAATTTCGGCCACATTATGGGGCGGAATAGATGTTGCCATACCGACCGCAATCCCTTGCGATCCATTCGCCAACAGGTTGGGAAAACCTGCCGGTAAAACTTGTGGCTCTGTGTCCTCTTCATTGTAAGTTGGCACAAAATCGACGGCATTTTCGTCAATGCCTTCAAGCAGGGCCAAGCCAGCCGGGGTCATTTTCGCTTCGGTGTAACGCATGGCGGCGGGACTATCGCCGTCAATATTGCCAAAGTTCCCCTGCCCGTTAACAAGCGGGTATCGCGCGGAAAAAGACTGGGAAAGTTTAACGAGCGCGTCGTAAATCGATTGATCTCCATGCGGGTGATATTGGCCCATCACATCCCCCACAATCCGCGCGCATTTCTTATGTGCGCCTTCAGGGTTCAGTTTAAGCTGCCGCATGGCATAGAGAATACGGCGATGGACAGGTTTCATCCCATCCCGCACGTCCGGCAGAGCGCGCTGCGTAATTGTAGAGAGCGCATAAGCCAGATAGCGCGAAGACAGCGCATCATCTATGTGTTCGCTGATAATCGCGGTCTCAGAAATTGTCTCGCCGTCGTCTATTGGTTTTTTAGCCATATGTCCTCAATCCCGAATCAGATTTAAGTTTAGCCGCGTGCGCTCGAGAGGCCACGCCTTTAAGCAGAATTCCTGTGGTTGAACTCAAGGATTATAAGACCGCGCAATATCTGCCGCTATCAGGCGCTCTATCAATTGATGACGCGCGTCGGGCAAAGTTCTATTCAAATTCCATTGCACACGTGTTTCCAGAAAATGTCCGGTCAATTTCAGACCATCCAGAATATCTTCCGGCGAGCTTCCGGCTTGCCCGCGAAGAAAAGGCGGCAAACGAAGAAGTTTATCCAGGTAAGGCTCCGCCGCACTTGCTGTCACGGCGCGCCCGGACCGCGGCGAAATATGGGTGAGATTGTCATTTCGGCCTGTCGCCGCGCATCGGTCAAAGTCGAGTCCGTATCCCAGAGCCGTAAGAAGTCCTGCCTCCCACCTTATATAAAGCGCGGGCCAAATATCTATGTCGTGCAGGTTAGCCAATACAATTTGAAAGACATCGAATATTGGCTCATGTGTTTCGCGTTCCGGCAACATTTCCCGGCACATAGCCGTCATGGCATTAAGACCTGTCAGAGAAAGTCTGTCATCCATCAGTTCTGCCGCACGAGAGTCTATACTTTCGACGGTATAATAACCTAACTGCTCAGACAGACGCCCACGCCATTCAACACGTACATGATTTCCAGGTTGCAAGACCGGTCTCATTCGGCGGCCTATTCCGCCGCGCACGAGGCCTTTATGGCGACCCTGCTCACGTGTGAAGACATCTATGATGGCAGAGGTTTCGCCATGTTTCTGAGTAGAAAGAATATAGCCTTCGGCCTGCCAATTCATATCTCAAACGCCCTCATAGATTAGACGTCAAATTCGAGCCCGCTCTCGGCGTATCGGGCTTTGTCGTCCTGCCAATTGTCACGCACTTTCACAAACAGGAAGAGATGAACCTTGCGACCCAACCATTCGCTCATATCCTTTCGAGCGGCGGCGCCAATATCTTTAATAGTGCGACCGCCTTTTCCGAGTACAATGGGCTTCTGGCTGTCCCGGCGAACATATATGACTTGGTCGACGCGTATGTCGCCTTTTTTAGTTTCCTTCCAGCTCTCCGTCTCGACCGTAGAGGCATAGGGCAGTTCATCGTGGAGACGCAGGAACAGTTTTTCTCTGGTGATCTCTGCGGCCATCAAGCGCATCGGAATATCAGCGGCCTGATCCGGTGAATATAAGTAGGGCCCAGACGGCATAGCGTCTGCGACAAGTGTTCCCAGCTTTTCGACGCCGTCCAAATTAAGGGCAGAAACCGGAATAATATCTTTGTAAACGCCCCGCTCCGCAAAAGATTGTATCAAGGGGAGAACTTCGTCATGCGGAATTTTGTCAATTTTGTTCAGAGCCAGGATAGCGTTGGACACTTCTCTCTTTTTCAGACCTTTGATAACCCGCTCACTGTCCTCACATGAGAGTCTATCTTGCCCGTCCCCTTCTCCCGCCTGACGCCGAAGCCAAGCCGGAGCGTCAATAACATGGACAATGACATTGGCGTCATTCATGCCGGTCCAGGCCGCATGCACCATGGATTTTGAAAGGCGGTCGGAATCCCGGGCTTCAAAAATGCCGGGCGTATCAATCATGACGGCCTGCGCAGTCTGGCCTTTCGACGTTTCGAGCATGGCAATGCCGCGAATTTGAAATCGGGTCGTTTGGACTTTATGCGTGACAATGGAGACTTTCTCACCGACCAAAGCATTGGTTAAAGTCGATTTCCCAGCGTTCGGAGCCCCGACTATGGCAGCAAATCCAGAGTATGTTTCACTCATATCGTTTTTTCTAGGGCTTTGAGAAGATAGCTTGCTGCTTCCCGCTCCGCCTCTTTTTTAGATGTCCCTTCCCCCAAAGCCTCGCCCAGCTCTTCAACTGTAACACGGATTGTAAAGGTGGGTTTGTGATCGGGACCAGATCGATCCACAACGGTATAATTCGGTACGTTCGGCCCCATAGAAAGCGCGAGTTCCTGAAGATTCGTTTTAGGGTCTTTGGTTGAGTCCTCAAGGACGGCTTCGATCTCCTCTTGCCAAAACCGATTATAGAAACTTTCAGCCCGTTCATATCCCCCATCAATATAAAGCGCTGCAATCAAAGCCTCGCAAGCATTGCCGAGAATCGAGACCTTCTCTCTGCCTCCCTGTTTTTCTTCACTCGGTGACATAAGCAGCGCTTCGCCCAGGCGAATATTTTGCGCAATCCGAGCACAGGTCTCCTTGCGAACAAGCGCATTGAGCCGCGTTGCCATAACGCCTTCTTGAGTTTTGGTTTTGTCGAACAAGACTTTCGCCGTCAGCAATCCCAAAACACGGTCACCCAAAAACTCAAGCCGTTCATTATCAACCCTTTTGCGGCGCCCATCTCCGTAGGATGAGTGAGTAAGCGCGCGCTGGATAAGGTCCGTATCTTGAAAATGGTAGTCAATCCGCTCGAACAGGGCGACGATACGCGGCGGGACTCTATCCGTTACATCCAAAGCAGATTCTTTCGTGGCAGGCGAACTCATTTGATCCTCTCAAAGAATCTATCTCCGCGCATATTGCCCCAAGTCCAAGGTTTATAAAGAACGAAGTCTTCTTCGACGGACAGGAGAACGATCTCTGCGCGGCCTATAATATTTGATGCGGGAACGATACCGGCCCCTCCGTTACGAACCGGAACGCGGCTGTCCCCCGAATTATCCCGATTGTCCCCCATCAAAAAGTAATGGCCTTCAGGGATGCGGTAAACAGTCGTCGTGTCGCTCGGGCTGTTTTTCTGGCTATCATAAATAGAGTGTGTGTTTCCGTTCGGAAAAGTTTCAGACCAGATCTCCGCCAGCACGTCTTGCCCGAATTGATCGGCAAACGTCTCTTCGCCTTGCTGGGTAAGCGAAACGGGTTGATCATTCAGAATAAGGCGTCCTTCCTGCATCTGAATAGTGTCACCCGGAAGGCCGACAAGACGCTTGATAAAATTCTTGTCATCCCCGTCCGGACGGAAAACAAGAACGTCTCCGCGGTCGGGGGCTCGCTCCAAGAAACGTCCTTCACTCACAGGAAAGGGAAACGGCGCGGCTGCATATCGCCCATACCCGACAGAGTATTTAGAGGTAATTATATAATCCCCCTTCATGAGGTTCGGTAACATGGAACCGGAAGGGATATGAAAAGGTTGGAAAAGAAATGTTCTTAGAACCAAAGCAATTGCCACGGCCCATATAATTGTAGACAGCGTTTCGCCGAGCTCTGATTTTTGTTTCTTTGCCATGCCCGCTCTTAGTCGTCCTTGACAGCTTCGACAATCGCAAATGCCTGTGCATAAGGCGGATCATCGCTCAGACTAATATGAAGGAGGCCATGGTGGCCCTCCGGAGTTCTCTCGCTTAACCTTGCCTGTGCCGTGCCGTGCAAGACGATCTCTGGGCGTCCTGACGGATGGTTGCGAACTTCCACATCTGTCCAGCTAAGCGCTCCTGTGTTATTTCCCGCCAAGGCTTTGGCAACGGCTTCTTTCGCCGCAAACCGCTTGGCATAGGCATTTTCGGGAACGGCTTTGGATTCGCAGTAAGCCTGCTCACCTTCAGTGAAGGTTTTAGCCTTAAACCTTTCGCCATATTTCTCAATGACTTGAGATATCCGTTTAATGTCACAAATATCTGTGCCAATCCCGATAATCACGCCGGCTGTCTCGCTTCATCAGTGATTTCGCGCATTCGCTTGATCGCGGCGTCCAGACCCATAAAGACCGCTTCGCCAATAATGAAATGTCCGATATTTAGCTCCACACATTCCGGAATTGCCGCCACAGGCGCAACATTTTCAAAGGTCAAACCATGGCCAAAATGAACTTCCAGGCCCAGGCTTTGGGCAAGTTTGGCACTTGCGCGAAAGTTTTCCAATAAACTTTCTGCTTGCTCTGCATTCCCATCATCCAGCGCATGGGCATAGGCGCCGGTGTGAAACTCAACGACTTTGGCATCGGTTTTTGCAGCCGCCTCAATATGTGATTTTCTCGCTTCGATAAAGAGAGAGACGCGAGACCCGTTCTGATTAAGCTTAGAAATGATCGGGGTGAGCGTATTGTGCATTCCGGCTACATCCAGACCTCCCTCGGTTGTGCGTTCCTCGCGCCGCTCGGGAACTATACAAACCGCGTGAGGCTTGAGCGCAAGGGCTATATCGAGCATTTCCTCTGTGGCCGCCATTTCCATATTAAGAGGAATATTTTCGCTTTTACAAAGCGCTTGAAGCCGCTCCATGTCCTCATCACGCATATGACGACGGTCTTCGCGTAGATGCGCTGTGATCCCGTCTGCTCCCGCTTGAATAGCTGCCCAGGCCCCTGCGACCGGATTTGGGTGCTCCCCCCCGCGCGCATTACGGATTGTCGCAATATGGTCAATATTGACGCCGAGACGTGGGAGTTTCTTTTCTTTCACGACAGGCCCCGACTCCCGGGCTTGATAGCTGGAATATTTTGTAACTCTGGCGGCAAATCATCCGGATCATAATCGGGGAATTTTCGGGCCGCTAGGCTAACAAGGGGAACGCCGATATCGGCTTCGCCATTCGAGCGATCAAAGATACAGGCCCCGGCAATAACTCTAGCCCCGGTTTTGTTCATCGCTGCAATACATTCCCGGGATGACAGGCCAGTGGTCACAATATCTTCAACCATGAGAACTTTTTGTCCGGGCTCTAATCTAAATCCGCGGCGCAACGTAAATTCACCATTTTCACGTTCGACAAAAAGGGATTCCAGCTCCATATGACGGGCCGTCTCATAGCCAGGGATGACTCCGCCCATGGCAGGTGCCACAATAATGTCCGGCTGCTCATCCAATTCCGACTGAACCTTCTCCGCTAGGGCCCTGCAAAGTTTCTCCGTCAATTTCGGGTTTTTGAAAATCAGAGCTTTCTGCAAAAAGACTGAACTGCGTCGCCCGGAGGACAGAATAAAATGCCCTTCCAAAAGCGCGCCAGCCTCGCGAAAGACCTCCAATACATCGTCTGTCGTCATATACTTCATCCGTTATTTAGTCGTCACAGTTTCGCCTCGGACCCGCTCGGCCGAGATGACATAGGCGCTTGCGCGTAGAGCAGCAATAATTTGCACGAGATGTCGATTATCCCGCACTTCGACATCCATCACCATATCGAAAAAAATGGGACTGCGTTTTACGGTTTTAATATTGACGAGGTTGCCTTCGGATTCGCCAATTATTTTAGTGAGGTCCGCCAGCGCCCCCGGAACGTGTTCGACCGTTACTGTCAAACGCCCTGTCGCTGAGGACTGATCAGCACTTCGGCGCCACCCCAAGTCAAGCCAGTCTTCAGGATCAACATCTGTCGAGGACAAAGTCTCGCAATCAATCGTGTGTATCTTGATGCCGCCCTTATCATCATCCGTATTCTGCAAACCAATAATACGATCACCCGGAATAGGAGAGCAGCATCCAGAAAGATGAAGACTTACCCCTTCGCGCAAACCGTCACCCTTAACATATAAGCGGGCTGTTGAGTCCTGAATGACTTCTCGCCTCAACTGAATTGGTTTTGTGGGCTCTTTTTTCCGTGCGGGAAATACCAGCTCCATAAATGCTGTTAGAGAGAGCTTCCCTCGTCCCAAATCTTCAAAAAAGTCCTCGACACTCTCCGCATTGGAGCGCTTAACGGCATCACGCATTAAGGCGTCTGAGAACGTCAGTCCTTCTCGAGCAAAGGCATGTTTGGCCAAAAGCTCACCTGTTCGGGCAAACTCTTCCGCCTCGCCCGTGCGAGTCAGGCGCCTCAGCGCGGAACGGGCTTTCCCTGTCACGACCAGATTTTCCCATCCGTCTAGCGCTTCCGCCTCTCCGCCCCGAATAATTTTAACAACATCTCCGTTTTTCAAAACTTTACGCAAGGGATGTTTCTGGCCATTTACCAATGCCCCGATACAAGTATCGCCTACTTTGGTATGAACGGCATAAGCAAAGTCCAAAGGCATGGCCCCTCTGGGTAGAGCGATCAAATCTCCCTTGGGCGTGAAGGTAAAAACCTGATCCGTGAACATTTCAAGCTTGGCATGTTCTAAAAATTCATCGGCGTCACCGCTCTGCTCCATCATCTCCACGAGAGGACGGATGCGTTTCAGCGGATCACCGCCGCTTTCCAACGCCCGATCCGGATCATAAGCATAGCTGTCATTCTTATAGGCCCAATGCGCCGCCACGCCGCGTTCAGCCACGTCTTCCATCCGTTCGGTCCGGATCTGTAATTCAACCCGACGATTGTCGGGGGTTCTTATCGTGGTGTGAAGAGACTGATATCCATTGGGTTTCGGGACAGAGATAAAATCCCGGAAACGCTCCGGAACGGCGCGGTAAACAGAGTGCAAAAGTCCAAGAGCCTGATAGCATACATCCCGGTTTTGAACGATGATACGAAAAGCATAAATATCCGCGACATCCTCAAAACTGATATTCTGTCGCTGTAGTTTTCGCCAGATGGCATAAGCGCGTTTTTCGCGGCCATAAATTCTTGCTTTGATACCGGCCTTGTCAAAGTGTGTCCGTAAAGCCGTTGATATCTCCGAAATAGCCTCACCTTGTGTTTCCCGCCAATCAATCAATCGACGCTCAATGGACTCAAATGCAGAGGTATTGATGTAACGAAAGGACAAATCCTCAAGCTCTGCACAAACCCTATCCATACCGACCCGACGCGCTAAAGGGGCATATATATCAAGAGTTTCCGTTGCTATCCTCTTGCGGGATTCGGGCTTGGGATGGTGCTGCAATGTCCGCATATTATGAAGACGGTCACAAAGCTTGACCAATAGAACACGCACATCTTTACTAATAGCGAGAACAAATTTCTGAAAGTTTTCAGCCTGAGCCCGCTCACGGGTCGCATTCGGAATGCTAAGTTGACCAAGCTTTGTAACGCCGTCGACGAGTTCAGCGATCTCCGGCGTAAACTCCTTTGCCAATTGTTCAAAAGTCGTATCGGTATCTTCAAGAACGTCATGAAGCAGCGCCGTGCAAACGGTCGCAACATCCAGATGCAAATCCGCTAAAATTCCTGCGACTTCAATAGGGTGAGCATAATAGGGATCACCCGAATGCCGTTTCTGGTCCCCATGCGCCTTGATAGAGAAAACATAAGCCTTGTTCAAAAGCGCTTCATTCGCCGTGGGGTCATATTTGCGAACACGTTCAACCAGCTCGAATTGACGAAGAAATCGAGGCCCTGGGGCTTTCGTGGCCGTTGCAGTATCCAAGCTCACAGAATTCACTCTTTTTATATAAGCGCTTAGGCAAACCTATCAAATGATTTGCACGGTAAATATAAAAAAAGCCGCCCTGAAGGACGGCCTTATAATTATAATATTTTAATTTCCCTAAAAACGGGATGAACTGTCATTGTCGCGGTCACCCTGTAGAGCGCGAAGAAGATCGGCCTCATCCATTTCTGTTGGAGCGGCGCTATCCTCATGACCGATTGCGAGAACCGGTGTGTCTTCTTCTTCATCCGGAAGGTCATCATCAAAAATAACCCGCTGAAGACCTGTTACAAGGCTTTCGCGCAAGTCATCCAGATCCAGAGTTTCTTCGGCCAATTCACGTAAAGCGACAACAGGCGTTTTATCATTATCACGATCAACAGTCAGCGAGGAGCCCGCTGCGATGTTACGGGAACGATGGGAGGCGAGAAGGACCAGATCAAAACGATTCGGAACTTTTTCAACACAATCTTCAACGGTAACGCGAGCCATAGGGCATCCTGTAAATTTTTGCGGACAGCATTGCCGCCCAAATTTGAAATTAAGTTGCGTCTATACTGTTTGCCCTGCTTGAATGCAAGATCAAGAATTCAGCCAGTCTCGTTTAATCACAGCATGATCGAGTACATCTTTTAAGGGTAATTCTGCCAATAATTCCAGAGCAGACTTATCCCACTCAGGATGCTCCCACGCGGCTTCTATTTCCAACAACGGCAAAAGAACAAACGCCCTCTGGTGCGAACGGGGGTGAGGCAGAATTGGATTTGCGGTTCTCACCTGCCCTGCGTAATCAATGATATCTAAATCAAGTGATCGAGGCGCGTTCAGGATCAGCCGCTCTCGGCCAAACTGAGCTTCTAGTGTGTGCAGCCACCGCAATAGCTCTACCGCGTCTAATGACGTGGACACTTTCAACGCCGCATTCACATAATCCGGATGTCCCAAACCTGCTGGCCAAGCCGGGCTATGCCACAGTGAAGAAGCGGCTAGTATATCGATCTTATTTGCGCTCATTTCGGCCACCGCCTGACGGAAGGTGGTTTCGGGATTGGACAAATTGGCCCCTAAGGCGATATAAGCGACATTCATTTTTTTATTCATTTTATTAATTGAGCACATTTATGGCCTTTTACCCAGACGAACGCATAGCCATGTTCATCGACGGATCAAACCTTTATTCCTCGGGAAAAACTCTGGATTTTGATATAGATTATAAAAAACTCTTAGACCTATTTAAAAACAAAGGGCGCCTTATA
Organism: Litorimonas sp.; assembly: GCA_029936425.1. Lineage (GTDB taxonomy): Bacteria > Pseudomonadota > Alphaproteobacteria > Caulobacterales > Maricaulaceae > Litorimonas. The sequence goes on from JAPYSU010000007.1 coordinate 43,203, forward strand.
CAGGCCAAATATTATACCGCTCTTCTGGATCATGAAGATTATTCGCCCATCCGCCCCTTAATAGACTGGCTCGATTACAATGGCTTTCATGTCATAACAAAACCCGCCAAGAGCTATACGGACAGAGATGGACGCAACCGCGTCAAAGGGAATATGGATATCGAAATGACGATTGATATGCTGCAGATTGCGCCGCATGTCGATCATATCCTCTTATTCACGGGCGACGGAGACTTCAAAGCCGTTGTTGAAGCCGTTCAGGCTAAAGGCGTCAGAGTAAGCGTTATCTCAACGCTGAAATCACGACCCGCCATGCTGGCTGATGAACTACGTCGTCAGGCGAATGACTTTATTGAACTTGCCGATATGGGAAAAATAATTGGTCGTCCAAAACGGGACTATTCGTCTTCTGAAAATGAAGATGAATATGAGGACCTATAGCTCGTGAGCCTTCGTTCAGAGCCGGATTATAACTGCGCTCGCTGCCCGCGGCTGCGCGCCTTTATTCTTGAAAATCGTGAAAAATATCCGGATTTTTTCAATGGACCGGTGCCTAGTTTTGGCGATCCGGATGCAGAATGTCTCATCATAGGCTTGGCCCCGGGACTTAAAGGCGCCAATGCCACAGGACGCCCTTTTACAGGGGATTACGCGGGTGACTTGCTTTATAAAGCCATTGGAGAGTTTGGGTTTTCAAACGGGAAATATAACGGCCATGCGAAGGATGGATTAGTTCTACACCGCACCATGATTACCAATGCCGTGCGATGTGTGCCTCCGCAAAACAAACCTGTAGGCCAGGAAATCAATACCTGCCGGGATTACCTTCTGGGCCAAATGTCTGAGCTTCCTAAACTCAAAGCTCTGCTTTGCCTGGGTAAAATCTCTCATGACAGTACAATTAGAAGCCTTGGGTTAAAGCTTAAAGATTACCCGTTTGGTCACAATGTGGCCTATGATATTGGGGACGGCCGAAGGCTTTTCTCAAGTTATCATTGCTCTCGCTATAATACGAACACCAAGCGTTTGACTGAAGAAATGTTTTTCGACGTTTTCAGGGAAATCAAAACGTTTTTGGACAATTAGCCATTTTCCCGCATCAAACGGGCTTTTTGTCTTTGCCAGTCACGCTTTTTCTGAGTTTCGCGTTTATCATGAGTTTGTTTACCTGTCGCGATTCCGATTAGAAGCTTTGCTATGCCGGCCTTGTTAAAATACAGCTTTAACGGGACGATAGTTCGTCCCTTTCGTTGAGTTTCGCCTAACAAAACATTGATCTGCTTGCGCTTTAAGAGAAGTTTCCGAGGACGCGTAGGGGCATGATTGAACTGACTGGCTGGGGCATAAATCGGGATATTTGCGTTTATCAGCCAAGCCTCATCACCTTCGACACTTACATAGGCTTCCGCAATATTGGCGCGGCCTTCGCGCAGCGCTTTAACCTCTGTACCGAGCAGTTGAATGCCCGCCTCCATATTATCCTCAACGGCATATTCATACCGAGCACGGCGATTATCCGCGACGAGGGTTTTAGGAGCATTATCTTTGGCTTTGGCCATAAATCAGTCAAATATTTTCTGTTAAAGCGATATGCCAGCGCGTTCCATTGCGGCTTCTACCGCACGTTGTGTCGCGTCTGTACAGGGCACAATGGGCAGGCGAACGGTCGGTTCCATTTTGCCCATCAAGGAAAGCGCGTATTTAGCAGGCGCCGGGCTTGGGCATAGAAATAAGTCTTTGTGCAGGCGATCCAACTTCGCATTCAGGGATTTTGCCTTAACAAAATCTCCGCTCAATAGCGCTTCATGCATATCGGAATAGGCCTTCGGAGCGATATTGGACCCGACCGAAATGGCCCCTTTTCCGCCGTGAGCGGAATGGCCGAGAGAGCTTGGATCATCACCCGAAAGCTGAATGAAATCTTCTCCGCAGCGGTCAATCAATCCTTGAACGCGTCCAACATCGCCAGTCGCGTCCTTGCAGCCGATAACGGTAGGTAGTTTTGAAAGCCGGCCCATAGTCTCATTTGTTATATCCACAACACTTCGGCCCGGGATATTATAAACGACAATCGGTACATCAACAGATTCCGATATCGCTTTGAAATGCTGATAAATACCTTCCTGATTGGGTTTGTTATAATAAGGGGTAACGACAAGGATAGCATCCGCACCCTCTTCCTTGGCGTGACGGGCATAGGCTTTGGAGACAGCCGTTTCATTTGACCCGGCCCCGGCAATTACGGGGACACGTCCTGCGGCCGCCTCGACACAAAGGGCGATAACCCGGCGGTGTTCAGCGTCGGTCAAAGTGGCTGACTCACCTGTTGTTCCGCATGGGACAAGGCCATGTGTACCATTTTTTATTTGCCAATCGATGAAACTCTGGAACGATTTCTCATCGACGCGGTTGTCTTTAAACGGTGTTACAAGGGCTGTTATCGAACCTTTTATCATTTTGCTCTTTCATGTAGCTATTCGAATCAATGGGGTTCGAATTTTTTAAGGATTTACAGACGGATAATGCTCAAACGTCATAACTTTCTTTCATCCTACCAAGCAAGCCCCGCTTTGCCAAACTCTGTAAAATCATTCTGCCGAAAGAATGTTCTTTCCGCGACAATAATCGGACTTTTAGCTCTCACAGGAGCCCAAACCGCTTTCGCCGCTCCGGATGTAGAGCCTCGCATCAAACCAACAGCGCCGGCGCTTTCAAATTTCCTTTCCGACCAGGAGGCCCTGAGTCTGCGTAAGGCTATCAGCGCCGCCAATCGTGATGACTGGCTGGAGTTCGAGCTTTATAAACGCGGTATCGAGGATAAAACCGCTCAAAATCTCCTAACTTGGGTTCGGGCGACCCAAGACCGGAACGCTCCCTTCGAAACACTGACGGAAGCCGCGCAGGAGCTTTCTGACTGGCCCCGTCAAATCACCATCCGGGCTCGTGCTGAATCAGAGATGTTTGACACCCCTCTTTCGCCAAAAGACGCGATTGACTGGTTTGAAGGCGAAGCTCCCGTCTCCGGAGAAGGACGCGCTGCGTTAGCCCGAGCACATTACGCGCGCGGTAACGACGAAACCGCTGATATGTGGCTCCGCTCCGCTTGGCGAGACGCCAAACTCACGCGTTCCAGACAACAGGAATTATTTTCGGAATTTCGAACCAAGCTTACGCCCGAAGATCATGCACGCCGCGCCGACCATCTTATCTGGAATGGCCGTTGGTATCTGGATAGCGCCCAAGCGCTTCTGCCTTTTATGGATCGGGATGAACGCAAGCTAATGGACGCCCGAATAAGGGTTGCAGCAGACCGTGCTGGCATGGACGCCGCTATTGCTTCTGTTCCCTCGAATTATCAATCCGATTCGGGGCTTTTATATGAACGGGCGAAATGGCGTCGACGGAAACGCTCCAAGGATTACGCCCTTCCCCTGCTCCAGGAAATTCCCGGCGCACCGATAAATGACGAAGGAAAAGCTTCTATCTGGCGCGAAAGACAGATAATGGCATACTGGTTGATTAGTGAGAAACGCTTTCCCGAAGCCTATGATATCGTATTGGGTCACGGTTTTGAAGACGGAGCTGATTTTGCGGAAGCCGAGTTTCTAGCTGGATGGCTGGCTTTAAGAAAATTAGGCAATGCCGAACAGGCGCAAATTCATTTTCGCAAACTCGCTGAGGCGGTCTCCACCCCGATTTCTCTAGCTAGAGGGTATTATTGGCTAGGCCGCGCTCAAACAGGCGCAGAGGCCGACATAAGTTTTTTTGAGGCCGCAAAACACCCGAATACGTTTTATGGTCAATTAGCCGCTCTGGAAATAGGGAACGGCACTGCTACGCTGAATTTACCCCCAGAACCACCTTCCCAGTCTGAGCTCGACTCTTTGAAAAAGGACGAACGGGTCAAAGCCATGCAGCTATTGGGGGAAATCGGAGAGGAGCGGCTTTTTTCGCAAATTGCTTTTCACCTCGACGATAGTTTAGAAACCTTACCTGAGCTTTCCGCCCTAGCCACCATTTCAAAAAATTATGGGTATATGCGCCCGTCTCTGAGAGCGGCTAAGCAGGCTTCTCGTTTTCAAACGATGCTAACGGAGTCTGGCTATCCGAGAGTTCCGATTATTGAAGCTTTGCCAAGTCAATTTGAAACAGCCTTTGTCTATGCGATTGCGCGGCAGGAAACAGAATTTGAAACAAACGCCATAAGCTCCGCGCAGGCTTACGGACTGATGCAGATGATCGATTCAACAGCGCGTTACACGGCCCGTAAACACAACGTTCCCTACAGCCAGACGAGACTTCTGAGTGACGCTGAATACTCCGCGCAGCTTGGGGCTTATCACCTCAATGATCTGCTGGAGCGTTGGGACGGTTCCTACATTCTAGCAGCCGTTTCTTATAACGCTGGGCCTCATCGCGCCAAGCAGTGGATAGAAACCTATGGCGACCCCCGATCAGGAGAAATCGATCCTATAGACTGGATTGAATCTACGCCATTTTCCGAAACCCGCAACTATGTCCAACGGGTTCTGGAAAACATGCAGGTTTATCGCGCCCGCCTCAACGGCAATAGCTCGCCGCTCTATCTCGAACGTGATTTACGCCAAGGTCAGCGATAGAATATAAGCTTAGATAGCTAGAGCGCGATTTAACACCGCATCATCCACATTTCCGCCTGAGCCGATTGCCACAACTTTCTCGCCAGAGTTAAAAGGTTTGTACCGTAAGAGCGAGGCAATCGCTACGGCCCCGCCCGGCTCCAAGGTCAAATCCAGTTCACGTTTGACGATTGCCATGGCGCGCAAGCAGTCTTCGTCACTCACCGTAAACACACCCGATAGCGATTTTGAATTTATGGCCCAGGTCAGCTCACCCGGCTGCGGGGTCATCAATGCGTCGCATAGCGTTGCGGGAGGAGAAGACAGACTGACTCTCTCCCCGGCCTCAAGGGACATCTGATGATCATTGTAATTTTCGGGCTCAGCGCCGTAGATTTTCGCCTTTGGGCAAAGCTCACCAATCGCCAAGCTTATCCCCGCGCACATACCCCCTCCGCCCATGCAGACGATTATTGCGTTTAGATCCGGGCATTGCTTTGCCACTTCGATACCTATGCTTCCCTGCCCGGAAATAATATAAGGGTCATCGAAAGACGGCACGATAGCGCGCCCTGTTACACGCGAAATCTCTTCAGCAATTTTTTCACGGCTCTCTGTCAATCTGTCATAAAAACGAATTTCCGCGCCATATGAGAGCACTGTTTCAACTTTTACCTTTGGGGCGTCCTTAGGCATGACAATCAAGGCTGGAATGCTTAGCTCCTTTGCCGAAATCGCTACTCCAATGGCGTGATTGCCTGAAGAAAAGGCCACGACGCCCAACCGCGCCTCTTCAGCCGATAGTTGCGATAGGCGGTTACGTGCGCCGCGATACTTAAATGCACCGCCTTTTTGCTTGGCCTCGGCCTTTAAAAAAACTTGGCACCCGCAAAGTTTACTAATTTTATCGGATTGCAGCAGGGGGGTCTCAACGGCGTGAGAACTCAATCGCTTTGATGCCGCGAGGACATCTTCAAATTTGGGCACTAGGCTATTCATAAATTAATCTCCTCAGACGCGCTAGGCCATTGACGGTAGTTGATACGCGTGGAAAGAAAAGTCTAAACGTACAATATGTAAAATGGGGATAATTATGCACGGCTTGATGATGAAGCATGATTTGATGATCAGTGATCTGATCGAACATGCAGCCACAGTTCATAAGAACCGCGAAATCTACACTCTCAATACGGATATGACGGAGCATACCTATAATTGGGGAGAATGCGCCGTTCGCGTCCGAAAACTCGCCAATGCCTTACTCGAGGCAGGCGTCAAAAAAGGCGACCGTGTTGCCACAATTGCTTGGAATAATTATCGCCATATCGAAGTCTATTACGCTGTTTCCTCGATTGGCGCGATCGTTCACACGATCAATCCTCGTCTGAAGCCGAAGCAAATCGCCTGGATGGTCAATCATGCTGAGGACAGCATGCTGATGTTCGACACTACATTTGGCCCAATTGTGGACGGCGTTTCGGCGATGTGCCCGACAGTTAAAAAATGGATTTGCCTCACTGACAAAGAGAATATGCCGGACTACAAAACCGAAGTCGAAGACTATGAGAGCTTCATTGCAGAGGCGTCTGAAACCATAGAATGGGAGCAGTTTGACGAGAACACGGCTTGCACGCTTTGTTACACTTCGGGCACAACAGGGGACCCCAAAGGCGTCCTTTATTCTCACCGCTCAACTATTCTCCATGCCATGGCGGGGTGTTTCCAAGACGTTATTGGCGGCGGCTCCTTAGATACAATTTTGGGCGTTGTGCCTATGTTCCACGTCTCTGCCTGGGGTCTGGTTTACTCCGCGGCAATGGTCGGCGCAAAACTTGTCATGCCGGGTCCCGGACTTGACGGCGCCAATCTCTGTAAAATGATCAATCAGGAAGGCGTAACCCTCATGGCGGGCGTTCCGACTGTTTGGCTGGGGATTTACAACCATGCCAAGGAAAACAACATTGAGCTTAAGACAGTCAAAAAGGCCTTGGTCGGTGGTTCCGCTTTGCCCGAAAGCTTGTTGCGTGCTTATGAATTGGACTTAGGCATTCCGATGCAACAGGGCTGGGGTATGACCGAAACTTCTCCTCTGGGAACAACTTACTCGCCTTACCCGGGAACAGAGAATGACGATTATGAAGATCAGGTGGCCCATAAACTTATGGCTGGCCGCCGTATATTCGGCGTAGATATGCGTATAGTCGATGATGAAGGAAATGTTTTACCGCAAGACGGCGAAGCCGAAGGTCACCTGCATGTGCGCGGTCCCTGGATCGCCAGTGGCTATTTCAAAGGCGCTGGAGCAGAAAATTTCACGGAAGATGGTTGGTTCCGCACAGGCGATGTCGGGGTATTACATCCCAAAGGCTATATGGAAATTACGGACCGGTCTAAAGATGTCATCAAATCCGGTGGTGAATGGGTCAGCTCTATAGAAGTCGAAAATGCGGCCTCAGACCATCCTGATGTGGCTATGGCAGCCTGCATTGGGCTGCATCATCCAAAGTGGCAGGAGCGCCCTTTCCTTGTGGTTCAGCCTGTTCCTGGCAAAACCCCTGATAAGGATGAGATTAAAGCCTGTATTGAACGCAAGTGCGCCAAATGGTGGATGCCCGATGCGATTGTTTTCGTAGAGGCCCTGCCTCTCGGCGCAACTGGTAAAATTCTTAAACGGGAATTAAAAGAGGAATATAAAGACTTCGATTTGGAAGGGGCCGCTTAGGCCTCTTTCCCCTCCCCGACGCCGAAGAGTTTTCCTTTCTCAGTGAAGAGAATGACGCTCAAACTGATAAGCCCTAAAAGCACATAGGCGATCAGGAGAGGACGTACGGTCCCGTCGAAAACTCGGGCAACGATAATGCCTAACAGGCTCGATAAAGTCATGGTGATAAAGCCGTAAACCGCATTTGCGGTTCCGGCAATTTTACCCATAGGTTCGAGCGCCAATGACGTGAAATTTGCTCCCATCATTCCAAAACAAGCGAATGTCATCGCAAACAAGATATAAAACACCCAGAAGTCTTGGCCTACAAACTGCATCCACAATAAATTTACCAGAGACAAGGCGATAAAAACGAGAACGACGGCATGGCTGATACGCCTCATGCCCCATTTGTCCACGACACGGCTATTGCTGTAATTCATGACCGCCAATACCCCCGCGATGCCGGCAAACCATATCCAAAACCTATCGCCGCGCCCAAAGACGTCATCAAAGACCTGCTCAGACGCGCCAATGAAGGAAAATAGGCATCCAAAGATAACGCCGCTTGCTATCATATATCCGAAACTAACACGGTTTGTCAGCACGGCATGAAAGGCTTCTCTAATGCTTTTCAGACTGAATGGACGGCGATCCTCGTCGGGCAAAGTTTGAGGGAGACGAAATTGCGTCCATATAAAGACCAAAAATGAAAACGCGCCCAGGACGCCAAATATCCATTCCCATGGAGCCACCGTCATGACGAGCGTCCCTAAAGCCGGGGCAATAATCGGCACTATCATAAAGACCGTATAAACGAGAGACATAATGCGAGCCATGGCGCGTCCCGCAGACAGGTCACGAATGACCGCCCCTGCCGCGACCCGCGTCCCGGCACAGGTTATCCCCTGAATAAATCGGAATGCCAGAAGCCAGTAAAAACTAGGCGCAATCATGCACATGAAAGACGTCAGGAAATAGCCAATTAAAGAGACCTGTAATAAGACTTTCCGCCCAAAACGATCAGAAATGGGCCCGAAAACAAGTTGCGGAAATCCAAACCCTAAAATGAAAGCAAAGACGATGAGCTGTTGGTCATTTGGATTGGCAATTTGAAGTTCTTCGCCAATGAGAGACAGGGCAGGCAGCATCACATCAATGCCAAGCGCCTGAAGTCCGAATACCGCTGCCATCATTGCCACAAACTCCCAAAGAGGAATTGGCAATTTCATGCTATCGCGTTTTACGGGTTTCGTCTGTGTCATTTCGGGCCTATGCGCCGCTCATCTTCATTACGCAAGTCGCGAATTTGCAGGTCTAGAATGCGTTAAATCATAACGCCTAGCTTTATCTCACTCTATAAAAGTTGAAATATCCTCAAGTCCTTTTTTTATCAAAGCATGCTTCGGAACAGTAGCGCTCTTTGCCGGATGGCCCACAACCATCAAAACGAAAGGTTTCTCATTGTCCGGCCGGCCGCAAATGTCTCTAAGAAAACCCATCGGGGCGGGCGTATGCGTGAGAGTTCCGAGGCCCGCAGAGTGCAATGCTGTAATAAGTAGTCCGGTGGCGAGCCCAACAGATTCCGTGACGTAATAATTTTTCTTATCCTGACCAACAACCTCACCGCCTCGGCGTTGAGCAAAGACCGCAATCAACCACGGCGCGGTTTCGAGAAAAGGCTTACTCTCATTTGTCCCTAGAGGAGCTAATGCATGTAGCCATTCTTCAGATGCGCGGCCCCCATAAAATTCCGCTTCTTCGGTTTCGGCTGCGATACGAATTTTACGTTTCATTTCAGGATTGGAAATCGCCACGAAGTGCCAGGGTTGGTGATTGGCTCCGCTCGGAGCTGTTCCAGCGGCTTTAATGCAGGTTTCTATAATATCTTTCGAGACAGGTTTGTCGGAGAAATCCCGTATAGTTCGGCGTGTTTTAAGACGGTTCAGGACAGCTTCTGCGCGTTGCTGCATCTGCTCTTCGGTGAGTTCCTGATAGCCTTCTAACAGCACATGTTCCTCGGTCACACTTGCGTCCAATCCAGAATGACCTTTCCTGATTTACCCGTTTCCATAAGGTCAAAGGCCTTTTGAAACTCTGTCGCCGCAAAACGGTGGGTAATGAGCGGGCTCATATCCAGGCCGCCATCAATCAAAGCCAGCATTTTATACCAAGTCTCGTACATTTGGCGTCCATATATGCCGCGTAAAGTCAGCGCTTTTCCAACAATTTTACCGAAGTCCACAGGGTAAGGCTTGGCCGGAATACCGAGCATGGCGATGTTACCGCCCATCAACATGCAGTCCAGCATTTGGTTGAAGGCAGGCTCCGCGCCGCTCATTTCCAGCCCTACGTCAAACCCTTCATCCAGGCCGATTTCGTCCATGACCTTTTTCAGATCTTCATTCATTGTGTTGACCATGCGCGTCCGGGTCGTGAGCGTTTTGGCAAAGTCCAAACGCCAGTCATTAATATCTGTCAGAACAATTCGCCGCGCCCCTGCGCGTTCGGCCACAGCCGCTGCCATAATGCCGATAGGCCCAGCGCCCGTAATCAGAACGTCCTCACCGACGAGATCAAACGCCAGAGTCGTATGCACCGCATTGCCGAGCGGGTCGAGAATGGAGGCAATCTCCAGGGGAAAATCCTTACCCAAAGGGATAACGTTAAATTCAGGGAGCGCCAGATATTCGGCAAACGCGCCGGGCAAATTCACGCCTATGCCTTTCGTGTCCGGATCGAGGTGAAACCGCCCTGCCCGTGCATTCCGGGATTTCCGGCCTACCACATGGCCTTCTCCGCTGACGCGATCTCCGACTTTAACGCGGGTAACAGTCGAACCGACAGCCACGACATGTCCCCCATATTCATGCCCCACCACAAGCGGAACAGGCACATTTTTCTGCGCCCACTCATCCCATTGATAGATATGCATATCCGTACCGCAAATGGCCGTGCGCTCGATTTTGATTAGCACTTCATTTGGTGTGATATCCGGCACAGGCACCTCTTCCATCCAGAGGCCTTTTTCAGACTTGGCTTTGACAAGGGCCTTCATGGTTTTTGGAAGGGTCTTAGCCATTAAATCACTCCTAGCTCTTTGCCGACCTTGGTAAAGGCAGCAATGGTGCGGTCAATTTGTTCTGATGTATGAGCGGCGCTCATCTGCGTTCTAATCCGGGCTTGCCCTTTCGGAACAACCGGGAAGAAAAAACCGATAACGTAAATGCCTTCATCCAAGAGTTTTGCCGCCATTTCCTGTGCAATATTAGCATCCCCTAACATGACAGGAATAATCGGGTGTTCTCCCTCTGGGAGGGTGAACCCTGCCTCTGTCATACCTTTCCGGAATTGCTCTGAATTGGTTTTAAGCTGTTTCCGAAGGTTATCGCCCTGTTTTGCCAACTCAATCGCTTTCAGACTCGCCCCGACGAGACCAGGGGCCAGAGAATTAGAAAACAGGTAAGGCCGCGAGCGTTGGCGCAGCATATCAATTACGGATTGTTTTGCGCAGGTAAATCCGCCCATCGCGCCGCCAAGCGCTTTGCCGAGTGTGCCTGTAAGGATATCGATACCGCCTTCGACACCGCGAAATTCGGCTGAACCGCGGCCATTCTCGCCTAGGAATCCTGTGGCGTGACAATCATCAACCATGAGCAGAGCGCCAAATTCTTTTTTAAGCGCAACGATCTCGTCCAGCTTGGCAATCGTGCCGTCCATAGAAAAGACTCCATCGGTCGCGATCAAAATATTTCGGGCGCCATCGGCTTTCGCAGCTTCGAGTTTTTCACGAAGATCCGCCATATCAGACGTCTTGAAGCGATACCGCATAGCTTTGCAAAGACGTATGCCATCGATAATCGAAGCGTGATTGAGCGTATCGGAAATAATGGCGTCATCAGGGCCTAGCAAAGGCTCGAACAGACCTCCATTGGCATCAAAACAAGCCGCGTAAAGTATGCTGTCTTCAAACCCCAGCCAGTCTGCGATAGATTTCTCAAGCTCACGGTGCTGAGCTTGCGTCCCGCAAATAAAACGCACGGAGGCCATACCGAAACCATGTTCTTTCGTTGCATCCTGAGACGCTTTGATCAAATCGGGATGGTTGGCGAGGCCAAGATAATTATTGGCGCAAAAGTTCAAAACTTCTTTCTCTTTCCCGTCCTGGGTAATATCGATGTCAGAGGACTGATCACTCGTAATCAAGCGCTCGCTTTTCCAAAGCCCCTCCTCTTTGATAGACTTCAGTTCTTTATCTAAATCGGCGTAAAAACTATCTGACATGTACTACCTCAAACCATTGAGCTGAATTTTCATTCAACCAATAACATATTAACGCGTTAAACCAGAGCTATGACATCAGTTTCCCAAAATAATTTGCCTCATAACCTCAATACGGATGCTTTATTGGATACAATTCGTCGCTGTGAAGTCTGTGCCCATTCCAATCCGCCTTTACCTGTTACGCCAAACCCCATTGTGCGGGGGACTAAAAAATCTAAAATTCGTATTATCAGCCAAGCCCCAGGCACTTTGGCTCATGCCAGCTCGGTTCCATTCAATGATCCTTCCGGCAAACGACTTAGAGACTGGCTCGGCGTAGACGAAACGGCTTTCTATAATCCCGATTTCTTTGCTATAACGCCCATGGGGTTCTGCTTTCCGGGTCAGGATATAAATGGCGGTGACCTCCCACCCAGAAGAGAATGCGCTCCGCTCTGGCAAGACCCTCTCACCAAAGCATTATCGAATATTGAGCTCACACTTCTCGTCGGCATGTATGCGGTGAAAAGCTATCTTGGCCCCAAAATGGAACGCAATCTAACAGAAACGGTACGAAAATGGCCAAGCTTTGGCCCTGGCCTTATGCCCCTCCCGCATCCCAGCTGGCGAAATAATGGTTGGATAAAAAAACATGATTGGTTTGCCGAAGAACTTGTAGAATTAAAACGGCGCGTTTGCGAGATTATCGGCGAGGAGAACACGAAAGCGCGAGAAACTTGAACGCCCGTCACTATCGACCACCTTCAAAGTATAAAATCCTGCTGATTTCGGTTCGAATGTAGCCGCGCCATATTGAGCGTCCAATATTTCTCCGTCAACGTAAAACCGTAAGGTTTTTGAAGATTGAGCTCTAAGCCTTAAATCTTTCCGGCTATTTCGGATAAGCACCTCACTCCCATCGGAGGGAAAAGAGATTTGAGGCCCCGCATCCAGAGCCGTTTTAAAAGCCTTACTTTCTCGAATGCGATTGTCCACACTCCGAAGAGGCCTAGCAGAGCGATCAATCAGACTATCGAAAACATCAAAGAGTAAGGGAGCCGCTGACTCGCGGCCTGTTTCGCCCGGACGCGGGGCCCCGTCCGGTCTACCCACCCAAACGACAATGGTATAATCTTTCGTATAGCCCGCCGCCCAACTATCACGCGCTCCATAAGACGTCCCTGTTTTATAGGCGATTGCTGAGCGGGTTTGAGATAAATGGCCTGGCAGGCGACCTCGCGGCGGTGTTGCAGAGGCTAAAACAGTGGTGATTTTTTGAACCGTGTCTGACGGCAAAATTTGCATGCCCGTTTCTGTTCGGCTTTGTCCTAACTCCCAATTAAGCGATTTGGCGACGCCGTCATTGGCGAGAGCCGTGTAAAGCGTCGCAAGGTCAACCGCCGTCATACCGGCCCCGCCCAGCGCTAAAGACAAGCCGCTATCTTCCTGGCGATATTTCGGCAGACGGGGAATAGCTCCTGCCGAGGTCAAAAGCGCTTCAAATCGAGCCGAGCCAACCTGATCAAGGGCCGCAACAGCCGGGACATTCAAAGAGTGCTTCAAGGCATCCTGCAATCTCACCTTGCCATGATACCGCCGATTAAAGTTTTCCGGTTGATAGGCTCCGAAACGTGTCGGAGCATCACGAATAGTGCTGTTCATAGAGGCCTGTCCGTCGCTCATAGCCAGTCCATATATAAAGGGCTTGAGTGTTGACCCTGGGGAGCGAACGGCCCGGGTTAAATCAAGCCAGCCGCCCTCATGGTCTCGCGCCCCTGCTGTCACCTGGGCAACAACATTTCGGGTTTTGTTCTCAACGACCAGAATGGAGGCGTTCACGACGCGGTCTTCCTGTTTCAGTGACTGCGCCAGAACCCGGTGCGCGGATTGCTGAATTTTGGGATCAATATAACTATGAATATCCCGTTTACGTGCCGAAAGGAGCGGCCCGCCTATATCTGCATCTGACGGAAAAGAATGTATGATTTGTGGAACCTGAACGTTCATGGCTTCGCGGGCCAATTGTTCTGTCAGAACACCCTCAGTGGCCAGTTTTGCGAGGATACGGTCGCGCCCCGCTTTTGCTGCAACAGGATGCCGATCAGGACGGCGGGCTTCCGGAGCTTGCGGCAAAGCAATCAAAAGTCCGATTTCATCCCAATTGAGGTGTTTTGGCGATTTTTCAAAGTAGTGCCAGCTTGCCGCCTCAATACCCTGTATGTTGCCCCCGTAAGAAATTCGCGTAAGATATTGTTCAAGAATTTCATCCTTTGAAAATACCAATTCATATTTAAGGGCAGCGAAGCTCTCAATGACCTTTGATTTCATCACCCGGGGTCTTGGTTTATACTGCCGAACCAGCTGCATGGTGATTGTAGAAGCTCCCGACTTTGCCTCTCCGGAGCTTAACCAGGTTTTCAGGGCTCGACCTATAGCCAGAATATCTACGCCGCCATGCGTATAGAAGCGGGAATCCTCAATGGCCAGAAGCGCGCGAATGAACTTCGGGTCTATCTCATCCAGGGAGGCAGCCAATCTCCAATAGTTATCGGATGTCGGGTAGCGCGCCAAAACCTCATCATTGTAATCATAAAGCGTGGTCGCATTATCAGACCTCACTTCATTTGAGGTAACTGGTGACGCTAAAATTCCTCCCAAGAGGAGAATACAGGCAAGCAAAAGCCCAAAGGTGAGCCATTGGGGATATTTCACCCGAAATCTCATTAATTGCTGCCAGGCCCTTGGATGACCAATCGCTTGGCTTGTGTACGGCCATTGAATTCCGGTCGGTACATATCCTCTGCAACAGCTCCAGGGAAAACAAACTCCCCTTGCGTAATAGCCCGAATGACATATGCGACCGTAATCTGTCCGTTATCCCAGCGATTGATGCGTTCGGACGCAACCAAACGGTCATCGCGCATCTCGGCCATATCCAAATCGGTAAGCTCGCCCAAGAAACGATAAGGCCCCGTGTCTCCGGCGTCTTCCGGCAGAAGAATGGACTCGATCTCGACACCTGCTGGCAGAAGATCTGCCAAGACTATCATGGCGGATCGTTTCTGCTCCGGATTGATCGTTACCCGAATTATGGCGCGTTCTCCCTTCACGAGCTGGTTTTGACTCACGGCTTGCCCTGATATCGAGAACATCTGTTTTTCAACATTATAGCCTTGCGATATGGCGCCCGGATCGCTGTCGGGCAATCCGGATAGAGTCGCTGATATCCAAACAGGTTTATTTCCCGTGTTTTGGATGGTTTGATCTTCTTTTATCGATTGTCCGCCTAAACTCACAGATTGAGATGTTTTTGCCTGAGTTAAATCAATGTTTTGCGTTTTCAAGGACAGCTTGCCCTGCTCGGCATCCAAGGCAGCTATCATCTGAACCAAATAGCATTGCTCCTGGGTGTTCAGATATTGAGCCTCTTGAGTGGTGGCCGAGACGAAATTTATCAATTTTGCTGTTTCATCCATACCGAGATAATCATGCGCCACGGCAACCATGGCAGCTGCGTTTCTTAAATCCGACGCATAATAATCATCCGGATTTTCTGAATGACCTCGCTGTTCCATCGCTCGTCCGAACACAGTCTTGGCACGTCTTTTATCGCCTACTTTGGACAATGCCGCTCCGAGATAAGTCAGCGCCAAAGGCGAGCGAATGTCTTTGGCATTATTATCTGCAAGATAGCGTAGATCCGGAACATCGACTTCGTCTGCCAAAGCCAAAACGTAATGGGCATAAGCTGCGCGTTCAAAACGCCGCGTGTCCTGCTCCAAACCACCGGAATTATTCCATCCATAATTAAAGTTCAAATTGAGGTTCGTGTAGCGGTTCGGGTCTGAGATTTTTCGGATAGCAGACAGAGCGCGGTCCAGTGCATCTTGAGGCACAGCCTGTCCATTTTCCTTTGCTAGCAATAGAAATTCCGTCACATAAACTTGCAACCACGGTGAAGAATTTCCGTCATTGACCCGCCAGAGACCAAACGCGCCTTCCGCGTCCTGACGGGCCACGAGGCGTTTGATGGCCAGGTCAATCCGGGCGCGTCTTTGTTCATCACTCAGCCCGTCAATTCCGCCGAGTTGATTAACGAAGAGGAGCGGCATTGCCGTACTCGCCGTTTGTTCGGTGCAGCCATAAGGATAGACGGAAAGAGCCTTTAAATAAGTCTGTGCGTCCAGGCCCGGGAGGTTGGACACCGAAAGAGTTACATCAGTGGCCTCCAAGATATAGCCGTCAAGGTTGAGAGAAGAAAGCGTATAAGTTTGATTAGGCGCAAGCTCAGTCAGACGTTTCGTCACTTGCGGGCGATAGGGAGAGCGCGTCTCGATCTGCCGCACATTTGTGCGCGCATAACCGTCCGGGCCGGCCACATTCAAAATAAAGTCCGAGATGCCCAAGCCGTCAGCCGCAATTGGGATTGTCACGTCGCGGCGCTCATCCCGAGCCAGGCTGAAATTCGTCATGTCTTTTGATGTGAGCGTTGAAACTGGCACAACCGAGTAATCCCCCAAGGGCCCATCCAGATTGTCGAGACTGACCGTCGCAAAGCCTGTATCACCCGGCGCGAGGAAGCGCGGCAGACCAACCGTCAGCGGAACAGGGTCGCGCACCGTTAAGTCTTGCTCTCCACTCCCGACAGCGGATTTGGACCAAGCCGTCGCCATGAGCCTAAGCTGCCCCTGAAAGTCAGGGATTTCCAAAACAACGACGGTTTGGCCATTTTTTATTTTAACAGGCCCCTGATAGAGCGCCACGGTTTGGGTCGGCACAACGCTGAGGCCTGCCCCTCCTAGGCTGTCCCCGCCTTGCGGCAGGATAGCCGCCGTTCCGAGATTGGGGTTTAAGAGCCGGGCATAATCATCCCGCACTTCAAGACCGAAAGCTTTTTTACCATAAAGATATTTTGCTGCGTCGGGACTTTCATATTGGGTGAGTTGCAAAATACCTTCATCGACAGCAGCCAGACTGACCCAGGCCTGCTCGCCTTTTGGAATGTTTGCGACTTGGACAGCTACTTCATAGGTCTGGCGGGGTTCAATAACCTCCTCTGCCTCAAACGTGACGGCGAGTGTTTGATCTGTGCGGTCCAGAGAAATATAGCTCATTCCGGCCGCGCGGCGCTGAATAGATTTACCGTCTTTGTCTTCCGGCGTATAAAGCGTCAGCATGGCATAGACGCTATCGCCCCAGCTTTTGTCGAAAGTAAATGTCAGGTCTGACTCTCCCTCCGGGAGAATGACAGTTTGAATGGATTGAACGGTTTCATTTGCAACAACGAAATCTCCAACACCAGCGTATGGCGAGTTTACAGAGAGAGTGACGCTTTGACCTGGGATGACCTTTTCTTCGATCTTGCCCATGACAATGCGGTCTGGCGCGTCAACTCCGCTCCCCGGTCTCGCCCATCCGACATTAAAGCGGAGTGCGGCTTTATGGCCGCCAGGCCCTATGGCCTCGAGACGATATTGACCACTCGGCAGTTTTCTTGACCACGTAGCCGGCGCAGCTTTCGTTTCTATTTCGCCGTCGAAAAGCGCAATGTCTGAGACATCTTTGCGATAGCGCCACTCGCCATTTTCTCGGTACCACTGAAAATCGTGAATTTCTTCGTAGAGAGTCCAATTCAGCGAACTGTCAATGGCTTCACCCGACGCGGACACATTGACGAGATCAATAGTGACGGGCGCATTACGGCTCGCATAATCTCCCTCAAAACCTGTTTTGAAACCGATATAGCTTTCTTGGGTTCGCAAAGGCACATATTGAGTTTTGCGGACAAATCGTCCGCCCGGCTCCGCCACGCCGGAAGTCACCATTAACCGCAAAGGATAGCTCGATTCTATATCCTGACCCGAGAGATCGACAGGTAGGGTTAGCTGCCCCTTCTCATTCGTGACCCCTGTGCCAATTTCAACAATGCGCTCTTCGAAAGTCTCTTGAGTATCGCCAAAATTATAGCCCGTATAATTTTCGAATGGATCACTCTCGATTTGGACGCGGGCTTCAGCTTCTCCCTCCAAAGACGCGCCAGGCGCGCCGTAAAGAAAATCAGCTTGAAGAGTGAGGGTACTTTTCGCCTCGGCGAGCATCCTCTCATCCGCAAGGCTACTGACGAGTTTAAGTTTCTGCGGAACGAAGTCTTGCACATCAAACCGAACGCGTTTTTCAGTCTCCATGCCCTCTGGCCGTAGAGCCATGGTCCAGACACCTCTCGGGGCATCTGCTGGTAATTCGTAATTTACCGCAAGGGCGCCGGCCATATCTTGGCTTTGGTAGGTCTGCTCAAATGCTATGCCGCCATCCGGTTTCGTGAGGGTTAGCTTGACCGGGCGGTCAAACCGGGCCTTGCCTTTTTCTCCGCGTAAGAGCGCTGTGAGGTAAACAGTTTCTCCCGGGCGATAGACGCCGCGTTCCGTATAGGCAAAGACATCAACCGGACTTTGCGCCGTGCGGCCTTCGACGTCATAGGCTGTCATGTCCAATGGGCTGCGGGACAAATCCAGCATGGCAAAATCATTATTGGGTCCGTATGCCAGCACCATTTTCGGGGCAATATTTCCTTGTCCGCGTAATAAAGCGGACGGGAAAGACGCCCGTCCATCAGGGCCTGTCTGCACGGACCCCAAAAGATCATTGTTCCGAGTGATGAGATCAAGACGGACATTGCCAACCAGTTCTGCGGTTTTGAGTGATCTCACATTGACGTGCATTTCATCGGCGCCAGTATAGCTCGTAAGCGCCATGTCTGTAGAAACAATCCAGCGCCAGGCTTGGGCAACCCGGTTGTCATTTTCTTTATCCGTCGCCCGCTTGGCCGTAACAATATAGGCCCCATAATCTAAGTCTTTGGTAATTTCCTGAAGAGGGAAAATGGTTTTCACGGCAATATTTGACTCATTCGCTACGTCCAGCTTGCCGGACCAAACCTCGACCTTTTCTTCCCACGCCTCATAACCATAGCTATATTCCCCTTCCAGAGATTGGGAGCCCGCATTAGGCTCTGTCTGACTTAGGATGCGGTGATTCACGCGCTCAACAGTGATGTCGAGCGCATCGACATTAACCGTTTCAATGGAAAGGCCGCCTGTTTCAGTTTTAGGAAGTATTATTCCGTCATCCGTGAATCCGACATATGCGGGTTTGTCCCCGAAAGAGACGGTTACATCTTGATCTGCGCCGAGGGCAAGATCTGCCGTATTAGACGGCAAACCCTCTTTGAGGGTCAGATTATATTCTGTGTCAAAGGACAATCCGCCAACACAAAGCGACTTTCCGCGCACAGACAGCGCTATGGGCGCATCAGGCGTAATATCGATATAGGGCCGGAGTTCGACTTCTTGCTCTTGGGCAACGGGGCGGTTGAATTCCAGACAGGCATTTAAACGGCCATTGGCAGTTTCGTCCGCATACCAGCGAGCATATCGAAAAAAGCGGCTCGTCGGCTCGTCGGACTGGACCTCTTCCTCCGAGCTCGTGCTATCGTCTATAACAGGTTGAACCTCAATCCCGGCAGAGGTTGAGCTAGGGCCTGATACGGAGCCATCTCCGCCTAGTCCGCCTGCAGGGTAGACTGCATAGCCGGCCCATCCTGCCAGTACAAAAGCCCCGATCCCCGCGAGCGTTGCCAAAATTCCGGTTAGTTTATTCTGCATGAGGCCACCCTTATTATTTGTCTATATGTACCGAAAGTTCATGTCCGAACTGTGTCGCGTCTTTGACAATTTACGGGTTTTTTAGCGGAAGTTTTGAGCCAAGGCGAGGCAGATTTCAAACGCCGAGCTCAATTTTAACTTAACGTCTTCTCATATCGTTCAGAGTTTGACGATATTCCCACCGTTGAATTTCTGCCAAGGTTCTTGATATACGAAACTCAATGTCCTGAACCGCAACCTGACGCGCTCCGGCGGTTTTATTTTCCCCCACAAGACCTTCAGCCCGTTCACACCTTGCCGCAAGCACCCTGGCCCCGACCGCACGTGCCGACCCTTTCAGGGAATGCACGACGGACGCCCATGTGTCGTCATCTGCATCCGCCGTAAGCGCCCTGCCCCACATTTCGGACTGGTGCTTGAATAAACCAAAAACTTCACGCGTGAGATCTATGTCGCCCTGAACATATAGATTTAGATGATCGAAATCTATTTCCGCTTCCATCTCTGAAGGAGTGTTTGTCATTGGATTAGTTTAACGGCATATAAGATTCGCAACAGTTAAATTTTGAGACCTCATGCGATTTTTCGAAAACACCCATCAGAATGGCCTTTCCAAATGGTGGAGCTGGATATTTGTCTTCTGGCTGACCTTTTTGGGGTGGATCACCGCCCAGCTCTTCCTGACAAGTCCGCTCATACCGATTGCACAGGAAATAGACCCTGAGTTAGGCCAGGCCTTCATCGATAGCTCTGCTGCCATGTTCGAGGAGGTGAATATGGCAGTAATAGCTCTTGCGAGCTTGCTCTTTTTGGCCAGTACGGCACTCGGTTTAACATTCTCTTTTGTCGGTCTCCTCTCAAATAGTTCTTCAGCCAGAGTGTTCGGCATTCTCGGCGGTATAGCGATTGCACTGTCGTGCGTTTCGATAGTCTTGCTCTCCCCCTTGGCATCCTCGCCGGAGAGCACAGCCGTCCTGAACCGTCTTCTTGCGCAGAGTCCTTTATCCTATGCGCTTATCCTGTTGACCTTTCCAGCGTCTCTCGTGATGCTGTATATCGGGCAGAAGCTTATTCATAAAAGAACAATTCTGTCTCTTCACACCGCTTTTTCCAAGTTTCGTTTTGGCCGGGCTTTTCAAGCCGTTATTGTCACTTGGGTCGTCCTCGGCAGCCTGGCTTTTCTGTTGAATGCATTCAATATCACGCCGCTGACCTACAGTTTTGATGCCTCCCGCTTCTTTATTTATGCGGCAATTTCTTTGGCACTCATTCCACTGCAATCCGCAACCGAAGAAATTGTCTTTCGGGGGTATCTCAATCAGGCCGTAGAAAACCTGACACGGAACAAATGGATCGCTTTTGTTTTGACGAGCCTGCTTTTCATGGCAATGCACCTCGCGAACCCCGAAGCCTTATCGGGCGCAGAAGCCGGAATTCTGCCAATCGTCATGAGCGGATATTTCTTTTTCGGCTTCGCCGCCTGTCTTTTGGTCTGGATGGATGATGGGCTGGAGTCCGCCATTGGCGTTCATGCCGCAAATAACTGTTTTGCGGCCGTGTTTGTGAATTACGAAAACTCGGTTCTACCAACACCGTCGATTTTTCAGGTCAAAGCCAGCCCTGCATTCGACAGTATTTTAACCATCGTAACATTGTCGCTTATTCTTATCGCTCTCTATGTCCTTCGGCCAAAACCTGTCGTCCGAGTGCGGTAAGGCGACAAACCATCCAATTGGGCCGCATGGGGTTGGCGAACCAACCTTCAGCCCAGCCATTTTGAATGGCGGTTCGCTGAACAGCTGGGCTAACGCGCTGTCCGGTCCCATCAAAGAGAGCCAGTCGCCCGTCTTTATGCGACAGACCGGATTGCAGCCATATGAAAGCCTCACGCCGGAGCGCGCTATTATTTTGTTTTTCGGAGAGCACAGCCCACCCCATTTTTCACCTTAGGGATTATCGGTCTTCGCCGCTTTCCCCTGACAAGGGAAGCTGATACAGTTTTTCACTGTATATTCCGTTAAGACGATATTCGGAAAAATTTAATAAAGAGGTGTGCGTGTCAGACATTTCAAAAAAAATTCTGAGTATTGACCCAGACGGAAGCCCTTCCGACTCCGAAATCGTTACGCCTCGCGCATCTGAAAAAAGCGACAATGAAGTCTTTCCGGCCTTTGTCCATCGTCCCTCATCGAATTTCGTCCCAAACTCAGAAGATTCAAAATCGGGGCGATGGGTCATATGGGTCGGCCTCATTCTGGCTGTTCTCTGGATTGGCCTAAGCGCCGCCTTTCTTTTCTTGCAACCTTCGGAGGGCGCCTATTTTTCTTCACCCACTGGACTGATAGTCAGCGGACTGGTCATTCTTTTTCCTGCCTTGCTTGTCCTCTTGTTTTGTATTGCAAGCTATAAATTGAGCCGAATGAGCGCGCGAGCTTCAAACCTGTCCCTTATTAGCCAACAGCTTTTGCAAGCGGACCAGACGTCAGCGCAATTGGCGACCAATCTAGCTGAGACTATCCGCGCTCAAATGAACCAGCTGGACGAACAAATGTCGGATCTTACCGGCCGGTTTGAAACTCTCCGGCACGAGGCACAGTCTCATTCCAAATCTTTATCAGATTCCTCCACTTCCCTTCTTTCTACAAATGAGACTCTTGAAAAAGGTTTGAACGCGCAGCGGAAATCTTTGGACGCCATGATTGCCTCTGTGGAAGAAAAGTTTCATCAGACACAGGAAAAGCTCGAGGGCCAAAAAACCTCTTTGTCTGAGACGCTTGAGAGAAGCTCATTCAGTCTGAATGAAGCGGGTCAAAAGCTGGAAGATAAAAGTCAGGCTTTCGATAGTTTCATCTCAGAATCGGAACGGCGCCTTTCGTCCATGACAGAAACGCTTTCCACGTCAAAACGCGAGGCGGGAGAAGTTATTGAAGGACTTAGCGGTCAAATCTCGGCGCTGACCGAAAAGGTCTCAGATTTGCAAACGGAAAACATGCGATTATCAGAAGCCCTTGAAAATAAATTATCTTTGCTATCTTCACTCACTGACTCTGCAAACGACGCTAAAGAGGAACTTTTCGGCGTCATTAGTAAAAGTGTTGATGCAACAGACGCGCTACGCTCAGACGCAAAATCTGTTAGCGACCTGCTTTCCGAAAAATTTCAGACGCTAAATAGGGAATTATCCGATAGCCAAAAAGCAACTCGGGACACTGTCAAAAACAGGGAAGACTCCACTTTGGCAAAGCTGGAAAAGTCGCAACAAGCTCTTTCCGAGCTCGAAGCCAGATTAAAACGGTTGAATAAGAAATCTGTAGAAATCGAACTCCAGCAGAAACAAACCGCCCAAACCTCTGATGAAAGTTTATCTCGAGATCGCTTGCATTTACGCCCGCTAGAGGAGGAGCAAACTTCACCGCAATCTGATCCGAATTCTTTTGATCTAGAAATTGAACCTCTTGATTTAGACTCGGATATGTCAATTCCATCTTCAGAGGCGCAGGAACCTGGACTGACGGACAATTCCCCTGATGTCATTAAGCCTCTGACAGAACCTGCCCCGCTCTTTGGGCGCGGGAAACCAAAAGAGAAAACGCCTTGGCGATGGCGCGATATGATGGGAGGGTTTGAAAATCCCGACGAAGAAGCTGCCTCTGAAGAAAATTTGACCCTTGGGAGTAAACAATCCGCCGAAGAAAGTTCAGCCCCAAGCAACTTTGAAAACTGGATAGAAAGAACCGCTATAGATAAGAACCGCTTAGCGGCCAGCACTTTGATTGAAACTGCAAAGGCTATGGCTATGCGAACAGAAACGGTTTCGAGTATTATCTGGCGCTGCGAGCCCGGATTGGCAGAGGAAGTTTCATCAATCGCCAAGTCACATGAGGGATTTGCGGAGGCAGCCCGCCTTTATCAGATTGAAAAGTCGGAAGAAATAAATCCTGAAATTATGAATCAAGAGGCTCTTCGAAATAGATTGAATACACCGGATGGAAAACTCTTTATTCTCAGCTACCTAGCTTAGCGTTTTCGAAAACACCTAACAGGGTCTGCATAAGCTTCTTATACGAGACCATAAAAAAACCGGGCCAAAACCCGGTTTTCTATTATTAATGGCGCAGTTTCCCCTAGAAGCTGTAACGCGCCGCTACACCGTAAGTCCGCGGCTGGTTCGGATAGGCATTGATTGTGCCGGACTGAACAACCCCGGGGAAAGCACTTGTGTAAGTTTCGTGGTTGAACAGATTACGCCCCCAGAAGCGAAGCTCCACGCCATTGTCGAAATTGAAGCCAAGAGAGCCGTTGAACAATTTAGTGTCCCGAGTAAGGCCGGCAATATTGTCAACAATCTGCACTTCATCTTCATACTGATAGTTGCCGCGAATATAGGCTGACATCCCGTTCTCAAATTGATGAGTGTAGGTCGCAGAAGCTGTCAGTGCGACTTCGTTGATGCCCGCAGGCTGTTCACCTGACAGATCAACCGTCGTTCCGTTCGGTCCAGGCGCGCCTACAAATGAATCATAGACCGGATCCTGAATAACGGCGCCCAAAGTCAGCGTTAATGGATCGAAAGGTGTGAAGGTGGAATCAAACTCGATACCTTGAGTAGATTGCGCCCCCGCATTGGCCAAAACAAACCCTGTGCCTTGGAAAATAGTGGACTGGAAGTTCTCAACTGTCTGATCAAACAAGGCGATATTGATTGCGGCTCTTTCGAAACGGGCTTTCAAACCAATTTCAAAGACTTCAACCGTCTCTGGGTCGGAGAAACGCGTCCCGAAATTGCGTCCAGTTGCAGGAACATAGTTATTCGGCAATAATCCAGCCGCCTGAAGCGCCGCAGCGTCTTCAATGAACGGACGGGAGTCGCGCGTAAGGTTCCAGGAAGACGCTTTGAAGCCTGTTGCGTAACTACCATACACATTGAGGTTGCTGCTGACTTCATAAGCCGCTTTCAATGTATAGGTGAACTCATCATCCTGAGTGCGGCCATCCTCTACAGAGTTTGGAAATGCCAGGAATTGGGGCTGGAATTGCAGAGCAAAAAGCGGGGCGAGAGGATTCGTCGCTGGGTTTGAAACAGCTGCTTGCGAGAAAGCTTGAACGCCAGCGTTATACTGAGCAAAGGCTGCTTGTGCGGCTGCACCAGCGCCTCCACTCGCAATGAAGTTAATGTTCGCTGGCGTTGGTGGCAGGCCAAAAGCCGCCATAAAACTTGGAATTCCACCAGGCAGAACACCCGGAATAGGCGCTTGACCATTTAATAGAACGGTCGTGGACACAACCTGAACCCCGTCAGCGCCTTGAAAATCCAAATTACTGAAAACGTCATTATTTACGGTGCTGGCAGAAACATTTTTCTCATCATTTGTATAGTTACCGCCTACTGTCAATGTCAGTCGATCGGTAACATTGAAGTCCAATGTCCCGAATACGGAGTAAGCTTCGTCTTCCTGACGAGATGTCTCGATAATTCGTGTTTCGTCGGCAAAGAAGGTTCCCGGAGCAAAACCCAGAATTTGCTCTATACCGCCTAATTGGTTCCCTGAAAGGATATCAATATAGCTACGTAGGTCTTCCCCATAGATGAGGCCGGATTCCTGTTCGATCGTTTCATCGAAATAGTAGCCCCCGATCATCCACTCCAAACGATTGCCGCCATTCGAGGACAAGCGCAATTCCTGGGTAAATGTATCAAGAACATTTTCCTGGTTAGTATCCGCAAGAAGATCAAGAGAGTTAAAATCGGAATCACTGACAAAAGAGGAATCAGTTGTCCGGTAAGCCGTTATGGACGTCAGAGTCATATTTCCAAAGTCATAGTCAATCTGACCGGAAACACCGCTATCCGTAATTTGGTTCAGAGTCTCGCTATTGGTGAAAGTTTGATAGGAGAATTGATTGTCGGCGGAGGGCTGACGTCCACCCAATGAAGCGATAACCTGTCCGGCCGTCGGTTGGCCTGCACCAAGGGGGCCTTCAATAGCCACGCCTGTGCCGCAGCAATTTTCGGAAAGGTCGCTTAGATCACCAATTAAGCGGACAGAAAGCGCGTCTGTAGGCTCCCATAAAATCTGACCCCGAAGATTGAAGCGATCAATATTGTTCAGCTCATCACCGCCCCCTCCGAAGTTTTCGAAGTACCCATCACGCTTTTGATAACCACCGCCCAAGCTGACGGCAACATTCTCAGCAACTGCGCCGGTAATATAACCTTTCGCATAATTCTGATTGTAATTGCCGTATCCAGCTTCAACATAGCCTTGTGTCTCGAACTGAGGCTTTTCAGTCACAATGCTGACAACACCGGCAGAGGCGTTTTTACCAAATAGAGTTGACTGAGGGCCGGAAAGAACTTCGACACGCTCTAGGGCTGGTAAGTCGCTGATTTGCGCCGCGGCTCGCGAGCGATAAACGCCGTCAATAAAAAGACCTACGGCTGGTTCGATACCATAATTGTTACCGCCATTACCAAAACCCCGAATGGTCAATGTTGTATTGGCTGTATTCTGAAGCTGTGAAACCCGGAATGTTGGAACAACAGATTGGAGATCCTTAATATCAAGAATTTGCGCCTTCTCAATCGTATCAGATGATGTGACTGTGACCGCCACAGGTGTCTCTTGAAGAGTTTGCGCCCTTTTTGTTGCCGTCACGATGATTTCGTCTTCAACTTGCGCATTCG
Organism: Litorimonas sp.; assembly: GCA_029936425.1. Lineage (GTDB taxonomy): Bacteria > Pseudomonadota > Alphaproteobacteria > Caulobacterales > Maricaulaceae > Litorimonas. The sequence goes on from JAPYSU010000007.1 coordinate 69,111, forward strand.
CAGGCATGGCAATTGTCGTGGCAAGAAGAGTTGCACCACTGATAAGAAGTGATTTCTTGAACATGTTTCCCGGATCCTTTTGTTGGAACATTTTATCAGCTTCAGTTGCTGATAATTTACATATTTGCTAACCAAAGGTATAAATCAAAGCAAGCCCATTATTACAAGATTTCAATGGAGTGTTGCGAATTAGCCACAAGGGTATAAACGTCCTTTCATGACAGATCGGCCCACCCCAATTTCTTCTGATAAACCCCAATGGCAAGCACAAGAAGCGACGCCTGACGCTATTGGAGAACGATTGGACAAATGGCTAAGCAATTGGACGGGGTTGTCCAGATCACGGGTGAAAGAGCTTCTCAATGCCGGTCATGTTCGTATGGACGGCGATATCATCACCAGCGGCACACACAAAGTAAAAGCCGATATTGAATACGCTCTCCTCGTGCCTGCTCTCGTCGATGACACGCCGACGCCGGAAGATATACCGCTTGATATAGTTTTCGAGGACGACCAGCTCATTGTTGTCAATAAACCCTCAGGAATGACGGTACATCCGGCGCCTGGATCGCGTTCCGCCACATTGGTCAACGCTTTGCTGTACCATTGCAAAGATACCCTATCCGGTATTGGCGGCGTTATGCGGCCCGGCATTGTTCACAGATTGGACAAAGACACATCGGGGCTTTTAGTTGTTGCAAAAACCGATCGGGCACATCGTTATCTTTCAAAGCAATTTGCCAAACATACAATCGAACGCATTTATACTTGCTTTGTCAGAGGCGCGCCTAAGCCGCGCTCTGGAACCATAGAGAGTCGTTTGGCCAGATCAGCCACTGACCGCAAGAAACAAGCCGTTGTTCGAGGCACTTTAGGCGCCATGGATATATCGGAGCATGGACGCCATGCAATTACGCATTACAAATATATCAAGGGATTCGGTCAGCAAGCCCACGCTGCAATTGGGACGCCCAAAGTCAGCCAGCTCGACTGTCAATTGGAAACCGGACGTACACATCAAATTCGGGTTCACTTGGCTGCCATTAATGCGCCGCTTCTGGGCGATCCATTATATGGGAGTCAAAGAGGGTTCCTAACCGCAAACAAACCGGATGAAGCGGCGCTTCGCGAAGCCATTTTCATATTCAAGAGACAAGCCTTGCATGCCAAACATCTTGGTTTTCTTCACCCCATCACAAAAGAGTTGATGACTTTTGATGCTGACCTCCCGCCGGATATGTTAAATTTATACAAAGCGCTTTCAGGTTTGGAGAGTGGGTAATTTAGGCTGAATCAAAGGGCCTTTCGCATTTAATCGGCTCTGAACCTTTAAACGCCATTCGCGTATCTTATATGTAAGCCTTAATTTCTCTACTGGGAGCCACTCAATGGCGGACGCCAAAACGACATTACCAGCCAGCAAAGACACGACCGATGCCAGCACAGGCGACGCGGCCTATACAGGCAATCTAAGTCTCTCGACGGCCCTCTCACCAGAACAAGGTCTGAACAGCTATCTTCAGGAAATACGTAAGTTTCCAATGCTGGAGCGGGATGAGGAGTTCATGCTTGCCAAGCGATGGACGGAACGGGGCGACACGGAAGCCGCCGAGAGGATGGTCACGTCCCACCTTCGATTGGTCGCTAAAATTGCTATGGGCTATCGCGGCTATGGCCTCCCCATTGGCGAGGTCATTTCTGAAGGTAATGTCGGTCTTATGCAGGCGGTCAAGAAATTCGACCCCGATAAGGGTTTTCGTCTGTCGACCTATGCCATGTGGTGGATACGCGCCGCGATTCAGGAGTATGTCCTGAGGTCCTGGTCACTTGTCAAAATGGGCACAACGGCAGCACAGAAGAAATTATTCTTTAATCTCCGGCGCTTGAAAGGGGAAATGAAAGCGGTTGAGGATGGAGACCTAACCCCTGAGCATGTCGAGAAAATAGCAACAAAGTTGAATGTAAAAGTGGATGAAGTTCATTCAATGAACCGCCGGATGTCAGGTGGTGGAGATGCCTCACTCAACGTCACAATTGGCGGCGATGACGGAACCGCCGAATGGCAGGAATGGTTGCAAGACGAGACTGACTCTCAAGAGGATGAACTCGGTCAATCTCAGGAATATGATGAACGCATGGAGCTCTTGCATGAAGCCATGGCCGATCTGAATGATAGGGAGCGCGACATAATTATGAAGCGAAAACTCTCCGATGATCCTATGACACTCGAAGATCTTGCCGGGATTTATGACGTCAGCCGTGAACGCATCCGACAAATCGAAGGCCGCGCCTTTGAAAAGCTTCAAGAAGCTATGCTCGCCGCGACAGAGGCTAAAGGATATATTGAAGGCTAAAGCGTCTAATAATTTATCATTTTGGGAACTACCCCCTTCTCTGCTCGTTCTTTGCACAAGATGTTACTAGAGGAGTAAGAATGTCAATTTATACGAGACTTGAAAAAGATCACGACAAACAAAGGGATTTGATCGAGAAAATTAAGAAAACTCAGAACGGGTCAAAAAATCGTTCCGAGCTCTGGACAGATTTGAAAGTTGAGCTGGAAGCTCATGCTTCGGCCGAAGAACAGGCTTTTTACTCTGAATTGATGCGGGATCCTGATGGTACAGACGAAACGCGACACGCGGTTGAAGAACATCAGGAGATGCACGAAATAATCTCCGAATTGGACATTATGGATCAATCTGATGATTTGTGGCTCAAAAAGTTCGAAAAATTAGCTCATAAAGTTATTCATCACGTGGACGAAGAAGAAGCTGAATTTTTCCCGAAGGCCAAGAAACTCTTCAAGAAATCCGAAGAAAAAGAAATGCTCGAAGATTTCAATGAGCGTAAGCCTAAAGAAGAGAAAAAGCAGGAATCTGCTGCTTAACTTCAAAGATTTCCTAATATATCAAGCCCCGCAAAAGCGGGGCTTTTTTGGTTGGTGAGCATTATGGGAGTTGAAATAAATCTTCGACACTAACGTCCAGGGCCTTTGCCAATTTCAATGATAAAATTGTGGTGGGTACAAAGACGCCATTTTCTACTGTATTAATAGTCTTACGGCTCACACTTACCCTCTCCGCCAAATCACTTTGCGTCAATCCCGCCGCCTTACGGTATTGAGTTAAAGCATTCATGAGTTCAGGATGATCAGGCATCGTGAAGTTCCATGAACGCGAAGGCATATAGCGGGCTCGCCACACCAATTGCCATAATGAGTCGAGACATGTCGCTTCCGGTCATGGGAAGAAATCTCGTCATAATAAACAGACCAAATATAGCGGCCATCAAAATGAGATAACCTATTTTTATTGCTTTGGATCGGTGCGCTTTTACAAGATCATCTTCCATTACGGCTTGAGCCGAAGCGGACAGACGTTTGAACATTCTTTTTCCTTTTACGACCAAGAACAAGAGTCCTAAAGCCCATAAGATTTGGCCAGCATCAGCGATATTGTCCGCCATGCTCCGTGTGGAAGAGTTCGCGTCCGCGATCCAATCCATACTGGGCACCTGCCAGATAAGGTAAGTCGAAGCGAGGAACATGAGGATCAGCGCCCTCTGCCGTGATAAATTTTCTGTATTTTCAGTTTTTGCCATGAGAGACTCCATTTGTAACCTATGGGTTACATATAGACCGCTCATTTTGTAACGTCAAGGTTACATTTTATATTTAGAAGTTTTGCGCCAATCAGGCGAATCTCGGGGCAATTTTGAGATCTTTCACCCAACCAAACTTCTCAAATACTAGTAATATCGTCCCGTTATAATCGAAAACACGGTTCCAGAATCCTTTACGCGGCAAATGCAGCGCAGATTGCGGCTCATCATGATGGTGGTCATGAAAGGCTTCCCCGCCCGTCAAAAGCGCCATGGCGTAATCCGCCCATTTCGGGGTTGTAAGATGCCCTAGGACATTAATGCCATAAGTGGTCGCGTGGAACTGAATTGCTCGCCCGATAATGACGCAGCCATGTAGGATACCGGTCAGGATAAGAGAGCCTCCGCTCATCCAGACAATAAGGTATATAAAGGCCGGAATGGCTAAATGGACAATGAGAGAAATCGAATGATAAAACCGATCCATCCAGACCACGATCGGATTTTGCCGAAGCCATAAAGCCATGGGACGACGGTTGTCATTTTCATCCCGCCATAGGATCCAGCCTATCCACGCCCAAAACTTCCCCTCAAACGGGTTGTGAGGATCCCCCGGCTTGTCCGCAAAGCTATGATGCTGGCTGTGATAATTGACCCATTCGCGTACAGTTCCCTGCATAGCAATCACCAGGTTAAACATAGTCAGGATCTGAGCCGGCGCCCGAAGTTCCCCGGCCTTGTGCTGCATAATTCGGTGCAGCGGCCCGATGCCTGCATTACAAACAAAGATGGACAGAGCTACAACACCGAGCCCCAAAGGCAGATACCACCACGCCATATCCAGGCTCTGGACCAATAAGCCCACCAGAATGAGCGTAATTAAAAGTGCTAACCCTAGAACAGGATAAATAACAGCAGAAAAAAGACTCCCGAAGCTTAGCGTTTTCCAGCTCTTCGGGATGGTCAGGGATCGGGCGTTCATACAGCCTCCATGCGAATCTATAAACCTTGATAGCCGCATATAGCTGGCTGAGGTGCCTAAATTATTGTTTAAAAAGCAGTCGGTATTATTTCCGAACCTTTGACTAGAACGGACTAAGCACTCGGTTTCGACAGCAAACTAGCTAGAAGTCTTATAAGCAGGTAAGCACTGCCAACTGACAATCCAATACCAATAGATATTATAAATCCTTCTGAATCATTGAAATAGGGACTGTCGAAAATAAGAGGGAGAATAAAACCAAATACAAGAGGTACAAATAGCAACATCGCGTAAGTTAATCGCGATTGCTTTCCGAGTTTCATCCGTAAAGCATGTGGCGCCAATTTACTAAGCAGGTAACCGAATAAAACTAGTGATACTAATGAGATTAAAAGACCAAACCTCGGCTTCATCCAAAAAACATATGCAAATGTCCCCAAAGCCAAAACTAGCTCGGCAAAAAATGCTGATATTAACGACTTAGGGTCGTCATCCCATTGGATGCCTTCATCCACGCTCTAAAACGCTGCAGGCGTAATAGTCACGCTTTCTCCGCATCCACACGCATCGGTTTGGTTGGGATTTTTGAAAGTGAACTTTGCCGAGAGAATATCGACTTCATAGTCAATAACAGAGCCTAGAATGAACAGGACTGCCTTAGCGTCGACAACAATGGTGACGCCATTGTCTTCGACAACTTCGTCGAATTTTTCAATCTCCGGCACATAATCCATCATATATTCCATGCCGGCGCAGCCGCCATTTTTAACGCCGACACGCAAATAACCCTGGTCGCGTTCGGCGAGAATGGATTTCACCTGTTCAGCGGCCGCATCGGTCAACGTCACGAGTTTCGGACGCGGGCGTCGGGTACGGGTTTTTGTGAGAACTTCGTTCATAACATATTCAATTCGAGTCTGGCTTCATCGGACATACGGTCAGGGGTCCAAGGCGGGTCAAATGTCATTTGCACATCAACATCGCGAACGCCATCTACAGCGAGGCACGCATCGCGCACCCAGATCGGCATTTCGCCGGCCACAGGGCATCCAGGCGCGGTAAGGGTCATAGTGACGTTCAACAAACGGTCATCTTCAAGCTCGACCTTATAGATCAAACCAAGTTCGTAAATATCCGTCGGAATTTCCGGATCATATACAGATTTTAGCTGTTCAATTACGTCATGCGTGATGGTCGCAATTTCGGCGTCAGTCGGTTTTGTCGTTGGCGCGCCGGAAACGTCCATTACGTCGCGTTTTTTCGCAGGCGCTTCAGTCGCACTGCCCTTCTCATTCTCGGACGTCATTCCGGGAATTTGAGAGTTCGCCATAGCTTCCGCTTCACGTTGTCTGTCAGTCATGTTTTCCATTTCAACTCCTATATAGTCCTTTTCGACTAGGATAAAAAGAGGCTGGCCTTCTTCAGACCTGCAATCAGTCGGTCAGCCTCGTCTATTGTGTTGTAAATCCCAAAACTCGCCCGCACGGAGCCGTGAATTTCGAACCGTTCCATAAGCGGCTGCGTACAATGTTGCCCGGCCCGCACGGCAACCCCGTATTTATCCAGTATCTGGGCTACATCATGGGCATGAGCGCCTTCAAGGTTGAACGCTAGAACAGGCCCTTTCTCCGGCGCCGCGCCAAGCAATTTGAAGGAGTTCATCTCCCGCAATCCTTGCAAGGCATGCTGATAAACGGCCATTTCATGTTTGTGCACGGCGTCAAAATCAAACTGAGAAACCCAGTCAATCGCCGCACCGAGAGCGATTGCCTCTAGAATTGGCGGCGTTCCGGCTTCGAATTTATGCGGCGGTTCATTATAGGTCACGCGGTCTTCGAACACATCCTCAATCATTTCTCCGCCGCCGTTAAAAGGCTGCATCCGTTCCAAAATGTCCGTTTTTCCATAAAGCGCGCCCACGCCAGTCGGGCCGTAGAGCTTATGCCCCGTCATGGCAAAAAGGTCCGCGTCTATATCAACGACATCCACTTTCTTATGAACAGCGGCCTGCGTGCCATCGACGATAAAGGTTGCGCCTGCCTCATGCGCCCACTCTCCGATCTGCTTAACCGGGTTCACCGTGCCGAGCACATTGGACATATAAACCACCGAGACGATTTTCGTTTTGGGTGACAACATCGACTTAAACGCATCGAGATCGAGCGTGCCATTTTCAAGAACAGGCACAAATTTCAGAACCGCGCCCAGGCGCTCCCGCATGAAATGCCAAGGCACGATATTGGAATGATGCTCCATCTGAGTGACGATAATTTCGTCACCGGGCTTAATAGTGTGCATCAGGCCGTAAGCGGCCAGGTTCAGCGCTTCGGTTGCGCCTTTGGTAAAGACGACATTGTCCGGTGACGGCGCGCCGAGGAATTTGGCGACTTTCCCCCTCGCCCCTTCGAAGCCTTCCGTCGTTTCATTGGCCATTGTGTGCAGGCCCCGATGCACATTGGCGAAAGAGGTTTCCATTTGGCGGCTCAGCGTATCGATCACGGCGCGCGGCTTTTGTGCAGAGGCCGCATTATCAAGATAGGCCAATGGGTAGCCATTCACCTCCCGCGAAAGGATAGGAAATTGTTCGCGTATGGCGTTAACGTTGAAACTCATGAAAAATACCCAAATGCGATTTTTACAACACTGAAAAGTAAAATAAGAATTCCGGCAAACCGCAAATACCGAAAGAGGGCCTTATCGCCCTTAAACCCCGCCAAGAGACGGCCACACAAATATAAATTACCCCCAATGAGAGCGGCAATAATGTCTGCAGTTGAAATCATTTACGCATCCCGCCACAAAAAAAGTGTTTGCACATGTATCATCCTATAAACCGCCTATAAAAATAAACAGCCGCAAGCGTTAATGTGATGACGGTTAAACCCTTGATAAAAATCTGCAGTTTCGGGTTGTTTCCCGCCCTCCGCCTCGAAAGGTGAGACGCAATAAACAACGTCACGGCACAGCCAAAAAGCAATATGGCAAGGTTGGAGTACGTCATCCCTCTTTTCCGCCTTTCAAGCCCTTACTTACATCGCCGCGAACCATCTCTGTGTCGAACATCTAAATTCCAAAAACGATTTTAAGGGCGCCGTAGATAACGAGCGTCAAACCGAATATCCGCATAAAACTTGTGACTCTTGAACGGCCCTTACTTCGTTCGGAAATGCGTCCCGCAAGGAACAAGCCGATTCCGACTAAGATTATGGCTGTTACGGCCAGTGTCACTCAGTGTTCTCCAACCACTCCCGTATTTTCTCATTTAGGGAGTTGCGCAAACCTTCATCGGCCAGACTATCAAAGGCCTCAGCCACGAAGGCTTCGGTCAGGAGCGCCCGCGCCTGTTTGAGCGGAATGCCGCGCTGACGCATATAAAACAGCGCGCTGTCATCCAGGGCGCCGATCGTGTTCCCGTGTTCACAAGCCACATCGTCGGCATAAATCTCAAGTTCCGGCTTAGACCGAACTTCGGCGTTGTCAGATAACATCAGCGCGTCATGGCGCATGGCGGCGTCCGTTTGCTGGGCGGGCCTTTCCACCAGAAATTTCCCTTGGAACACGCCGCGCGTTTTATCCGTGACCACGCCTTTGACGGCTTGGCGGATATGGCTGTCGGGCTGTTTTAATCGAATGAAACTCGTCATGTCCGTATGACGTTTATCGCAGAGCAGATATGCCCCGTTCAACACGGCTTTCACGCCCTCACCTTCACAGGTCAGATGCGTTTCCAAACGGCTCAGCGCGCCCCCGAATGACAGGCAATGCTGCGTAATCTTGGTGTTCGCCTCTGCCGCAATATGCGCATGGGAAATACGAATATGACTATCAGGATCACGGTGGATAACGCGGCGGGAAAGCGTCGCGCCTTCGGCGAGATGAATTTGCAAATCCAGATTGGAAAATCCGTTCTCCGCGCCTTCATAATTCTCTGTAATCGTCAGGCTCGCGCCTTTATCGACCATAATCGCGATGCGGGCATGGCCCTGCGCCAAACGGTCAATGGTCAAGTCGCTTTCGGGATGTGTGTCCGCCGGAACATAGAGATTCCAGCTTTTCCCGCCAAATTGCGCGGCAAGGTCAGCCATAGCGCCATGGCCCTTATGGCCTTCACCTTCTGACAAATGCACGCCTTCCGGCACGTCAAATTCCGGAATGGCGGCGCGGGTCAGACCGTTCTGGTCTTCACTGACTTTGGCTTGGACATCCGTCCACTTCCACGCTTCCTGTCGGCGGTGGGGTAATGTTTTGAGATCAAGCGGCATAGGCGTCATATCCTTCCGCTTCGAGTTTTTTCGCAAATTCGGCATCGCCTGTCTCGGCGATTTTACCGCCTGCCAGAACATGGACTTTGTCTGGTACAATATAGTCGAGCAAACGCTGATAATGGGTGATGACGAGCATTCCTCGATCCTTGCCTCCGAATTCCTCGGAACGGAGCCTGTTCACGCCATCGGCAACAATCCGCATCGCATCAACGTCAAGACCGGAATCCGTTTCGTCCATGACGATAAAGCGGGGTTCCAGCATCATCATCTGGAAAATCTCCATCCGCTTTTTCTCGCCGCCGGAGAAGCCGACATTCAGCGGGCGTTTAAGCATGTCCGGATCCATCTTAAGCTCTTTGGCCAGGGCTTTGGCTTTCTTGAGGAATTCAGGCGCTTTCATTTCCTCTTCGCCGCGCGCTTTGCGCTGGGCGTTTAGAGCGGTTTTCAAAAACGTCATGGTCGGTACGCCCGGGATTTCCAGTGGATACTGGAAAGATAAGAAGAGGCCTTTCGCGGCGCGCTCTTCCGGCTCCCTCTCGAGCAGGTCATCGCCTTCAAATTCGATAGAGCCATCCGATGCAGCATATCCTTCACGCCCCGTCAGGACATAGGACAAAGTCGATTTCCCGGCGCCGTTAGGCCCCATGATCGCATGAACCTCTCCCGCCGGAATTTCCAACGACAGATCCTTTAAAATTGTTTTCTGACCGTCATCAACAGTCGCGGATAAATTATTGATTTTTAACATTACTTCTCTTTCAAATTTTTTATTCGAGTCATTTGCCATGCAAAAAGGCTTAAGAGGTCGATTTACTCATTTCACACCCACTCCCCGATAGGCGCGTCGTAAATCGCGTCAACGGTGGCCGTCCCGCTATTCTTCACACCTGTTGGTTCAATTAGGAAAATCTGGCATTCTTGTTCAGCTCGGGGCCGATGTTCGACGCCTTTGGGAATGACATAGGCTTCGCCTTCTTCCAACCGCACAACAGAGCCGTCGCGAAAATCTAGTTCAAGCGAGCCGCGCCAGACGAAGAACATTTCGTCCTCTGCCTCATGCGCATGCCAAGGATATTCACCCTGGATTTTCGCGAGTTTGAAGTCCTGTCCATTGAGCTGCGCAACGATTTTCGGTCGCCATTGCTCTGAGAACATCGAGAATTTCTCGTTTATGTTGATCTTTTCGTTCATTCGATTCCTAAAACTCTGTCATTCCGGGGCTCCAAGGGAGAACCCGGAAGGTCGAGAGGTTGCGAGCCACTTCTGCATATAGCCCCAAACTCTCGACCTTCCGCATCTGCGCTTCGCTCCGTGCGGAATGACAGGTTTAAATTTATCACGCGCCCTTAAAACACGTCACTTCGATTTCAATTTTCATTTTCTCATCGACCATTTCCGCAATCACCATGGTGGCCGCCGGCAAAATAGCGCCGAAGTGCTTGCGTAAGACGGGGAGCACGTCTTCGACATATTTACGGTCAGAGACGGTGTATTGCACCCGGATCGTATGGCCGAGTTCAAACCCGGCCGCATTCAGCGCCGCCATGATATTCGTGAAAGTGTTCTGCGCCTGCTGCGCCGCGCTTTCCGGCAGTTCGCCGGAATTATAATCATATCCGACTGTCCCGGAGACAAAGCACCAATCACCCTGCACCACGGCGCGGGACATGGCATAGGTCTTCTCTCCTTCAGAGAGCTGGATGAATTTTCGTTTTGCGTCAGGCTTTTTCGCCATGGCTTATTCCTTCATTATGGACAGGCTTCTACCTGCCACTCTGTTGTATTTTCACCGCGCCAGCATTTGATGCGGGATCCATAGGCTGCCAGTTTTTGCTCGCCCCTCGGCCCGGACAGGATAAGATAAATCTCTTCGCCTTTAATCGCCTCATCGGCAAAGCCTTCTGCCGTGAAAATCAGCACGGAACCATCCTCACGGTCAAAACTAAGCTGCGACGTTTTCAATATTGTATCGGCTGCTCCCGGCGCAAAATAGAGCCGAACATTTTCAATCGCTTCAACGCGGGATTGACCGATTTCAAGGCCCGTATATTTAGCGAGCTTCCCACTGAAATTGGAAAAATCTATATCTTCCAAATCCCGCTTTTCCGGAAGCAGAGGCTTGTCCGGCGCAGGCGGATCGGACGGCTCTGTAACCGCCGCCGTTTGCGCATTGACGATTGCCTCAGGCGCGCTGGGCGTATCCGGAGAGCAAGCGGCCATTAAAACCGCGGAAGCTATGCAAAGAAAAAGGCGCATTAGGGACAAGCCTGTGTTTGCCAGTTTCCAGCGTTAGAGCCTCGGCGGCATTGAACGCGAACATTATATTCCGACAGAACGAAATTATCACGCTCGCCCGGACGGAACATGGCTGTGATTTCCTGCGCCTTTATAGAGTCGTCCATCAGATTATCCGCCGTGGCGATTAAGCTGTAACCATTCTCGGTTTGCGGGGTCAGGCGCATATCAAAGCTCTGATTTCCTTCACTGGTCTCCGGCGTAAAGCGCTCTTCCAAGAGGTTTTCCACTTCAGCGGAAGACATGCCGAGTTCCATCCCCGGAACGGTCACTCTTTGCGCGGAAATGATTTCGTCTGGCTCCGTCGGTTCAGCCGTTTTGTCCGGCGGCGTCAGATCGCCTGGCCTTGGATCAATAGGCGCGTCAACCGGAGTTTCAACCTCCGGGTTCGTCGCAGAGCCGATGCTCCTGCCGATATAAATGGCCGCAGCGAGCAGAACGACTGCCCCGACAAGTATTAAGAGCCACATCAGACCCTGCTTGTTTTTTTCCTCATCTGTCATTATCCCACGCTTCCTTCCAAACTAATGGCGACTAGCTTTTGAGCCTCGACGGCAAACTCCATGGGAAGTTCCTGTAGGACGTCACGACAGAACCCATTGACCAAAAGCGCAACAGATTCCTCTTCGGACAGGCCGCGCTGACGGCAATAAAAGAGTTGATCATCCGAGAGCTTAGACGTCGTCGCCTCATGCTCAAATTGCGCACTCGGTGTATTGCTTTCCACATAAGGCACAGTGTGCGCCCCGCATTGATCGCCAATCAGCAGGGAGTCACATTGCGTGAAGTTCCGGGCATTCGTGGCTTTCTTATGAGCGCTAACGAGACCTCTATAGGTCGAGTTGGATTTCCCGGCGCTAATGCCTTTGGAAATCACCCGGGACTTGGTGTTCTTGCCTAAATGGATCATCTTTGTGCCGGTATCCGCCTGTTGATAGCCATTGGTAATCGCGATGGAGTAAAACTCGCCCTGAGAATTATCGCCGCGAAGGATGCAGCTTGGGTATTTCCAGGTCACGGCAGAGCCGGTTTCAACCTGTGTCCAGGACACTTTGGAATTATCGCCCCGGCAGTCGGCCCGTTTGGTCACAAAGTTATAGACCCCGCCTTTACCTTCACTGTCGCCCGGCCACCAGTTCTGGACCGTGGAATATTTCACTTCAGCGTCTTCATGCACGACAATCTCGACAATCGCCGCGTGAAGCTGGTTTTCGTCCCGCATTGGGGCTGTGCAGCCCTCGAGATAGGACACATAAGAGCCTTTATCCGCAATAATAAGCGTCCGTTCGAACTGGCCTGTGCCTTGAGCATTCATCCGGAAATAAGTTGAGAGCTCCATAGGGCATCTCACCCCTGGCGGAATATAAACAAAAGATCCGTCGGAAAAGACGGCATTGTTGAGCGTGGCGAAGTAGTTATCTGTAATCGGTACAACCGATCCCATATATTTTCTGACAAGCTCTGGATGGTTTTTAACGGCTTCAGAGAAGGAACAGAAAATCACACCATCTTTGGCGAGCTCTTCCTTAAAAGTCGTCACTACTGAAACAGAGTCAAAAACGGCGTCCACGGCCACTTTCGGTGCGCCTTCTACACCAGCCAGAACTTCCTGTTCGCGCAAGGAAATGCCCAGTTTGTCATAGACCGCCAGAATCTCAGGATCGACTTCGTCGAGCGATTTCGGCCCCTCTTTCTTTGTCGGGGATGCGTAATAATAAGCATCCTGATAATCGATCTTGGGGTATTTGATCATCGCCCAGTCCGGCTCTTCCAGCGTCAGCCAACGGCGATAAGCTTCGAGTCGCCATTCCAGCAGCCATTCCGGCTCTTCCTTTTTGGCAGAGATGAACCGAACAATATCTTCGTCCAGCCCCTTGGGCGCGAAGTCCTGCTCGATATCGGAATCAAATCCGTATTTATATTTATCGGCTTCCAGAGAGCGGACACCTTCAACGGTGGACTGCTCAATGGACTCTTTGACTTTTACTTGTTCACTCATGTTGCACCTATCTTGGTTGCATCTGTCTTTGGTCTGCTTTTTTCCACCTCGATATCCGCAATGCCGCGCGGCGAAGGCGTGAATGGAAGCGGCTTTCGGCGTATCTTGCTCCACGCCAGGAGGAAGTCTTCGACTTCGTTTAATATAGCATTATCGCCGAAACTCACGCGGATCGCGCCTTTCGGGGCTTCGTCGAGCCGTCCCATGGCTTTGATAGAGCGGCTTTCCCCGACCTTGCCAGAAGAACACGCCGTTCCGGTCGAAACGGAAATGCCTTCGAGATCGAGCGCCATCATCAAGGTCATGGAGCTCGCATCCGGGATCGCAAAAAAGCTCGTATTCGGAAGGCGGTCTGCGCCTTCGCCGAAAATCACTAATTCCGGCTCCATTTTTTTAAGTTCGGCTTCTAAAATAGCGCGTAGTTCACGCGTATGTTCCAGATTGATACCCATTGAGCAGGCCGCGCCAAATCCGGCAATGCCTCCTACATTGTGGGTGCCAGAGCGGCGGCGACGTTCCTGCCCTCCGCCTGATAAGAGCGGCGTGAAAGGTGCGTCCGGAGCGACATATAACGCCCCCACGCCCTTTGGCCCACCAATCTTGTGGGCAGATACAGCAAGGTAATCCGGCATAAAGGTCATAGAAATCTTGCCTAGTGCCTGAACGGCGTCGACCAAGATCAGGCCGCTAGCGTTACGAACAAGTTCGGTCGCTGTCTCGACATCCTGAATGACGCCTGTTTCAGAATTCGCGGCGACAATCGAAACAAAAGGACGTCCGAGACTTTTGTCCCAACTGTCCAGTTTCTTCGCCAGCCAGTTTATATCTGTGCGGCCTTCTCGGTCCGCCGGGATGAGCTCGAAAGAAACGCCATAATTCTCAGCTGCCAATATCGTCGCCGGATGATCCATGGAAGATATTAGGAGGTGTTTGCACCCTGCCTGAATTGCGGACCAAATGGCTGTGTTGTCAGCCTCAGTTCCGCTCCCTGTAAACATCACGTCTTGAGCGCAGACTCCCATCGCCAGACCCACGGCCTCGCGAGCTTTGGACACAATTCCGTTGGCGGCGCGGCCATCGACATGTTGCGCCGTTGGATTTCCGTCCACGGCCATAGCCTTGGTCACAGCCTCTATCACTTCCGGCCACGTAAAGGTCGTAGCATTATGGTCGAGGTAAGTTCTGCTTTGTGAGAGACTACTCATTCCGCCGCCTCCAATTCCTGCGTCCGAACAGCCAAGACGGGCAAACGCCCCTCAACGACGTCCTGAACAGTCACAGAAGCCAGAAATTGCTCAATATGGCTTTCCAAGGCGCCCCAAAGATTGTGGGTCAGACAACGGCTTGTCCGGCCGGTGCATCCGAGGCGATCATCCGGTGTGCAGCCATGGGCTTTGATATCCTCATTCACGGCATGAATAATGCGGTCAAGCGTCAGGGTTTGAGCCGGAACATTGAGGATGTAGCCGCCTTTTGCCCCGCGCACGGATTTTACCAATTCAGCTTTGCGAAGTTTGTTAAACAACTGCTCCAGAAAGGTAATGGAAATGCCCTGACGCGTGTTAATATCAGCCAAAGACGAGCGCACACCTTCGCCTTGCGCGGCGAGGTCGGCCATCGCCATAACGGCGTATCGTCCTTTGGCAGTCAGTTTCAAAGCGTTTCCGGCTCCTTTATGAAGGTTTTTCTCGCAATTCGCGGCGTAGCTTGTTAAAGGGCGCGCGAACCGACAATTTACAGGCTGGATGTATGTATCCTGACCTATTTAGTCAAGATTAGAACAGGGTTCTTTCGCGCGACATATCCACCTTTTTACAGGACGTTACGCCGAAGCGACCCATATTTATGTGAGGGTTAATGCCTGAAGTCATTTTTGCCGGACCGGATGGTCGTCTCGAAGGTCGCTATCACCCCTCGGATGACCCGCAAGCCCCTTGTGCGTTGATTCTATCGCCTCACCCGAAAGCGGGCGGTCATATGGATCACCGCATTCCCGTTGCCATGTATGAAAGCTATAAGCGCCGCGGCTTCTCCGTCCTGCGCTTTAATTTCCGCGGTATTGGGCGCTCTATGGGCGTTTACGATAATGGACAGGGCGAATTGCAGGATGCAGCTTATGCACTGGACTGGCTACAAAGCTTCAATCAGAACGCGCCTTTTTCCTGGGTGTCGGGATATTCCTTTGGCGCTTGGATCGGCATGCAGCTTTTGATGCGCCGTCCGGAAGTAGCCGGATTTATTTCCATGTCATTGCCGACCAATACGTATGACTTTGCCTTTCTTGCCCCCTGCCCGGCGTCAGGTCTGGTGACGTATGGGTCTGAGGATTCTATCGTCCCAGCTGATGATGTGGATCGCGTTGTCGACAAAATCCGCGTGCAAAAGGGCCACAAAATTTCCACGCATGAAATCGAAGGCGCGGATCACTTCTATACAAATCATCTGGAAATTGCGCTGGACGTGATTGAGGACTATCTCGATGAGAATCTCGACCCTCGGTATTCACCGCCCAGAGCGCCAAAGCTAATTGAATAGAGTTTACGGAATAAAGAAAAACCCGGCCTTTCGAGCCGGGTTTTTTTATTGGCGCTCTCATCTAGACTAAGGTTTATCCGGACTAGGTGATAGCTTAACCGAGACCCTGACCGTGCCCTTTTCAGCAGAATCTTGTAATTCTAGGAGGTTCAGATCACTCCTCCTGTTATAATACTTCAGTTTATCCTCTAACATTTCTACAACAAAGCCGCCCTGTCCATCTTTCTCCACTTTCTTAGAAAAGACGAGTTGATTTCCAAGCATTTCAACAAAATGTTCTTTTTGAAACTGAAAGGGTTGTTTACACCACTCGCCAATAGTCGTCGTCAGACTAAAACGGTCCTCCATTGGCTCTGTAGAAACAACGACATCAAATTCCGCTCTTATTTTTCCGCAAGAATTTGTGATAATTACCGTGTCAGGATGCATTTTTGGGTTCTTAGAACGGTAGTCCTTCTGAATTTCAGCGAATGTTGGTCTCCACATTTCAATTTTGGTTACCGTGCCCACAAACGCAAAGGACTTCGCGGGCCTTTCGCCTAAATGCGCGCACGCGGACAGTGACCCCAAAGTTGAAATCAGAAGGAGATATCTTAAACCCTTACGCACTGATCTATTCATTTAAAATGTCGTCGATCCGGCGCTGCGCAATGGGATGATATCCGGGACGGGCTTCGGCATAGATGCGCTCCGCCCATTCGGCTTTCCCGTTTTCCTTTAGAGCGTCATAAAGACGGTAAATGAACTTCCCGCGCCCGACACTCATGAGGAAGCCTTCAAGGTCGGCATAAGCGGCTTCATAATCCGTTTTGATGGCGAGCATATACCAAGCGAAAGCTGTCTCCGCATTTTGCGTGCCTGTCAGAGAAAACGCCTTGTCCAGATCTTCATATTGCTCGGAGGCGAGATCATCTGGCAAACCATTGAGGAAATGAAGCCACTCATGCGTTGACCACTCCGCCGCTATTTCCTCAAGCTCAAATGTTGACAGATCTCCTGCTACCCAAGCGTCAGAATGCATCTGAACAGTTTCGAACGCATCGGATTGTGGATTTTTGGCCGTTTCAGGCAAGCCGGGTTCATAAACCCAAGCCTCGATTTCCGCGTCCGTTACCGCGTCTGGATAATCTGCCCGTAGATTGTCATCCAAATAATCCAAAAATGTTTCTGTCGTCACGCTCTCAAAAGCATGGTCGTTAAACCAGCTTTTAAGGAACGGATCGAACGCGTCGCGTCCGAAACGCTCTTCCAGGAAGATCAGGAAATACTGACCTTTCACATAAGCCACTTGCGAGAACGCATCATCGGGATGAGTAATATCTGCGGGCAATTTCAGCTGCGTCAATTCTGGCCGCGCCGCTCCCGCTATATCACGCTTCAAGTCTTCCAGTGCCAGAGCCTGCTCCATGACGGCGCGGCGTTCCCCGTAAAGTTTCTCCATCACACGGTTTTCGACATAAGACGTAAAGCCTTCATTCAGCCAGGCATCGCGCCAAGTGGCATTCGTCACCAGATTGCCGGACCAGCTATGCGCGAGCTCGTGCGCGACAACATTGGTCAGACTTTTATCTCCTGCAATCAGAGTCGGAGTCATGAAAGACAGGCGCGGGTTTTCCATCCCGCCATAAGGAAAGCTAGGAGGAAGAACTATCAAGTCATAACGTCCCCAACGATAAGGCCCGTAAAGCTCTTCATTTGCTTCTTCCATAAGAGGCGTTTCAGAAAACTCTTCAGCCGCCGCATCCAGAATATATTCCTCGGCATAGACCCCGATATGGTCGTTAATCGCCTTGAATTCGATATCGCCGACGGCAATCGCGATCAAATATGACGGAATAGGCTGTGGCATCTCGAATTGATATTCGCCGTTTTCGTTTTCCTCGCCCTGCGACGCACTCATTAGGGGACGCAGCCCATCCGGCACGCGCAATGTGGCGGAATAGGTCAGTCTAACCGCCGGCGTGTCCTGTAATGGGGCCATAGTCCGGGCATTTATCGCTTGCGCTTGAGAGAAAAGGTAAGGGTCTTCCTTTCCTGCGGTTTGTTCAGGAGACAACCATTGCAAACCTTCTGCTGTCGGAGATGTTGTGTAATCGATAAGAACCTGATCTGCGTCTTCACTCAGCGGAATACGGAGCTCTTGTCCCAACACCGGATCGGCCTCTCCCAAGGTGTAGTCCTCGACCGGCATGGTCGTTTCCCCGTTGACCAGGCTGATAGAATTGATTGTCAGATCTTTGGTATCCAGCACCAAAACGTCAGTTTCTGGATCAATCCGTTCGAAATCCAAAATGGCAACACCGTCCAGCACCTTGTCTTCAAAATTCACGTCCAAATTCAAGTCGATATGAGTCAGACGCACGTCTTTGTAATTCGCGTAAGTGAATTTATCGGTTGTCTCGACCATTGGTGTCTCGGCAACTGTTTCGACTTCAGGCGTTTCTGTTTCAGGTTGGGACGTTTGGTTGTCTCCACAAGATCCAAGAAAGAAAGCTGAAGCCAGAAGGGGGAAAGCGGCATATTTGAAAGTAGACAAAATATTCTCCAATTTAATTTATCATTTCTGTAAGCCAATTAGGGGCGGGCGACAACGCCTCCTGTAATCGGGTGCGGAACGCCTGTCGTTCCCGGAAAGGAAATTGGCAAGCCCTTGACCGTGCGGACCGCCAAATAGGCAAAGGCCTGCGCTTCCAGAGCGTCTCCGTCCCAACCGACGTCCTCGGTGCTCAGGACGTTGCCATCCGTATGCATATCAAGCATCCCCATAATGGCGGGATTATGACGCCCGCCCCCGCAAACGATTATTTTGTTCGGCGCAAAGGCTTGAAGATCACGGGAGATGGATTGCGCGCAGAAACTTGCCAAAGTTGCCGCGCCGTTTTCCAAACTCATATCCCGCATGTCTGCTAAAACATCAAAATCATATCGATCTGCCGAACGGGGTATGGGCCTTTTGAAGAAATCCCGTTCAAACCACCTAGCGATACGTTTCAGGTCAACATGGCCTTTCATGGATTGCTCCCCCGCGAAATCGTAATTCCGGGCTCCTTTCAATTCCATCCAGCTATCCAAGGGGCCATTCCCGGGCCCGCAATCTGTTGCAATGAGAGGCTTATTGCCGTCTATCAGCGTCACATTTGAAACGCCGCCAATATTCACGACGGCGATACGGCCTTCTAATCTGGAGTAACGGCAAAGAGCTTGGTGATAGATAGGGGCCAAAGGCGCCCCCTGTCCGCCTGCTTTCACATCGGCCGTGCGAAAATCGTACACGCAAGGCACGCCAAATTTCGACGCAAGGGATTGGCCGTTACCAAGTTGCAAAGTTTGCCCCTTCACACCTTTTTGAGCAGGTTGGTGAAAAACCGTCTGACCATGATAGCCGATGATGTCTATATCTTGGGCATTCAAAGCTTTAATGGCATCGATATGCGCCCTATCGACATAATCAGACCCCATTTGAAGTTTATTCGGTGGGGGGCCTTCGAACCGCCAGTTCAAGGCTGTTTTCACCGCCTCTTTTACTTCAATCCCATCCTCCGGGAAAGCAATACAGATTGACTTTCCAAATTCAAAAACCTCTTCACCATCTGTTTCAATGACGGCCGCATCAACTCCGTCCAGAGAGGTGCCACTCATCAAACCTAATGCTATATAACGTTTCGATTCCATCACCTTTGCCTTTGACATGATTTTTCCGCTTGATAGAAGCCGCAAAGTTCAAAACTAAGATGCTTTTATGACCAATTACAAATCCGATTTGATGAAAACGCTGACCGAGCGGGGATTTCTCTATCAGTGCACGGACGAAGACGGGCTGGATAAAGCCGCCTCGTCTTCTGTCGTGACCGGCTATATTGGATTTGACTGCACAGCGCCGAGCCTACATGTCGGCTCTCTTGTTCAAATCATGATGCTGCGCCACCTTCAAAAATCCGGCGGGCGTCCTATTGTCTTGCTCGGCGGCGGTACGACCAAAATCGGCGATCCGTCCATGAAAGACAAAACGCGCCCGATTTTGACGGATGAGATGATTGAAGAAAACAAGGCCGGCATTAAACAGGTCTTCTCCAATTTTATAGATTTTGACGGCGATAACCCTGCCATCCTAGTTGATAATGCGGAATGGCTGGACAATCTCGGCTATATTGAATTTCTGCGTCTCGTCGGCACCCAATTTACCATCAACCGGATGGTCACGATGGAAACCGCGAAGCGGCGACTGGAAAATGAACTTCCCATGACGTTCCTGGAGTTCAATTACCCCCTTCTGCAAAGTTATGATTTTGTTGAACTCAACAAGCGTTACGGATGCACGCTCCAACTTGGCGGCTCGGACCAGTGGGGCAACATTGTAACAGGCGTAGACCTTACGCGCCGGATGGAAGGTAATGAAGTTTACGGCTTCACCACCCCGCTCATCACAACGGCCTCGGGCGGAAAGATGGGTAAGACGGTCGATGGGGCCATTTGGCTCAATGGCGACCCGGGCCTGAGCGAACACCATTTCCGTACCCCTTATGAATATTGGCAGTTCTGGCGTAACACGGATGACGCCGATGTCGGTCGTTTCCTACGCCTTTTCACAGCTGTGTCCCTGGACGAAATCGCCAAACTCGAAGCCCTTGAAGGCGCCGACATCAATATCGCCAAAGCGCGCTTGGCCGATGAAGCGACGACTCTTTTGCACGGCGCTAATGCCGCTAAGGAAGCCGCTGAAACAGCGAAACAGACTTTCGAGCAAGGCATGGCCGCCGAAGGGCTCCCCACTTTTGACGTTGAAAAAAGCGAGCTTGGCTCTCTGGGGGTTTTGGCGGCCACGGTCATGGCCGGATTAGCCGGATCGAACGGCGAAGCCCGCCGCCACATCAAAGCCGGGGCGCTCAAAGTGAATGACGAGAAAGTCACGACACATGAGAAAGTGCTGGAAAGTGCAGATGTAAAAGAGGGAATTATCAAACTGTCCGTTGGTAAAAAGAAACACGCCCTTTTAAAAATTGTTTGATTCCATATTCTGATTAGTCTGTGGGAGGCGCCACCTCTCCTGCTTCTTCCATCAACCGCTCAACCTCCGGCAAGTCGTCTCTTTGCTTTCGGAAAATACCTCGGAGAAAGCCGGGCGTCAGAGCCGACAGCGGATTCACAGTTATCTGAGTTGCTTCAAATGGCCCGGCCACTTGGTAACTAAGCGCAAATATTCCTTCCCCTTCCTTACCTACGAGTAAGTCCCCAATGAGAGGAAGATCGCCCAAGAGTGAGTTTGCTGTATAAGCCGGGACTAAGGCGCCGTCCAAATCCACGGTTTCATTTTTCAGGTCAATATTGCCTGCGCCCGTCATGCCGAGCGCCGGGCCATAGACCCGCGCATCCCGAACCGTCAAAACGCCATCAGAAAGTTGAAACGGTAATTCGAAGTTCTCAAAGGCAAGTCCCTCCCCAGAGAGAGTGTTAAACAAGCCCGTCAAAGATCCAAGAGAGAGCAGCTGCGCAAGTATAGGAGCGTCTTTCACTATGAAATCTGTTACGTTAACCTGGCCAACATAGCTTCCCTCTTCGCCTGGAAGCGGTAAGTTCCCCATGATTTTAAAAGCGCCGCCTTGAAGGCTGTTTATTCCTAAAAAGGCATTTGCCGCTTGTGAAGCATCGGGAAAGTTCGCCTGGACGGTTCGAACTTTGTTTGGCTGATCCGTCTCAAGACTTACAGATAATGGCCCCGCCTCCGTGTCGGCAGATAGATCTAGCTGGGTCATGGCTTGGCCACTATGAGCATAAAAGAGCGTAGCTTGGGTTGTCGTAAATTCTGGATCTAAGATCAATTCGTCCAAAGTCGCGCTGAGGGAAAGCGGAACGTCTAGAGCCGATGTCCGGGTTGATAAAGACCTATCCAGAATTGACGAAATGTCCAAGAGGGCGCCGTCCAAATTGGCAGACAAGACCTCCCTCTCTGCATCCGGTTTCATCACCAGTCTGGCATCCACCAAGTCTGAAACTTTGAATGTTTCAAAAACAAGTTCTCTCAAAGCAAAGTCAGAACGGAAAGCCAATTGTCCCTTTACATCCAGCTCAGGCGCTGAGAGCTCGAACGCAGATATATCAATTGAATTTTCACTTCGCGTTACAGACGCCGACAGGCTGCCCGGCTCCCCCTTTGGCTTGTTCCAATACTCGCCAATAGAAATTTCTGTTTCTTCGAGGTCCGCTAAAATGATGGCCGATTTGATATCGGCCCCGCTTCCGGTCGCTCGAATATCGACTTGGGCTGTCCCATCCATATATTCACGAAATCCGACACCTAGTTTGTCCAGCACATCCGGGGTCATTTGGCCGGAGAGGTGATATCGTGAAGGTGTCAGACCTTCATCAAAAGTTTCCGACCACTCCATATTGGTTTGCCACGGGCCAATATTTACCGGGCCTTTAACCTGCAAACCCGACTTGTCGACATTCAGGGATACATTCCCATTTGTCAGTTTATAGTTACCGATTTTAAAAGGCGCCGCCACATCCGTAAAATCTCCATTGATTTCGTAGAGAATGCGGTTTTGATCAAAATACTCCAATAAGGGCCGCGTGATTTTAACGCTGACAGACCCCTGCCCGCTCACGTCGCCGGGGTCAGTTTCATATTTATCGGCAAGCTTGAAAGGGGGTTGATTTAGCAGGCTCAGCATCTCTGACGCTCCGCCATTGGCGTTAATCGTGATGATAATATCCCCGCCCTTGGGTTTCAAACGCGGGATTTGGATTTGGCTAGGCAAAAGCCTCAAATCACCAATTTCTCCTGTCTCAAGGGAAAAATCCAATCTGTTGTCAGTAATTTTCGCGACACCGGACGCGTTCGTCAGCGGCGTCATCGTCGAGATATATTTCACGATCCCGTCTCTAACCGTGAAATCCATGTCCATCACTTTTTCGACTAACTCTCCGTCATCTGACCGCTCTATGTCAGCTTCAAAACTCAGGCCGTCAATGACCCCACCCTCAACAGATCGATCCAGCCAGCGACGCGCTCCATCGGCAAATTTGATGGGCCACACCTCCAATAATTCCGGGTTTGTCAGAGGGCCTTGCACCGCGCCTTCAGCCCTTATTGCCTCGAACTGTCCTTCGTCATCTCGATCCAAGAAAACTGAAGCCACCCATTTATGCGACCCCCGGTCAAGCGTCAGTGTCTCCATATTCAGGGTTTGTGCATCCACATCGAGTCGGCCTGCAATGTCCAAACCCTTGAAATTCAGGCTCTCCTCAAAAACAGGACGGGCATCTAAAAATAGCTTCTGGAAGTTCAAATCGAAAAAAGGCGATGAATTTATGTCGCCGTCATTTATTGCATCGAGATCCGTAAGGGCCCCTGTTGACTCAAATCTTAATTGAGGGGCAATCACGTCCAATTGCCTGATGGTCATTTCGGCGTCGCCCGCGTTCAGGACTGCAGAGGTTCGTATTGAGTCAAATTCGAATTCACGGCCTAAATCTGCTCGATCAAATATACCCGCTTCAACTTTTAAATCTAAATCTGCTGAGGCCAGTCCACTTTCAGGCCCGTATAAAAAATTTGTATTAAGAGTAACGGGCGCGTCCAGATCCCTGACCTGCGCATAGCGTCCTTTCGTAGGACCCGAAACAGATGGGTTAAGACCTTCTGCCCGAAGGGAAACATCAAAATTATCAAATTTCGTATTAGTTGAAATCGAAAGTAATAAAGGCACTTGCTCTTCGGTTTCCGGTTGCGCCAAATTTGCAGCAAGTGACAGGTTCAAGCTTTCAGCCTGACGCTCGACATTGAGTGTCACATCACTCAATGAAGCGGCCAGACCATTCGTTGAATTTATATAATAAGCCCGAGCTTCATTAATCTCGACCGTATCAACGCCGTCCAGGTCCAAGGTCGCCCGACGACGCGATGTGGCGCGGCGGCCTTCCCATAACGGACCAAGTCTCCCGAGATTGTCGGGCGTGCCCAAACCGGCCCGAATTCGCCCGTTTTCATCCTCCACCCAACTTACAACTCCCCCTGTCAGAACCACTTTACGCGGGATCAGGTTTCCATGACGAACGTCTTTCAAAGGGAAATAACTCTGCAGAGTGGCAAAGTTCTGCAAATCTGTCCCATCATTCGCATTGATAATGATGTTCTCGCCGGTAAAAACAATATCGTCATTGGCTGGATACCAGTCGAGGCGCATAGAGGGTATCTCGACTCCGGCCCCGGCAACCGTCTCGGTAAAAAGTTGACCCAATACCCCGCGTGCACTTGAGATATCCAAAGATTGCTGTGACAAAAACCAGGACAAGGCGAAGAGCCAGACTACAGCCACGCCCATAATGACGGCGCCAAGCTCCGCACTCAGACGCCATAACCGATAGCCAATCCGCCTGAGCCAGAAGAGGGTTTTCGAGTCGCTCTTGGTGTGTTCAATAGGCGAAGCATCCGGCTTTATATGTCGTGCTTCTTCTGTCATGCTGGAAATCGCTCTAGCCTACCGTTTTCTGTCTGGCTATGGGCGTGTCTGTAATTGAACTGCCATAGAATGAGAGCCTGATATGAGTGAATTGAAAATTGGTGACACTGCCCCGGACTTCGAACTGGAAGGCGACGGAGGTAAAACTCTAAAACTGAAAGATTACAAAGGCCAGTCTGTAGTCCTTTATTTTTATCCCAAAGATGACACGCCCGGCTGCACGAAGGAGGCAATTCAATTTACAGAGATGAAGGATGAGTTTGAAGCACAAAATTGTGCGATTATCGGGATATCAAAAGATACGGCTCAAAAACATGACAAATTTATTGCCAAGCACGATTTGAAACTTCGCCTTGGCGCAGATGTCGATGGTAACGTCGTAGAAAAATACGGCGTTTGGGTCGAAAAGAATATGTATGGGAAAAAATATATGGGAATCCAGCGGGCGACCTTCCTGATTGGTCCTGATCAGAAAATTCAACAAATCTGGCCTAAAGTACGCGTAAAGGGCCATGTAGAGGCTGTCTTAGAAGAAGTTAAAAGCGCCTAAGCAAACCCATAATTAAAATGACTTTCAATCCAATCGATCAAAGCTGCGCTGTTTTAAACGCTTCGGCGCCCGAAGAAAAAGCGGCGTTGGCTCTGTCTATGCGCTCTCAGTGGGAGAGAGCGGAGAAAAGGCCTTACCAATCAGAACTCATGCCGGGCGACCGTCCCGGACGGCCTGTTAAGCCTGAGCTTGTTCTACCCGGTGAGGTTCCCCGCCGCCGCCTTGGCTCCCCTCAAGGCCGCGCCGCTCTTTTACACGCCATTTCACATATCGAGCTAAATGCAATTGATCTTGCGGCGGACATGATAGCGCGTTTTGCAAGGCATCCACTGATAGCCCCGGAACTCCAGACTGACTTTATAGAAGATTGGAGCCGGGTTTGCGCGGAAGAGGCAAAGCATTTCAATCTATTATCCGACAGGCTAAAAACTCTCGGCGTCGAATATGGTGACTTTCCAGCGCATAACGGCCTTTGGGACGCGGCGTATAAAACTCGCCATCAAATTGCAGCGCGACTTGCTATCGCTCCTATGGTTTTGGAGGCGAGAGGCCTTGATGTGACCCCCGGCATGATTAAAAAGCTGGAACGCGTGCAGGACAAAGAAAGCGTCGCGGTTCTGAAAGTCATCTATGAAGACGAAATCGGTCATGTCAAAATCGGGGCTAAATGGTTCCAACGAATCGCTGAATTGGAGGGCGAAAAGCCCCGTCCCTACTTCCATAAGCTGGTCAGGGAGCATTTTGCAGGGCAGTTGAAGCCGCCATTTAATGTACAAGCCCGCACTTTAGCGGGGTTAACGGAAGATTATTACGCCCCGTTAGCGATTTGTTAATGCAGTTTAACGACGCTTAACAACATTATAACAGTTCTTAACGTGCAAAATCGCTTGAACTGGATATGACGTTTTGGTCTAAGGAGTGAAATCAAAGCATGCGGATGGGGAATCATGATTAATGACGTCGTGGGGGATGTGCGTCAGCGCATTCTACAACATTTTAGGGAACGTCAAATTTATCTCCGATCTGGGGGTGAAGTAAAATACTATGTTCTTTCGACACGGTTGCAGCTTATCGTCGCCGCAATCCTTTCTTTCATGTCGCTCTGGTGCTTGATTACGCTTGTTAACCTATTATGGGGCAATAACCCTCTCCGCGCTCCCGCCAAGCAAGCCAAACTTATAGAAGCCAAATATGAACGTATGCTGGCTGACCAGCGCGCCAAGCAGCTCAACACTGAACTTTTGCTCGCCGAGCAAAAACAAAGCTTTGAAAGCATGGCCAAGAGCTTTGAGGAAAAACATACGGCAATCTCTCAACTGGTTAATGCGGGGTCTCCCGTCTCGCCCGTAAATTTACCGACTATAAAATATGCGTCCAACCGGGTGCTTATGTCACCGACCCTTCGCGATCCTGCGCCGCGGGTCCCAAGAAAAGCCCTCGTACCTAACGCCATGGCCGAAACGGGCCTAAACATTGACCAGTCGCTCAATACGATTGACCAAACGCAAAACAAGATATTGGTATCCGCGGAAGCTGAAACACTGGATCGTATCGAGCGCAACAGAGCCCTTATCCGGGCCACAAACATGCAAGTTGATACAGTCCTTAAAGAAGGTCCCTTTGGCAAAGGCGGACTTTATGTGCCGCTGGATGAAGCAGACGCACCGATTGAAGACGGAAAATTTGGCTCCCGCATTGCAAGTATTCAAGCCCGCCTCTCAGAAGCTGAAGCTTTAGACAAGGCTATTCTGTCTCTCCCGCTTGGGTTTCCCGTTCTGACTGACACTTATAGAACGAGCACATATGGCGTTCGCCATGACCCCTTCACACGGCGTCCAACCTTTCACGAAGGCGTCGACTTCGGCGGCCGTAGCATGACACCTATTGCCGCGACGGCCGACGGCGTTGTTTCCTTTGTGGGCCGCAATGGTGGATATGGACGCGTTGTGGAAATCGACCATGGACATGGTTTTGTCACGCGCTACGCTCATTTACAAAAAACCTATGTCAAAAAAGGGCAGCAAGTCTCTAAGGGGGATAAAATCGCAGGGATGGGGTCGACTGGTCGCAGTACAGGATCTCATCTTCACTATGAAGTTCACTTTCAGGGCCGTGTTTATGACCCGGAAAACTTTTTGAGAGCAGGCCTCTATGTTCAATAAGACCAATGCTTCCAGCAGCGCAGCTGTCGATGATAGCAAGAAAACCACTTCGGCCCCTGCCCCGCGAGTTTCTTCGGCGCCGTCTATTTTGGGGCGGGACCTGATTATTACAGGCGATCTTAAAACAGATGGCGATGTCCAGATTGATGGCCGGGTTGACGGCAATGTTCATGCGGGAAACATCACCATTGGAGAACAAGGCATTATAAACGGCAAAGTCGTTGCCAAAAGCGTCCATGTGCGCGGGAAAATAACGGGTAAAGTGGATGCTGGGTCAATTGAGCTCGCCGAAACGGCAAATGTTCAGGCAGACCTTGTTCAAGATCAGCTCATGATCGCCAACGGAGCCTTTTTTGATGGAAAATGCGCTCGAAAGACAGCTCCCAGTACGAAAACTGCAGAGCCCGTAAAATCAGCTCAGAAAAAAGCAAGTTAAGTCAGGTCTTTTTAATTCGCCCTTCAGGCCCGCAAAAATTAGCCGCCTCAGGGTGGCTTTTTTATGCGCCTGCGTCTTCCCCGGAGTTTACCTTGGCCGATAGCGCCGCCGCCATAAACGGGTCTAGCTTTCCATCCAGAACGCCAGACGTATCAGACGTCTCAATACCTGTGCGGAGATCCTTCACCATTTGATAGGGCTGTAAGACATAAGATCGAATTTGGTGTCCCCACCCGATATCTGATTTGTTATCAGCCTGAGCTTGAGCGGCAGCTTCCCTCTCCTGCAGTTCCTTTTCATAGAGACGAGCCCGCAGCATATCCCAGGCTTGCGACCGGTTTTTATGCTGACTTCGGTCATTCTGGCACTGCACAACGATGCCTGTTGGTTCATGCGTAATCCGAACCGCAGAATCGGTTTTATTGACGTGCTGTCCCCCTGCACCGGATGCGCGGTAGGTATCGACACGGCAGTCGCTTTCATTGATCTCTATCTCTATGGAATCGTCAACTTCCGGGTAGACCCAAACTGAGGCAAAACTGGTATGCCGTCGGGCGGAGCTGTCATAAGGCGATATCCGTACAAGGCGGTGAACACCCGACTCTGTTTTCAGCCAACCAAAAGCGTTGTGTCCCTTCACCTTGATGGTTGCCGACTTGATCCCGGCGCCGTCGCCGTCCTCATGTTCAATCACATCAACTTTCATATTGCGGGAATTGGCCCAGCGGGAATACATCCGCAGCACCAGTTCGGCCCAGTCCTGCGCCTCGGTTCCGCCGGCCCCGGGGTGAATTTCAATAAAGCAATCATTGGCATCGGCTTCCCCGGAAAGCAGGGCTTCCAGCTCAGCTTCGGCCGCTTTTTCCTTAACAGCCGCCAAAGCTTTCGCCGCCGCCTCAAACATCTCTTCATCGTCATCCATCTCGGCCAATTCGGCCAGTTCGACATTGTCAGACAGGTCAGTTTCAAGCTTTTGGATGGAGTCAAAAGCGCTTTCAAGACGCGCGCGCTCCTGCATAAGTGTTTGAGCTTTTTGAGGATCATCCCAGAAGGATTGCTCCTCTGCCAGGGCGTTTAATTCGGCTAGACGATGTTCGGATGGCTCCCAGTCAAAGACGCCTCCTCAGCAGCTCTATAGACTGCTCGATTTCAGTTTTCATTTGAGAAATATCAGCACGCATGACGGTCAAATACCTTAATATATGCCATCGTCAATAGTATCCGGTTCTGACTCTTCAGTCACTGGAAACGGGTCATTTTCATCCGTTTCCGGCTGAGGCGCCGACTGAAAAGGCTCTCCAGACTCGTCCTCGACGAATTCTCCTAGGGAGTCCTCTTCACTGGGCGATATCACTCTTTCGTTTCTTTGTTCCTGCCTGTAATTTGTCAGCGTGTCAGACCCGCTGCCAACCCGGATAGAGGACGACAAGCCGCCAATTTTCGGGCCTGTTCCGGGCTTGAAAGCTTCCAGAATAAAATTCGGCGCACCGATATAAGAGCTTTCGCCTGTGTCTCTGTTAACCGGCGAAAGCGTCACGCCTTCGGGAATACGAAATGGGACTGGAGACGTGCCTTCCAATGCGTCTTCCATGAAGTCTTTAAAGATTGGCACAGCCGCAGAGCTGCCCGTTTCATTCGCCATGGATTCAGGGTTATCCATTCCGACATAAACACCCACCACGAGATCAGGAGAAAAACCCATAAACCAGGCATCCTTGGACTCATTGGTCGTTCCTGTTTTACCGCCTAATGGGCGCCCAAGGCTACGGACAGAACCGCCCGTACCGTTCTCCACCACGCCCTGCATCATATACGTAATTTGATACGCTGTGACGGGATCAATAATCTGAGGCCGCATATCCGGCAATTCCGGGGGCGCTTCGCCCTCATACTCTTCCTGCTGGCAAGAGGTGCACTGAATATCATCGTGAACAAATATTGTCTTACCGGTTCCATCCTGAACGCGGTCCAAAATAGTCGGCGTAATCGCTTTCCCGCCATTGATCATTTCTGAATAGGCTGTGGCGAGTTCCAACAGCGTCGTCTCTCCGGCCCCTAAAGCCCAGGCAAGTTCAGGTTGCGGATTATCGTAAATGCCGAAACGCTTGCTGATATCCATAATCGGCTGCATTCCAATGTCATTGGCGAGTCGAACTGTCATGGCATTCCGGGATTTTTCCAGCCCCAAACGTAGTGTGCTCAAGCCATAAAACTTCCCGGCATTATAGTTTGAAGGTTTATAATAACGCTCACAAGCACCGCGAGAGGCCGACTGGCCAGTGGAGCCCGCGTCCCTGTCTTCGCTATTTTGGCGAAGTTCCAATTGTCCGGATTCGTTTTCTTCGCAGTTCACATCATTTCGTTCGATCACGAATGGGGCGTCCAGAACCTTGCTTGAAGGCGTGTAACCGTTTTCCAAAGCTGCCGCATAAACAAAGGGCTTGAAAGCAGACCCGGGCTGACGGTTTGCCTGAGTTGCGCGGTTAAATTGGCTCTGCTCAAAACTGTAACCACCTATCAAGGCCAAAACACGGCCCGTATGCGGATCCATGGCAATCAGGCCGCCATTGACTTTAGGCACTTGGCGCAAATTATATTCATTCGTCTCATCTTTGCGTTGAACCAATATGATATCGCCCCTGGAAACCACATCCGCAACAGATGTGGGCTTAGAACCATAGCGACCATTTGGAAGGGCCTTCCCTGCCCAAGCAATGTCCTTGAGGAACATTTGACCTCGTACGTCCTCCTCTGGCTTATCCTCAACCTCTTGAACCGACGGAGTTTCCTCTCCTTCTATTTCGGCCTCTTCAACTTCTGGCGGTGCAAATCCAAGTTCAGCCTTATTTTCACTCACGTCCAGAACTAAGGCGACGCGCCAGTCTTCGACATCTTTCGGCCCCTCATACTCACTGAGGCGGGTTTTCCAGTCGTCCAAACTTTCCCAATTTGTCAGGGGACCACGATAGCCATGGCGGCGATCAAACATCTCTAATCCACGGCGGAGCGCGCGGCGCCCATTGAGCTGCATAGACGTGTCCAGCGTCGTCCGGATGGATAATCCCCCGGTATAAAGTTCATCGTAGCCATAGAGCTGCGAAATCTGTTTTCTCGCCTCTTCCACAAAATATTCCGCCGCCAGATATTCTTCGCCCTCCAGGCGATCGGTCAAAACAATATCGGTCGCCTTAGCGGCTTCACCTTCTTCCTTTGTGGCATAGCCATCTTCTACCATTCGATTGATGACGTAGGCCCGACGATTAAGCGCCCGCTCTTTTTTCACTGGATCATGAATTTGGTAATTTGACGGGGCTTTCGGCAATACAGCCAGATACGCCATCTCGGCCACTGTCAGATCTTTCATCGGTTTCCCGAAATAATTCAGAGACGCCGCCGCCACGCCGTAAGCGCCCCGACCAAAATAGATATCGTTGAGATAGAGCTCCAAGATTTGATCCTTGCTCATCGCCTTTTCTATGCGCCGGGCGATGACAACTTCGCGGATTTTTCGGTCAATATTTCTTTGATTTCCAACCAAAAAGTTTTTCGCAACTTGCTGAGTCAGCGTAGAGCCGCCCTCCAGGCGCCTGTCATTGAGAACATGACCGACATTTGCAATCATTGCGCGGGCAAAACCCCGTTCATCGAAACCATCATGCGTGTAAAAACGCTGGTCTTCTGCGGCGACAAAAGCGTGCTGAAGCTGGAGCGGAACACTCTCAATGGGCACAAAAACCCGCGCCTCTGTCCGGAACTCGCTGATAAGTTTTCCGTCCCCGGCATGAACCCGCGACATTACTGGCGGTTTGTACTCTTTCAAGACTTCCAATGTCGGCAAATCTTTTGTGGCTTTCACCACATAGACAAAGGCGAAAATGCCCAGAGCAACGGCCAAACCGAAACCTAAGGCAAATAACCATTTCAATATGCGGAGGAATTTAGTCATAAACAGCCAGTTACCCTTCGAATCAGCCTATACTTTGATGACCAATTCTGTCGAATGTAAGACATTAATGTGAGAGATTGAAGGCGCAATTATATTCTTCAGTCAGCCGCGCAGCCTTCGCTGTTAACCTCACTCTGGCGAAGCTACTGATTTTCTAAAAAGTACCGGTCAATTGAGGTCACAACGGAGCGCATCATTTTATCCCGATGGGACGGCTTAAGAAGCAGGCTTTCATCCTGTGCATTGGAGAGAAAACCGAGTTCCAACAAAACAGCCGGGACATCTGGGGCCAAAAGGACAAAATACCCCGCCCGCCGGTGCGAATTTCCCACCAAGTGGGTGGCGCCGGAAAGCTCCGAGAGAAGAATGTCTGCAAACTGCTCTGACTGGCTTTCCGTTTTACGTTGAGCAAGATCTACAAGAATATCTCCGACCGGATCAGACTGCTTCGACAAATCGACATCCATGATCCAGTTCTGGGAATTACTGACAAGTGTTTTTGAACGCCCCCTGGCGCGATCCGCCAGCGTGTAGACAGAGGCGCCGCGGGCGTTTTTACTGCCTGCGCTATCGGCATGAATGGAAATGAACAAATCCGCCCCGCCTTCTCTGGCCAGCCGTAATCGCAGGTCGTGGTCGACATAGACATCCCTGTCTCGCGTCATCCTGACGTCATATCGTCCCGTG
Organism: Litorimonas sp.; assembly: GCA_029936425.1. Taxonomy (GTDB): domain Bacteria; phylum Pseudomonadota; class Alphaproteobacteria; order Caulobacterales; family Maricaulaceae; genus Litorimonas. The sequence continues at coordinate 101,033 of JAPYSU010000007.1, forward strand.
CTCTCAAGCATTGTCTTAAGCGTTGCCGAAGCCTGACTCGTGAGAGTTTTTTCATAAGTGCCCTTTGTTCCGATCGCGCCCGGATCCCGGCCCCCATGCCCTGCATCAATAAATATGACAGGCTTACGGCTGATGCCACGGCTAGCAATCGCCCTGTTGAGATGCGGCGCCAGACGAGGATAAGGCGTTGTGGATTTAAAGTATCGAGGCTCAGTTACCACGGGAGCGGTGCGCGGAAGCGATGATTCCACAGCCGGATTCGAAAGCGAAGGTTTTACCCGCGGGGTCACATTAGGACCGGCACAAGCCGAAAGAGGCAAGACCATCATGACGGCGGGAATCAGTCCCAAAGTGGCGAGAGCTTTGCGCAGGCGTTTCATAACGTCTTTCTTACGGAGTAGGATGAATAAACTCTTACATCTTCTGATTAATCCGTCAGTTTAAACATCGGTAAAGTTATGTTCACCGTCATGAACATGAAATAGGCTTTGCAAACCGTTTTAATATGGGGCAAAGATGGAGTCAGATAAGAACGGCACCGACACATTCGTCGCAAGGTGCGGATCCCTTTTTTGGCCCTCCCCCTGTCCCTATCTTGTCCACGCAGACAGCATATATTGTGCGGAATGTCTGCTACACAGAGAGTTTTGATGCACGCAGGTAAGTTCAATATGACGCAGTCCCGGCCCGATGACCCGAAAGGTCAGGCAGGAATGTCTTTGCGCGCTTTTTCACCCTATTTCATTAATCATTTGCAGCCCCTCTTGCCGCCTGAAAGGCCCATAAGAGCGAGGCGCAACGGAGTTTTCCATGTCAAAGAAAATGTTAATCGACGCCTCCCACCCGGAAGAAACGCGCGTCGTCATTGTCGATCACAACCGAGTTGAGGAACTCGATTTTGAGAGCCGTAACAAGCGTCAGCTGCGCGGCAATGTCTATCTCGCCCGCGTCACGCGGGTAGAGCCCTCCCTTCAGGCCGCCTTTATTGAATATGGCGGGAATCGTCACGGTTTCCTTGCGTTTTCCGAAATCCATCCGGACTATTACCAGATTCCTTATGAAGATCGCATGGCGATTCTCGAAGAGGAAGAGGAACACAGTTCGAAAGAAGATGACGCAGACTCTGACAATGGCGATTCTGGCGATGTCGAACGCGACGAAAATGTCGACCCTGATGTTCATGACGCCGCAGATGAAAACGATGCCGAAGTTGCGGATGAACAGGCCAAAGTGGCCAGCACTCGCCGCAAGCGCATTTCCCGTCGCCGTTATAAAATCCAGGAAGTTATAAAACGCGGTCAGATTATCCTTGTGCAGGCCGTCAAAGAGGAGCGCGGCAATAAAGGCGCGGCCATGACAACCTATCTGTCCCTGGCCGGACGCTACTGCGTTCTCATGCCTAACACCCCACGGGGCGGCGGCATTTCCCGCAAAATTTCCAATGGGTCGGATCGTAAACGCCTGAAATCCGTCATGGGGGATTTGGATGTTCCTCAAGGGATGGGCGTCATCGTCAGAACGGCTGGTGCCAAGCGCACCAAAGCCGAGATCAAACGCGACTACGAGTATTTATCCCGTCTATGGGGAGATATTCGTGAGACCACGCTGAAATCCATAGCCCCTGCCCTCATCCATGAAGAGGGTAATCTGGTCAAACGCTCCATTCGCGATCTCTATAATAAAGACATCGATGAGGTTCTGGTCGAAGGTGAAGAGGCCTACAAAACAGCTAAAGCCTTCATCAAAATGCTCATGCCGAGTCACGCCAAATTCGTGAAACAATATAAAGAGGAAATCCCTCTCTTCCTCCGCTATAATGCGGAAAGCCAGATTGAAAATAGTCTGTCCCCGCTCGTTCAGCTTAAATCCGGCGGATATCTTGTTATTCACCCCACAGAAGCCCTGGTCTCAGTCGACGTGAACTCAGGCCGCTCCACGAAAGAGCGCAATGTGGAACGCACCGCGCTCAAGACCAATCTGGAAGCGGCAGAAGAAGTCGCGCGCCAAATGCGTCTTCGGGATTTGGCCGGCCTTATTGTTATCGACTTTATCGATATGGACGAAAATAAGAACAATCGATCCGTCGAACGCAAGATGAAAGACTCTCTGTCGCAAGACCGGGCGCGCATCCAGACCAGCCGAATTTCTCAATTCGGTCTGATGGAAATTTCGCGTCAACGCCGCCGTCGTAGTCTTCTGGAAGGCTCTACAACACCTTGCCCGCATTGCGCAGGCGTTGGCCGGAAGCGGACAGTGGAAAGTAGTGCCTTGGCCGCCATTCGCGCTGTGGAAGAAACCGCGGCACGCGGCGAAGCTCAGCGCATCCGCCTGAAAGTCTCTCCGGATGTCGCCTTTTACCTCGTTAATGAGAAACGCGATCTTTTGACTCAGGTTGATCAGGATATGGGGGTCTTCACAGAAGTTCTCGCTGATGATGAGCTTATCCGTCCGCATTATGAAATTGAAGTCCTCGAGAAAAAGAGCCGGAAAGGCCCGGATCCACTCGACGAAATCGAAAAAGAGTTCAGGCAACAACGTCAGAAGTCGCAAAATGCGCCGAAAAAGCAGTCTGCAAAATCAAAAGACACCGATGACTCTGATGAAGATGAAGATTCTGACGAAGAGTCTAAGAGCAAAGAGGAATCCTCTGATAACTCAGACGAGAAACGCTCAGGGCGCCGACGGAGCCGTCGCGGGCGTCGCGGCGGCCGGGGTCGTTCACGGTTGCGGGATGAAAATCAGAAAGAGGACAACTCTAACGAAAACGCTTCAGACACATCCAAAGACAAAAAATCTGAGTCAGATAAGTCTGACAAGGATACGTCTGGGGAAACGCCTGATGGCTTGGAAGTCATCGATCCAAAATCAGAAAGTGAGAGCAAGCCTAAGTCGCGCCGACGCCGCGCGACCCGTAAAGCGCCAACCCGAAAATCCGGTGATGAAAAGGCAGAGTCAGAGGCGCCAGACCAGAGCGGTTCATCAGACAAAAGCTCTGGGGGCACAGACGCTAAAGATTCGTCCAAAGACGGAGCAAAGGCCAAATCTCGCTCCAGCCGTCGTCGTAAAGCGCCTTCAAAAGCTTCATCTACGCAAGCCAAGTCCGAAGCCGCACCTGATTCAAACAATAAATCGGACTCTACCAAAGAGTCTGATCTGAAACAGGAAGAGAAGAGCGCGAAAAAGCCAAGCTCAGCCGCTAGCGGCAGACGCCGGGCGGCTCCGCCTCGTAAACCCAAAGCGGAAGACGAGGTCAAAACGCCGGCAAAAGCGAAGCGGAGCCGTAAGGCCCCTGCCAAAAAGGACGAAGACGCTGTTTCAGAAGCGAAAGCCAAGCCAGCTCGTAAACGCAAAGCGCCCGCGAAAAAGACGGAGGCTTCTGCCAAAGAGGACACTACCTCAAAATCCGAGCCGTCTAAATCCAGTTCACGGCGCCGCGCGGCCCCAAAAAAGGAAGCCTCAAAAATAGCAGAGACCTCCTCTGATGTGACCGATGAGAAAAAACAAAGTCCTAAGAAAGCCGCTGCGAAAAAGGCGCCGGCTAAGAAGCGCGCGCCGTCAAAAAGCGCTTCTAAAACTAAGCCTGAAGAGACTTCTGCGGTCGAATCAAAGCCGAGCAGACGTCGCGCAGCTCCGAAGAAAAGTGCCGAGTCGACGAGCAAAAGCTCCCGGACACGCAAGGCCCCTTCAAAGAAGGCAGCAACGGCGACAGCCGACTCTAAATCCGAACCTGAGCCTGTGCATTCAGCGCCTGAAAATAACTCCGCTGTTGATACAGGCTCGACAAAAAACTCTGCAAAACCGGATAGTTCCAGCAAGAAAAAGAAGCGTGGGTGGTTCGGCCTGAAACGCTAAATTTCTGGTGATCGCAGAGTAAGGCGGTCACTGCTATGTTACGCCTGCGTAACTTGACGGAGTCACAAGGCTTTGAAAAACTCTGCTTGTGACTCAAAGGAAAATGTGTGGCTCTTAGACACTTCATACGCGGATTAAAAATCAGCGCTCTGGCGTTGAGTTGTGCGGTTCTGCCGTTAACTCAGGCTCAGGCCCAGTCCTTGCTGCGCGATACTGAAATCGAAGAAACTTTAAGTGAATTTACCGATCCTCTATTACGCGTCGCCGGATTGTCGCCTTCTTCTGTCGATCTTTATCTCGTCAATGATCCTTCACTGAACGCCTTTGTGACGCGAGGCCAGAATATCTTCTTGCATAGCGGTCTCATCCTGGAAGCCGAGAATCCCAATCAGCTTAAGGGCGTTATCGCCCATGAAACGGGCCATATTGTCGGAGGGCATATTGTGCGGTCCGATTACGGTCAACGCAGTGCTTATGGCTCCATGCTGGTCGCCGCCGGATTGGGATTGGCCGCGATTTTAGCAGGCGAAACATCCGCTGGCGCGCTTATTCTCGGCGGGTCTTCGCAATTCGGAACATTGGAAGTTCTTTCTTATTCCCGGGTAAATGAATCTACCGCGGATCAATATGCAGCAAATTTCATGGAAGCCACGGGACAGTCCGGTAAAGGCCTCATTGAGTTTTTTGAAAAGTTCCGGGCTCAGGAAGTGCTCTCACAAGCCCGCCGCTACCCGTATTTTCGGGGACACCCTCTTTCTTCGGACCGGATCGACGCCTTGCGGGAACGGGTTGAGGAAAGCGAGTACACAGATATACGGGACTCGGCGCAGGAACAGCATGAGATGGATATGATGAAGGCAAAGCTTAGAGGCTTTCTGGAAGGCCCGCAGCTTGTTTTCTCCCGCTATCCACTTTCAGATAAAAGTCAGTATGCGCGTTACGCCCGGTCTGTTGCTTTTTTCCGATCCGCGAGCTTGAATAATGCCATTAAGGAAATTGACTCCCTGATTGAAGAAGAACCAAATAATCCGTATTTCTATGAGCTTAAAGCTCAAATCCTCTATGAAAGCGGCCAGCGAGAGGACGCGCTCCCTCCGGCCAGAAAGGCATTGGAGTTAAAACCTGGCGCGCCTTTATTGGAAATCGCCCTGGCACAATCCCTTATCGAAACACGGGAAGACGAGAAGGTTGAAGAAGCCATCACTCTTTTGAAAGCCTCCCTGCAAACGGAAAAAGATAACAGTCAGGCCTGGTATCTTATGTCCCTGGCCTATGCTCAGCAGGGTAATGACGCGCTTGCGAAATATGCCAGCGCCGAGCGATTTTACGCCATTGGCGATATTCAGCGCGCGCGCTCTTTTGCCAAACGGGCACAAGAGGATCTTCCCCGCAATGAGCCGCAATGGCGGCGCGCCTCCGATATTGTTGTTGTTTCGGATGCGCAGCTTGCCCGTGACGGAGATCGTCGGGGAAGAAAACCCTTTAGCCTAAGCATTTCACAATCTGGTGATAGCGGCAGATATCCGTCTCTAATCCAGTAAATTCTCAAGATTTATTAAGACCGGCCTGATATAGCGGCCAAAATGACAATAGGTGTATTCTCATGAAAAGATTTCTTATCGCCGTTTCGGCAACGGCCATGGCAATTTCTTTCAATGCCTGCGCAGAAGCAAGGCAAGGGCCGGATGTAAAAGAGGCCGATGTTGAACGGATCATCAAAGACTACCTGATGGAAAATCCGGAAATCATCCGGGATGCCTTGATCGAATTGGAACTGCGGCAGGACCGCGAAGCTATAGAAGCCGTTTCCTCTCAAATTTTCAATGATCCGCGTGATGTCAGCATCGGTCCGAAGGACGCGAAGGTCACAGTCGTCGAATTTTTCGATTATAATTGCGGCTTCTGTAAAAGCTCGACACAGTGGGTTGAAGACCTGATGGAAGACTATCCTGACGAAGTACGTATCGTATTTAAAGAGCTTCCAATCTTAGATAGCCGTTCCAACACCTCGCGTTACGCCGCCAAGGCCGCTCTCGCCGCGGCACGCCAGGGTAAATATACTGAAGTCCACTTCGACCTTATGAATGAGCGGAGCCTGACCAAGGAGCGCATTCGCCAAATTATCGAAGACACAGGCGCCGACATGGACACATTCGACGCTGACATGAAAGATGTCGCTCTGGATCGCCATATCGAAGACACACTACTGCTCTCCAACCGCATCCCGTCTCTGACAGGCACGCCGTTTTTCCTGGTCAATAAGGATTTCGTCTCCGGCGCGAACACACAGCGTTTGGATGAACTTTTGGCCAATGCCTTAGAGAGCTAATAGTACTCTAACCGCACTCACTCTGGGCAGGACTATAATCAGTCCTTTTGCAACCAGAACAAACCATAAACATTTGTTGACAATTTGTGTTTAATCTGGCTCTATTCAGAAGAATCGGAGCCATTTATGCCTAAACCCACAACTCAATTCATTTGCCAGTCCTGCGGGACTGTTCATGCCAAATGGGCCGGGCGGTGTGATGCTTGCGGGGAATGGAATACGCTGGTCGAGGAAATTACGGCCCAGAACGAACGCCCCGCTCATAAACGGCGAAAAGGCCGATCTGTTGATTTTGTAGACCTCGGCGGAGAAAGCCGCGACGTTGCGCGGCTCACGACGGGTATTGCGGAGCTGGACCGCGTGACAGGCGGAGGGCTCGTCCCCGGCTCTGCTCTTTTGGTTGGCGGCGATCCGGGTATTGGCAAATCAACTCTTTTACTGCAGGCCACGGGCAAGCTTGCCAGAAGCGGACTTAAAACAGCTTACATCTCGGGCGAGGAATCCGTTGGTCAGGTTCGGCGGCGCGCGAAACGTCTCGGCGTGTCAGACAGCCCCGTTTCTCTGGCGGCGGAAACCTCCCTCGGGCCTATCCTTGATGGATTGATGGCGGAAAAGCCGGATGTGGTTATCATCGACTCGATCCAGACTCTCTGGACAGATCAGCTTGGCGCCGCCCCGGGCACGGTCGCGCAAGTCCGGGCCTGCGCGCAGGAACTCACCCGTTTTGCCAAAAAACGCGGCACATGCGTGATTCTTGTGGGTCACGTCACGAAAGACGGCCAGATTGCCGGGCCGCGGGTGGTCGAGCATATGGTTGATGCCGTACTTTATTTCGAAGGCGATCGCGCGCATCAATTCAGAATTTTACGGGCGCATAAAAACCGGTTTGGTCCAACAGACGAAATCGGTGTTTTTGAAATGCGAGAGAGTGGTTTGGGCGAAGTTCCCAATCCTTCCGCTCTCTTTCTCAATGGCCGCAGAGACCTCTCCAGCGGCGCGGCGGTTTTCGCCGGCCTCGAAGGCACGCGGCCTGTTTTGACCGAAATACAAGCCCTTGTGGCCCCGGCCGCTTTTGGGACGCCGCGGCGCGCCGTCGTGGGGTGGGATACAGGACGCCTCGCCATGGTTCTGGCGGTTTTAGAAGCCCGGTGCGGCGTAAGCTTTGCCGGAAAAGACGTTTACCTGAACGTGGCCGGCGGACTGCGAATCAATGAACCCGCCGCCGACCTTGCTGTCGCGGCGGCCCTAGTCTCTTCTGCTTTCGATATGCCTCTTCCCCCGGAAACAGTCGTCTTCGGCGAAATTAGCTTGTCCGGTGACGTTCGGGCGGTGGGCCGTTCTGATGCGCGGTTGAAAGAAGCCGCCAAGCTGGGCTTTAAAAAAGCGATTACGCCGAGGCCCATAAAACGCGATCAAGCCAATGAAAATTCTGCGCTGCCGATAATTGCAATCAAGGCTTTGCCCGACCTCGTTCGCCGTGTAGAAGCCAGCGCAGAAGCCGGAAAGGATTGGGAGACCAATTGGGCGGCGTAGCATAAGGCGAGCCTTGTATGAGTATTGGACCGTTTTCTTTTAACGGATTTGATGTCGTTGTCCTCGTCATTCTGCTTATTTCCCTCATCATTGCGTTGCAACGCGGGTTTCTCCGCGAAATGCTTTCCCTCGTGGCGCTCTTGCTGGCCGGGGTTCTCACGCTCTTTGTCTGGGGACGATTTCGCTATCAGGTACAGGAATTTATTTCGCCGTCCTGGCTCGCGGACGCCACTCTAGGGGTCGGGACATTTGTCCTGGTTTACCTCCTCTCTGTCATCATATTAGCTAAAATCTTTGGCAAGCTTGAAGCGCCGCCGGCCAAATTTCTCAACCGAGCCCTCGGCGCGGTCTTTGGCATTTTACGCGGACTTATTCTGGCCGCGCTTGGGGTTATGGTTCTAACCGCAAGCCACCGCTCAAGTATAGAGGCGCAAGAGTTCAAATCCTATATCCTGGAAAACCGCGACAGGCTTCCTGCCGACATAATGGAACGTATGCCCGAGTCCATGCGCGAACAAATGGAAGCCCCGCCAAAGCCTCTTCCTGATTATCTGGAAAACTCAACCTTCTACCCTCTCCTGGACAGTATTGGGGATATAATTCGTAACCTGCCCTTTGCAGAGTGGAAGTCCTATGCAGATCGTATTAAAGACGGCGATATTGACGGTATCAGCCGGGAGATAACGCAATGACCCATGTGACTAAATCGGGACAGCCCAATCCGTCCTGTGATTTCGATCCGAATGAAGATAAAATCCGCGAAGAATGCGGCGTCTTCGGGATTTTTGGCATGGAAAATGCCGCCTCTCTCACCGCATTGGGTCTGCACGCCTTGCAGCATCGCGGCCAGGAAGCCTGCGGCATCGCCAGCTATGACGGCGAAAAATTCCACACGGAACGCCATCTTGGTCTGGTTGGAGATAACTTCACCGGAGAAGACCCGTCCGAACGTCTGCCCGGACATATCTCGATCGGTCATAACCGCTATTCCACGGCGGGTCAGACTGTTCTTCGTAATGTTCAGCCTCTGTTTTCAGAACTTCATTCGGGCGGCTTTGCTCTCGCCCATAATGGCCACATTACAAATGCCTATACGATCCGCGAGCAATTGGTTGAAAAAGGCGCTCTGTTTCAGTCCACCTCCGACACAGAAGTGGTCATCCACCTTATCGCAAGAAAAAAATCCGGTGAATTTATTGACCGCTTCGTAAACGCAATCCGCCAAGTCGATGGCGGCTATGCGTTTGTCGGCATGACGAGCGACATGCTAATCGGCGCGCGTGACCGCTTTGGCATTCGCCCGCTTTTGATTGGCCGCGTCGGCGATAGCTATATCCTCGCCTCAGAAACCTGCGCTTTTGACATGATTGGGGCCACATTTATTCGCGAAGTTGAAGCCGGGGAAGTTGTTGTCATTAATGCGGACGGCATTCGCTCTTTCACCGCTTTTCCAAATGCGCGGTCCAGACCTTGTATTTTTGAATTTGTCTATTTCGCCCGCCCTGACAGTATTGTCGGCGGCAAAAGCGTTTATGAAGTTCGCAAGAAGATGGGCCGACGTCTGGCGCAGGAAACCCCTGCCGATGTCGATGTTATCATTCCTGTGCCGGATAGCGGCGTGCCGGCGGCGCTGGGCTATAGTCAGGAAACCGGCATTCCGTTCGAACTTGGTATTATCCGGAACCATTATGTTGGACGGACCTTTATCCAGCCAACCCAACAAATCCGCGATATGGGCGTTCGGCTAAAGCACTCTGCCAATCGCGCTATGATAGAAGGCAAGCGCGTTCTTCTGGTCGACGACTCTATTGTGCGCGGCACCACGTCGACGAAAATTGTCCGCATGATCAAAGCGGCCGGCGCGAAAGAAGTTCACTTCCGCTCTGCCTCCCCGCCCATCAAACATCCCGATCATTACGGCATAGATATGCCGTCCAAAGATAAGCTTCTGGCGGCGAATTACGACCTGAAAGCGATGACGGAAATGCTAGAGGTCGATAGCCTTGGATTCCTTTCCGTCGAGGGTCTGTACTGGGCCATGGGCGCCGAAGAACGCATCGCAGAAGCGCCTCAATTTACGGATCACTGTTTTACGGGGGAATACCCAACGCCGCTGATAGATAGAGACCGCGAAGCGAGCGGCGCCTCCAAGCAGCTCTCTTTCCTTGTCGAAGTCGCCTAAGGTTTTTTCTGATGTCACAACCACTTAAAGGCCGCGTTACTCTAGTGACGGGCGCGTCACGAGGCATAGGTTACGCCGCCGCAGAAGCACTGGCAGACGCCGGATCCGACATTATCGCCCTCGCCCGCACCCAAGGCGGGCTCGAGGCATTGGACGACTCCATCAAAGCCAAGGGACAAAACTGTACGATTGTTCCTATGGATTTGACGCAGGGCGACGGGATTGACCGTCTCGGGGCGATTATCAATGAACGCTGGGGCAAGCTGGACGGGCTATTGGCCAATGCCGGTATGCTCGGCGAAATCACGCCCGTGCCGCATCTTGATCTGAAAGTTTGGGATAAAGTTGTTGCTGTTAACCTGACCGCTAACTACCGACTCATCCGGTCTCTCGATCCCTTACTCCGCGCGTCTGAAGCCGGACGAGCCTTATTCCTGACTTCCGGGGTTGCGAACACACGCCGGGCTTATTGGGGGGCTTACGCCTCCACCAAAGCGGGATTGGAAGCCCTGGTGCAGTGTTACGCGAAAGAAGCTGAGGTTACGCCGCTAAAGGTCAACTTGCTCAACCCCGGCGCAACCCGGACCGCCATGCGCGCTAAGGCCATGCCGGGCGAAGATCCAAGCAAACTGCCCAATCCGACAGATATTTCGCCGTTGATTGTGAAAATGCTGTCTCCGGAATATTCAGAGACAGATCAGATCGTAAATTATCGCGAGACTGTTTAGTCTCGCTTTCCTTTAGTTCGTCAGAACAATTCGGTAACGCGCTTTCCCGCTTTCCAAATGCTCTAATGCCTCATTGACTTTTTCCATAGGAAAATACTCAACCATGGGCTTGATGTCATGACGGGTACAGAATTCGAGCATCCTTGCTACCCGATCTGGCGATCCGGTATCTGATCCCCCGACGGATTTGCCGCCAGCGATAAGAGAAAACGCCGGAATGCCCATCGGCTTGTCCACCGCCCCAACCGTAATTAGACGGCCATTTGAACGTAGCGTCGCCAGATAGCTGGGCCAGTCCAGACTAACGTTAACAGTTGAAAGGATGAAGTCGAATTTCCCTTTGAGCTTTTCCATGGCGTCCGAGTCTTTGCTGTTGGCGACATGATGTGCGCCCAGTTCTTTTAACTCATCTTCCTTGTCCATTGAGGTTGTAAACGCCGTTACTTCACAGCCCCAAGCCCGCGCAAATTGTAGCGCCAGATGGCCGAGCCCGCCAATACCAATAACCGCCACACGGTCAGTCGGTTTCAGATCATAATCAACGAAAGGCGCAAAAACGGTGATTCCGCCGCAAAATAGTGGTCCGGCGGATTTCGCGTCCATCCCGTCAGGAATAGGTACGGCCCAGATATCTTGTACTCGAATGCGATCCGCAAACCCGCCTTTGGATATGATCGTCGGAACGCCAGTTTCGCAGCGCTGCTGCGTTCCTGCAAGGCAAGGTGAACAATGCATGCAGCTCTCGGCATTCCATCCGACACCGACGGTTTGGCCAACTTTCAGATTCTTTACGGCGCTGCCAACTTCGCTGATTTCGCCAATTGCTTCATGGCCGGGCACCATGGGGTATTGCCCAAATCCCCAGTCATTATTGATCATGGAGAGGTCAGAGTGACAGACCCCGCAGGCAGATATTTTGACTTCGACTTCATGCTCTCCCAGAGCGCCCGGATCATAGCTGTAAGGTTCCAGTTTGGCTCCGGCTTCTTTGGCGGCATAGGCATGAAAATCGGTCATAAAAATCCTTGTTTAAAACTATTCGAGCGCTGACGGGTCAAAAATAAAAAGGCCGTCAATTGGCTCCTCTAATATATGGGCCAGTCGGAAGGCCAATTCAAGGGACGGTGCGTAACGTTCGGCCTCCACGGCGATGATAGTTTGCCGCGTCGCGCCGACCCTTTCGGCCAGCTCAACCTGCGAAAGGCCTTTTATGACACGGGCGCGCTTTATCCGATTTGTGATTTTCGACTTTTTACCTCCCATGATTAATGCCGGTAAGCCCAAATAATGGTCCCGTGCCGATATAGGTCAGCCAAATAGGAAACCAGGCATAGCCCGAAGACCATCTCGACCGGACTTATGACGGAAATCGGCCCTTGATAGCTGTCCCCTACAACATACTGAATAAGCAGGGTCACAATGATAACCCCCACACCGAGTTGCAGAACCCAATAGCCCGCATGGCTTCCTTGCCGCGCAATCTCCAGATCCCGTTCATCCTTTTGGTATTTCTCCTTCCGCTTTCGCATTTCGAAGGCAATTGAAATACCGGCGTGTAGTATGATCGTGAGAATGACAAGTTGGACGAAAATACCACTCAGCTGTGACGGTGAAAAATCCGAAGGGGTCAGATTGAATCCCCCCGCCATGGCTTTCCAAAACCAAATAAGGATGGCACCGTCGGCCAAGAACGTGATCCAGCTTTGCCGCTGAGGCTCTGTCATATCTTCAATAAGTGTCATCTTGCAATCCTCCAAAATGTAAGATATCTTTTACATAAGCTTAAGGGGCAACTATGTAAAGTATTTTTTACATACCTAGTCATATTTTTCCGTGCTACACTTTTTAAAATTCAAATTTGGGGAGAATAAAATGAAGTATTTCTTATTAACCACTGCCGCGGTCATGGCTTTGGGCGCCTGCCAGGGTCAGACAAGCACAGCCCCCTCTCAAGACTCAGTGACAGAAGAGAGCGCGGTCCCATCCGTTCCGGAGTTTTCGGCTGAAGCTTTCTTCGAAACGACAAGCTACGGCCTGCCCTCGAGTGCGGGCCTGGCGTTTAGTCCGACGAGCGGTGACTTGTTGATCACATCCGATGAGAGCGGCATTTTCAACGCTTATCGACTGAATACCGAAACGGGCGAGAAAACACAGCTGACTCAATCCACGACGAATCCGATTTCTGCTGTGAGCTGGTTTCCGGAAGACGATAAATTCCTCTACAGCTCTGACGGCGGCGGAGACGAGCTCAACCATATTTACGTCGTGAATGAGGACGGCGCGGCGCAAGACCTGACCCCTGGGGAGAATGTAAAAGCCTCTTTTCTTGCCTGGGCAGGCGATAAAGAAAGCTTTTTCATTACAACCAATGAGCGGGATTCAAAAACCTTTGATATCTATGAATATCAAACGGACGATTATTCCCGCGAGAGGGTCTTCGAAAATACCGACATGCAGATCGACGCCATCAGTTCAAATGGCCGATATATCGCGCTAGCCAAGAACCGCACCTCCGCAGATTCCGACATTTATCTGGTGGATTTAAACGCGGAAGACAGCTCACCTCAGCTGATTACCGAACATGAGGGAAATATTTCGTATTTCACCTATGACTTTACGCCCGACAATCAGAACTTGGTTTATGCCACAAATGAATTTGGCGAGTTCAATCAGGCTTGGCGTTATGACTTGGAAACCCAGGAAAAATCCGAGCTGATCTCCGCCGATTGGGACGTCTCTTATGTGTCCTATGCGCCGAGCGGACGATACCGCGTCAGCGGCATTAATGAAGACGGTTCAACGCAAGTCACAATCAGGGATTTGAAAGAGAAAAAAGACGTTAAACTTAATGACCTGCCCGAAGGCAATGTAAACTCTGTCCGGTTCTCGCCGAATGAAGAGGAAATCGCCTTTATTATGAACGGGGACCGGGCGCCTTCCGATATTCATGTAGCTTCACTCGCCACGGGAGACATCATAGGCCTGACGAACGCCCTGAATCCCGAAATTACGTCCGATATGTTGGTCGAGGGCAAAGTCGTTCGGTATGAAAGTTATGACCGCCTGGAAATTCCGGGTATTCTCTACAAGCCTCATGGCGCCAGCGCGGACGCGCCCGTTCCAGCCCTCATAATGGTTCATGGCGGTCCCGGCGGACAAAACCGGAAAGGCTATAACGCCACGGTTCAGCACCTCGTTAATAATGGCTACGCCGTCTATGCGATGAATAATCGCGGCAGCTCAGGCTACGGCAAAACCTTCTTTCATATGGATGATAAGAAACACGGAGACGTCGACCTGAAAGATGTCGTGGCCTCGAAAGACTTCATGGCGGAATATGATTGGGTCGATGGCGACCGTATTGGCATTATCGGGGGAAGCTATGGCGGTTATATGGTTGCCGCCGCCCTCGCCTTTGAGCCTGAAGAATTCGATGTTGGCATCAATATTTTCGGCGTCACAAATTGGGTCAGAACCCTGAAGTCTATCCCGCCTTGGTGGGAAAGCTTCCGCGAGCAACTTTACGATGAAATGGGCGATCCGGCGACAGATGAGGAGCGCCACCGCGCAATTTCGCCGCTCTTCCATGCTGAAAACATCAACAAACCGCTCTTGGTTGTACAGGGCGCCAATGACCCGCGTGTCCTACAGGTTGAGAGCGACGAACTGGTCGAAGCTGTTCGCCAGAACGATGTGCCGGTTGAATATATTATCTTTGAAGATGAGGGCCATGGCTTCCGGAACAAATCCAACCGGATCGAAGCGTCAAATGCCTATGTCGAATTTCTCGATACCTATCTGGCAAACGCCCCAGCAAATGGCCAAACAGAGGAGTCTACTGAATAAAGTTAGAATATGGCGGCGCAGCTATCGGTTGCGCCGGCTATTTTCTCTCAGCGGTTCCATGCCCTGTTTACGGACCGTATTATCATACGGGTTCTCATCCGCTTTGACATAGAGGCGGATGGGGATTCCCACCAGTCCAAAATCTTCCCGCAAGCCATTGATAAGATAACGCTTATAGCTCTCAGGGAGTTTTGTCGCTCTGGAGCATTTGAGGACGAAAGTCGGCGGCCGGGTCTTGGTCTGGCTGATATATTTCGGCTTGATCCGCTTCCCATTTACGGCAGGCGGCGGATGGCGCTGGACTTTCTCGCCAAGCCAATCATTGAGTTCTGAAGTTTTGACTTTGGCGGACCAGTCGATTTGAACACGCTCAATAGCCGGCAGAAGCCGATCCACACTTTTACCGGTTAGCCCGGAAAACATGATAACCGGAACGCCTTTTAGCTGAGGGAGAAGGCGCGCCGCCTCCTCACGCAGATATTTCGCCATTTCGGATTTATTTTCGACCAAATCCCATTTGGTGACGCCAATGACCAAAGCCCGGCCTTCGCGCTCGCAAAGGTCCGCGATTTGCAGGTCCTGCTTATCAAACGGTTTTTGCGCGTCCATAAGAAGGACCACAACCTGGGCAAATTTTATGGCGCGCAGACTGTCCTGAACTGACAGGCGCTCCAGGGTTTCCTGAACCTTCGCCTTTTTGCGCATACCCGCCGTATCATGAAACTGTACGCGGCGTCCCTGCCAGACAAAATCTATTGTTATGGAATCACGCGTGACGCCTGCTTCAGGCCCCGTAAGGAGGCGATCTTCACCGATCAGCGTATTGATCAATGTTGATTTACCCGCATTAGGCCGGCCTACAATGGCGATACGCACAGGCGCTTCGGATTCGTCGATAACCTCTTCGGGGATCTCTAGTTTTACATCCCGCAGAGCCATCTCAATGGCGTCGTCCAGATCTACAAACCCGATATTATGTTCGGCGGCCACTTCTATCGGGTCACCCATGCCTAAAGAGTATCCTTCTGTGGCGCCGACATCCCCGGCGCGGCTTTCGCATTTATTAGCCACAAGGACGACAGGTTTACCGGACTTTCGAACAAATTGCGCGAAGGTCCGGTCTAGAGGCGTTACGCCTTCGCGGGCGTCATAAACGAAAAGACAGATATCCGCTTCCATCACGGCGGCTTCGGTCCGGGCGCGCATCCGCGCCTCTAACACATTGCCTTTAGCCGTCTCAAATCCGGCGGTATCCATCAGGGTGAGGTCGTGGCCGCGCATTTTGGACTTTGTTTCCCGCACGTCCCGCGTCACGCCCGGCGTGTCGTTCACAATGGCCAGAGCTTTCCCTGCCAAGCGATTGAATAAAGTGGATTTTCCAACGTTGGGACGGCCGATAACGGCGATCTTTGCAGGTCGTTTTTGACCTACTTCTTCGTCTTCCCAATCATCATCTTTGGCGCGACGCACCATAACAGATCCTGACTATCTCAGCGCGATGAGCTTGGCGTCGTCGGTCACGACGTAAACTGTCTCATTGGCAATAACAGGCGAGACAAAAACGTCTCCCTTGACCTCTCCTGAACTCATAATGTTCCCGTTTTGAGGATTTAATGTCACAGTAGCGCCGCGTGACGAGGCCACAAATAGGCGTCCTCCGGCCATAATTGGTCCGGCCCAGACAATTCTGCTCTTCCGTTTCTTCGGATTTTTAAAAGCTTCCAATTGCTGAAGCCAAACAACTGTTCCGTCCAGTTTGGATAGACAAACAACCTGTCCTTCGGTCGTAACAGCATAGACAAAATCCCCAACAATCAGAGGAATTCCGAGTGTCCCGGCTGGCTGACGCCAAATTCGTTGACCCGTTCGGAAGTCAAACGCGCTCATGACGCCGCTTTGCGCCGAAGCAATAACATAACCATCCGCAACCGCTGGCCCGGAAGAAATGTCATTCAAAGAGGCCAGAGGCGTCAAACGCGCGTTGGAACTCAGAGAATCCTGCCATAAGACGCCGCCATTTTCGACGCGCAATGCAACAAGCTCACCGGAGGAAAACGGCGCAAGGACAACATCATCCACCACAGCAGGCGCCGGAGATGTCAACATACGGGCGCTTTCAATAATGCCTTGATAGGTCCAGAGAACCTCGCCCGTATTGGCATTAAAACCGAACAGCTCATTGTCATCAGTGATCGCAAAAACTCGTCCATTTTTGGCAACCGGCGCCGAATTCATCGGAACCCGGGCTTCATAAATCCACTTCTCCGCCCCCGTAGACGGATCAAGTGCCGCAATGACGCCCAGTCCTGAGGTGACAAAAACCGTCCCCCCATCAAAGGTCACGCCGCCGCCAACACTTTCCTTGTCGACACCCGAATTGCTACGAAATAAGGAAAGCGGATCTTTAACGCGCTCAATAATCCCGGCGCGACCTTCACGTGTGCGTTCACGTTCGGTCACTTCCACCTCATATTCCCAAAGTGTGTCGCCGGAGGTTTCGCTCATGGCAACAACCTGATTGTCCCCGTCCATGGCGTATATGACACCATTGGCAATCACAGGAGATGCCAGAACCCGCGTTTTCCGCCCTGATCCTTTACCAATGTCTTTGGACCAAATTCTGGATAAGGATCCGGAAGCCGCCGTATTTTGCACGACATGGGCCGCATTCCCTCCAACTTGGGGCCAATCTGTATTTACATAGGCAGGCGGAAGCGTCACTTGATCCGGCGTAATAGATCCATCCACATCCAGGCTTTCGGAAAGCTCCAGGATAGATATACGCTCGGACTCACCGGCGACATCGCCCTGCTCGGCACGTCTTTCAGCCTCTGTCTTGTCAAAGGGGTTAATGGCATCCGTCACACTGGAAATTGTTGAGCAGCCGCTCAGCATGAGGGCTGTCAAAGCAATAGCCGACAGTTTCGTCCGAGCAGTCAATTGGCTCACAAGGTCTCTCCGGATTCAGTTTCGGTTTGAGTTTCGTCTGTCTGATTCTTTGGGGTCGGCTCCGCCGTCTCGTCCGGGCCTGTCATGTCCTCATCAGTCGTCTCTGTCACGGGCTCAGGGGCAATAGCTTCACTCTTCGGCGCCTCCGGCACCAAAGTCAAAAACTGCCCGGCGCGATCCGCTATAGAGGGCGGAACCCCTGGAATGCTGTTCAGATAGGTAAATTCCTGACGGGCCGTGTTCATATCGCCAGTTTGGTAAGCAGTAAATCCGGCTAGCTCTCGCGCCAAAAACTCATAGGGCGCATCTTTCGCAGCCAATGGGTCTAGCCGCGCTTGAACGTCCCCATAAGCCCCTTGGTCAGCCAGGATATAAGCCGCCTTCAATTTGGCCAGATCGGCATGGCGGGGCATTTCAAATTCTTTCGCCGCCTGATCGTACAGCTCAACAGCTCTGGCCTGATTGCCCTGCTCCACCTCAACACCCGCAGCCCGCATCAGCGAGAGCCCGGCATATCCTTTTGGAGCTCGCTCAGATAGCGCGAGAAAGGCGTTTACAGCTTGCTCTGATCTGCCTTCTGCGGCCAAGTCTGCAGCGCTCACATAGCTGGCGGACGCCGCACGGGCCACCCGATCATCACTGGATTTCCGCCATTCTAGAAAAGCTGTTCCGGCAATAATCAGAACGATGACGGCCGCGATGGCAGGCCCATATTTCTTGAGGAGTTTATTATAGTCATCCTTACGGAGTTCTTCCTCGACTTCATTGATAAAATCGACCACGGCGACCTGTTCTCTTGCTTACGCCGCGAGTCATCGCAGGCTTACTCTTAAAATCCGGCGGAACCTATCGCTTCGCCCCGCCCGCCGCAACAGCAAAGGGCATTAACAGGGCGTAAGCTAATCCAGCCCAAAACCACGCTTTTAAAGACTATTTTTTAAAGTGGTAAACGTTTTCCGCCCGGGGGAAACTGCGGTCTTTCACATTCGCCGCATAATCAGACGCCGCTTTTTCCACGAGCGCTTTCTGATCCGCAAATTTGTGGACAAATTTTGGCACGCGATCGAACAGGCCGAGCATATCCGGCGTCACCAGTATTTGGCCATCGCAATTTGCCGAAGCCCCAATACCTATCGTCGGGATCGAGACGGACTCTGTTACTTTGTCAGCGATTTCCTTGGACACGCCTTCAACCACGACGGCAAAAGATCCCGCCTCAGCGGCGGATTTGGCATTTTCAACAATTTCGTTCGCTACAGACTCGCGGCGGCCGCGCGCGCGAAACCCTCCCAAAACGTGGTGGCTTTGCGGCCGAAGTCCGACATGGCTCATGACCGGAATGCCCCGCTCGACAAGATAGCGAATAGTTTCCGCCGCATAAGAGCCGCTCTCAATCTTGATCGCCTGGCATCCGGTCTCCATCATCATACGCGAGGCGTTTTGAAACGCCCGCTCCTTACCGTCTTCATAAGAGCCAAATGGCATGTCCACGACAACCAAAGCCTTTTGCGAGCCACGCATTACGGCCTGCCCGTGCAGGATCATCATTTCCATGGTGACGCCGACGGTGGAATTAAGACCATGAACGACCATGCCAACACTGTCGCCCACGAGAATCAGGTCGCAATGCTCGTCCAATATAGAAGCGGTTGGGGCATCATAAGCCGTCAGGCAAACAATAGGATCGCCGCCCTTTCGCGCCGAAATCTCCGGCGCGGTCATTCGTTTAACGTAGTTTTGTGCTGACATATCGGCATTTCCTATGGTTTGAGGGGAGTTATAAGTGTTATGCAATTGAAAAACGAGGCAAAAATTTTGCGTCCCGCACAGACTAAAGCCGAAAAAATGATCAAAGTTGATCACGCCGGAGAGAACGGCGCCGTAAACATCTATCGGGCTCAAACCCTTGTGGCGCGGCTCAGAGCCCCGAGCTTGGTAAAACGACTAAAGCACTTTCAGTCTCACGAAGAAGAACACAGACGTATCTTCGCAAAATACCTATCGGACAAGGGCATCAGGCGCTGTGTCAGTTATCACCTGAACGGCATAGGCGGATATGCGCTCGGTTTTATCACTGCTATCATTGGCCCTTCTGCTATTGCGGCGACAACTTATGCCGTTGAAAGTGTGGTTTTAGAGCATCTCAACCATCAGATGGAATATCTTCAAGTCGAAAATCCTGATGCCTATAACGCCGTCTCATCCATATACCTTGATGAAAAGGAGCATCATGATGAGGCCAAACAGAGATTGCAGGACGGGAACCGGGCCCTGACCCGCATTATGGTCTCAATCATAAAGACCTGCACAGAAGCGGTTATTCGTTTTGGAATGCGGTAATTAGAGGTCTGCAAGCTGACTTTCGGGAAAATCAAAGACGGCAGACGCGCCGGCCTGAATTTGCCCTAGTAAGGCTTGCGCTTCCGGCATGATTGCCACAGCATGATAACGGGCAAGACTTGCCATGGAGGCCGTTAGCTCATCGCCTGCCTTTGCCCCGTTCAAAACAGATTTGATCAGAAATGCCCCTGAAATGACGGAGGCGCAGAGATTTAAATAAGGCATAGCCACACTCAGGGCGTCCTTGTCATCAGCCTTTAAAAGCGCGTCCGTGGCAGCCGACATGTTCTCAATTCCCTCGGACAAAGCCTTCGCGCATGCACTCAATCCGAACTCATTTTCAGAAGAGGTTTCTTCTACAAGCGATTGAATTTGTTTAAGGTCTTCAATCAATGCCTTCATTGCCTCACCGCCGTCGCGGCGGAGCTTCCGGCCGACAAGGTCGATCGCCTGAATACCGTTTGTGCCTTCATAAATCGGCGCAATACGGGCGTCACGGTAATGTTGGGCCGCCCCAGTTTCCTCGACAAAGCCCATCCCTCCATGCACCTGAATGCCAATAGAGGCTACTTGAACCCCTGTGTCTGAGCCATAAGATTTTATGATTGGCGTCAGGAGCGCTTCGCGAGCGTGAGCCGATTTTGCCGCCGTTTCGTCCTGACTGGCAGAGGCCAAATCTGACGCAGCCGCTGTCGCCATGGCGATAGCCCGGGCCCCCATCAGACGGGTCTTCATCTCCACAAGCATGCGGCGAACATCAGGATGGCCTAAAATTGGCTCTCCGGCTTCGCCCTCGATCGGAACCCCTTGAACGCGTTCATTCGCGTAATCCAGAGCAGCCTGATAGGCTCGCTCCCCAATGGCCACGCCTTGCACGCCCACAAAAAGCCGCGCTTCATTCATCATGGTGAACATACAGGCTAGCCCTCGGTTAACCTCGCCTACAAGCCAGCCAGTCGCCCCATCAAATTCCATTGTACAGGTTGGGGATCCGTGAATTCCCAGTTTATGTTCCAGCCCTATTGGCTTGAATTTATTACGGTCTCCAAGCGTTCCATCCTCATTGACGAAGTATTTCGGACAGAGGAAGAGAGAGATGCCGCGTGAACCTTCCGGAGAATCGGGCAAGCGCGCCAACACCAGATGGATGATATTCTCGGCGCAATCATGATCGCCCCATGTAATGTAAATTTTTTGACCGGAAATGGCATAAGTCCCATCCCCATTATCGACCGCTTTGGTCCGAACCGGGCCGAGGTCTGACCCGGCCTGTGGTTCCGTCAGGCACATGGCGCCGCTCCACTCGCCGGTTACCATTTTTGACAAATAGATGTCCTGAAGCTCCGCAGAGGCATGCGCATTAATCGCTTTTGCCGCACTTGATGTCAGCATGGGACAGAGTCCGAATGACATATTCGACGCGTAGATCATTTCATTGGTCGCCACGCTAACCACGCTTGGCAGGCCCATACCGCCAATTTCGACGGGTGTCGCCAAAGTCTGCCAACCCCCTTCGACAAAAGCCTTATAAGCTTCCTTGAAACCGGGCGAGGCGGTCACGTCATCCCCGTTGAGTTTTGCCGGATTTTGATCTCCGCCCCAATTCGTCGGCGCAATCACATCGCTGGAAAACGCCGCCGCCCCGGTCAGAACATCATTTATCAGGTCTTCTCCCGCTTCTTCGAATTGGGGCAGGCCTCTCAGGCGGTCCATGTCCACACTGTGATTCAGTAAGAACTGCATAGCTTTTTTAGGCGGATGAAATGTCATAGGACCTCTGTTCTTTGAATTCCGCAGAATTTACTCATTGCCGAAATTTTATCTACTTCAGTCATGCCATATCGCAGCAAAGGCGATAAGAGGCGGTTTGTCACATTCACATATAGCGTTCATACGTTTTTGTTCCCCTCAGTGATCTTCAATTAATAAGGCAGGAAACAGTCATGAAATCCAAGGTAAACGCCAAGGCATTTTTCTGGTCTGTCCTGTTTCCCTCTCTTTTGCTGACTGGTTGCGGCGGCGATAACAGCGCGCCTTCCTCGCCTGCGTCTCAAGCAGATTTAACGCCTCTGGAAAGAGGGCAAATCATCTTCAAGCGGTGTCAGGCCTGTCACACTTTAGGAGAGGGTGAACGACATCGCGTCGGGCCAAATCTCTACGGGTTTTACGGGGCCGTGGCCGGATCCAAAGGAGATTTCAATTATTCCAGAGCCATGACCCAGTCAGACATTGTCTGGACCGACGAAACCTTGGACGGTTATCTCACGCGTCCCAGTGATTACATGCCTGGAAACCGAATGAGCTTTATCGGACTGAAAAAGCAAGAGGATCGGGCCGCCGTTATTGAATATATGAAATCCAAAACCGGCGCCAACTGAGCTAGAATTTTCGCCAGACGCCCGTAAACAGACCGGACTCTTTTACAACATTTCGGCCCGCCAGAGTGCGCAAGGCCCCGAACTGAATATATTGGCCGGGCTTAATTTGATACGCCAGGGACAATTCCAATTTAGCATGATTGGACTTGGGCACAATAAACCCCTGATTTCTTTGCTCTTTTACATTAAGTCCGTAAAACTGAATCAACCCCATCCATTTTTCATGGGGTTTTGCTCCGAGCGTAAAATCAACCTGCCATTGGCTGAAATTATCACTCTTGAGGTCATAGCGAGTTCCGATTTGAAAATCATAAAACCAATCCAGTTTTAGGTTCTTACTCGGCTTATTCGTCTCGCTTCGGCCATATAAGGCCTTTATCTCAATCTCATTATTCCGGCCCCCCAGATCGAGACGAGGATCATCCAAGCCACCATCCGCAATATATGACACCGAAAACGACGTAGCTGAATTCCGTGACTCTTTTATCTTATATTGAAAACCCAGTTTCGTTTCGTCAAAGCCGGCAAAACTCACCTCACTTCCGACGCCTTGAAATTCAATAAATTGATAGCCTGCCTGCCCGAACACCATCAAATTTTCATATAGTCCAAATTCGAGATAGATCCGGCTGTCATTTTTTGTGAAATTCTGCAAGGGGAGCGTTTCCCCTTCCTCGTTTATAAAAGTATTTGAAGAGCTATAGGCTCCCGTCAAAATCATCTGGGCTCGAGACGGCTCCAATGTCCACGCGCCCGAAGCGGCCTCCTGGCTTAAACTTGCTGCTAGGCAGCTGAATAAAACCGCCCGAACGGATTTATACTTTAGATATTTCATTCTCGCACCCCGAAAGGTTTTTAATCTTTGCAACCTTGCGACGTCAAATGATAAGAGAGGATTTCAAACCAACCGGAAAGGCCCTGCCCTAAACTCAATGGCCGAACATGAATTTCAAAAACTGGCCTTTGTCGCCAGCCGCAAGCCGGATGCGCAGCATTCGCTAAAAGCGCTTATTGATCGATATGGCAATGTTGATGCGGCGCAGGCCGACGCGATCGTCGCTCTTGGCGGAGACGGTTTCATGCTGGAAACCTTGCGTCGCCATACGGTTCTGGTTCAGCGCGGCCTGCCGGTTTACGGCATGAACCGGGGAACCGTCGGATTTTTAATGAACGCCTATTCCGAAGAAAATCTGAATGAGCGTCTTGCTGCCGCTGAAAAAACGACGGTCCGCCCTCTGAAAATGATGGCAGAAGCCAAAGGCGGACGATTTGAAGATCTTGCTTTTAACGAAATCTCCCTGTTTCGCCAAACTCAACAGGCCGCCCATATTTCTGTGACCGTTGATGGACATGAGCGTCTGGAAAAATTGATAGCGGACGGCATTCTTGTCGCAACCCCCGCAGGATCAACGGCCTATAACTTATCAGCTCACGGCCCTGTCGTCCCTCTAGGATCACGTATACTAGCCTTGACGCCCATCAGCGCCTTTCGGCCCCGGCGCTGGCGCGGGGCTCTTCTCAACGCGAATGCAACGGTTGAGTTCACGGTATTAGACCCTAAGCGCCGCCCCGTCTCAGTCTCTGCCGATAACCAGGAAATCCGGGACGTTACTTATGTGAAAGTTCACGAGGACCATGGGAAAAAACTCAATCTGCTCTTCGACGCCGACCACGGATTGGACGAAAAAATCCTGCGTGAACAGTTTTCGACTTAAGCGGACTTTCGGCTTTTGCCTTCCAGTCCGTCGAGAATACCGAGGAAATATTCACTATCGTCTTCTGACAGCTCAAACGGCAGGGTCAGAAGCCTTTCGATCATTTTTATTTGAAACTCTGCGGCCGTTAATTTTCCGCCGGAGATTTCAATATCCGTATAAAGTTTTAGCGCTTCACTCATAAACCGGGTTTGGGAATCCTTGAAACCCGCCTTGGCACAGAGGCCGCGCAGCGCAAACGGCCCCGTATCATGGAGCATCAGAACGACTTTTCGAACGCTAAGCTCTGCCAGGGACGCCAGACAATAATGCACGAGGCTCACTTTGCCCAGGCCCATCGCCCGCAGGGTCAGTTCCGGAGTCAGGCGGCCATTCTCTTTCAGGGAAGCGACAAGGTTTTGTA
Source organism: Litorimonas sp. (assembly GCA_029936425.1). GTDB lineage: Bacteria > Pseudomonadota > Alphaproteobacteria > Caulobacterales > Maricaulaceae > Litorimonas. Next base: position 125,288 of record JAPYSU010000007.1, read on the forward strand.
AGGTCTTCTCTGAAAAGTGATCATTGGTCAGCTGAACCAGAGTCCGTTCATGGGTTTCCCGGCCAATCAAATGCGACTTTTTTTCGGATAAATTGGCGCGTCCTTGCAATCTCTTCGCAATATCTTCGGCAGACGCGGCCACGAGTTTTTCAACAACCGGCATCGGCATGGACGCCCGGTTCAACATCGCCTGCCGGATAAAATCATCTTCCCTATATGTCTCAATCATGGCCTCGGCGGCTTCGTCCGTGATCGTGAGGCTGTCATTCGCGGCGATCTGACGGGCCGAAACGCAATCCCCCGTATCGATCAAGCTCAAAATAATACGATTGGACAGATTTTTTCTGGCGGCGACCGCCCTCACCTTTCCGGCCATACCGGATTTCAAAACCTGCATTAAATCTTCGTCGGTCAGAAGCGGCGAATGCGTTATGAGAGGAACAGCAATGGAGTCTATATCTTCAAGTAAACGCGACAAAACGGGTTTGGGGAGGAAAGGAGAGTTTCTAAGTGTTATGGCCAGTGACCGCCTGACAAGCTCCGATACATCCTCGCTGATGACAGAAATCAAGCGGTTGGCATAGTCTCGATCAGCTTTACTTAAATCTGGCTCCAGAATAACTTTCGCAAGCCGCATCGTCGCATGACTGCGTTTTTCAGGATCCGGATCCTGTACGGCTTGCCGCACATCTTCCGTCTTCAAGCGTTCTAAATCCTCAACCATACCCTGATCTATCCCAAACAGGGTTAATCAGGCGTTAGGACTTTGGGTAAGAGCTCTGTTTTTTGGAAAAAATGGTACCGCCTCTTGGTCTCGAACCAAGGACCTCCGGTTCCACAAACCGGCGCTCTAACCAACTGAGCTAAGGCGGCCCAACAATGTGGCGGGACACCTAGCTTAAGGACCCCCGCCATTCAAGTCGTTTTTATAGTCTGATGTGAGCAAATTTCAAAGACTCAGGTGTTTATATTTCTAAAGCCCCGTGACCCTAATCTTTCCTGACGGACGATATAATCATTCAGAACCTGCGCCCGAACCGCAGGATCGGGATGAGTAGACAGAAATTGTGGTTGACGACTCGGACTATCCGCCGCCATTTTTTCCCACAAGCGAACCGCCTGATAGGGATCATATCCGGCCCTTTGCATGTAATTCACGCCCAGCTTGTCGGACTCTGTTTCATGCCTACGTGAATAAGGCAGAAGAATTCCAATTTGCGAGCCAAGTCCCAAAGCAGTCACAAGCATTTGTGTGTTCCGATTGGCGCCGTCTACGCAGGACCTCCGCTGCGCCGCTGCCACATTATCGCATTTGCCGGAGAAAAGAGAACTGCCGATGAGCGTTCCGCCAAGGACAGCCCCTTGCGAAGCTATTTGCATGGACATTCTCTCCCGAGCGTGAGCCGCGGCGACATGGCCGACCTCATGGCCCATGATTCCGGCGATCTGGTCATCATTATCGGTAAAATCCATCATGCCCTTGTAAAATCCGACCCGATTACCCGGCAGGACAAACGCATTTTTGGTGTCCGTATCGAAAACGGCATAATCCCATGTCTGATTGGCGCGCCCGGCCCCTCTCGAGATGCGGTTCCCAATATTTCGGAGGCGCCGCGTATAGCGTGGGTCATTGGTCGTCGGGGTTTCCTGTTTCAGATCCGCCCAGGATGCGGCCGCCATACTATCCAATGCATCTCCGCTCGGCGCGAGGCCTACAAATTGAGACCGGCCTGTCACCGGATTAGTGGTGCAGCTGGCCAAAGCTGCGGCGGCACCGCCCCCGGCAATGGATTTTACAAATGCTCTCCGGCCTGTTGAACGTTTTTTCTCCTCAGCGCCTGTAGCGGCCTGATTTGAAAGCTTCACCTTTGCCGGGTGTGTATGGGTGTGGTTGAAACACATTGTGCCTGTCCTCCTATCGCGACGTGTATTTGATGGCTGAACGAACGCTCAAAAACCTATCTTAATTCTGCCAGAGTTTATACCTAAGTTCTTATTTATATCCGCAGTTACAGGAGGAACGCTTTGTCTTTCAAAACAGTTCCTTCATAAAGGCAAAGCTGTTGATTGGTTATGGAGATTTCATGCGTAAGCTTATCATCGGAGCTGGAGTTGTTTTCATTCTCCTTATTGGGGCTTTTATCATCGTGCCGGGTCTGATCCCGTCTGATGTCTATAAACAGAAGATTGAAACCCAGCTTTCCAAAGAGGTCGGACGCGACGTTACAATTTCCGGAAACGTACGGGTTCAATCCTTTCCGCTAATCCGGGCCAAAACCAATGGCGTTCGCATTGAGAACTATGAAGGCTTCTCGGATAGGCCTTTCCTGAGTGTTGAAGAGCTGGAGGCCCGCATTCGCCTTTTCCCTCTCTTGGCCAAACGGGTCGAAATTGCCGGTTTCAACCTCATCAAACCTGAAATCTCGCTTGAGCGGCTCGCTGATGGCCGGGCGAATTGGGAAAGTCTTGCAGAAAATCAGGAAACGGAAACGGCCCCGGAACCTGCGACACCTTTTGCACGGGATGGACGCTTCAACAGTCTTGACCCGCAAATTGAGGCGTTCAATCTCATCGACGGCCAAATTACTTATAGTGATGCCGTCTCTGGCAAAAATTATGATGCTTCCGATATTGACGGTTTCCTGTCCCTGCCGGGCTTGTCTGAACCGCTCGAAATGGATTTGAGTCTGACATATCAGGGGGAACGCGGCGAAATCGATATGACCCTTGACAATGTCCGCGCCTTTCTGGAGGGGCAAGAAGCGCCGTTCAAGGCCGACCTTAAAACGGGCTTTGCCAATATTTTGGCTGACGGTAGGTTCCTTGCCTCCCCTGAGATGGACTTTCAAGTCGCCCTGGAGTCGGAAATCACCGATCCAGCAGCAATTCAGAACCTGAGTCCGAAAGATATACCTTATCTCGGCCTGTTGAATAATCTGAAAGCCAAAGGAAATTTTAGTCAGATTGCAGGCCTCATTAAAGCAAATGACACAGATATCGAAGCCGAAGGGGACGCTTTGAGCGGGCGTTTTACCGGCTCTGCGACTCTCGGCGAAACGCCTGTTTTGAACGGCGAAACAAATTTTAAAATTACAGATTTTGCCGCGTTGAAACCCTATCTTCCGGAAGAAACGCCAAATCTTGATATGATGCGATCACTTGAGGGAAAAGCGAGCCTAAGCGGAACGCCCAACGGGTTCGCCGCCAAATCTATAGAAATGGACCTCACGGGAGCTGACTTTTCCGCGCAATTTAACGGCATGGCGGATTATTCTGACGCCGGAATTACGGCGAACGGCACATTTGATACAAACGTACAGAATGCCGCAAATCTGGCCCAGACGGCCAAAGTAGAAAGCCCCTATGCCGCCCTATTTAAAACTCTCACGGCATCAGGAGAGCTAACCTATTCGCCAGAAACAATATCCGTCTCAAATCTGGAAGCGACCGCATCTGACGGCGCCGTGAACGGACGTTATGCAGGCAATATCAGCCTGGCGGACACTCCAAAAGCCAATGGCCAGTTCACCCTCGATATCCCGGACTTTACAAAGGTTGCAGAAACCCTTCCGACTGACTCGCCCTATTCCAAGTCGGTAAAAACGGTCAAAGCGTCCGGTGACATCAGGACAGAGGGCGAAACCTTTATTTTAAATAATCTTGAAGCCGCTCTCAGCGAAGGACTACTCAACGCAACATTCTCGGGACAAGGGAAATATGCCTTGAACGACAGCGAGGCTCTCTCCCTGGACGGAGCGCTCACCAGTGAAATCACGGATGTAAGGGCGTTGGCCGCGCTGAACGGAACAGAGCTTTCTCCGGATACCGAGTCCGGGGCCATTTATGAGCGATTTACAATCAACGGCGACATCGCCGGCGTTTCGGATAAGTTGACACTTTCCAATGCTGAAATTGGATTTGACGACATTAGAGGGAGCGGAGACATCTCCGCCACTCTGCAAGAACCCCGTCCTCTGATTGAGGGCAATATTGCTCTGCAAGGACTCGATCTGCGCCCTTATATGGCCAGTTACAGCACTCAAAATCCTGAAGGCGAAATTCAGCCCTGGAGCGAAGCGCCTCTAAATCTGGCGCCCTTTCAATCTGTTGATGCCAATCTTGAGGTCACGACCCAAAATGTGATTACCGACCGGCTAAAACTGGGCCAGTCGGAGATGAGTGTGACTTTATATGACGGCGTCTTAAAAGCAGACCTGCCGAGAATGGCGCTTTATGGCGGAAATGGCAGAATGGATTTGACCTTTGATGCGTCAAAATCCGTTCCGTCGCTGGCCTTGACGGCTGGGCTGAATGATCTCAACGGCAACAGTTTTCTCTCTGCCATTGCCGGTTTTACCAAAGCCTCGGGCGAAGCAAAAACAGAACTATCCATAACGTCTTCCGGCCGCAGCCAGGCAGAGCTGATGAAAGGTCTGAACGGCCAAGGCGGGTTCGGACTGTTCGATGGGCAAATTCAGGGCATTGACGCAACCAAGTTTTTGACGGGATTAGAGGAGGCTTTAAAATCCAGAAGCCTGCCCTCCGGGATAGGCAGTTCTCAAGTTACGAAATTTAAGGACCTAGGCGGATTATTTGAAATTAACGAGGGTGTTGTCAGTCTTAACGAATTTACGCTGGCCGCTATCGGCGTAAGGGCAGAGGGCGCTGGCACAATCGATTTGGGGCAGCAAACCATGGATTTCCGTTTTCGGCCGAGGCTTACGGGCGAAGGCGCCAATAAACTAGGTAGTTTTGGTATCCCCGTCCGGTTTGCCGGGGAATTCGGGCAAGCCTCCCCTGGCCTCGACACGGAGTTTTTAAGCAAAATTGTGGCGGAGCGCGCCAAGCAGGAAGTCAGGTCCCGTCTGGAAGATGAGGCTCAGGGATCCATTGGGGGTATTCTGGGCGGCGTGTTGGGAGGTAGAAAGGAGCCGTCAGATTCTGCGGCTAAAACCGAGACACCGAAAGATACCGAACAGGCGGAAGGATCAGAGACGGACTCTCAAGTCGATTCGGAAACCACAAGCGAAACGGAAGAAAAGAAAGAAGAGACCGAAGAAGAGAAGAGTGATATTGAAAAAGCCTTGGGCTCCTTGTTCGGAGATAGGTAATTTTGCCTCAAATTCCACTCAAAAGCCGCAAGGCGCAAATTCACGCCGAGAGAGAGCGGATTTGCATGATGATTTCTCTCTAGCGGCTTATTAGTTCAACCCTATTAACTCAGCTGGGAATTTTTATGATAGACGATCCGATTATTGCCTCTCAAACCCCCGCCGAAGATTTTACAATCAAGCAGGTTTGGGACGCTTATACTGATGAAGAACATGGCGTCTGGGATACACTCTATGACCGTCAGGCAGAGCTTCTAAAAGGCCGAACCACGAAAGAGTTTCTGGACGGGCTGCAAAAGCTCTCCTTAAGTGACGGCGGCATTCCGAACCTTGAGGATTTAAATCCAAAACTAAAAGCGCTGACGGGCTGGACCGTTGTCATGGTGCCGCACCTTGTCCCGGATGATGTGTTTTTCAATCATTTGGCCAATCGACGTTTTCCGGCAGGACGATTTATCAGAAAAGCAGATCAACTCGATTATCTTCAGGAACCCGATATCTTTCATGATATTTTCGGACATGTGCCGCTTCTGACCCAGCCGATATTTGCTGATTATATGGAAGCTTACGGCAAAGGCGGGTTACGATCCTTGGAGTATGATGGTCTGAAAAACCTCGCCCGTCTATATTGGTATACTGTAGAATTCGGACTGATAAACACGCCCGAAGGTCTCCGCCATTACGGGGCAGGAATCGTCTCCTCTTATGGCGAAGCCCAATATAGCCTGGAGAGCCCGTCCCCACACCGCCTGAAATTTGATCTCCTGCGGGTCATGCAAACGGATTATAAAATTGACGATTATCAGGACGTTTATTTCGTTATCGATTCTTTTGAGCAATTATTCGAGGCGACACAGAAAGACTTTGCGCCCCTTTATGACAAGCTCTCCAAAATATCGGGCAGTCATACACCTCAGACCATTCTGGAAACGGATGACGTTATTCAACATGGCACGTTAGAATATAGTCAAAGCAAATCGACCTAAGACCCTCCATATTCCTCTGGCTGACCTGATCTGGCGCCGAGTTAATCTGGGCCTGCCATAGAATATAATAATCATTTGCCATAAAAAAGCCCGGCTCGGAGCCGGGCTTTCTAATTTTAATTTAGACCTAAGTCCTAGTTCATGCCGGCGATTGTGCCGAGAGTAACAAGAACTTCCGTGCGGCGATTAAGCTGCTCTCTGACGCCGTCACCTGTTTCAACAAAAGGCTCAGTCTCGCCTTTGCCTTCTGAAGTGATCATGCTGGCATCAACACCTTGGCGGCCCAATTCATCACGGGCGTCTTTTGCGCGGCGCTGTGAAAGACCGAGGTTATAGGCCTGTGATCCGGATGTATCGGTGTGACCGACAACGCGGATGTTCTGAACCGCACAATATTGACCGACATCCAGGATGCGGTTGATCGTATTGCGTGTCTCAGCAGACTGACCTTTGTCGAATTCATAATAAATGATTTCCTGACGAAACTCTTCCTCGCAAACATTTGAAACAACGACAGGGCACTGCTCAAGTGTTGGCGCAGTTGATCCGTCGGAACAAACCACTGGCTGAGCCGGGCATTCCGCACGGTTAAAGACCATGGACCCATCCCAACATTCAACATCGGGCTCTGGCTGTGGCTCTGGCGGACACTGATTGGCGTTAAAGACCATAGATCCGTCCCAGCAGGACACATCAGGTGTCGGAGCGGGCGGCGGTGTGGACCCACCAAAGCGATAACGGATACCCGTCATGACAGTGTGGGAGCCTGCATCAACTAAGTCAGCAGTAAATGGCGAAGAGGCCCCAGAAACATTGTTGACGCGCTCTCCGTCGAAATTGGCAACATCAATGTCCTGATATCTATAATTTGTATCCCACGTCAGGTTATCAGTTACCTGATACCCCAAACCAGCAATTAGTTGCCACGCAAAGTTAGTATCACTTTCGTCAACGAAGCAGGCAAATGAATCCGATCCGCTACGCGGCCCTGGACAAGCTGGAGACGCGATTAGAGTGGCCCCAGGAGAACCAGCCGGTGCAGATGGAAAGTCGCTCGCAACAGCTTTAAAGCTATTTTTTGAAATACCGGCACCAGCACCAACATAAGGCTCTATCCGACCAAAACTTTCAAAGTCATACAAAATATTTGCCATTAAAGTCGTTGTACGAAGCTTTGCAGAAGATTGTGGAAGGGAGTCGATTTTTCCTAAATCAGACCAAAGTGACGTTCCGTCCAGCTCCATGCGAAGGCCGTTTTTCATCTCATAGCCAAAGCCAAGAGAGTAAGCGGCATTACCTTCACTTTCATTAGAACCGAGCAAACCACCTTTCAGATCTGTATCTGTATGGACGCCGTAACCAGCATTACCCCGTAAATACCAACCGCTATCTTGAGCAGTTGCTAATGTAGGGGCGGCTAATATTGCGGCAGTGGCCGCAGCAAAAAGAAGCTGATGCTTCATGATAAATTCCTCCGTCTATGGTCAAACCCATAAGTCTGTTTTTTTCGTATCACGTTAGATGTGATCACAAGTCTAATACTTTTATGGCAAAAGTTTGTTCCCTAATAATTTTATCTTTTTATAGAGCTAATTCTACGGTCGCCCATCAATGGACAGGCGCTCTTTGGGGGATCCAAGAATATTATTGCAGCAGGAAAATGACGGCCTAAAAATTTATATATTTGCGGCGATAGACTCACTGAAAACGAAGAGAATCAATACAAACTCTTACCGTTTCCCACAAAAAAAAACCCGGCTCGAAGCCGGGCTTTCTAATTTTAATTTAGACCTAAGTCTTAGTTCATTCCGGCGATTGTGCCGAGAGTAACAAGAACTTCTGTGCGGCGGTTAAGCTGCTCTCTGACGCCGTCACCAGTTTGAACGAAAGGCTCAGTCTCGCCTTTGCCTTCTGAGGTGATCATGCTGGCGTCAACACCTTGGCGGCCCAATTCATCACGGGCGTCTTTTGCGCGGCGCTGTGAAAGACCGAGGTTATAGGCCTGTGATCCGGATGTATCGGTGTGACCGACAACGCGGATGTTCTGAATTGAACAATACTGGCCTACATCCAAGATGCGGTTAATTGTATTGCGTGTCTCAGCAGACTGACCTTTATCAAATTCATAATAAATGATTTCTTGACGGTACTCTTCTTCACAGACGTTCAGGACAGGGCACTGCTCAAGTGTTGGCGCAGTTGAACCGTCGGAACAGACAACAGGCTGAGCCGGGCATTCCGCACGGTTAAAGACCATGGACCCATCCCAACATTCAACATCGGGCTCTGGCTGTGGCTCTGGCGGACACTGATTGGCGTTAAAGACCATAGATCCGTCCCAGCAGGACACATCAGGTGTCGGAGCGGGAGGCGGTGTGGACCCACCAAAGCGATAACGGAAGCCCGTCATGATTGTGTGTGAACCAACGTCTTCTAGATCAGTTACGAACTGAGTAGACAGACCAGATCTGTTATTTGTGCGCATGCCATTAAAGCTGGCTGTTCCAGAATCTAGATATTTATAGTTTGTATCCCAGGACAGATTATCTGTGATCGCATACCCAAGGCCGGCAAGAATTTGCCATCCAAGATTTGCTTCATCACCATTCACGGAGCATACAAATGAATCTGAGCCATTACGAAGGCCAGGACATGCTGGGGAAGGAATCAAAGCGACGCCAGGTGTGCCAAGGTCGGCAGATGGGAAATCACTTGCAACAGCCTTGAGATTACTTTCGACGACACCGATACCGGCACCTACATATGGCTCCCAACGGCCGAAGTCTTCGAAATCATAAATGGCATTAACCATCAAGGAGTTTGTACGAAGCTTAGCTGATGACTGAGGAAGTGAGTCAATTTTACCTAGGTCAGTCCAGAGAGATGAACCGTCCAGTTCCATACGCCAACCATTCCCAAACTCGTAGCCGAGGCCGAGAGAGTAAGCAATATTGCCTTCACTTTCGTTTTCTCCAACCATACCATCTCTAAGTTCAGTATCAGTATGAACGCCGTAACCTGCGTTACCGCGTAAGTACCAACCACTATCTTGAGCAGCAGCGAGCGATGGGGCAGCCATCAATGCGGCGGTTGCCGCGGCAAAAAGAAGCTTGTGCTTCATGGTAATTTCCTCCGTCAATGGTCAGAGCCATTTCTGTTAATAGTTTGATTGCACTGCAAACGCAGTAACAAATCTGTAATCGCCTTAACACGAAATGGTTCCGCGTGGCCACAAAGGAATAGGACTATTTCTATCAATTTAAAAGGTTTTTTCTAAAAAGTTGCGAAAATGCACCACTTTTCCAGAAAAATGGGGATATTCTTCTCTATGAAAACATATTTTACAGGAAGGTTAGCCGAGCAGCCTTTCTTCCGAAACGAAGCTACTCATTTGCATGGTTAATTATTTCTTGGAGTGATTTGGTACGCCCACACGGACTCGAACCGTGGACATCCTCATTAAAAGTGAGGCGCTCTACCAACTGAGCTATGGGCGCTTTCCAAAGCGTGGCTTACCTATGCGGGGCAGTTTTGACAGTCAAGCCCCAAACTGTGCGATATGGCTGACTATTTCAGTAAAACTCAGCCTTTCCAATTGGCCCGGAAGTTTTCAACGAATGCTTTCAAGCGTTGCTCAACAATAGCGGCGCGCATACGAGACATCAGATCTTCGAAATAAGCAATATTATGCCAGCTGAGAATCATGGAGCCCAGCATCTCTTTCGACCGCACCAGATGATGCAAATAGGCTTTAGAGTATTTTTGCGAGGCTTCGCACTCAATAGCCGAATCTAGGGGCGATTCATCTTCAGAAAATTCAGCCCGTTTTATGTTGTAAGGTCCCTCATCCGTCCAAACCTGACCATGACGTCCGGATCGGGTCGGGATAACGCAATCGAACATATCGACCCCTCGAAAAACCGATTCAACCAGATCAATTGGCTTTCCAACGCCCATGAGATAACGCGGACGGTCCTTGGGGAGGTGCGGGACGGTAAAGTTTAAAACCTTACACATGGCATCATGCCCCTCCCCGACGGCCAAACCACCAATGGCATACCCCCCATACCCTCCAGATGTTTTCTCGTTCAAACTGGCTTCGGCGGAGCGTTGACGCAAATCTTCATAGGTTGACCCTTGGACGATAGCAAAGAGGGTTTGCTTTTCTCTGTCTCCGAATGCCTCCAAAGACCGCTTTCCCCAGCGCAAGGACAATTCCATCGACTTTTCGGCCTGAGCATGCGTGGAGGGAAAATCCGTGCATTCGTCCAATTGCATGGAGATATCCGCTCCGAGTAAATCGGCTTGTATTTCGATGGAGCGTTCCGGCGACAACATATGACGACTGCCATCAAGATGGCTTTGAAACTCAACGCCTTCCTCCGTCATCTTGCGCAGTTTTGACAATGACCAGACTTGAAATCCGCCTGAATCCGTCAGAATCGGCCCTTCCCAACCCCCGAACTTGTGCAGACCGCCTAATTTTTTGATTCTTTCCGCACCCGGGCGAAGCATCAGGTGATAAGTGTTGCCGAGGATGATATCCGCTCCGGCCGCCTTCACCTGATCCATATAGACGCCCTTGACCGTTCCGGCCGTTCCCACCGGCATAAAGGCCGGCGTGCGGATATCGCCGCGCGGGGTCTTTAAAACGCCTGTTCGCGCTTTACCTTCAGAGGCACCTATTTCAAAGGGGAAAATTGCCATTACTCGGCCTTCCAGATCAAACTACTGTCGCCATAGGAATAGAAACGGTAATCATGTTTAATGGCGTGAGCATAAGCCCGCTGCATAGTATCCAGCCCCGCTAAGGCACTCACCAGCATAAATAAAGTCGATTTCGGCAAATGAAAGTTGGTCATGAGACCGTCAACGACTTTGAACCTGGATCCCGGGGTCAGAAATATATCTGTTTCCCTAGCACCGTCTGCTATTATTCCATTTTCATCGCAGGCACTTTCCAAAGCCCTCAGGGAAGTTGTTCCAACCGCAATAATCCTCCGGCCCTGAGATTTTGCCATATTCAATTTTTCTGCAGTTTCCCGGGAAATTGAATAACGTTCGGAATGCATTTTATGTGCGGAGGTATCTTCGGATTTTACAGGCAGAAAAGTTCCCGCCCCGACATGAAGTGTCAGACGTTCGAGTTGAACGCCTTTATTCTGCAAGTTCCTGAAAACCTCACTGGTAAAATGAAGGCCCGCCGTCGGAGCGGCAACAGACCCTGTTTCCTGCGCATAAACGGTCTGATAATCATTTACATCCTGCTCGTCCGGTTTTCTTTTGCGCGCAATATAAGGCGGCAGGGGCGGTTCCCCTGCCGCATTAATCTCTTCAATAAGATCCGCCTGAGGATGAAGCACAAGACCGACATCTCCGCCGCCCTGCTTATCCGTCACAGTGCCGGACAGAGTGTCAGAAAATATGAGGGCATCTCCAGGGCGCACCCGTTTGGCAGGCCGGATAAAGGCCCGCCAGATATTATCCGTTACAGGCGTATGAAGATTGACGTCAATGGTGACCACGCCTCCCCCGCCATGTTCGCGCGCGGCTCTCTTGCCTTTCAGTGCTGCAGCAAAGACTTTGGTCTCATTTAGAACCAATACGTCTCCGGCTTGTAAAAGAGACGCCAAGTCCGACACTCTGTGATCCGTAAACTCTCCCTCCGCTCCAATCTGCAGGAGTTTCGCCGAGTCGCGCGGCACCGCTGGCCGCAAAGCAATTGCAGCATCTGGTAGGGTGAAATCAAAAAGAGAGACGTCCATATCGGATCGCCTTATAAATGTTAGTCTTCGACGACCGTCATCTTGACGATTTTACCGGGCATGCGGGGCGGTTCGCCTTTTGGCAGGGCGTGGATCAAATCCATGCCGCTCTCAACTTCGCCCCAAACCGTGTACTGACCGTCCAAGAAACCGGCTTCATCTAAGCAGATAAAGAATTGGCTAGAGGCTGAATTCGGGTTTTGCGCCCGCGCCATGGAACACACGCCTTCGACATGCGGGTGACGATTAAATTCCGCCGGAATATTCTTCTTTGCGCCGCCCATGCCTGTGCCGTCCGGACAGCCGCCCTGGGCCATAAAGCCGTCGATCACGCGGTGGAAGATCAAACCGTCGTAAAAGCCGTCCTTGGCAAGAGTTGTAATTTGCTCGACGTGTTTCGGCGCCAAATCCGGGCGCAGTAAAATTGTAACGTCACCGGGTTTGCCGTCATTGGCATCCACGGTCATGATAAGTTTTTCGGACATAGCAGAGCTTTCTTCTTACAGTATTATGAGTTTTAAATTTAGGTTTTTTCGGTTTTTGTCGGGACGGAGATATCACAGATATCGGGGTAGCTGCCGTCAGACTTTTTTACGGTTTGCAGGTAAGTCTGAAAAGCCGGGTGACCCGTTTTCATGACATAGACAGTCGGACGATCCTCTTCAGGCAAATCTGCCGCAACGCGCACTGTGTTCATCTGATCGGGCACAAATCCTGCCTCTCCAATCGTTCCGACCTTAAAACGGCGTAGATGCTTCTGTCCCATCACAGTATTCCCCCAGATGGTATAACCTTCATCAAGGTGAGAGGCCCGGTCCCGCATAAGGAAAAACTGGCTATTGGCTGTATCAGGGTCATTTGTCCGCGCCATGGACGTGACGCCTTTACAATGAAGACCAAAAGCCGTCACTTTGCCGTCTGCTGTTAGCATAGCTTGGGCCATCGGCTGAGTGGCAATAGGCAAAGCCTTATAAAAGCCGACATTAATCGTTCTGCCGCCTTCATTGCGGACGCCGATTAGCGTGACGGGCATATCTTCACCGCGTCTGAACGTGAAATTCCCTTTGAGATCAGGGAGGTCAGAGTCGCCGCTCCCGTCTCCATTAGCGCCGTCCCCGGTCTGATTCATGAATCCTTCAATGACCCTGTGAAACGGCACATTATCGTAAAACCCCGAACGGGCGAGTGTCTTGACACGTTCGACATGCGCCGGGGAGATTTCGGGATATAGTTCAACGCCAATGTCCCCATAAGCTGTATCGATTACAATCAGGTTTTCCGGGTCGACTTGTCTCCAGGCTTCCGCAGGAATGTTATCAGTTTCGACGTTTGCCTCTGCCGCGCCTGGCGATTTTTCCTGAGCCGAACAAGCTGTCCCGAACATCGTCAGGGAGAGGGCCAAAGCTGTTGTGACATGTTTTATCATGTAAATTTATCCTTCAAACGAAGCTCAACTTCGGGGGTAACAAATTGCGAGACATCGCCGCCAAGACGGGCGATTTCTTTCACAAGGCGGGACGCAATAGTCTGAAATTGCGGGTCAGCCATGAGAAATACAGTTTCAATATTCGGGTTTAATTTATCATTCATTCCCGCCATCTGAAATTCATATTCGAAATCCGAAACGGCGCGTAGGCCGCGCACTATCATATTGGCGCCGACATTTTCAACGAAATGTATCAGTAGGCCTTCGAAAGGCAGGACCTCTACCTCAATGCGATCCCGAAACGGCTCCACAACATTCTCGACCATCTCCACCCGTTCACTAAGCGGAAAAAGCGGGTTTTTTGATCGGTTTATGGCCACGCCGACAACCAAGCGGTCACACAACCGACTCGCCCGTTTCAGAATATCCAAATGCCCCAGGGTCATCGGATCAAATGTTCCGGGATACAGGGCAGTTCGGTGTTTGGCGTTATGTGTCATGAAAGCGTTATAACAAAGCAAATGAGCTTTTAAACAAATAGTTTAGGAGGGCATAATTTCGGAGAGCTGCCCGCCAATACGTATTGGGCTGACAGTTTTTGCCAGGCCTTTCCCGTCTGTCTCCACATAGACGCCGCAGAGGCTTCCGTCTCCCGAAGCCGGCGTAAAGCGGCCCCCTTTGATACGGGTTGTAAATCGGCGCAGAGGCTCTTCGACTTCCATGCCAATTATGGAATTGTAATCTCCGCACATGCCGGCATCTGTCTGAAAAGCCGTCCCCTCCGGCAAAATCCGCGCATCGGCCGTTGGCACATGTTGGTGTGTTCCTACGACCAGAGAGGCGCGTCCGTCACAAAAATACCCCATGGCCGCTTTTTCCGAAGTGGCTTCAGCGTGAATATCCACCAAAACCGCGTCGGCAACATCGCCGAGCGGCGCGGCGGAAAGCTCACGCTCCACCCCAATAAAAGGGTCGTCCAGCGCGTCCATGAAGACCCGGCCATGCACATTGATAACAAGGAAATTATAGCCCTTTACATTAAACAGTCCGGCACCGCGTCCCGGCACCTGACCCACGGGATAGTTACAAGGGCGCAGGAGGCGCTCTTCATTTTCAATGACGCTAATGCCCTGCGCCTGATCAAAACTGTGATTGCCCAGCGTGAGGACATCCGCGCCTGCCTCGAACAACTCATCCGCCGTCGCCCGCGTTATTCCGAAACCGCCCGCCGCATTTTCCGCATTGATAACCACGGCGTCGAGGCCGAGTTTAGAGCGCACATGCGGAAGGTGGCGCGTGACGGCGTTGCGCCCGGCGCGTCCGACGACATCTCCGAAAAAGGCAAATCTCATGCAAAGGTCCTAAAAAACTGTTCCGTCAATATACCGTCCAAGGGCTGATCATGTTCATCTGTCGGCAACTCCGGCACCTCTTGCCCAGCATACGCCACGCCGCAAGCAAAAACGTCACCTTCTGCGCGAAGCTTGGCGAGCGTTCGGTCATAATATCCGCCGCCATATCCCAGCCGCTTTCCATCTGCGGTGAAGGCCAGCAGCGGCATCAGAACGAATTCGGGGGTGATTTCCTCTTGATGGGCGTGAGGCTCCTGAACTTTAAAATGGCCAGCCCGCATCTCGTCTCCCTGCCCCCATTTTCGAAAAATGAGCGGCCTGGAGGGCCCGGTGATACAGGGAAGAGACACCGCAAATCCAAGGTCAGAGAGAGCCGATAAGAGCGGTCTGATATCCATCTCACCTTTTAACGGCCAATACCCTGCGATCTGTTTGCCGCGAAAGCGCGACGCCGGAAAATGCTGGATCAAAGCGCTCGGCGCGCCGGACGATGCCAGCCCTTGGCGGCGCTGTTTAGCCAGTAGCCGGGCTTTAGATTTTGCCTCAGCAATCACTTCAGCGCCTCTGTTTGAAATAATTTCACCCGTAATCCCCCATGATTAATCGGGGCATCCGTGGGCCGCCAGGGCAGCTGCGTCGCTTGAGCCAAGTTGGTGTCTGAGGTCACCATACCGACACGCCAACCCTGAAACTTCTCCTGCATGACCTGGCCGAAGCTATTATAGAGCGCGAACAGATCTTTTTTCTTTCCGACCCGCGCGCCATAGGGTGGATTGACGATGACCAGCCCCGGGGGCCCGTCCGGGCGCTCAAGCGCGGTCAGCGGCTTTGGCGAGAAGGTGCAATATGGCGCCACTCCGGCCCGCGCGGCGTTTTCATTTGCAAATTCAATGACCTTCACATTGCGGTCAGAGCCGTAGAAATGATGTTTTATATCAAGATTTGGCTTTGTGGCCTTAAGGTTATCGACTTTCTCAGCGTCATAAGTTGCGAGCTTTTCAAAGGCGAAAGACCGGCTACGCCCGGGCAGCAGTCCCGCAGAAATTTCTGCGGCTTCGATCAGAAACGTCCCTGACCCACACATAGGGTCAAGCACGGGTTCATCGCCTTTGAACCCGCACCCTCGCAAGCAAAGCGCCGCCATGGTTTCGCGCAGGGGCGCCTTGCCCATCGCCTGTTTATAGCCGCGCTTATGGAGCCCCTGCCCGGACGTATTGACCGATAAAATCACATTGTTTCGATCTATCCGCGTTTTGATGACGATGTCGGCATCCTGTTTGGAGTCGACAATCTCTGCGCCGAACTCTTCGAAAATCGCGCGTTCTATGCGCTCTTCAGCCGCTCCGGCATGATAGATTTTACTTTTCTTATTCGTGCTGACCTCGACTTTTACCTTAGAGCCATCAGTCAGTGTTTCGCCCCACGGAAATTTGCGCGCCCGTTTATCGAGCTGCGCCAGATGAAAGGCGCGAAACTCTCCAATTCGGGCGAGAACTTTCGACGCCCCGCGTAAGTAAAGATTGGCCCGCCAGACATCCTCCCAGCCACCTGAAACCGTAACGCCGCCGGGCGTCACTTTGGGATTGGAAAAACTCGCTTCTTTGACTTCCTGCAATAGCAAGTCCTCTAGCCCCGGAGAAGTAGAGAGAAAAATTTCAAATTGGGACGAGTTCATGGTGTGGTCTTATCGGGCATTTAACGCGGAACCAAGCTGTCCCTGCATTTGGTTTCTTCCCCCGTTTACGGGGTTTGAGCCAATGCGACATGAAATGTCGTGACGCGAATGGTATCGCAAAGCGGGGATGGGAGGGAGCGTAACACGCTAATGCTGGTTGGGTGATGCTCCCCCCTCCGTCACTTTCAGTGACACCTCCCCCGTGAACGGGGGGAGGAATATCATCCTTTATAAAAACCATCCGCGTTTACCATCGCAAAAATTCCAACCCTTTCAACCTCTTGTCAGAAAAATCAAGAGATGCGTCCTCACCTGTCCAAAGCAAGCTATGTTTCTTATGTTCCGGACACACGGACAGGCGTGCTAGCGTGGCGTGTTGGTGTTACGGACGG